>NC_013171.1:0-600000 GCF_000024105.1 Anaerococcus prevotii DSM 20548 | reverse complement strand
TATTTTTCTCAATTTCATCTTTTCTCTTGTAGTTTTCTGTAAGGATTTTCTCAAGCTCGTTTATATTTTTATCAGAAACTATCTCTTTTCTTATTTTTTCGACTTGATCTTGTCGAAGCTTGATAGCTTCCTTACTACTTATTAGACTCTTTCTTAAATTATCAAGGTCGTAGTCTTCTATTGGGTGCTTTCCTATTGCCTCATCATGCTTACTTCCACAAACTGGGCAGATTCCCTCTTCGTTTGTCCTATCGATAAGCTTGTTGATTATAAGTAAATCTTCATTCTCCTTGGCCTTTAGCTCAGAGGATTCAAGCTTATCCTTTTCTTTGGTTAAGGATAGGAGACTTTCTTCGTAGCTTTTTATCTCCCTTAGCATTTTTAAGTCTTCCTCTTCTTTTCTGATATTTTCCATAAGATTTGATAGATTCTTACTCTCAGACCTTCCCTTTTCAGTTATTTCTCCCAAAAGTTCGTTATTTAGATCAAATAGCTCTCGCTCTTTTGCCAAATCTTTTTCTAGACTTTCTATTTCCTTTTGAGTTTGATCTAATAGCTTTGTCCTTTCTTCTATTGATTTGTAGGCTATTTCAGCTTCCTTAAACTTCTCCAAGGAAAGGATAGTATTTTCTATTTCTTCTGCTTTTCTTTTTAGCTTATCAAGCTTTAATCTATCCTCGGCAAGCTTTTCGTACTTTCCCCTTACTTCTTCTTTTGTTTTAAGAGCAGTTTTCTCATCTTTTTTCAAAATTTCGAGATTAGACTTGTTTTTATCGATATCTGTAAGGGTGCCTTGGTAGTTTTTCTCAAAGATAGAAATATTATTTGCAAGCTCTGATTTTCTTATTAAATCTCTTAGCTTTTTGTATTCGCTTTCTTTTTCTCTTTCCGCCCTCAGTTTTTTTTCTATTTCCTGGTATTTTTCTATATTTGTATTATCTAATTCAGCCTTTTGAAGATCTCTTAGGTCAGATTTTATAGCCTTATCAATATTCTGTTCACTTTCCTTAAGGAGGTCAGACTTATTTTCATATACTAATTTTCTCTCTTCGATGACCTTCTCCATTTCTGGAAAATCGTGGGTTATAATAGAGTCTCTATCTATTAGTCCGGATATTTCTTCATTATAGGAGAGGATATTTTCGAGGTCATTATCTATGTATTCCATCTTTTGGATACTATCTTTAGCCATTTCCTTAATTTTATCTTGGAAGTTCTTGTATTCATATGTCTTAAATATATCTCCCAAAAGCTTGGCCTTGTCGGTGGATTTGGCAGATAGAAACTCCTGGAATTTTCCCTGGGCAAGGAGCATTACCTTGGAGAATTGCTTGTCATCGAGACCTATAATATTTTTAATCATCTCATCTGTCTCGGTTTTCTTCTCGCTTAGAAGAGTCACACCATCTGTAATATCGTATAGACTTACTGCATTTCCTATATTTTGACCGATTTTAGTCTTTTTTGCGACCTGTCTTGGGATTCTTTCTATCCTATAGGTCCTCTCTCCTACCTCAAAGTCGAGAGATACGTAGGTGTAGGGATCTTCTTCTGATAAAAAGTCGCACCTTAATCTATCAGCGGATATGTCTCTTGCTACCTTTCCGTATAAGGCGAAATTTATTGCATCAAAAATACTGGTCTTGCCTGATCCGGTCGCCCCAGATATTAGAAATATTTTTTTCTCGAAAAGAGTAGTAAAGTCTATATCTATCTCTTCCTTGTAGGTTATAAAACCTCTCATTTTTAGTCTTCTTGGTCGCATAAGCCTATCCTTTGTATAAGTTGGGTGTCTTTTTGTTTAAGGTCTTCATCCATCTTGAAGTGATAAAATTCTGCAAAAAGCTCTAGCAAATTCTTGTCATCTATGTCCACATCGTAACTATCTTCCCTCTCAAATACAGCCTTGTTGGCGTAAGTGATTGAGACAGCCCTAGGGAATTTCTCCTTTAACCTTGCCATGGCATTTTCGTGAATATAGGAATCTTCTAGGATAAATTTTATATAATCCTCTGACTTTTCTTCCTTTAAGATTTCTTCAAACATTCCCCTTTTTGTAACAAAGTCCCTCAAGAAGGGGATTTCGATTTTTCTTATTTCTGCCTTATCTTTAAGGTCAACTAGGCTTACAGTTTTTGTAAGATTTTCCTCATCGAAGGAATATTTCATAAAGGTCCCTGAATATCTGATCTTAGGGTCTAAGACGTAGTGAGCCCTATGAAGATGGCCCAGGGCTACATAGTCGAAGCCTTCAAATAAACTTGCATCCATGGCGTCAGTTCCTCCGATAGTAAGAGGCTTTTGACCTTCGTCATAGACTTCTTTGTCAAATGAACTCATATTTGAAGCGTAGCAATGAGTAATAAGCACATTCCTATCCCTATAGTCAATAGCTTCTAGGGCATATTTATAGACATCGGTGAAATTATCTATTGATGAATCAAAGATTGTTTTCGCCTTATTTATGGAAATAAAGGGAATGAGATAGAAGTTAACTTTCCCAAAATCATCCTCAAAGCTAATAGGATCTTTGTCATATTCGCTTACTAGATAATAATTATTGGACCTGTAGAATCTCTTGTTGATATCAAGTCTCTTAGATGAATCGTGATTGCCAGAAACAGCTAGGACCTTCTTTCCTAAATCAAAAACTATCTCTTCGATAAAGTTAGAATAAAGATCCATGGCCTCCGCACTTGGAATAATAGTATCGAAGATATCTCCTGCAATCATCACTATATCGACATCTTCTTCTTTTATAATTTTGATAATCTCAGCTAGAGCAAAGCCTTGCTCTTCGATTAGGAAATACGAACCGATATTTTTTCCTAGATGTAGGTCTGATAGGTGGAGGAGTCTCACGACTTTCTCCTTACAAATACGAAATTATCCCCAGTAGACAAATAAGGATCGAAGATGTATCCGTCGATTTCAATCTTCTTGATCTCTTCTGGATCTTCTATCTTATTGCTAATAATCTCCTTGAGGAACTTCCCCCTCATCTGTTTAGTCCAAGCGACAATTGACCTGACCTTGCCATTTTTCTCATCCTTAAAATCTATAGTAATAAATTGGTCTTCTTCCTTAAGATATGGCCTGATAGTTTTAGAATATTCCTTGCTAGCAAGATTAATCACAAGCTCACCATCCCTGAAGACTTCCTTGTAGATATCATCCTTCCAAAAATCATAGAGATCGATCATCTTGTTATCAAAATAGAGTCTATAATCCCTGATGCCTGAATATGGCTTAAGGGCTCCATAGAGGGCTGAGATTATATAGACATGCTCATTTAAGTAGTCTGGATCTATAAAGTCCTCCTCGGAAAATTGTTTAAAAACCAAGCCATCATAGGAAAAAAGAGCGGGATTATCTAAATGATTAAAGTCAAATTCCTTATAATCAAAATAAGCCTTCTCGGTTAGCTCATCATTGGTCTGGTTGAGATTGCCTATTTCATTTAAGCTAAGCTTTTGAATCCTTTCTACAAGATCTCGAGTTTTTTCTTCAAATAAAATATCATCTGTCTTTCTATTGTCAAAATGTTTAAATCTTTTTGCTGGTGATATAATAATTTTCATAATACCTTCCTTATATATACACTATACTATAAAGTCCCTCCCCTTTTACATGTCATAAATTCTCACGAAAAAAGCAGGCCGTAGCCTGCCCAGATGGTAGACAAAGTATCTTAATTAAAAAATTATTCTATCTCAAAGTTACCCTTATCTCGACTAAGAGAGTGAAACGAACGCATGGAGAGATCTCGTTAGATTTCTCCACTCACTCCGTTCGGTCGAAATAAGGGGGATTTTGATTTTGTCTACAGTCTAAGCAAGACTATGCCTGCGTGTATTTATATCATTAAATTTTAAATTTTTTTTATAACTAATAACTTTTGACCTTCATCTTATTTCTTAACCATAATCTTTTTTCTAATAAGACTAAGAAGAGAAACTATTATCAAAAATCCTATGGCTATGAGGACTATAGCCCCGCCTGGTTTTACTCCCTTATAGAAACTTAGGCTTATACCTGAAATCATAAATAGGAGGGATAGGATTATTGAAAGGATATAGGATGACTTGTAGGATTTGCTAACAAGTAGGGATGTCGCAACCGGTATTACCATAAGGGAGGTTATCATCAAGGCACCTACCGTCTTTGCGGAAATCGCTACTGTTATAGCAGTAATCAAGGTAAAGAAGGAATCCACAAGGTCAGTCCTTACTCCAGAAAGCCTACTCATCATTGGATTTATGGAATTATATAGGAGGGCATTATAAAAATAGAGGGAAACTACAAGTACCACTACAAATATAATTCCAATAAGAATAAGGTCATCCTTTCCTACAGTCGTAATTGAACCGAACATGAAGGATTCAAAACTAGTTCCCCCGGGAGTGAAGTCTGAAAGAACAGCCGCAAGACCAATTCCTGCACTCATCACTATAGCTGTCGCCATATCTCCATATTGGTCGAACCTTCTTCTAATAATCTCAATAGCAAAACTTGCGAGTACACATATTATTAAAGAAGTCCACAAGGGATTGACCCCAAAGATCAAACCGATAGCCACACCAGAAAGGGAGGAATGGCTTAGGGCATCGCCTATCATAGAGGTCCTTCTGTTTATCATCACCACGCCAATCATGGGAATAATTATGGCAAGCATAGCTCCTGCAAGGAGGGCTCTTAACATAAAATCATACTTAAGCATTAATTAGCCTCCCTTCCTTAAGAACTACTGTCCTTGTTACAAATTCCTTAATAAGATCCATCTCATGGCTTATAATTAGGATACTTATCCCATGATCTTGGTTTAAATGAAGCAAGAGCTTTAGGAAATCTTCCTTATGCCTTGCGTCAATTCCTACAGTTGGCTCATCTAAGATTAATATTTCTGGTGTCGAAACAAGGGCTCTTGCAATCATGACTCTTTGTTGCTGACCCCCAGAAAGCTTATTGAAGGGTCTATCCATCAAGTCTTCAATAGACAGGGATTCGAAGATATTTTCTGTCTTAAGCCTTACCTTCCTTGTAGCCATATTTAAGAAATTAAACTCCTTATAAAGTCCCAGACTTACATATTCCTTGCAAGTGACTGGAAAGGCAATCTTTGCCGAGTCATTTACCTGTGGGACGTAGCCGATCTTCTCGAATTCATCGAACTCTTCTATAGGCTTACCCAAGATATTAATCACTCCAGCATCTTTCTTCAAAGCCTTTAGGATTAGCTTGATTAGAGTCGACTTTCCTGAACCATTCTCTCCGCTTATAGCAAGGAAGTCACCCTTATCGAGCTCTAGGTTGATATCATTTAGTATTAAATTTTCTTCATATCCAAACTTTAAGTTTTTAATTTCTAGTAATTTCATATACTTAATTATACCCCTAGGCTCTTTATTTTTTATAGTCTTTGTAAAATCTTTTTTCTCCTATGATAGAGAATCGTAGATTGCTTCTAAGTTTTCCTTGATCATTTCTTGGTAGGTCTTGTTTGAAGAAAGCTCTTCGTCAGTTGCAAACTCGAGTGTGTTGATTGGCTTAGCCTCAGCACCGATTTCATCTGCTAGGGTCTTTGCTTCCTTATCAGAACCGCCCATTTCGTAGAAGACTGTCTTAATTTTTTCAGCCTTAGCAAGATCAGATACTTCCTTAAGGACCTTAGCATCAGCTTCTCCAGTAGATGTTAGAGAGTTAAGTGGGATTTGCTCTAGGTCAAACTCACGAGCAAGGTAGCCAAAGGCTTGGTGAGGAACAATAAACTTCTTGTTATCTACATTTTTAAACTTATCCTTGTATTCAGTAACTATGTCATCAAGTTCTTTGGCAATCTTTTCGTAATTTGCCATGTAGTAATCCTTGTTGGCAGGGTCTACTTCTGAAAGCTTATCAGCTATTACCTTAGCTTGAGCCTTACCATTTGCTGGATCTAGCCATGTGTGTGGGTCAAACTCACCGTGGTGGTGATGTTCATGACCTTCCTCACCATCTTCATGGTCGTGATCATGGTCTGCATCTTCATGATCATGGTCGTGGTCTGCGTCTTCATGGTCATGATCGTGATCATCTTCGCTTGCCTTAATAAGATCGATTCCCTCGCTTGTATTTACAATATCAATATCTACTGTGTTTTTTACGGCTTCTTCCCACTCTTCCATACCAGCACCATTTACAAACATAAGTTTTGAAGTAGATAATTCTGCAATTTCCTTTGCAGAAGGCTCAAATCCATGACTTTCTGTCTTAAGATTTGTAAAAGATTTCACCTCAAACTTATCTCCTGCGATTTGCTTAGTAAGATTATAGATTGGGAAAAATGAAGCATAGATTACATTTTCTTCACTAGCTTTTTCAGCAGATGAATCCTTCTTATCTTCACTAGACTTAGCTTGGTCTTTGCTATCTTCCTTTACGGTCATCTCTTCTTTTGTCTCGTTAGAGTCAGTCTTTGCATTTTCTGAAGCATTGTTTCCACAAGCAGCAAGAACTGCACTTAAGGCTAAAACTCCTATTATATTTTTAACTTTCATTTAAAACTCCTTTTCTTTTTGCAACCAGTTTGCAACAATCATTATATTATCATTTCTTTATCTGTCAAATGAAAGTATAATGAAAAAGAGGTGAGAATTTGAAAATAGAAAATATTCTTAAGGACAAGGGCCTAAGAATTACCAAACAAAGAAAGTTAATACTAGAAACAATTGCCAAGGAAGAAAACCCCATTTCTGCCGAAGAAATTTACGCAACAATAAAGGATAAGACCAAACTTGACCTATCCACAATCTACAGAAACCTAAACACTCTTGAAGAAGCAGAAATTCTTTTAAAGACAACCAACGTCGACGGCATTAGCTACTATCAGCTAAACAACGATGAGCACAAGCACTTCATAACCTGTACGTCTTGCAAGAAGAAGTTCGTCATAGAAAACTGCCCAGTCCACTTTCTAGAAGAAAAGATAGAAAAAGAAACAGGATTTCTAATAAACGGCCACAACTTCGAGTTCACAGGAATTTGCCCTGAGTGTCAAAAGAAGGAAAATCTAGAAAAATTATAAAACAAATACCAGAGCTAGCCTATTTCTAACTCTGGTATTATTAGTTGAAAAATAATCTATATTTTAATTTTCCTTTATCTATCTTTAGTCTTCCAATTCCGGATACAATTTAACTAAGTCTTCCTCGAACCTATCTTCTTTGATACTTTTAAGAGAATCTAGGAGTCTAAGATTATGCTTTTTAATTTCTATCTCTTTTTCAAATCCTAAGATATAGTTACTAGCTATTTTGTAAATGATTTCTGTTGGGGCTAGTCCATAGACTTGATTTTTAAAGATATGATTTAACCTATCTTTTCCATCTGGATAAACTTCTTTGATTGTTTCACTTCTATAAAGTCTCTTTACAATTTCTGCAATATATAAACCTGACTTCATGTAGGGATCTATAAAAGTAAAGTCCTTGTTATCGAAACAGCCAGGATTTTCCCTTTCAAGAAGATCTAGCATCTGATTTACAACTTTTCTCGGTGTAAAGATTTGGTTAGTTTTTTGAGGTGGTATATAGTCGAATATATCCCTTTTGACTTCTGGATCGAAATAATTGGCAAGCTTAACTTTTTTATCCAAAAATTCTTTCACAGAGTCATTAAATACTCGTTCATTGAAAAGATGACCTTCATAGTGCTTCATTTCACCAGTTTCTTCATCAAGATAATCATAGCCGTCTCTAAGCATCCTAAATTCATCTATACTTATGCTTGTAACTTCAAGAAAGACTTCATTTGGAATAATTTTATCAAAATTATCTAGCCTTGTATCATAATCACCGTAAGCCATGAGGAATGAAGGAATAGTTCTAGAAAAGCCCCTGAGATTGTCTCTCATCTTATCTTCTTCAGTCTTCTTTTCTCTTTCTCTATTGTCATTTTCAATTATTTCAGTAGTAGCAATAGTATAATCTTCGATTGTTTTATAATCGTTGACAGCCTCTCTAACTTTTTTGCTAAATTCATCATACTTGGACTCATATAAGTCGTTATATTTTTTATCAATAGCACTAGATTCAATTGATGATTTTGATTTAGAAAGTTCTTCTTTCCTTTGGCTTTCTATGGTATTTCTTTCAATCTCATAGTTTCCAAATTCTTTTTTGACAATAGAAGCAACTTTATCTTCAATAGTCCTTTGAATTTTTCTTTCAGTTGACCTTACCATTTCATCTTTATATTCTTCCTTAGCCGTGTCTACTATAATCTTGCTTATTGGCTTGGTATAGGTATCTAAGACCTCTTCTAATTGGGTTTTTCTAGGAGTTTTCACAAGAACTAAGTCAGATTGAGCCTGATCTATGCCATATTCTATGTCCTTATAAATTTTTTTACCAAAGACTTTTTGTGCTTGCCATATAATTTTCTCTTCTGGAATATCTATTTGGCCATTTTCATCAAGGTCTAATTCATCAGCAGTATCATCATCCATATTTATAGGTATCTTTTTACCTTCCTTATAAGATTTCATCTTCTTGATGGTTTCTTTTATCTCTTGGGGAGCCCTAAAGATATTCGAAATATTTGCAAAAAGGAAGTTTGACATAAAGCCACGATTTACAACTTCATAAGCCTTAATCTTTCTTGGAATAGATAAAACTTTTTCTGCATCTAGTTCAATCATAACCCCATCTTCATCTTCCCCATATACTGGGAAAAAGTTTAGAAGTTCTCTGACTTGCCTTTTCCTAGTCTCATCGTCTCCTCCACCACCACTTGTAGTAGGATGTAGGTCATTGGCAAATTGTTCAAAAATATCTAAGGTTCTTGCTGGATCAAAGTCAAAAACATAGGCGTTTTTCTTCCTAAAATGTTTGCCTCCATTAGAAAATAGACAGGGATTTTGTGCTCTAAAAGCCGCCTGCATATAAAGAGAAGGAGACTTCATATTGGCAAGCATTAGGACTGCTGTCCACTCGGGTACAGTTATACCTGTAGTAAGTTGGCCAACAGATAGGGTAATGGTCTTATCGTAATTTTTTATAGCGTCTCTTACACGGTCCAAAGACTCTTCTGTAATTACTTCATCATCTATCTTGCCATCACCTGCGGCAAGGACAATCTTATAGTCCTTAAAAACCGGATTTAGTTCAAGCTTTCTCTTAAGAGCCTTGGCAGAATCAACCCTGTTTAGAATCCAAAAGGAGTGTTTTATCTCATCCCTAAGCTCTGGTGTAGAAAATGGAAACTTAGTTCTATTCTCATCCGTAAGTGCATCCAAGAACTTATCCACATCATCACCATAGACAAAGGCTCCTCTCTCATTTGTTGAGAAAAATTCATTAAGATCAAAGGCATACTCAACACTTTCTCCATCAAGATCTATCCCATCATCAAGCTCATCTCTTATAATATCTGAAATCTGATAGGTAAAAAGATTGAGCCTTGGCAGGGTTTCATAAGGATTTTCTCCAAGATCTTCTGAAACAAAATCTCTTTTTGCTCTTTGTTCATCAGCATAGGTCCAATTGTAGATTGCATCGTCTGCAAATTTGAAATTGGAAAGGGCCTTAAAAGGTGTTCCAGAAAGATGGAGGGTATTAGCTCTTTCAATTTGGTTAAAAGCTTGGTCTGTCTTGTAGGTATCCACGCCCTCGTGAGCCTCATCGATTATTAGTATATCCCAATTGATATTTGCAACTTCCTCAAGCTTTGGAATATCACCACCAAAGTGGATTGACCCCTTGAGGTCTTGAAGGCTTACAAATTCTATAAATCCCTTGGTCTTATTAAGGTCTACCTTGTCCATATACTCATCTCTAGTCAAGACAAATTTCTTATCCCTAAGGGCATCCACTCGACTAATAAAGAAATAACCACTAGCTGGACCTATGAATTTAACAAAATCATCATACCAAGAGTTCGCAATAGCAGGTCTATTTGTAACAATCAAGATTTTCTCAAAACCCATCTTCATACAAAGGTCATAAGAAGCGAGAGTTTTACCAAAACGTGGTTTGGCATTCCAGAGGAATTCTCCCTTATCATGGTTTTTAAAATATTTCATTGTTATGTCTACTGCGTTAGCTTGTTCGTTCCTAAGTATATAAGGAGCAGGTTTTAAGTTTGTTTCTATAAGTCCTCTATTTTCCTTAAATTCATCAAATTTATTTTTGGCAAGCAAAGGATCAATCTTAAACCATTCAAGCCCTGGCTCTCTTTCAATATTATTGTTTTCAAGGTATTTATGAAAATCAGAATCCCTAAAGGTATCGTTTGAGCCTTCGTAGACGGCGTTTTTCTCCCATTCGATTTTGTATATAATGCCAGTAGTGCCCACTTGCTCTCTGACCCTAGTTTCTACATCTCTTTCAGTAAAACCAATCTTTGTCCATCCCTCGTGGTAGGTCACACCAGGAGTAGTATAGGCATAGCATATAGGGATAATTTCCTTGGTGGTAGAAATCTTTGCTTCAGTCATTATTCCATCTCCTGTACTTTTTCTTCGATAAATTCAATCTCTTCAGAACTTAGGCCATATTTTTTGTACAATTGCTGGTCAATCTCAGCAATAGACTGTGACCAGTCAATGTCTGAGTTTTCTGTGAAGTCTTGGAGTGGGACATTTTCCCATACTTTTGAATTTTTGTTTCCTTGAGTAACTTTCTTTGAATTTAGCATGGCTCTAGCGAATTTAGTTTTTATATATTTCAAACTATTATTTGCTTCTTGAAATTCACTGAAATTTCCAAATGTTACAAACGTTTCGGTATATCCTTCCATAGGTTTTCCAACAAATGGGTCGCTTAAAGTTTCTCCAAAGATACCGCTACCATTAGAACTAGGAAGCACCAATTTATAATTGTAGAAATTTTCTGGTGGAATCAAATAATTTTTATTAAAATATTTTGTCGTTCTTTTGTAATTTTTTCTTCCAACAATTTCAATACTATTTTCATCTATTTTATCATCTAAAAAAGCTTCTGGAAATTTTTTGAAACAAGATGATGATAGATATCTCCTTGAACCTCCAGACACTCTATTTTCAAAGTCAGGATTTTCTTCATAAAATAATTTATCGTATTTATAACTTGTATTTGAAAAAATAATTATATTAAAAAAATCGCTGGTAATATTTTTTACTTTTCTAACTATATTTTCGATTTCATTGTGAGGATAAAATATTCGTACTGGCTCAAAGGTTTTTGTATTATCCCATGAAGTAATAGCTACACCACCCTTGATATCAGTCGTAGGAAATACTTTAGATCCTACTGGCTCATAATTCAATATTTTAAAGTGAGGACTATTTAGCATTTTTTTATTCCATTTTGATGGAGTTTTCCCGCTGTCGAATATAAATCTAGACGGCGTAATAAAGGTTATATTATTTCCAATGCTTATTGATCCGTCATAAAAGAAATGATAAATAGGGGGCTCTTCACTCCTGCCTTCTACAGTTTCATTAAATGGCGGATTACCCACCACAAAATCAAATTTTTTCATATAAACTCCTTCATTGATGCATAGGTCTGGCTCTTGTTGGCCTTCCAATCATAAATCCTACAGGCCACAGGTTCTCTTTCTTCTTCTTCGCTAACTTCCAAAAAACTTAACTGGTCAGGCTCACCTGCAGGCGCTCCAAAAGGAACATTATCCGTGAGTCCATCCATCTGCCAGAGGTTCCAAGAAATGATATTGGCAAGCTTCTCAAGAACTTTTTTTTCCACATCACAATCCCATCTTCTCTCATAATAATCTACAAAGGTCAATAGAACATTTATCCTCGCTATCAAAAGGCTATCGCCCTGGTATTCATAACCATAAGAAGCCTGAACAGCCCTTATAGCCCATTTGATCCAGTCTTCTTTGTTTTGTGTATTTTCATTAACAATTCTTAGTTTCCTATCAAGGATTCCTATCCTATTAATAGTGTGTCTAATAATTTTGCTTGTCGCTACATCATATCTAGAAACTAGATAGGGTCCTTCTCCGCAAGTTATTTCAAGTCTTGGAGAATCCACATAATCCTTCCAGGTCTTTCCTTCAGGAAATATAATTTTCTCTCTAACAGGATCCCAAGTCTCTCCCTTTTGAACATTGAAGACATCTTTTCTCCCAAACCAGACTTCGTCACAATAATTATTCATAAAGTTGACCACCCAGCTAGGAGTATAAACTTCAGCCTTCTTCCTGGTACGCTCAAGTTGGGTTGCTTGAGACTTGCTAGTCCTAGGCTCAAGACTAAAGCCATGATTAAATACAGCTTCACTAATCTGAGCCCTATCATCAAAACTCTCCCCAAGATATTCATAAGTATTGGTCGCCCATATAATATTCTTTTTAGTTGACTTATCCTTAAGTAACTTCTTTAAAGTTAACCTTATAGGATAAGAGTCAAAATCAATCAACGGTTGTTCCATAATAACCTCAAATCTATAGATAAATATTATTTGTATAATATTCTTACTTAATAAATATTATATCATTTAATTCACTAAAATAACACTAACACATTTAACCTTCTTTGACCTTTGCAGACATTAAAGGTACTATTATTGTATAAAATAGTTATTAGCTGTTTGTTTCATTAATGGAAACCAGAACACTAGTATCCAATTTACACATATACAATAATAAAGGAGGCGCAATATACTAAATAATAAGGATATAGAGACAATATCAGTCAATGCAGTTAAGAATAGCATAACCATAACTGAATGCTTAGAAGAATTTATTTCAGACAATGATAAGGAACCTTCATGGGACGGGCACATTATTATATATGAAAAGATAAAGGGTCATAAGTCTAATATAATTGGTAGAGTCCCAGTTCAAGTAAAAGGAAAAATTAAAAAGAATCAATCATCGGACGAAATCTCATATATTATGAAAGTTTCTGATTTAAGAAACTATTTTAATGATGGAGGATGTTTTTTATTTGTTGTATATATTAATCCCGGCAACACACAAGAAACCAAAATATACTACAATGCCCTCACACCTATTAAATTAAAAAACATTCTTAAAAATGTAAGTAAACAAAAAAATAAATCATTGAAGCTTAAGGCTTTTCCTACTGAGAATGCTAAGAAAGAGATTATTCTTAAAAATTTCTATATGGATTGTAAAAGACAAACTAGCTTTAATTTAAATGATTATATACAATTAGATCAAATAGGAAAAATAGATAAAATTGAAGAAATAGTTATACCTATTTCTTCAACCTCAAAATTTGAATCTTATAAAACATTACTAGAAAATGATCATTATTTTTACGCAAGACTAAAGGGCAGTTCAACTCTTATACCTGTTAATGCTTTACCAAAAGTTCATAGCATAAGCAATATTATGGATACTAGTATATCAGTAAATGGAAAAATATATTATAATAAAATAAAAATCATAAGAAAAATAGATCAATATATATTACGTATTGGAGAAAGTTTAAATTTGATTTTTAATGAAACAGATGATCATTTTAAGATAAATTATGAAAGTTCCAGCAAAGCTAGAGTATTAGCAAAAGATCTTGAGTTCAACATTAAAATATTAGAAGAAGGATACTTTAGGATTAATGACGAGATAATTGAAATAGATAGGAAGAAACTAAGTTATAATAATTTTGATATAAATCAAATGAAGCAAAAATTAGAATTTACAAAAGACGTTGTTAAAACTCTTGATATATTGGGATGTAAAGAAGACATAAATTTTAATGAATTGGAAAAACAAGATTTAAAACATTTAAATGTATTAATTAGTGCTTTTGTTTACGATAGAAATATTGTTATAAATGAAGATATTGGCAATTCTCTACATTATGTTAATGTCGGTAATCTTAAATTTCTATTATTCTTTGAAGAACTAGAAGCCCATAATAAATTTAAATTAAATGATTTCTTTGATATTCATTTATATTCTAAACATATCGAAGAAGATAAAGAAACTAAATATTATGATGTGTCTCAATTCCTTACTCTAAGTACTAATGATATTCTTACCTTAAACAACATAGATTTTACTAAAATTATCCTTGATTTTAAAGAAATCGATCATAACAAGTACACTTTTCCTAGTGCAAATTCTTTTCTTATAGAACTGTTATTAGCTTTAGACAAGGCTAAAGGAATAAGAAAAGAGGAAATTACAGAGACCTGTGTAGAGCTTGCTCAATGGATAAGAACATCACCTGATGATGAGCTAGAACAAGAAATTAAAATTTTAAATCTACTTCAAGTTTATAAAAGGCAGAGAAATTTAACAGATGATGAAATTGATGAATTATATAGAATTATAGAAAATAAATCAAACAATTATCAATATATGGTAGGAGCCTATCTGTTATTGGAACAGCAAAGGCAAGCAAACAGATATTTCATGAAAATGTCAGATATCGATCAAGATAATTTTAGAAAACTTCCAATATATCACTTTTGGAGGAATGATTAAATAAGATAATTATCTATTATTCCTATAATATTACTCTTTATTCGTTAAATATTTATTATTTATAATCAACAAGCTTTATCAAGCACTTAATCAATTTCTCCACAAAAAAATCGGCAAGCTTTTGATAAGCTTTTGCCGATTTATTTTCATTTTTCAACTTTTCTAATATATTTTTCCTTGTTAAAGGATCCTACTGAGTTTGCTACTATTATTGTTCCAGTGGCATCTCCTGAGATGTTTATGGCAGATCTTGCCATGTCTAGGATTCTGTCAATACCCATGATCATCGCTATTCCTTCTACTGGAAGTCCTACTGATTGAAGGACCATGGATAGGGTGATTAGTCCGACAGATGGGATTCCTGCTGTTCCTACTGATGCTATTGTCGCTGTAAGTATTACTGTAGCAAAGTCTGCTGCCGTTAGGTCGATGTTATAGGCGTTTGCAATAAAGACTACCGCAACTCCCTGCATGATGGCAGTTCCGTCCATGTTGATGGTCGCTCCTAGGGGAATGGTAAAGGAAGATATTTTTCTATCTACTCCCATTTCTTCTAGGGTTTTGATATTTACTGGAACTGTTGCGTTACTTGATGCAGTAGAGAAGGCGAAGGTCATTACTGGAGCAAACTTCTTTAGGAAGTTTATCGGATTGACTCTAGTAAATACTGTAAGTAAGACCATGTAGACAAGTATAAGTTGTACTAAAAGTCCACCAAGTACAGTCGCCATGTATGATAGCATGGAGATTATTACATCATAACCAAGAGATGCGAAGGTCCTTGATATGAGGAAGAATACTCCGATTGGGGCAAGTTTCATTACCCACATGGTCATTCCCATCATTAGATCGTTCATCTCTGTCACGACATTTCCCAATGTGATTAGCCTATCTTCCATAGAAGCTATGAGTAGACCTACTATAACTGCAAATATAATTATTTGGATCATTTCTCCATTGGCTAGGGCACCTATTGGGTTGGTTGGAACAAAGTTTAGGATGGTTTTTGATAGGGAGAATTCTTCTCCTCCGTCTACCTCGAACTCATTAGCTCCTAGGCTCATATTCATTCCCTTGCCTGGACCGATAATTCTTGCAAGCATTAGGGATAAAAATATTGCAAGAGCTGTTGTACATATATAAAATAATACAATTCTTACTCCAACCTTACCTAGGGTTTCCGTATCTCCTAAGTTTCTACAGCCGTCCGCTATAGAGAAGAATACTAGTGGAACTACTAGCATTTGCATAAGCCTGATAAAAACTTGTCCTATGGTGTAAAATATTCCTTCTACTAGGACATCATCACGGAAGTGGCCGGCTGGCATGAAGTAGTGGATTAGGATTCCAACTACAAGTCCTGCAATTAAGGCTATAAATATTTGTTGGGAGAGTCCTAGTTTCTTTTTCTTATTTTTTTCCATTCAGTCCCTCCTTGTCGATGTACTCGTGCAGAGCGGATTTCCAATCGTTAAATCTATATCCACCTGTTATATCTAGGTAGTAATTTCTAATTCCTCTAAAGCTTGGTACCATGTCAACTTTGCTTTCATCGATTACTTCCTCGATTTCTGCCTCTAGTCCCATATAGTTCATTACTTCTTGGGCAAATTCCTTATGAGAGCAATAGCCTTCGCATGAAGCGTGGTAGGTGCCGAAGTTACTTGTTTTGATTAATTCTATTAGGAACTTACTTAGCTCAAAGGCTGGTGTTGGTGATGAGATCCTATCTTTTGGCATTATAACCTTGCCCTTTTTGGCTTGGTCTATTATATTTTCTACGAAGGCATTTTCCCTGGAATATAGTCTAGACACTCTGATTATAAAGTAGTAGTTTGAGAAGTTTCTTACGAATTCTTCACCTAAAAACTTACTCTTACCATAGACCGTGTTAGGTCTTGGCGTATCTATTTCCTTGAAGGGATTGATTGTGTTACCGTCGAAGACATCTCCTGTCGATAGTTGGACGATTTTGGTCTGGTGACGGTTGGCTGCTATGGCTATGTTTTTGGCGCCTATAGCATTTAAAAGATAAGCCTCGTCGGGATTTTTCTCACATTCATTCTTCTTGGATAGACCTGAGGCATTTACGATTATGGTTGGCCTAAGTCTTTCTATAAATGTAGAAACTTCCTTTTGATTTGTAATATCGACTTCATTTTTGTCTGTTGCAACTATTTCTGCATCGATTGGATCTAGGTATCTATAGATAGTAGAGCCGAGTCTACCGTGAGATCCTGTTATCCAAATCTTATCTCTTACTCCAAGTTTCATAAGAACCTCTTTTCTATTTTTAATGTTTCTATTGTATTATTATATACTTTAATGAAAATTTAGCAATGTTTTACAGCTATTCACTAAGGCACAGATTGTAAGTTCATTTTTACTTGCAAAAGAAAAAAGTTCGACGAATCGAACTAAAATGGCAGGCCTGGAGGGAATCGAACCCCCATCTTTGGCTTCGGACACCCTTGTTTTGCCACTAAACTACAGACCCATTTGTGATAGTGATATTGGAATATCCTATTGGATTTAGGAATCTCAAAGGCAGGAAGGTATTTCCTAGCCCACTATCGACATATATTATACCATTTTTATATGAGAATACTCCCGAATCATAATCAGGAAGAAAGCCCTCGCCGGGACTAATAAGGGCTCCAATCAGAGGAAGCCTTACTTGTCCACCATGGGTGTGACCTGAGAAGATAAAGTCAAAGTCGCTAAGTCCCTCCGCCCTTACATCCCTTGACAGATGGCTTAGGATGATATTAATAGAATCATTTTCGGGCTTATATTTTTCGTAAAATCTTGCATAGTGGCCCAGACCATATAGATTTATTTTATTTTCCCCCACATAGAAAGATCTTTGATCATTAAATAAATATACAATGCCTAGCTTTTTTATTTCTCTAGCAAAGACATCGAGATTGGGACCTGCTTCCTCATGGTTGCCGCTTATATAATAGCAGGGAAATCCTAGACTCATCAAGTGCCTTAAGAAAAATACTGACCTTTCTATCTTTCTTTCTGTCCCATAATCTATAATATCTCCTGTAAGGATAATAAAGTGAGGATTGAAATCCTTAATCTTTCCAAGGACTTCTCCTAGATTGGCAAGGACATTGGAATGAAAGTCCGATATCTGTGTGATTCTTATAGGACTTTTAGCCTTTTTTGAGTAAAGAGTCACCCTCTTTTCCTTGGCATAGAAACACTGTCTGTTGATGTAATAGCCTAGGCCAAGACCTGCTCCCAAAAGTCCTAGGCCTATTTTTCTCTTATTCATTTAAATCGTCCAAGTACAAGCCACTTGCCATATCTGATGCAATCTTAAAACCTAGCCTTGGAGAAGTTGAAAGGCCTGTGATATTTGGACCGTCGACTGCGGTAGCCCTCTTAAATTGTGATGCTGAAAATCTCTTGAAATATGAAACAAGCCATTTCTTGATAACTTCATCTTCATAATCATCCCTAAAGGCAAGTCTTGCCAAGTCATATATTTCTTTTGGTCTTCTGTGGTATTTTAAATGATGGTAGATGAAAAAGTCAATTAGCTCGTAAGGACCTATTATATCTTCTGTCTTTTGGCTAATAGTACCCTTATCTTCACTCTTAAGCTCTGGAGAGATTGGCGTATCGATTATATCTTTTAGGACCTTGCCAAGGTCTTTATTTTCAGTATTCTCAGCAATGTGACCTACGATAAAGCGAAGGTGGGTCTTGGTCAGGGTCGCATTTAGGGCATAGTTACTGATATGGTCCCCGTTAAAGGTCGCAAATCCCTGCATGCATTCAGATAAGTCCCCAGTTCCTATCACAATTCCCCCATACATATTGGCAAGGTCAAGGAGGACTTGGGTCCTTTCTCTGGCTTGGGCGTTTTCGTAGGCTGTATCTTGGCTTTCTAGGTCGTGGCCAATATCAGCTAGGTGGACCTTCACTGCTTCTGATATATCAATCTCAGTAAGCTTAATTCCCAAAGCCTCACATAGGATATAGGCATTGAACTTAGTTCTCTTGCTTGTGGCAAATGCTGGCATAGTGTAGGCGTGGATTTTCTCCTTAGATATGCCAGCCTTTTTGTAAGCATAGGTTAGGAATATAAGGGCCATAGTTGAATCAAGGCCACCGGATACTCCGATAAAGGTATCTTCTACACCAATTTTTCTCATCCTTGTAAGAAGAGCAGAGGATGCTATTTCTAAGACGTCCCTTACAAATATATCCTCATCTTCCTTTTTTGGTAAATATGGAAACTTGTCTACCTCTATCTTTTCATCTGTAAAATTATTGAAAGAGCTTGGACTGTTTTCATCTAGATCGAAGTCCTTGGTGTAAGAGACTCCCTCATTTTCCTTAACAGATATAAGCTTCCCATCATCTGCTATAAGGTTAAGCCCTTGAAAGACTGTATCCGTACTTGATTCTCCCTTCCCGGTCCCAGTCGATACGTAAACTGTGTTTTTGGAAAGAAATTTGATATCTCCTATAGTCTTATCTATGGATAAGGCTTGTTTTTCGTAGGCGTTTGGGTTTAGGATAATATCTGCTCCCCTATCCTTAAAGAAAAGCGAAGACGGACTATTTGTCCTTTCATCTTCCCCTATAGCTACACCGATCTTAAGTCCGCCGACTTCTACTGGAGAGATGATATCTGCAGGAAAATCGCAAGAACCTAGGGTAAAATAGTTCGGAGTTTCTGTAGAAAATATCATCTTCTCGTAATTTTTTAACTCTTCTTTGACAAAACTTGTTAATATTTCACCTTTTTTGATGAAAATTATAGTATTGTAGAGCTTTCCTTCGCTTCTTAGAGGAGCTCCCAAGCTTATTAGCAAATCATAAGCCTTGGAGAAGTCAATGAGATCTACTAATGCCTCTTCTACCCTTTTTATTAGGACCTCTTCCTTATATAAGTCATACAAAGAAGCTCCCGTAAGGGCAAGCTCTGGTAAGGAGATGATATTTACTCCTTCCTTTTCTGCATTTTTAACTATATTTTTAATTTTTTCTAAATTTTTGCCGACTTGACCTAATTCAAGGTCGAAGTTAGTCGCTAGTATTTTAATATTTTTCTTCATAAGTACCTCTCCTTCTATTATATTTGATAAAGGTGTTTTAGTAAATTTTTTTATCTGATATAATTAAAGCGAGGTGAAATTTATGAAAATATATTTAGGATGTGACCTGTTTACTGAAGGTCAAAGACTTCAAGCAAAAAAGGTCCAAGACGCTTTAGAAAATGAATTTAAGGAAAAGATCGACCTATACAATCCAGCAGATAATCTAGAAATCAACGATAAGTCTGCTGGTTTTGCTAGTGGGGCAGATATTTTGTTGGCAGATTATAAGAGACTTAAAGAAAGCGACTTGCTTATTGCCTTAATGGATACCAAGGACTTGGGCCTTGCAGGAGAGATGGGCATAGCTTTCGAGAGAGGAATCCCAATCTTTGAGCTTTATACAGATATTAGGCTTACAGGAAATGATAGGGATGATAAGCTAAGAGAAATCAAAAAAGACGTCTTCCAAAACGACTTTCTCTATATCAACAAGCTTATTACAGGCCTTGCCTATGTAGATAAAGATGGAAATGAGTTTGATAAGCCAAGAATCTACAAGACTTCTGATGATTTGATAGAAGCCTTGAAGGAATTTATAGGTAAAAATCTCTAATTTAGAAAATACTTTATCTAATAAGTATTTTTTCTTAAACTAAAAATGATAAAAATTTGCACAGAAAAGAGGCCTTGCGGCCTCCTTTTATTTTTCTTCTTATGCGTTTTTAATTTCTTCTATTAGGGCTGGTACTACTTTGTGGAAGTCTCCTACTATACCGTAGTCACAGTTGTCGAAGAATGCTGCGCTTTCGTCGTTGTTGATTACAACTATTGTTCCAGCTTCTGGAATTCCTCTTAAGTGTTGCATTGCTCCTGAGATACCTACACCGATGTATAGTTTACCAGCAAATTTCTTACCTGATAGACCGATAAATCTATTTGTTGGAACGTATCCTCTAACTTGGGAAGCTGGTCTTGATGATGAAAGTACTGAGCCTGTTTCTTTGGCAAGTTCTTTGATCATTTCAAGGTTTTGTTCTTCACCAATTCCCATACCAGCAGCTACTACTGAGTCTGCTTCTTCGATTGCTCCTTCTAGATCCACGTCTTTCTTATCAAATGTGAATCCTTCTTTCTTTAGGGCTTCTACTAATTTCTTAGCAGCTTCTTTCTCATCTCCCTTGAAGATTTCTAGTTTTCTATCTCCTACTTGAGATTGTTTTTTCTTAGGAGCTTCCTTCTTCTTGTCTTTTTTAGCAGGTCTTGGAAGGATATATCCTGAGATTACTAGTCTCATTATTTCATTTGTTCCTTCGTAGATTTGTGTAATCTTAGAGTCTCTGTAGTATCTTTCTACATCTACTCCCTTGATAAATCCAGATCCACCGTAAAGTTGTAGGGCCTTGCTTGTAAGTTTCTCTGCCATATCTGATGCATATAGCTTAGCCATTGCAGCATCCTTACCATAAGGAACGTGGGCATCTTTCTTCTGAGCTGCATCATAGATTAATAGTCTAGCTGCCTTAAGCTCTGTTGCCATATCTGCTAGGATAAAGGAGTTGTGTTGCATTCTTGCGATTGCTTCTCCGAATTGTTCACGAGCAAGTCCGTATTCTTTAGCTGATTCATAAGCACCTTGAGCTATACCTAAAGCTTGGGAAGCTATACCAATTCTACCACCGTCTAGGATCATCATAGCATATTTGAAGCCCTTACCTTCTTCACCTAGGAGGTTTTCTTTTGGAACTTTTACATCCTTAAAGTGAAGCTCTGCGGTAACTGATGATCTGATACCGAGTTTGTCATATGGTTCAGAGAAGGTAAATCCTTCGAAATCTTTGTCTACGATAAACATTGATATACCGTGGTTACCCTTGCCAGGTGTTGTAACTGCTGTTACTAGATAAGTTTGTGCTTCTGGAGCGTTAGTAATGAAAATCTTCTTACCATTTAATACATAATGATCTCCCTTTAGAACAGCTGTAGTTTCTGTTCCAGCAGAGTCTGATCCTGCGTTTTCTTCTGTAAGTCCGAATCCACCTATGGACTTACCTGTTAGAAGAGGTCTTAGATATTTTTCCTTTTGCTCTTCATTACCAAATTCGTTAAGTCCCCAAGTACCTAGAGATGTATGGGCTGAGCAAATTACTCCTACACCACCATCCACTCTAGATAGCTCTTCTACTGCTATAGCGTAGTGTTGGTTAGTAAGTCCTGCTCCACCGTATTCTTCGGGAAATGGTATACCCATTAGTCCCATCTCTCCCATTTGTTTTACTATTTCTTTCGGAAATTCTTTAGTTTGGTCTAAGTGAAAAGCAATTGGTCTAATCTTTTCTTCAGCAAAATCTCTTACTACTTTTCTAAATTCTTCTAAATCTTTTGGTAAATTGTATCCCATTATATCTCCTTTTATAATTCATAATAAATTACATAAGTGTTCGTCCTACCATCCATAAAGCCTTAGATAAACTATTGATTAGGCATCATAAAACTATATTTCATCTCTCGTAAAATCTGTTAGATAGTTTTATAGTAGATAAGACGTATCATCCTAAAACTCATGTAATTGTTTTCATAATATATATACCCAAATAAATTATTTCTAACATACTTTCTTAGTAAAATATAAAAATTAATTTTTTTCGGATTATCACTGATAACAATAATCATTTATATATAATTTATTTTTTTTAAATATCTGGTATAATTTAATTAACAATAAATTATCAAAGGAGTTAGAATGCATAATATTATTGAAGTACTAGACAATATCTATTGGGTTGGAGTTAACGATAGAAGAATTGACAGATTCGAGAATATGTTTGAGCTAACAAACGGCGTTTGCTACAATTCATATGTCATAAGAGATGAGAAAAATGTTTTGATGGATTCTGTTGATGCTGCCTTCACTAGAAGATATATAGACAATATCAAGGCAAGTCTTGACGGAGAAGACCTTGACTATATAGTAATCGAGCACATGGAGCCAGATCACTGTAGAAATATCGATTTTTGTATGAGAGAATGGCCAAATGCAAAGTTTGTTGGAAATGCAAAGACCTTTAAGTTCTACGAACAATTCTACAATGATGAGTTTAAGGACAGATACTACGAAGTTAAAGATGGGGATGAGCTAAATCTTGGTAAGAGAAATCTAAAATTTGTCTTCACACCAATGGTTCACTGGCCAGAAGTTATGATGACTTACGAAACAACAGAAGGCCTCCTCTTCTCAGCAGATGCCTTTGGTTCCTTTAACGTAATCGAAGGAAATATTGATGCAGCTAAGGTAATCCACAAGGGAGACTGGCTAGAACAAGCTAGAAGATACTACATCAATATAGTAGGTAAGTTTGGCAAGATGGTTCAAAATGCCTTCAAGAAAATCGACGGCCTTCCAATAAATGCTATCCTTCCTCTTCACGGACCAGTATACAAGGATGAAGAATCAATAAACTTTATCATGGACAAATACAACCACTGGTCAACCTTTACAGCAGAAGAAGACGGAGTAGTTATTGTTTATGCATCAATGTATGGAGATACTGAAGAAGCAGCCGACATCCTCGCAGTTAAGCTTGCTGAACTTGGTGTTGAAAATATCAAGGTTTATGACGTTGCTGACTGGGATGTTTCATATCCAATTAGTGACTGCCACAGATTCTCTCACTCAGTATTTGCACCAATCAACTACAACTCAGGACTTTACTACAAGATGGATGCCTTCCTAAGAGAACTTGTTGGAACAGGATTTACTAACAAGTCTGTATCCTTCCTAAACAACTGGTCTTGGGGTGGTAGAAGTCTAGAGATTTCTAAGGAAATCCTATCTACTGCTAAGCTTGAATATATAGGAGAAGATGTAAAAATCAACTCTGGTGTCAAGATGGAACAAGTTGAACAAATCGCAGAACTTGCTAAAGCAATCAAAGCTGATATGGATAGCAAAAATAAATAAAATTTAATTAACCAGGTCTTTATTTGGACCTGGTTTTTTTGTACAAAAAAAAGCTATTGCTAGTTAAAATAAATATTGACCACAGTAAGAAAATATTTATTTCTTTAGAAATAGCTTATTTGAGAATATACTTATGCCTAATATCTAGTATTAGCTAGTCATCACTTAGTATGTGAATAGAATACTACTTTTATTTACATTATAATACTTTCTTTACAAAGTTTAATTTCCCATCTTCATAAGGAGGGTATTTTATATTTGCCTTCATGCTTGATGGAGTCTCCATTATGCTTTTTTTGTTGGAGAAATTCACAAAGCTATTGTAGCCATGATATCCTCCCATACCGCTTTCTCCTACTCCACCAAATTCTAGATAAGGACTTGCAATCTCTATTATACAATCATTGACACAGCCATTACCAAACTCCATATTATACATAATCTTTTCTATAAGTCTCTCATCTTCTGAGAAAAGATAGAAGGCAAGTGGTTTTGGCATGGTTTTAATCTTGTAAAGGATTGGATTTATATCATCATAGGTTAGGATAGGAATAATCGGTCCAAATATTTCATCTTCCATAAGCTTACTATTAAAGTCTACCCCATCTACTATTGTAGGCATAAGCTTGAGATTTTCCCTATCGTAAATCCCTCCTGCTATTATATCTTCTCCGTCAAGAAGTCCTAGAAGCCTATCGAGATGGTCCTCATTGATGATCCTTCCGTAATCCTTGGATGTTAGAGGATCTAGGCCGTAAAATTCTATCATAGCCTCTTTTAATTTTCCTATGAACTTTTCTTTAACAGCTAAATCAACTAGGATATAATCTGGTGCTACACAAGTCTGTCCAGCATTTAGAGTCTTACCCCACATGATGGACCTCGCTGCATTATCGAGATCTGCTGTTCTATCTACAATACAAGGGCTTTTTCCACCGAGTTCTAGGGTAACTTTGGTGAGGTTTTCGCTGGCCTTTTTCATAATATGCTTGCCGACACTTTTGCCTCCGGTATAGAAGATATGGTCGTATTTTCCTTCGAGTAATTCTTTATGGCTTACCTCATCATTATCTACAACATAAATAAATTCTTCCTCGAAGTAATCATTTAGCATAGATCTGATAAGTTTAGAAGTCTCTTTGGTCTTAGAAGATGTCTTAAGAATTACGGTATTTCCAGATGCTATAGCTCCTATTAAAGGATCGATTGCCAAAAGGAAAGGATAATTCCATGGAGCTATGATGAGAGTTACTCCCAAAGGCTCATATAGACTGTATGATTTGGCAGGCATGGCAGTAAGGGGAGTCTTTTCCCTAACTGGCTTCATCCAGTCACTGAGATTATCAAGGGCGAAATTTATCTCTTCCTTGGCAAATGATATTTCACTTACATAAGCTTCAAAGTTCGCCTTTCCCAAATCTAGATCTAGGGCATGAAGGATATTTTCTTCGCATAAATCTATTAAATCTCTTAGTCTTTCAAGTTTTTTCCTTCTGAAGTCTTCCGTTTTGGTAAAACCTCCATAGAAAAATTCTCTTTGTCTATCAATAATACTATTTAAATCAGTCATTTAATTCTCCTTATATTAAGTCTAATCCTTATCCTATTTATACCCATAATTTCTTTTACAAATAAAAACTAGCAGAAATAAATCCGCTAGTTATGTCTTTATGCTTTAGTTTTTCTCATTTTCTTATACAAGGCAAAAATTAACATTCCAATAACTGCATTTACTACAATAGCTCCTCCTGGTTTGATATCGAAATGAAAGGAAAGAATGATTCCTGCCATCATATATATTATTCCAAGGATTATAGTTACAAAGAAAGTTTGCTTATAAGATCTAGATATAATCAAACTAGTTGCTACTGGAAGAACTATTAAGCTTGTAACCATCAAGGCTCCTATAATTTTAACCGCAAGGGCAATTGTCACAGCTGATAGGAAAGTAAATATCATATCTATTATCTTTACCTTAACTCCTGCAAGCCTAGCTGTATTATTATCTATCGAAATTGCCAAAAGTGCTGAGTATCTACTGATGCATAGGGCAAGAACCAAGATAAAAATAAGGCTAGTGTTTAATACATCCGCACTTGTAACTGATGAAATCGAACCGAATAGATAAGATTCAAAAGAATTACCTCCCGGAGCGAAATCAGAAAGAATCGCTGCAATTCCGAGTCCTGTACTCATGATAACAGCTGTTGCCATATCCCCGTATTGAGGGAGCTTTTTCCTAATAAATTCTATAAGGAAGGCAGCTATTACACATACAATAGCCGATCCTAAGAGCGGATCAAAACCTAAGATTAGTCCCATGGCTACTCCTGTAAGGGCCGTATGGGATAGGGCATCACCTATCATTGAAGTTTTTCTATTGACCATGACAATCCCTATTAGAGGAATCATTATAGATAAGAGAAATCCCGAAAGTAGGGCCTTTCTCATAAAGGCAAATTCTAACATAAACTCAATCTCCCTTCACTCATCCTATACTGTGTCTTAGTCATTTGTATATCCTCCATTTCCTTAAGCTCATGGGTAATCATGACTATAGTTATACCCAGATCTTCTTGTAGTTTCTTTAGTGTCTTAAAGAACATTTCTTTATTTTCTTTATCGACACCAGCAGTTGGCTCGTCTAAGATTAAAAGTTCTGGCATATTTATCATAGCCTTGGCAATCATGGCTCTTTGGGCAAGTCCTCCAGATAGTTCGTTAACCGGTGTGTTGATAAATTCCTCCATGCCCATTTTGATGAGTATATCCCTTGCCTTATCATAGTGGACTTTCTTAGGTATTTTGATAAAGCCAAAGTCTTCATATAGGTTGAGGGCCACAAGCTCTAAGCAAGTTATTGGAAATGCGATTTTGTTTACGACATTGACTTGAGGAACGTAGCCAATTTTCTTATAGGACTTGTATTTTGCAATATCCTTACCCAAAATCTTTATACTTCCCTTATCAGGCTCTAGCTCTCCTAGCATTAGCTTGACAAGGGTTGATTTTCCTGATCCATTTCCCCCTATGATTAATACAAGT
Organism: Anaerococcus prevotii DSM 20548; assembly: GCF_000024105.1. Taxonomy (GTDB): domain Bacteria; phylum Bacillota; class Clostridia; order Tissierellales; family Peptoniphilaceae; genus Anaerococcus; species Anaerococcus prevotii. Next base: position 573,489 of record NC_013171.1, on the reverse strand, counting down.
TCTCCAGATTCAACTTCTAGATTGCAAGATTTAATTACATTTTCTTTTCTATAAGCAAAGCTTAAATCATTAATTGCTATTGCCTTCATCAGCTCCTCCTTTCATAGAATCATATAAGTTTTCGAGATTCATCCTCATTAGGTCAATATAATCCATTCCCTCTTCTTCTTGCTCCTTAGTCACAAACTCCATCGATGCTAAAGGCTTTGTCTTGCCATGTAGTTCTTCGGCCAAGGCCTTAGCTTCCTTAGGATTTTTGCCGTATTCATAAAATATTGTGTCTATTCCCTTACTATTAGCAAACTCTACCGCCTTTTTTATAGTCTTTAGACTTGGACTTTCTAGGCTAGTTAGTCCTTGGAGAGGATATTGGATTAAATCGAAATCCCTAGCCAGATATTGGTAGGCATAATGGATTACGAGAAATTCTCTCTGATCAAGGTCTTTAAATTTCTCCTTATATTCTGCATCTATATCTGTAAGTTGATCGACATATTTTAGTTTGTTCTTCTTATAAATCTTTTCATTTTCCGGATACTTTTCTATCAATTTATCCTGGATAGCGTTTAAATATTTTTTGGCATTTACAATAGAAAGCCAGGAATGAGGATCGTAGCTTATCTTGTCGAAACCAGATGATGATCCTTCCATAAGAGACTCTTCTCTGCCATCATCTTTTAGTAAATTTCCATTTTCATCCATCAAATAGTATGGAAGAAGGTCTTCGCTTATCCTATCTGATATGAAAATCCATGATCCTGCTTCAGGCATCTTGTAGAAGATTTCTCCTGACTCATGGCCCATCTCGAGACCATAGACCTTGCCCTCTTCTACCTCTATGGTAGATTTTTGGGCTACTAGTTCTCCCTTCTGATTCATCACTTCCTTGGCCTTTTTGACAAGTTCTTCTCCTCTTAGTCCGGTATCCTTTATGAAGGCTACCCTCATCATGTCCTCGTGAGTATGGGCAAAGTCGAACTTCTGAGTTTTATCAGTCAAGTCAAGTCTTGCCATATATTGGAAATCTCCGACTGCAGCCTGGCCCTTGTAGGTGATTAGATCAACCGAATCTGATAATTTCAATATTTCTAGATTCGGTAGGTTTTCCCTTACACTTTCAAGCCATGGCTCCATATTCGCTCCATTAACGACTAGAAGATCTGCTTTGGCGAGCTTTTTCATATCCTTTGGTGAAGGCTCCCATAAGTGGGCTTCCTTGCCCTCTGGCATAAAGGATTTAACATTTGCCGTATCTCCAGCAATTTTACTAGTCAAGTCATTAATCGGATAAAAAGATGTATAGATTAATGGCTTATCCTTATCTTCTTCTGCTTTATTACAAGAGGTCAGAGTGAAAACAAGAATAAGTAGATATATTAATTTATTTATTTTCTTCATTATTCTCCTCACAAAAAAAGGGACGAGCTAAGCCCATCCCTCTTACAAAATTTATTCTGTAATTTCATCCATGATTTGTTGGTCTGTTGTGTTTGGCTTAACAAATGTTGGGAACCATTTTTCTTCTCCTAATAGTTCATCCTTATCATTACCATATCTCATATGGAAATGTGTCAAACTTTCCTCTCCGTGGATTGGCATCATAAGTAGGTACTTATACTCAGCATCAGGGCTTACTGCTTCAAATATATCCCATTCTAGCATGTGATTTCCGTGTTTTACTTCTTGTTTATCAACATATTTATATTCAACTTCTGCTGTGGCCTCTTTGCCTTCATCAGGAAATTCATTGTAGAACTTAACCTTATTTCCTTCAATCTCTAGACCATTAAAATCGCAGTGTCTTTTTTCTACATAGGCTTTCTTGGCGCTTTCTTCATCAGTGTTTTCCTTCTTAGCTAGGTCTGTAAAGGCTTCTTGGACCTCGTTTTTATCTAGATAAGCAGACATTGAATTCCATTTTCCTTCCCAATCAGCTAAAGAAACCTCATCCATCTTTTGATCAGAAGTACTTTCTTCTTTCTTTTCTGCATCATTTTCTTTGCTTGTCTTATCTTTAGTTTCAGTATCAGCTTTCTCTTCTACTTGTGCCTTGTTATTAGCCTCCTTATCTTTAGCATTATCATTTCCACAAGCTGCTAAGATTAAACCAAGCGAAAGAATCGCTGTTAGTGCCATAGTATTTTTCTTTTTCATATTTATCTCCTTAATTACATTTTATGTAGGTAAATCATTCTGTTAAGCTGTAGACTTATCCTGACAAGATTATGATAGCACCAATTTTATCATTTGTCAAGAATGATTTGCATTATCTTTAATTATTATTTTTTAACGAATGTGGGCAAATAAAAAATCCCGCCAATAAGGGCGAGATTTGAATGTTTATAGATTGTCTATTACTTCTTCTATATCAGGAAGTTCGCTTCCTCCATAGACCTTAACCCATTTTACTTTTCCTTCTTCATCGATTATAACATTGGCACGTTTGCTTGCTCCATTTTCTTCGTTGAAGAGTCCATAGGCCTTGGTTACTTCTGCATATGGGAAGAAGTCTGATACTATCTTAAGATCTTTTAGGTCTAGGATGTCTGCCCATTTAGCCTTGGCAGGGAATGGATCTACTGAAAGTCCTATTACTACTGTGTCTCCCTTTTCTTGGATCCTTTCGTAATTTCTCTCAAGAGATCTCATTTGGTCAGTACAAACTGATGTGTATGCTAATGGGTGCCAAGAAAGAATTACTTTTTTCCCTTTAAGCTCGCTTAGTTTAACATCTTCTTTGAATTGATCTTTTAGTGTAAAGTCTATTGCTTCTTGATTAACTTGAATTGTCATTTTATCCTCCTATTTCACTCTAATATTATTTATACCCAAGATAGGAAGAAATAAAATTTAATTAAGCTAGGAAGCTTGTCGCAAACTTGACCATAGCAAAAATTCCATAATCAAGACTATCCTCATCTAGGTCAAATTCTGGAGTGTGGTGTTCGGCTCCACTTCCCTTCTTATCGTTTGCCATTCCAACTAGGGCAAAAAGACTTGGGGCAAGCTTTCCATAAAGCTCAAAGGACTCTGATGCAAACCACCTTACATCCTTTTTAATTTTATCTCCAAAATAATCCTTGATATTTTCTTTCATTAATCTTGAAAGATCAGGATCATTTATAACAGGATCATATTGTTCATCTCCAGTTTCATTGATAAAGTCACATCCATGGGCCTTGGCTATGTTCTTACCTACTATATCTATTTGCTCAATTGCCTTATCTACTTCTTCCCTGTCGAAAAATCTTAGAGTTCCATCAATCGTTACCTTATCTGCTATGACATTATGAGCACTTCCCCCATGGATCGTAGAAAGACCTAGGGTTACGGTCTTGGTTGGATCTAGCCTATTGACCCAGCTTGATGCTAGGGATTGAATGATTGCAGCTTGGGCAAAGATTGGACTTACAGCAAGGTCGGGTCTTGAGGAGTGGCCTCCTACGCCTTTGACTGTAAATCTCGTTCTGATAAAGCCTGCCATGATTGGGCCTTCGTCGATTGCTATTTCTCCTGTCTTTAAAAAACTTGCTAGATGGTTACCGTAGAAGGCGTCTATATTTTCTTTCTCTAAGGCCCTAATCATTGGAATAATTCCACAGCCTGTCTCTTCTCCTTCCTCGAAGATAAAGATAATTCTTCCCTTTATTTTATCCTTATTTTCTACTAGAATCTTCATACTTTCCAGAAGGATTGTCATATGGCCGTCATGGCCGCAAGCGTGAGATACTTCTTTATTATCTGATACTGAGTACTTTTCTCTAGTTAAATTGAAGGAGCTTTCACAAATTGGTAGAGCGTCAATATCAGTTCTAAGACCTAGGGTCTTGCCAGGCCTACCACTATCTAATACAGCATAAAATCCAGTTGTTGGCACTTCCACTATGGCAAGCCCCAGCTTTTTTACTTCCTCTTTTAAGAATTTACTTGTATTAAATTCCTTGCCAGAGACTTCTGCCATCCTGTGGAGTTTCCTTCTTGTATCTATTATTTTCTTCTTATCTTTTTCTATCTGATCTTTTATTAAAAAATCCTCCATGAGGTCTCCTTTTCCATATAAAAAAACGACAGATTAAACTGCCGCCTTTATGTTTTATAAGCTTGCGATAGCTTCGATTTCTAGTAGGCCGTCTTTTGGAAGATTTGCTACTTCGAAAGCTGATCTAGCTGGTTTGTGATCTTTGAAAAACTCTGCATATACTTCATCAAATGCCTTGAAGTTATTGATATCGTTTAAGTAAACAACACATTTAATAACCTTATCCCTGCTTGATCCTGCTTCTTTTAAGATGTTTTCTACATTTTCTAGAGCTTGTTTGGTTGCAGCTTTAATTTCTGTAACTAGCTCTCCTGTTTTTGGATCAAGTGGAAGTTGTCCTGAAGTAAATACTAAACTATCTGTAGCTATACCTTGTACGTAAGCTCCTACTGCTTTTGGAGCATCATTTGTGTTAATTGCTTTCATAAAAACTCCTTAATTTAATTATATTTACACTTATACTATATCGAAATTCTAAGAAATTACAATCAATTAATCTTCAAATACTCTTCAAGGCTTAAATCATTTTCATAGATTTCTTTGGCGTTTTCTACTCCAAGGAATCTGAAGTGCCATGGCATAGGTCTGTGGTTTGTGCTATCCTCTTTGTCTTCAGGGTATCTTTCTATGAAACCATATTTGTAAGCATTTTCACAAAGCCACTTGTACTCTTTTGTAGTAGCGAACTTATCGCTGTATTTGCTTCCTTCTGTAAAAAAGTCAAAGGCTTGGCCTAATTGATGCTCGCTCGTGCCTGGATTTTCGCTATCTACTTCTCCTGCATCTTTCATCTTTCTTTCAAGATCATAATCCCTATAGTCAGAGGCAATCTTGATACTAAGGCCTTCTCTTTCCATATCTTGGCGCATGGTCTCGAAGGCACGCATGGCGGTCTTATCTAGGCCAGGATTAAAATCACTTGGCAAAGGATAGGCCTCGCTTACATAACTAATTCCATTTACAACTTTGATATTTGCTTCAGGGTCTAACTTTTCTAGGCCAAACTTATTGACATAGTAAAAGCTGTCGTCCATTTTGATTTTTGAAAAACCATTTTCAGTACCATAATAGGCGACATAATCTCCTTCTTTTATGAACTTTTCTGTCTTGGAATAATCATTTGGATATTGGTAGGCGTACTGGGTCTTGACACATCTTACGTATTCTACTAGATTATCCTCATACTTATCATCAGCAATTTTCTTATCTTCATCTATTGCTATATCCTTAAATCCAGCTTGGGTAGCTATGTGGATTTTATCTCCATTTATCTTTTTTTCTTTGTCTTCTTCTCCATCATCAGCTGCCTGGGCTTGCCTATACTCAGCCGGCCTTTGGATTATAAATTCTTCTTCAGTGTTTTTAAGAAACTTTGTTCCCAAAACTAGGGCTAGGGCCGCAAGGCTTGTGAGTAGGAACTTTTTTCTTCTTTTTCTCGCTTGTCTTCTCTTTTTTCTCTTTAATTCTCTGATACCTCTGTTAGACATAACCTTCCTCTATTTATTTCAATATTTTGTCTTCTGTAAAGTCTAAGGGATAAGCAATCATTTACCCAGACTTATAAATATATTTCAATTTACAAATCTTACTTTAGATTGCTAAATTCTTATATTTATTATAACATGTAAAGGGAAAAAAAAACAGTCCTATTTTAAGTATTTTTAGGCTTTCGGAGGGATTTTTGATATATTTATTGAATTAAATATAATTTTCTTCTAAATTTTTAAATTTTTATTTTAAATCTTTCCTTACAATTGGAAATTAAAAACTGCTAGAAAAAGAAATCAGGGTTTTAGAAAAGGATCGAAATTAAATTCAAGTGATTTTCTATAACCAGACTCATTTTTTAGCAGTCTTATTTATGAAAAGATTCTAGCAAAGAGGTCAGCTAGCTTTTGTCCAAAGGTCTTCTTATCTTTTTTTGTAGCCTTATCCAATTTCTTTTGTCCTAGTGTATTTATCCTAGCCGAACTTTTGTTTTCTTTATTCTTCTCTTCGCTTCTTTTTATTGCAATTTCTATTAACTTATCTTGGGCTATGAGATTTTTTTTATTTTCTAGCTTGTAGTAATTCCCGTCAGGCCCTAATTGTCTAATTTTTACATCATCAGCAAACATTATATCAAGGAAATTTAGGATTCTTTCTTTGATTGTAGAATCATTTATAGGAACTGCTACCTCCATCCTGTTTCTGATATTTCTAGTCATAAAATCCGCTGACGAAATGTATAGTTTTATCCTTCTTCCCTTACCAAATTGATAGATCCTGTGATGTTCTAAGAATCTTCCCACAACTTGATAGATTCTGATATTTTCGGTCTTTCCTTTGATTCCTGGAAGGATGCAGGTAATTCCCCTGACCATCATATCAATTTTGACACCCTTGTTGCTCGCTTCAGATAACTTATCTATAAGTTTTCTATCAGAGATTGAATTCATCTTTAGCCTGATGTAGCCTTCTCCTGTTTCTTCTTGGACTCTAATTTCTTCATCTATTAGCATATCCAAGCCTTCTTGCATAGACTTAGGGCTTACCATCAGATGCTTATAATCTCCTTCGAGATTTCCTATAAGGATATTGTCAAAGATCTCCTTGGCGTCTTTTCCTATGTCGGCATTCGCTGTCATAAAGGAGAAATCAGTGTAGAGCTTGGCAGTCTTTTCGTTATAGTTACCTGTTGCTACTTGGGTAATATAGCTAATCTTGTCATTCGCATCGACCTTTGTGATAAGACAGACCTTGGAGTGAGTCTTGTAGTTTTCGAAACCATAGACTACATTACATCCTGCCTTCTCAAGTCTTGATGACCAAAGGATATTGTTATCTTCATCAAATCTTGCCCTAAGTTCCATCAAGACTATGACATCTTTCCCATTTTCACTTGCCCTAATCAAGGCTTTGGCAATCTCACTTTCCTTGGCTATTCTGTACAAGGTAATCTTAATAGATATTACATATGGATCTGTGCTCGCTTCGTCGAGGAGCTTAATTACAGGATCCATTGACTCGTATGGATAGGAAAGGAGCTTATCACTCTCTTCTATTTGACTTATGACAGATTTATTATCATCTATTAAGTACGAGCTTTGTGGGCTAAATTCTTTATAGCTATGATTTTTCCTAAAGTCTTCTGGTAAGTCACTTATTAGGTCGAAGATAAAATCCGACTGGATAAGAGATTTCGTCACAAAGATTGATTCTTTGCCCAGTTTAAATTGTTTAGTTAAAAACTTGATAGAATCATCATCTAAGTCTCTGTCAACTTCTACCCTTACAGGCTGAAGTCTCTTTCTTTTCCTAAGCTTACCCATCATATAGTCCCTAAAGTCTTGTTCGACCTCGTAGTCATCATCATTGAAATTGATATCTGCATTCCTAGTTAAGGAAAGAGCGTAGGATTTTTCGATTTTATACTTATAGAAAAGCTCTCCAGCAAAATTTTCTATAATATCTTCAAGTAGGACAAAGTGATTGTCAGATAATTTTAAATATCTGGGAAGTCTATCGGGAAGATAGATAATCCCTATCTTATCCTTTCTTTTCTTATCAGAAGCAATTAAATCAAAGATTATAACAATAGATAAATTGGCAAGTCTAGGAAAAGGGTGGGTCCTATCTATCAATTGAAAATTTAATATAGGCTCAATCTTGCTATCGAAATAATTCTTACAAGATATAAGGTCCTTCTCATTTAGTTCAGATATCTTAGATATCCTTACTCCCTCTCTTTTAAGATCTTCAAGGATATCGAAATATACCTCGTCTTTCTTGGCATAGGATTTGGGTAAAATCTCTAGGACTTTATCGATTTGCTCCTTAGGACTTAGACCTGATTTGGAGTCTATAGCTTGTTTTGAGAGACCCGATAGGTCGGTAAGAGATCCAATCCTTACCATAAAAAACTCTTCTAGATTGGTATCAAAGATAGATAAAAACTTAAGTCTTTCAAGCAGGGGAACAGACTTATCTGCTGCCTCCTCCAAGACCCTGTCGTTAAATTTAAGCCATGATAGCTCCCTGTTTTGTGTAAAAGATACGTCTTTCATATTATTTCCTTTCTAATAACTTGCTATATACGTACCCTTCCCTAACGCCTGTTTGGCTGATATTTATTTCATTTACATAAAAATATTTTGCTAATCTATTTAAAATAACCATACCTGGAATCAAAGTATGAACCCTATCTGGTTTTATCTCAAGAATCCTATCAAGGATATCTCTATCATCCATTTCCAAAATCTCTTTGACCATTTTGTTAAACTTCTTGGCATCCATAGTAGAATTATAATTTGAAAGATTGTAATACTCATTATAAAACTTAAGTGATGCCCTAGCAGACCCACCTACAGCAGCGAGATTATTTTGCTTTTCCCTATACATCTTATTTTCTGCTAGGAGAAGCTTTACAGCATTATCTATTGCCTTCTTCTCTTTCTTGTTAGTAAATAAACCTGTAACATAATCGTTAAAGGCTGATAGGGATCCTATAGATAGGGATGTCGATTTAATTACCTTTCCTTGATCTATTATTACAACCTCAGATGAACCTCCGCCGATATCTGTCAAAACACCCTCACTGACATCTACCGACTTGCTAGCTCCTATAAAGGAAAGCCTCGCCTCATCTTCTCCCGAAAGAATCTCTATATCAAGTCCCAGCTCATCCTTAACCCTCTTAAGGATCTCGGACCTGTTGGCTACATCTCTAATGGTCGCTGTTGCGAAAGGATGGACACTGTCGATATCATCAAAGTTTGAAATGATAGAATTAAATCTCCTCAAAGTCGCAATCAGCCTATCGATTCCCTTGTCTGTAAGATTTCCCTTCTTGACATAATTTCTAAGAGAGGCTTGCTCTTTCTCGCTAAAAAGATGAATAGCCTTATCCTCATTCTGCTTATAAACTGACAACCTAACTGTGTTACTTCCAATATCCATTATTGCATAAATCATAAGCCCTCCTTCAAATAATTTAGCTTATAGGGAAAATCCATAAGTTTTGGTATCAAATTCTCTGTGGCGGGAGTCTTCTTGGACATAAATATATTAATATCCAAATCATCGCTCGCACTTTCTAGACTCTGGCTTAAAAAGATTGCAGGATCAATAATATTAGCCTTATAATCTAGCCTTCTCTCGATGTTCTCCCTTATTATAGGATAATGGGTGCAGGCTAGGAGGATATTTTCGATTTTCTTATCATTGGCAATCTTTATATAGGAATCTATGTATTCGTTTAACTTCTTATCATCTTTCTTATCAGCCTCTATCAAATCGACGAGTTTACTTGCAGCAACCTCATAGACTGTATTTCGGGGATTTTTTTCTAGATTATTCTTGTAAAAATGGCTGTTTATTGTAGTCTTGGTTCCTAGAACCAGGAATTTACCTTGGTATTTTTCACTAGCCTTAAGGGCAAGTTCTGTTATGGGAATAAATTTCTTGTCGTATTTTTCTCTAAGAAAGTCAGTTACAGTAACAGAAAGAGTGTTGCAAGCTATGACATAATAGTCTATATCGAATTTCTCTAGAAAATCTACAATATCAGCAGAAAATCTCCTAAGCTCTTCTTCACTCCTTCCCCCGTAGGGAACTCTCAAGCTATCTCCGAAATAAAAATACTGACTCTTGTTCGTTTTGGCAAGCTCCCTAAGGACAGTAAGACCTCCGAGACCTGAATCAAAAACTCCAATCCTAGTCATCTACTAACTCCACTTTCTCTACGAACTTATACTTATCAGAAAGCTTCTCATAGGCAAGATTGAGACTATAATCATCAGTGAAAACTCCAAAGACACTAGCCCCAGATCCACTTACGAGGGCCTTTTCCGCGCCTATATCTTCAAGCCTTGAGCAAATTTCTCTAATATGAGGGAAATTTTCAAAAATTACATCTTCCATCACATTTCTAAAGCCAGAGATTGCAGATTTTTCTCCCTTGCGAAGCTTATCAATAATTTCACTAGTATCTATGACTCCATAATCAGCAAGTCTCTTGTAGATAAAGGCGGAAGAAATCTCTGTTCCGTCATTTATGAGAAGAAGCTTCATCTTAAGCTTGTTGGTAAAAGGTGTGAGTATCTCTCCGATCCCTTGGGCTCTGGCATTTGATTCTAGGAAGAAGAAAGGAATATCTGCTCCTAGCTTTTTGCCAAGACACATCCTCTCATCAATAGTTAGACCCAAATCCCAAAGCTTATCAAGTCCCTTGATCATCTCTGCTGCATCAGTAGAGCCTCCCGCAAGACCTGCCGCTAGGGGAATATTTTTGATCAAAGTCACATCGACTCCATTTTCGTCCACCCTATCTTTAAGTAAACACCAAGCCTTATAGATAAGATTATCCTCAAGGGCACAGATATTAGGGGTATTAGTTTCGTAATTAAATTTATTTTCTTTATTTTTCTTTATAATCAATTTATCAAACAGATTAATCCTAACCATAATACTATCGATTTCGTGATAACCATCATCTCTTTTCGATAGGCTATCGAGGGTAAGATTAACCTTAGCATAACATTTTCTTTCCATAATTACCTCTAATTTATTATATCACAAGTAGGGTGCTTTCGTATTGGGAAATTGTAAAGATTGTATAATAAGATATATTAAAATTGATTTTCGTAATAAAATATATGTTATAATAAAAACAACCCTCAATGAAAGGGGGTGATGCCCATGAGGGAAATATTGTTGATATTTATATCATCACTAATATTGCCTTTGTTGAAGGATTTCCTTATAGAAATTTGGAAAGACAAACGCAACAAAGATAAAAACAAAAAGCAGGACTGACCTCCTGCTTTTTGTATGCCCATTTGGGAACTATTGATATTCACTAATATCACAAAGTTTGAGAGCTTTGTGGCTTTATTAAGAGGTCGCTTCTCTTAAGATTATTATATTTTAATAATCATTAAAATCAAGGATTAAAGGGTAAACAAAAAGCACCTAACTTATAAGGTGCTAATTTGGTGCGGGATAGAAGACTTGAACTTCCACGACCTTAAAACCGGTCACAAGATCCTTAGTCTTGCGCGTCTGCCAATTCCGCCAATCCCGCTCGTGTATTACTTTTATATAATACACTTATTTTTTTCTTTTGTCAAGTTTTTTTATAAAATCATGGACAAAAATTGTTTGCTACGTTCTTCTTTTGGATTTTGGAAGAAGTCTTCTGGATTTTCTGAAGTCTCTACGACCTCTCCCTTATCCATAAAGATTACTTTGTTTGATACTTCTCTTGCAAAGCCCATCTCGTGAGTTACAACAACCATGGTCATTCCGTCGTGAGCAAGCTCTTTCATAAGTTCTAGGACCTCTCCTACCATTTCTGGATCGAGAGCACTTGTTGGTTCGTCAAAGAGCATGAGCTTTGGCTTCATCATAAGGGCTCTTGCTATAGCCACTCTTTGCTTTTGTCCACCAGATAGGCTTACTGGATAAACGTCTTTTTTGCTAGCAAGGCCTATTCTTTCTAAAAGCTTCATGGACTCATCTTCTGCTTCTTTCTTGTTCATTTTCCCCCTCATTACTGGAGCGAGGGTTAGGTTATCTATGATAGACATATTGGAAAAGAGGTTGAAGTTTTGAAATACCATTCCTATCTCTTCCCTAAGTTTATTTATGTCTACATTATTATCGTTGATTTTTTTCTCTTCGAAGTAAATATCTCCCGAATCTGGTTTTTCTAGAAGGTTGAGGCAACGAAGGAAGGTCGATTTTCCAGAACCAGATGGGCCTATTATTGATATTACATCCTTTTTCTTGACATCTAGGTCAATTCCGTTTAGGACTTTCAAGTCATCGAATGATTTTTCTACATTTTTTACTTTAAGCATATAGGAATCCTTTCTCTAGTTCTTTGAATATTTTCTCCATAACTAGGACTATGACAAGATAGATTATAGCTGCAGAGAAGTAGGCTGTTGCTGCATCGAAGGTTTGACTTATTACGATTGATGCTCCCCTAGTTAAGTCTGCAAGCCCTATAAAGCCTGCTATTGATGTTTCTTTAAAGAGGGTTATAACTTCGTTACCTAAGGCTGGCAATGAGTTTTTGACAGCTTGTGGCATTACTACCTTTTTCATCATTTGTAGGTTGGATAGGCCTAGACTTCTTGCTGCTTCCTTTTCTCCCTTACTAACTGAGTTGATTCCGCCCCTAAATAGCTCCGCCATGTAGGCTGAAGAGTTTAAGGCAAAGGAAATTATAGCTACTAGAACTAGGTTATCTAGGTTTACTAAAATTACATTAAACATTATCAAAAGTTGGATTGTTGAAGGTGTTCCACGGATTATAGATACAAATAAGGCAAATATTTTGTCAATTATTGTAAGTAGGAATTTTGGAAATCCTGACAGTTCATCTCCAATATCTATCTTTGCAGATCTAACGAGGGCTATAATAAGCCCTAGGATAAAGGAAAGGATTAGGGCGCATACCGTTACTTTCGCTGTTATTTTTAGTCCGTCTAATAGATATTTATAAGATCCATTGTCGATAATTGTAGATTTGAATCTTCCAATAAGCCCCTTACTTTCTTTAACTTCAGAAGGGCCTTGGTATTTGGCCATTATTTTGTCAATTTCTCCCTCTTCCTTGAGTTTTGTGATTGCTTCGTTCATTTTTTCTAGAAGGACAGGGTTGTCCTTATTAACTGCTATGGCGTATTCTTCTTCAAGATATGGTGTATCTACTATTTCTAGGTCCTTGTTAGCATTTACGAAGTTTTCAGCACTTTGCTTATCTAAGATTACAGCGTCTATTTTCTTACTTTGGAGGGAGAGGATAGCATCTGGGACCTTATTAAAGGAAGATACATTTTCTTCTCCGAAGTCATCTTTCGCTATGGTGTCCCCGATAGATCCCAATTGGGTTCCTAGCTTTTTCCCTTCTAAATCTTCGATTTCTTCTATATCAGAGTCTTTTCTCTTTACTATAATTTGGCTAGTCTTGGCAAAGGGTTCGGTAAAGTTTACAGATTTTTTTCTTTCTTCAGTTACTGTAAAACCTGCTGCCCCTCCATCGACTTTCCCTGATTGGATACTTGCTATGATATTATTAAAGTCCATATCGTGAAGTTTGACCTCAAGTCCTAACTCTTCAGCTATTGCCTTAACTATATCAGGATCGATCCCTACAATTTCGTCTCCTTCATAGTATTCATAAGGAGGAAAGTCCGCACTTGTACCTAAGTCTATCACTCCGTCATCTACGATTTTTTCTTCTGCAAATGCTTTTGTTGGTATAAGTACAAGTAGAGCCAAAAGCATAGCTAATAGTCCATATTTTTTGTTTTTCATAACTTACCTTTCTAATTTTTCCTTTACATAGGCGATCTGCCTTAGAACTTCTTTCTCACTAGGTCCGCCTAGGGAATCTCTCTTGTTTACCGATGTGTATAAATCTATGGCCTGGTAGATATCTTCTTCAAATAAGTCCGATTCATTTTTATAAATTTCTAGAGGGAGATCCTCCAAGCACAGATTTTTCTCCATGGCGTATTTTACAAGCCTTGCTGATATATGGTGGGCATCCCTAAAGGGAAGATTTTTCCCAACGAGATAATCCGCCACGTCAGTTGCATTAAGATAGCCCTCCTTAGAGGCAGCTAGCATTTTCTCCTTATTGACCTTAAGGCTTTCTATCTGTCCTGCCATTATTTTAAGCATAGCCCTTATGGTATCTATACTTTCAAATATTCCTTCCTTATCTTCCTGCATATCCTTAGAATAAGCAAGAGGAAGTCCCTTCATCATAATCATTGACTGATTTGTGTTTGCAATAAGTCTTGCTGCTTTTGCCCTTATCAGCTCAGCCATGTCAGGATTTTTCTTCTGGGGCATAATTGAAGAGCCTGTAGAATATTTATCGTCAATTCTTACAAATGAGTAAGGTTGGGAAGAAAATATTATAAGTTCTTCTGAAAGTCTAGATAGGTGGATGGAGATAAGGGATATAATCGAAGATAATTCAATTACATAGTCCCTATCACTTACTGCATCCATGGAGTTTTGCATAAGAGATGTAAAGCCAAGCTTTTCTTTGACAAAGTCCCTACCTATATCATAGGTCGTACCCGCTAGGGCACAAGCTCCCAGTGGAAGCTCGTTCATCCTTTGCCTAAAGGACTTTATTCTTTCTATATCTCTTAATCCCATCATAGCATAGGCACAGAGATGGTGGGCAAAAGTTACGGCTTGGGCTGCTTGAAGGTGGGTGTAGCCTGGCATTATGGTCTTGGTGTTTTTCTCAGCAAGTTTTATAAGAGCTTCTACATAAGCTTTCGTATCTTCTATGATATTTTCACATTCATTTCTTAGATAAAGCTTAAAATCTGTTGTAACCTGGTCGTTTCTTGACCTTGCTGTGTGCATTTTCTTACCGACAGGACCGATCTCTTCGATAAGTCTTGCTTCGACAAATGTATGGATATCTTCGTAGGATTCGTCTACTTCTTCCTTACCTTCTTTAAGCTTCTTATATATTAAAGAAAGACCTGTGATGATTTTTTCTTTTTCTTCATCAGAGATTATATTGTTTTTGCCGAGCATTTCTACATGGGCAATAGATCCTTCTATATCACAATATACTAGTCTTTTATCGATTTTGATTGAATCGTTAAATTCTTCTGCTAGCTTATCCAACTCACCTGAAAGCATTCCGCTCCATAACTTCATTTATTTCTCCTAATCTTCTTTCATTACTGCTGCATAAGTCTTTGTGGATAGTCCAAAAAGGTTGATAAAGCCTGTTGCATCTTCTTGGCTATATACATCATCTTCCTCGAAGGTCGCAAGTTCTTCATCAAACAAGGCCTTGTCAGCAAAAATTCCCGCAGGATACATATTTCCCTTGTATAGTTTCACCTTAACACTTCCGCTTGTATTTTCATTTACCTTTTCCATAAATATGTCCATGGCTTCCTTAAGTGGGGTCATCCATTTTCCTTCATAGACAAGATTTGCATAATCAAGGCTCATCTTTTGCTTGTAGGCTAGGGCTTCTGGATGTATTGTTACTGATTGGAGTTTCTCTAGAGCAAAGTATAGAAGACTTGCTGCTGGGTTTTCATATACTCCCCTGCTTTTCATACCAACTACCCTGCTTTCTACCATGTCATCAATTCCTATTCCATGACTTCCTGCAATTTTATTTAAGGCTTTGACCATATCGCTTCCCTTAAGTTTCTTGCCATTTAGCGAGATTGGTTTTCCTTTTTCAAAGCCTATTTCTACTATTTGAGCTTCGTCAGGGGCCTTTTCTGGAGGAGTGATCCAGTGGAGGATTTTGTCAAGATCTGCTTCATTTTCTGGATTTTCTAGGTCAAGTCCTTCGTGGGATAAGTGCCAGATATTCTCATCCATGGAGTAGTCTTCTTCCTTAGTGAAGTCTAGCTTGATGCCGTGGCTTGCTGCGTAGGCTTCTTCTTCGCTACGGCCCTTGATATCCCAGAACCTCCAAGGAGCAAGGACCTTAATCTTAGGATCTAGGGCTGCTATAGAAAGTTCAAACCTTATTTGGTCATTTCCCTTTCCTGTACAACCATGTACTATAAGATCTGCCCCTTCTTTCTCATAGATATCTACCAAGACCTTGGCTATTAAAGGCCTAGCTATGGCAGTTCCTAGTAGGTACAAGTTTTCGTATTTGGCTCCTGCAAGGAGTGACTTGTAGGCGTATTTTTCTATAAATTCATCTTCTACATTGACATTGTAAAACTTGCTAGCTCCTTGGTCTAGGGCCTTTTCTTTTAGCTTATCTGGATCTTTGACCTGACCTAAGTCGACTGATACACAAACCACTTCTCCTACTCCCTTTTCCAGTAACCAAGTCGTAAGGACTGATGTATCTAGCCCACCTGAGTAGGCAAGTATAACTTTTTTCGCTTCTTTTAAGATTTGATATTCATTTTGTTTCATTTTTATCTCCTTAATTTTTATTAATCAATATTAGCTATACGTGCCTAAGACTCTTCTGGTAATAAAAAAGAGCCTTCATCCCAAAAGGGACGAAAGCTCGTGATACCACCCATATTTATCTATCCTTCACAGGATAGACCTCATCAAGTACTAACATACTCTAACTCTGTAACGGGAGTTCCCGTATAGGTCTCCTTGTATCGACCTATATGCTCTGAGGTTCTTTTCATTAACCGTCTGCTTATCCCCTCGCACCAACCGGGATTCGCTTGAAGCTTCAAATTAATTACTCTTCTCTTCAACACTTTTCCTAACTAAATCTATTGATTGATTACATTTTACAATGCCATGGATGTTTTGTCAAATATTTTTCTTAAATAAATAAGTTTGCACATACAACTGATACTACAGTCATAAGTTTGATAAGGATGTTTAGAGATGGACCTGATGTATCCTTGAATGGATCACCTACAGTATCTCCAACAACTGATGCCTTGTGAGCATCTGATCCCTTACCATCTTCTCCTGGAAGAGTTTCGATGTATTTTTTAGCATTATCCCAAGCTCCACCTGAATTTGACATAAAGATTGCCATTAGTACTCCTGTAACTAAGGCTCCTGCTAATAGTCCTCCGAGGGCATATGGACCTAATACTTTTCCTACAAAGATTGGAACGATTATTGCAAGAACTCCTGGAAGGATCATCTCCTTAAGAGAAGCTGTAGTTGAAATATCAATACATCTTGCATAGTTTGGTTCTACTTCACCCTTTAGGATTCTATCATCTGATCTAAATTGGCTTCTAACTTCTTCGATCATTTCTGTAGCAGCCTTACCAACTGAGTTCATTGTAAGGGCTGTAAATAAGAATGGAAGCATAGCACCAATAAACATTCCTGCAACTACCTTGGCATCAAGAATTGAGATTGCACCAAGATTTAGGGTTTCTGAATAAGTTACAAATAGTGAAAGTGCTGTTAGGGCAGCAGATCCAATTGCAAATCCCTTACCGATTGCGGCAGTTGTATTACCAATTGAGTCTAGCTCATCTGTGATGTCTCTAACTCCTTCTGGAAGGTAGCTCATCTCAGCGATTCCACCAGCGTTATCTGTGATTGGTCCATAAGCGTCAACTGTTACAGTTGTTGCTGTTGTTGAAAGCATACCTACAGCAGAAAGTGCTATACCAAATACTCCGTTAGCCCAGTAAGCTACCATAATTCCCAAAGCAATTAGGATAATTGGGAATACTGTTGAAAGCATACCTGTTGAAAGTCCTGCGATGATGTTTGTAGCAACACCAGTTTTAGATTCATCCGCGATGTTTTTAACATATTTATACTTATCAGATGTGTAATATTCTGTAAGAAGTCCAATAAGTATTCCTACCACGATACCTACAATAATCGCCAAAGCTGCATTTAGACTTTGGAAATACATAAATGAAAGAATCAAACTTGCAACAAGAACAATTCCACCTGAAACATAGATTGTATTCATTAGTGATTTTTGTGGGTTATTGTGCTTTTTAGTCAAGAACATAATACTTGAGAAGATACTAGCTAAAATTCCTATAGCAACTAGGAAAAATGTAAACTTCATTCCAGCATCACCACTTGCGATAATACCAAGTGTTACTGCAGAGATGATTGCTCCTGAGTAAGACTCAAAAAGGTCAGCACCCATACCTGCAACGTCTCCTACGTTATCTCCTACGTTATCAGCGATAACCGCTGGGTTTCTTGGGTCATCTTCTGGAATACCTGCTTCTACCTTACCAACAAGGTCAGCACCAAGGTCGGCTGCTTTTGTATAGATACCACCACCAACTCTAGCAAAAAGAGCTACAGATGAAGCACCTAGGGAATAGCCCATTAGGATAGCTGGATCTCTATACACAAGGTAAGTTATCATAATACCTAAAAATCCAAGACCTGTAACGGCAAATCCCATTACTGATCCACCAGAAAATGCTACCTTTAAAGCACCATTTGTTCCATCTTCAAGTGCCATATTGGCACATCTAGCATTAGCTTCTGTTGAAACCCTCATACCGATGTAGCCAGCTAGCATTGAAAATACTGATCCTAAAATATAGCAAAGCATAATCTTAACATTTAAGAAGATTGCTATTAGGATAGATACAACTACGACAAATATTGCAATGTACTTATATTCACGGCTTATGAAAGTCATAGCACCGTCTTTAATATGTCCTGCAATTTCTGTCATTCTCTTATTACCTGCAGATACAGGCATAATTTTTGATTTGATTGTAAATCCCATAAATAATACTGCTAGGATTGCCACAATCAAGGCCAAAATTTCTACGAACATAATTTCCTCCTATTCATAATAATTTTAATATATATTGGTAAATTTTCAAGTATTATTACAAAAATACCAATCAAATAAAAAGAGGACGGTGCAAAGAAAGAAGATATAGCCTTCGCTAACTCCACCCTAACAAAATTCGTCTAAGCTACTCGGGCTAACTACCCCGCTTGGGCGATTTTTATAGGATGGGCTAACAGTGAAACTATAAATTCACTCTGCAACAGTCCCCTTAATATTGCTTATTGAAATTTATCTATATATTATCTATTTACTTAGTTTTCTTCGTATGGTAATAATGCAACTTGACGAGCTCTTTTAATAGCACGTGTTATTTCTCTTTGATGTTTTGCATTAAGACCTGTTACTCTTCTAGGTAGAATCTTACCTCTATCTGTAACGAATCTTTTTAAAGTTTCAATATCTTTATAATCGATAACTTTTGATGGATCTTTTACAAATGGATCTACCTTTTTTCTTGGTCTGAATCTTCTTCCTGCCATCATAAATCCTTTCTTATATTAGAATGGAATCCTTCCATCATCCTCAATCTCAGTAAAGTCATCATCAAAGAAATCATCTCCACCTTCAAAAGCTTGGTTATTATTATTTCCCCTGTTTTGTTGGTAGTTGTTTGTTTGTGAATAGTCATTTCTGTAGGTATCTTGATTGTCGTAGCTGTTGTTGTTAAATCCAGAAGATTGATTGTCAGATCTCGATCCTATAAATTCAACATTATCTGCTACAACATCAGTTGTATAGACAGTCTTACCTGTTTCTCTATCTTGGTAGGAACCTGTTTCGATTCTACCATCTACTGCGCATTGACTTCCTTTTCTGAGGTATTTGCTGGCATTTTCTCCTTGAACTCCCCAAACGGTAATTCTTAGAAAATCAGCTGTCGGACGATTTTGAGCTTCCAGTTCGTTCTTTCTCTCTCTGCTAAGTCTCTTATCTACTGCCAATGTAAATGTACATACGGCTCTTTGAGATTGAGTATATCTCAACTCAGGATCTCTTACGAGTCTTCCGATAAGGATAACTTTATTCATTGATTAGTCCTCTTTTCTGATAACCATGTATCTGATTACAAAGTCTGAAAGTCTTAGTCTTCTTTCAAATTCTTTGATATGGTCTGGGTTAGAATCGAAGTCTACGATGTAGTAATAACCTTCTTTAAGGTCATTAATTTCGTAAGCTAGTTTTCTTTTTCCCCAATCATCAACGTTAGTTACTTCACCGTCTTGACCTATGATATCTTTAAATCTGTCAAGTAGGCTTTCTCTTTCACTATCCGCCATGTCAGCTTTGAAAATCAACACTGCTTCGTATTTATTCATGTATATTTCACCTCCCTGTGGTCTTGACCCCGTTAATTACTTACGGAGTAGAGAATTATTACCTATGTATAATACTATAGGCAATCTTCTTTGTCAAGAATTTTCTTATAAATTATAGCTATTAGAAGATTGCTCATTTACTTTATAAATCGCATTAGCTATAGCCCTTGACATAACTTTAGCCGAAAGGGCTCCTACTATATTTACATCAGCTGCTATTTTGTTAGTAGCTAGGGCAAATATTGTATCCCCATCAAACATGGTATGGACTGGATTGATCGATCTAGCATAAGCATCGTGGCTCATTTGGCAAATCTTAGTAAGCTTTGTCTTATCAAAGATCGCATTTGTCGCAACAAGGCCTATTGTCGTATTCTTTCCTTCAACTTCTGAAAAGCTCTGGGCGATTTTTCCTATATTCTCCATAGTGTTTATAATCTTTCCATCTACTTTTGGCCCTGCAATTTGGATTCCTTTTTCATAATCGAAGATATCTCCGAAGGCATTTACACAAACCATAGCAGATACAACTAGTTTTCCTAATTTCATAGAAGCTTGACCGAGTCCTGATTTCATGGCCTTATCCATACCCAGACCCTTTCCTACAGTAGCTCCAGTTCCTGCCCCAATTATTCCTTGATCCTTGTTATCGTAGCTAGCGTTTTCGTAGGCAAGCTTTGCCATCTTAGCATCAGGTCTTGCCTTGGGGTCTTTGTAGGCCATGTCGAATAGGACAGCCTGGCTTACAATCGGTACAATGCCGCATCCTACATCAAAGCCTCTTCCGTCTTTTTCCAGAGCCTCCATTAGTCCACTTGCCGCATCGAGCCCGTAGGCAGAGCCGCCAGAAAGAATTATGCCATTTACTTCGCTTACTTGATTGATTGGGCTAAGTAGGTCCGTTTCTCTCGTTCCTGGAGCAGATCCTCTAACCTCTACGGCTGCTGTGTTTCCTGAATCCGGGATTATCACACTAAGGCCTGTCCCTCCCTTAAAATCACTTGCGTGTCCTAGCTTAATTCCACCAACATCTGTTAGAAATCCTTCATAAATCAATGTAATTCCTCATTTCTATAAGCATCCATCATAGAACCAAAGACATCTGAACTTGATGGTGGAGTGTAGGAGATTGCATTGGCTCCTGCCTCTATAGTTTCTAGGATTTGCTCGCCATTCTTTCCTCCTGTGGCTATTATTGGAAATTTATCTCCAATATTTTTTCTAATCTCACGAACTAGGGCTGCTGTGTATTTGCCTCCTGACACATTTAGGATTTCCGCTCCTGCTGCAATTTTTCCCATATAGTCATTTTCAAAGCTTACAACTGAGGCAATTACAGGTATATCTACAAAATCAGATATGGCTTTGATATCTTCGTTTGGTATGGGTGAGTTTACTACAACACCGTAAGCTCCAGCAAGTTCTGCCTCAATGGCAATATATTTGGACCTTAATCCTTGAGTTGTTCCACCTCCCACTCCTATAAAACAAGGGACGTTTGATACGTCTAGGATTGCCTGGGAGATGGAGTTTTGTGGAGTGTAAGGATAGACTGCCATGATAGAGTCCGCATTTGAGTTTCTTATTATGGCAAGGTCTGTGGTAAACAAGAGTGACTTGATTCTTTTTTCAAAAATCATGATACCACTAGCCCTGTAGATCTCCTTTGGGACTGTGATAAAAGATTTCCTAAGTTTTGAATGAACTTGGGGTATGTATTTTTCCTTTTTGTCTGTCATTTTATCCTCTATTTCTATTTTTATAAGCTTTCATCTTTCAAAATATATTCTACAAGCATTAAAAGTTTTTACAATAAAAGACCCAGCAGCTGCCGGGCCTTAGACAAATGAGCTTATTTTCTAAAATATTTACGAAAAACAGCTTTAGCTATTAAATACTTCTCTATTTAGCTTTCCTTCACTTGCTGCAACTATTAGGGCAGAAGAGTTGGCTGCGACTACATTTGTAGATGTCCTTCCCATATCTGCTAGAGAAGAAATTGGTGCTAGGAGAACTACCATTTCTAGAGGAAGTCCCATAGCAGCAAAAACTGCAGTAGTTGCTATAGTTGCCGTTCCTGGTACACCGACAGTTCCTAGAGAAACTAGAAGGGCTATTAGTACTAGCTTAACATAGTCAAATCCTCCAAAATCAAGTCCCATAACATTTATTGTAAGAACAGCATTCATCACTGGCCAAAAGCCTGCACAACCTGGCATGCCCATGGTTGCCCCAAGTGGAGCTACGAAAGAGGCTATATCTTCTGAGACTCCTTGAGTCTTTTCTAGATTTTCCATATTTACTGGAAGAGATCCCATTGATGATTGAGTTGTAAAACCAACTACTTGAGCAGGCCATGCATTTTTGAAGTACTTTACAGGATTTACCTTAGCAAATACAGAAACAAGGGCTCCTGTCGTAATAAATGAATGGATAGCACTTGCAACATAGTTTAAAACTAAGATTAGTAAAAGTGGCTTAACAGCTTCATAGTCAATCTTTGATACAGCTTCTGCCATTAAAGATAGGACAGCAAAAGGTGTAAGACTTGTAATCATACTTGTAAGCTGATAGATTATCTCTGCAAAGGAATTGATAAAGTCCTTAAAGGCCGTAACTTTCTCTCCTTCTCCCTTATCAACTAGCTTAAGGGCTGCTATTGAAACTAGGATAGAGAAAATTATTACAGGAATTACCATCCCATCTCCTGCGTTTGAAATAATATTTGATGGAAAGAAGTTTGTAATAGTCTCTGCTACAGTAGGCACTTCCTTAACTTCGCTTGCTTCTGGCAAAGGGATACTCGCTCCCTTACCTATAGAAAAGATAACAGCAAGGATTAGACCAATTGTTGATCCTAAGATATTATGGAGACTTAGTATGCCCACAGACTTAAGCCCTACGCTTCTAAGCTTGCCCAGAGAACCAGTATTTAGGGTTGTTCTTATAATGGTAGCAAATAAGAGCGGTATAACCATTGCTGATAACAATCTTATAAAAACTTTCCCAAAAATTGCTACATATTCAGTTGATCCAGCAAAGAAATATCCCAAGCCTAGACCCAAGATAGCCGCCAAAATTACTCTCTTAGCAAAAGAAATATTTTTTTCTTTCATTTTCCCTAAGAGGAAAAATAGGCCTATCGTTATTATTAATGAAATAAATTTCATGTTACCTCCTATATTTTTCGTTTATCATATATCATATTGTTTTACTAGGAAATTTAAAGACTAATTTATTTTTTTATAAAAATTGATGTTTCGAAGGGCCTAAGGAGAAGATTATCAACCATCTTTCTTTGACCGTAATTTCCCAAAGCGAGTTTGTAGGAGGAATAATCTGCCAGATACATAGAAATAGGAAGGAGAAATTCCTTTTGGCTTAGATTGTTGATTACAAGAGCTTTCTCATTTTTATATCGTCTGATATAGGCAAAGACGTCCTTATCCTTTTTGAAAATCTCAAGAAAATCTCCCCTTGTCAAAGACTTGTTTTCTTTCCTTACTCTAGAAAGATTTTCTATATAGGAAGTAAGCTTATAAAAGGGTCCCTCCATTTCGAAATCTATATCACTGCTTTCTAAATAAACGGGTCCTTTGAGGGCTAGGATATTAGATATTTTCTGACTTATGCTAAAATAAGCAAAATTTTTAGAGAATTTGTTTGAGAAATCATCCCAAGTCTTAGCAAAAATCGGGCCACTTTCATAAAAAGAATTTAAATCTTCTATCTTAAGATGATCTATCATAGCTTGGATGAAAGAAAAGTCAGTCTTCCCAGTAGAAGATAAGTACTTGATAAACTGAGGCTTATCTATTAGGCTTGTCGTAAGCACATCTTCATTTAGGTGACGAACATTTTTATTAATTTCTCTAATCTCCTCTAAGAAATTTTTATCATCTAGTATCTCTGATAAATTTAAAAAATCAAAAGCAGCTATTCCTCTTTTGACAAGGAAGTTTAAAAATGATAGCACTGCTCTTTTGACCTTGGTATTTTCCCAGGTCAAATCACCTAATTTTGAATCGAGAAGATTTTTAGATAAGATCAATAAATCAAGCCTAAGCATAAGACCAAAGCCTTGTTTCTTCAAGAATTCATTTAAAGAGAAAATCTCCCTTAAATAATCATCATTTATAAATTCTCCCATATCAATAGCTATGAAATTAACACCCAGCTTCTTGTAAGTAGGAAGATTATCTTTTGTTTTTTCTATTGAATTTTCTTTATAAATAAATAATTCATCAGTCTCTCTCATAATCGCTTAATACTTAATGTACATTAATTTGATAGCCTTTACAATTAGGGTATAAATATTGCTATAGAAAAGAGGATATATGTTAGAACTTAAAAGTATCACAAAAATATACAAGACAGGCGACTTCGAACAGAAGGCCTTAGACGAAGTTTCGATTTCCTTTAGGAAAAATGAATTCGTCTCCATCTTAGGAAGAAGCGGTGGTGGTAAGACAACCCTGCTTAATATAATAGGAGGTCTAGATAAGTATACTTCTGGAGATCTCTTGATAGATGGTAAGTCTACCAAAAACTTCAAGGATTCTGATTGGGATTATTATAGAAATGTTTCGGTTGGCTTTATCTTCCAATCCTACAATCTAATAAGCCATCAAACGATCCTTTCAAATGTTGAGCTTGCCCTAACCCTTTCTGGCGTGAAGAAGGAAGATAGGAAGAGGCGAGCCATAGAAGCCCTTGATAAGGTAGGACTTAAAGATCATATCTACAAGAAACCAGCCGAGCTATCTGGCGGACAGATGCAAAGAGTTGCCATAGCCCGCGCCTTGGTAAACAATCCAGAAATCGTCCTTGCTGACGAGCCAACAGGAGCTCTAGATACCAACACATCTAAGCAAATTATGGATCTGTTAAAGGAAATATCTAAGGACAGGCTGGTCATAATGGTAACCCACAACCCAGAACTTGCCGAAAAATATTCTACAAGGATTGTCAAAATCCGTGACGGGGTAATCCTTGATGATTCAGACCCTTATGAGGAAAAAAATGATGAAGAAAATTTTAAGACTAGAAGGCTAAATTTAGGAATAAAACAAGCCCTTAACCTCTCCTTTAACAATCTCTTGACCAAAAAGGCAAGGACAATTCTTACTGCCTTTGCGGGGTCTATTGGAATTATAGGAATTGCCCTAATAATTTCTATATCAAAGGGTGCGGATGACTTTATAGCAGAAAGTCAGAGAAATGCCCTAAAGTCCTACCCTATCCAGATTCAGAAGGAGTCCTTAAACCTAGAAAATATCTTAACTCCTCCAGAAAGGAAAGATAAGGCCAATTCAACTAAGGATGTAATCTCAAACAACATGATTCTTAAAAGAAGAAACGAGCTTTCCGCATCCTACAGCGAAAACAACCTCACTCCCTTCAAAAAATACATGGAAGATAACAAGAAGAAACTATCCGACGAAATCGGCGGCAATTTTGTGACCTATTCTTATGATACAAACTTTGATATCTTCACCAAAGATCCAAAGGGAGATTTAATTAATACAGACGGATCAGAATTTGAGGAAAGGGAAGATAATTTTATGGCAAATCTCCTAAAACCCCAATCTTCAAACAAGAACTTCACCGAGCTTATAAGCAGAGAAGACGGTAAAGTTTCAAAGATGATCACAGATGACTATGAAATAATAGAAGGAAGCTGGCCGAAGGAAGCCACAGACCTAGTTCTTTTTACAGATTACAACAACGAGATCATGACCCAAAGACTCTACGAGATTGGACTTTTACCTAGCAAGGACTACAAGGATATCTTAGCAAAACTTGATAATAAGGAAAAAATCGACATCAAAGAAGCAAAACTTAGCCCAAAAGATATCATAGGTCATGAGTACAAAATCCTCACAGGATCAGACTATTACGAAAAATCTGGCGATTCTTTCATTGATATAAGTGACGATGAAGCTAAGAAAAAGGAATTAATTGACAAGGCAATAAGTGCCAAAATCGTAGGAATAGCAAGGAAAAAGACCAACGATGACAATCAAATCATAGACTCTCCCCTAGCCTATTCCAGAGATCTAACAGACCTTCTTATAAAGCATGTAGAAGATTCAGAAATAGCTAAGGCCCAACTTGCGAATAAAGATAAAAACATCCTCAATAACCTTCCCTTTACGGCATCAAGCGTCGAGGAGAAACAAAATATAGGTAAATCCTTCCTAGAAAATCTAGACAGTAAGGAAGAAATGAAGGTAAACACCTATCTAATGAGAAATAAACCTGAGCTTATGGATGAGCTAAGCGAAAAAACCAAAGAAATCCAAAGCAAGAATCCTATGGCTCTTGCAGAAAATCAAGACAATAAAAATAATAATAGGGCTCTAATAGACTACGCCCTTGACAAAAACGACAAAAATCTCTATCTCGACATTTACGATGAGTTCCTAAGAGATGCGACTTATAGCAAGAACCTAGAAAAGTTCGGTCTAGTATCCAAAGATGCCCCATCAAATATCTCAATCTATGTTGAAAACTTTGAAAATAGGGACAAGATCAAGGACTTCATCAAAGAATATAACGATGGTAAGAGTGAAAATGAGAAGATCGCCTACACAGACTATATAGGCCTAATCTCCTCATCAATTACTCAAATAATCTCCGCCATATCCTATCTCTTGATAGCCTTTGTCGGAGTAAGTCTTGTTGTATCCTCTATAATGATTGGAATAATAACCTACATCTCAGTTCTTGAAAGAGTAAAAGAGATTGGAATCTTAAGATCAATCGGAGCGAGCAAGAAGGATATAAGAAAAGTCTTCCTATCAGAAACCTTTATAATAGGTCTCTTGTCAGGCTTAATAGGAATTGGAGCTACCATGCTAATAAATATTCCATTATCAAAGCTAATCCAAAATATGAGTGGGATAGAAGAAATAAGAGCCTTCCTCCCAGCCAAGGCAGGACTAATACTGGTATTAATTTCTGTAGGACTTACCCTAATCGCAGGAATTATCCCATCAAGTATTGCAGCTAAAAAAGACCCAGTAAAGGCCTTATCAGCCGAGTAACTTTCTTAATAATTAAATGATAATTACCGTCAGGTCAATTGATTTGGCGGTTTTTTATCTGTAACTTATAGGCATTATTTTAATTTAGCCATTATTTTGTTATAAGTAATATAATAGATTTATATTTTTCTAAATAAGACTATCTTAAAAACAAAGTAGTTGAAAGAGATTATCATTATTGACAAGTCCTTGTTTTTTTATTATACTATACTTAACTAATGTATGACTGGTGTACAATATCTGTCATTTTATTTTTAGTTTTTTTAAAATAAATATAAAAACTTTTGTCACAGGTCTAATTAGTAAAGGAGGAAATATGAAAATAAGTAAAAAAGTAAGCTTATCCCTAGCCTTGTTATTGGCTGTTAATTTCATGAGTTTAAGTGCTCCAACAAGCAAGGCAGATGAATCTATTAACATAGATGAAGTAGAAAAAGTTCTAGATGAAATTGACAAGGATAAGGTTGAAAGCAAAGTCGATGAGAATAAAGCTCCTCAAACCGACTCAAGTGAAAGTGCCGATATGGCTTCTTCAACAAAGGAAACTGTGGATGATGAAAGAGTAAAAAAGGCCAAAGAAGAACTCAAGGCCTACCTTGATGGTTTAGATGAAGCTGCTATTGACAATCCTTCTATAAAGTTTGAAGGAAATAGCAGACAAGAGCTTAAAAATGCTTTAAAGAGATCAAGGGACTTGCTTGAAGATAATAATATCGATCAAGAAAAGCTTAGTGAAATTGAAAAAATTCCTTTTAAGAAAGTAAATGGAAAAAAACAAGGACTTTTCAGGGATTTTACCCACAAGGCCTTGGTTGACTTTGAAGTTCTTGGTCAAAGAACAAAGACAAACCCACACAACAATAAAAATTATTCATTACTTAACGATAATAAGATATTTATCAAATCTAGTCTAAAAGGACTAAAGAAGGCTAGTGAAAATAAAAATCAATTTATCAAATTGAATTATGTAACTGATGAAGATTACGAGGCGGTCAATGTAGATGGGATTAGTTCTTCTACACCAAAATACAATAAACAAAAACTTCCTGAAGCTGATTATAAGATTATAGAAGTTGACGGCGGTTATGTAGTAGAAATCCTTAATATGCCTGAAAATACTAAATTTATCAAGCCTATAGTCCTCAAAAAACTTGCCGATGGGACATTTTTTGAAAATGGAGATTTAGTTTTTGCCATAAATGAAAGTCCAAAGCAAGGAGATAAGACTGAAAATAAGGATAAAACAACTACAAAGGATAAAGATTCTACTAAGGATAAAGATTCTATTAAAGATAAAGATTCTATTAAAGATAAAGATTCTATTAAAGATAAAGATTCTATTAAAGATAAAGATTCTATTAAAGATAAAGATTCTATTAAGGATAAAACAGCTGCAAAGGATAAAAACTATGCGAAGAAACAAGAAAAGAAGGAAGATAAACAAGCAGCTCCTAATTCTAAAACAGGAGTTGAGTCTTCATTAGGGCTTGTTTCCACTTTATTCGCAAGCTCTTTAGCCTTCCTTTCTATAAAGAGAAAAAAATAAATTTAAGTTCCTATAATTTATAAGGACTTAAAGATTATGGGCATTTTTCAAATAATTTAATAATAATTAAAGCTAAGGGCGAGTTTTCTATTTTTGCTAGAAGGCTCGCCATAATTTTTTTAGACTTACTTAGTTTAGTAAGTGGTTTTGTTAGGGATTAGTATTTTATTTTACAAATTATTTTGCTATAATTCATATATGAGATAAATAAGGAGGCAATATGGGAATAGTACAAGTTATAAAAGGATCTGTTAGTGAAACGATGACAAGCCAATGGAAGGAGCTCGTAACAGTAGGTGAGTTTGAGGAAGATACTGCTGTTAGCCCTGGCTACATCATCTATGGCGGTGATAAAAAGTACAAAAAAGATGTTGGTTATTTAACAAGCGGATCAAAAATTCTTGTTCCCTTAAATACTTGTGCCTTTATATTTACAAATGGTGGTATAGAAGAGGTTATAGCAGAACCTGGTGCCTATATTTACGAAGGAGGGCAAAAGTCCATCTTTAATATGGACGGAATCGCTTCTTCGATTTTAGGCCAACTTAGCGATAGGATTTCTTTTGGAGGAACTAATCCCAACACTTCACAAATCGCCTTTCTCAATCTAAGAGAAATTAGAAATATAAAATTTGGAACCAGGACTCCTATTATTTACAATGACATTTTCTATGGAGTTGACCTGGAGGTTATAGCTAGGGGAAATTATTCGATAAAAATCAATGACCCAGCTACTTTTATATATGACTTCCTCCCTGCCAATGCTTCTTCCTATAGTTTTGGCGATTTTAATGCTAGAAGTCAAATTAATTCCGAGTTCTTGCAATCTTTTACATCTAGCATTAATTTATTTTCCAAAGAATTTAGGATATCAGAACTTCCATCCAAGGCAAAGGATATTGTAAATCTCATCCTTAAAGATGAATCTTATGCTGGTTCTTGGCTTAAAAGATTCGGCTTTGAATTAGTAAATATTGGAATTGATAGCATAGATTTTTCTGAAAAATCCAAGCTTTTGATAAATAAGTTCTCCGAAAATAGGATGGATATGCTCTCTTATGAAAATATATCTCAAACTAGCGCAGATATTAGATACAAGCAAAAAATCGCAGAAGGCATTAAAGATCATGGCCTAGGCGATGGAGCTGGCATGGTTTTTGCCATGAATGATGTCTTTAATCAAGGAGAAAATAGGAGGGAAGAAAATTCTTCAAAGAAGACATCCTTATCTATCGACGAGCAAATAGAAACACTCACTAAACTTAAGAAATTACTAGATAGCGGCATACTCACAGAAGAAGAATTTGCCCTAAAGAAAAAGGAAATATTAGGACTATAATTATGACAAGAAATAAAGAAATCTCATGGCTAAAAATAACAATCTGGTTAATAATCTTCTATCCAGTTGGTTTTTACCTAATTTTTAAGAAACTAACTTCTAAAAGGAAAATTAAGGATAATTTTGATAAGTATGTCGTTAGCAATACTTATAATTATTACTATAGGGATGATGGAGAAGCTAAGGATAAAAAGGTCGATTCTTATAAAATAGACCAAGACCTCATAAAAAACGAGCCTACTCATCAAAGAATAATCCAAGATAAGCTCGATAAGATGGCAAAGGAAATCAAAAAAAGGAAAAATCTTGGCATAGGACTAATGGTTTTTGGAGGACTTTATCTATTAGGAAGTCTCTCCCAATTTACTTTTTCATCAATTTTCTTCAGTTTCTTATTTATTTCGGCAGGTTTTTTATTAATCTCCCTTAACAAAAATAAGGCTGATATAATAAGTCTTGCCAATAAATATATAGGCATAATTAAAGATAGGAAAACTCCTTATATAAAGGACATAGCCGCAGCTTCTAATACTAGTTACGAGATTGCAAGTTCTGAATTGCAATACCTAATCGATGTCAATATTTTAGAAGCGACCTACATTGATTATGATAAAAAAATAATCCACACTCCTTTAATTGAAGGTTCTGTATATAGTGATGCTGATAAAAGTACTGACCCAGAAATAATCGAGTGTAAATATTGTGGTGGAGTTAATGAAGTAAAAGATGATAAATACATATGCCAATTTTGTGGATCTCCCCTTAAATAATAAATTTAGCCCCTCGAGCAAAATCTTGCTAAGAGGGGCTAATTTTGAAAGTAATTTTCTAGCTTCTTTTTATAAAGGCAAGGCTTTCGTAAGGCCTTAGCCTTATTTTTTTGTCTACTTTTCTTTCTCCATAATTTCCTAAGAGATATTCGAATTTATCATAATTTTCTAGGATTTTTTCAAGATCGACTGTAACTTCCTCTCCTGAGAAGTTATTCATATTGATTAAAACTTCTCCCTCATATTCTCTGATGTAGGCGAAGATATGAGGATCATCTTCAAGGATTAGGAAGTAGAGACCATCGGAGATTATAGACTCTTCTTTTCTTAATTCTATTAGTTTCTTGTAATAATAGAATATTGAATCCTTATCCTCTAGGGCCTTTTCTGCATTTATTTCTTCATAATTATCATTTACCCCTATCCAAGGAGTTCCTGTCGTAAAGCCTGCATTTTCTGAGCCGTCCCATTGCATAGGAGTTCTAGAATTGTCTCTAGATTTTTTCTTGATAATATTTAAAGCTTCATCGGAACTTTTACCTTTTTCTAATAAATCCTTGTAGGCATTGATGCTTTCAATATCCTTGTAGTCATCAATTGAAGAAAAGTCAGGGTCTGTCATTCCGATTTCTTCTCCCTGGTAGATATAAGGGGTTCCTCTCATCATATGGATGGTCTGGGCAAGCATAGTAGCTGTTTCTTTCGGATAATTTTTAACATCTCCAAATCTATTGTTGGCCCTTGGCTGGTCGTGATTGTTCCAGAAAAGAGCATTCCAACCGCCCCCATCTTGGAGTCCCTTCTGCCATTTGTTTAGGATTTCCTTTAATTTCATAAAGTCAAAGTCCATGTCAGTCCACTTGTCCCCATCCTTGTAGTCTACCTTAAGATGGTGGAAGCTAAAGATCATGGAAAGCTCATCGCCTTCTGCTGCTGAGTACATGATAGAATTTTCTATATCAGTCGAGCTCATCTCTCCTACTGTAATTATCTCGGCGTTTTTCCCGAAAGTATGTTTGTTAAGCTCCCTTATCCACCTGTGAACTATAGGTGTGTCTGTGTAGAGCTTTTTCTCCTCGCTTATATCTCCTGAAGAATCTTCTAAGATTTGGCTTTTCCCTATTACATTTAAGACGTCAAATCTAAATCCTCCGATTCCCTTATCAATCCAATAGTTTACGATCTTGTAAAGCTCTTCTCTAAGGTCAGGATTGTGCCAATTAAGGTCGGCCTGGGTCTTATCGTAGAGGCAGAGATAGTATTTTCCACTATCTCCAAACTCATTCCAAGCAGGTCCTCCAAATTTGGACTGCCAATTTGTAGGATATGACCCGTCCTTTCCATCTCTTATATAGTAGAAACTTTGATATTTTTCATCACCTGCTAGGGCCTTCTTGAACCAAACATGCTCTGTCGATGTGTGGTTTAGTACCATATCAAACATTAACTTAATATTTGCCTTGTCAAACTCTGCAATGAGATTATCAAGGTCCTCATCAGTCCCAAAGGAAGGGTCTACATGGTAATAATCTGCTATGTCGTAGCCATTATCGTTTTGTGGAGAGATAAAGAAAGGATTGAGCCAAACCATATCTACTCCAAGCTCTTTTAGATAATCTACCTTTTGGCAGATTCCCTTAAGGTCTCCTATACCATTTCCTGACGTATCCTTAAAGCTTCTAGGATAGGCCTGGTAGATTACTTGTTTTCCTAGATTCATTTAACCTCCTAGCTAAAACTTGGTGTCTTAAATTCTATCTTGTTATGAAACATTTTCTTCTTTTCAAATACTACAGTAAGTACTACAGGCACAACTATTGCAATAGCCATGGATATGGCGAAGTTTAACCTAGATCCTCCCATTATTGAAAGAATTCCAGGAAGTCCACCTATACCTATGTTGTAGGCCATGGTTGAAGTTGATACAGAAAATACCGCTGCAAGGGCAGATCCAATCATTCCCGCTATAAATGGGAAGCCGTATTTGATATTGATACCAAAAAGAGCAGGCTCTGTAACTCCAAGATAGGCAGAAATTGCTGCTGGAACTGAGATTTGTTTCTCCTTCTCGTCTTTTCTGTGTAGGTAGATTATAGCTACTACTGCTGAGGCTTGGGCAATGTTTGATAGGGCAATCATTGGCCAAAGGATTGTTCCACCGAAGTCATTTGCAAGCTGAAGGTCGATTGCATTTGTCATATGGTGAAGTCCTGTAATAACAAGTGGCGCATAGAAGAAACCAAATACTGCAGCAAATAGCCAGTTAAAGGCTGAGGTCAATCCATTATATACTCCTGCAGAGATTAGTGAGCCTATCTTCCAACCAATAGGACCTAGGACTAAGTGAGCTAGAAGTACTGTTGGTATGAGTGAAAATAGGGGAACAAAAATCATTGATATTGCTTGAGGGATGACCTTCTTGAAGAATCTTTCAAGATAAACCAAGAGGAAGCCTGCAAGCATGGCTGGGATTACCTGGGCTTGGTAGCCAATTCTTTCTATTGTGAAGAATCCAAAGTCCCAGACAGGAATTTCTCCCCCACCTGCTATTGAATATGCATTGGCAAGTAGGTTAGGTGAAATCAAACAAATACCTAGAACAATTCCTAGAATTTGGGTTATACCCATCTTCCTTGTGATAGACCAGGTGATCCCTACTGGTAGGTAGTGGAAGATTGCTTCACATATAAGCCACAAGAAGTCATTTACCCCATTCCAAAAAACAGAAGTCTCTACGATTGTCTTTCCTCCAAGACTATCAAAAGGCATCTCTCCAAGAATATTTCTAAAACCTAAGAGCAAACCACCTACGATAATAGCTGGAATTAAAGGCGCAAAGATTTCCGCAAGGACTGAAGATACCCTTTGAAGGGCGTTCTGGTTTTTCACAGCATCCTTTTTTACTTCATCCTTGCTCTTTTCTGTGGCGTGTGATATAGCCATGAAGTCATTATAAAACTCATCTACATCGTTTCCAATAATAACCTGAAATTGGCCAGCCTGGGTGAAAGATCCTTTCACTGAAGGAAGATCTTCGATTTTTTCTACATCCGCCTTCTTTGGATCATTTAGTACAAAACGCATCCTGGTAACACAATGCGTAACAGATGAGATATTACTATCTCCTCCAATATATTGATGCAAAAGCTTCGCATCATCTGTATATTTTCCCATAAGTCCTCCTTATAATATTTCATATAGTACTTATACCCAAAATTATCGAAATAATTTAGCCTTACATGCAAATTAGAAACTTATTTTAAATCAAAAGTCTTGGGTAGATATTTAATAGAAGAAAAAGGAGGTTTTATGAGAAAAGATCTTGTTAAGGAGAGAATCTTACTAGCAATCAGCGCTGTATTTCTTTTGATAAACTTAGTTATAAATTATTTTCCAATAGATAATTCAAAGATAATCCTACTAATAGTTCTAGCTTGGCTTCCAATAATATTTTTAAATACGGAAATCGAACTAGATATTACGATCAAAGAAAGATTAAAGATTAACCTAACTTCATTTCTAATAGAAGTCCTTATAATTCTAGTCTCAGCCTTTATTTTTGATAGAGGGACTGGTAGGAGCTCTTTACTAGAGGAGAACAGCCTTATAGCTTTATATATTACAAGTGGCATATTTATAATCCAAGAATTGATCAAATATTTCTACGTATTAAGGAAAAATCCCTTCCGAAAATAAAATTAGAGGAGGCTATCATCTATCATAGCTTCCTCTATTATAGTCAAATTAATATCTCTTATTCTTCATTTTCTTCGTCCAAAATTTCTTGAACAGCTTCTTCAGATTTTTCTAACATATCCTTATTTTCTATATGGCTTCTTTCTATTAATCTTTTAAGCTTTTCCTTATCTTCTTTTGTATATTCCATATCATCATCGAGTTTCTTTCTCATATAATGATTGATGGCAAATCTTCTGATGTTTTCATACTTGATAGAAGTTCTTTCCTTATGATAGGCAAAAACTAAAATCACTAGCATGATAATACCAGCATAACCTATGATTGGATAAAATACTGATACAAGCTTCTTAAATCCTCCAAAGCTTAGGATAAACCCAGCAAGTGTTATAGTTACGAGAAGGATTTTAAACTTCCTCTCTTCTCCTCCGGAAAATCTACGTGCCAAAGCATAGAAAAGAGAAATTCCTGTATTAAATATCATGCCAAATATGACAAGTGCCATGACAGTTCCAAGGATTGGACTTATATCTTCTATTACATAGAGCATTGGTATATCTAGATCTTTTACTTCATTTACCCTAATAAACAAAGTAAGAACAATAAGTATACCCAATATTCCAACTAGAAGACCTCCAATAAGACCTCCTATACCAGCTTCTCCTGTATTAAGTTCATCTCCACCCAAAACTAGGGCCATAGAGACAGCTGTCATTATCGACATACCAAAATAGTTGAATAGGGAAAGAGTAACGCTTGAGAAGTTGCTTGGTAGACTCCTTGCAACAAGGTCAAGGCTTTTCCAGTCAGGTGTGTGATGGGTAAAGGTATAGATCGAAGCGATTAGGGTAAAGACTAGGATTAAAGGAGTAAAAGATCCTATAATCTGACTAACCCTCTCAAAATCTAGCATACCTACAACTATAATTAATAGGGCACAGATCACAGCTCCCAACCAGTTAGGTGTACCAAAGGCCTGGTTTAAGTTTGAACCAGCTCCTGCAATCATCACAAAACCTATTACAAAGCAAGTGAATATCAAGGATAAGTCCATAAATTTACTGATGACCTTATTGGTAATCTCATCAAAAACTTCCGAATGGTCATTTGCTAGATAATGGCTACCAAGTTGAAGTAGGAGTCCTCCTATTAACATATGTAAAAATGCGAGTACTACTACTCCGACTATGCCAGGAATACCCATTGATACAAAATACTGCATAAGCTCTTGGCCTGATGCTAGTCCTGCTCCAGTGATTACTCCTACATAGGCTAACATTATTCTTATAATTTTTTTATTCATAATTCCTCCGCTTTACTATGATACTTTTTTTCGTTTATTATTCAAATATAAATACTTTTAAAAAGTTAATTATTTTTTATATCTACTTCTATCTTTTATGCAAAATTATGGTAAGTTTTGAAGATTTTTCAATTTCTCTTAAGATTTTTTATGCAAAATTCAAATTTTCGGGTATAAATATAGGGTCAATGATAATCCGAACTAAAATACGAAGGAGACAGAATGGAAAAACAAAAGAAAAGCAAGAAGGTTGACCTACTGGCCAAGTTAGGCCTTTTGATTACGGCCATACTTTGGGGTTCTTCCCTAACAGTAGTAAAGCAATCGTCCGATACCTTTAACCCAAACTTTATATTGATGGTGAGGTTCGGTTTGTCAGCAATAATTCTTGCTATAATATTTAACAAGAAAATTAGAGAAGCTAGTAAGCACGATCTTAAGATAGGTCTTATTATAGGAATCTTCCTCTTTATGGCTTATTCCTCACAGACTTTGGGAGTAACTTACGCAGATCCTGGTAGGAGTGCCTTCCTTTCAGCATCATATTGTGTAATAGTTCCTTTCCTAGCCTGGGCTGTAACTAAGGTTAGACCAGATAAGTTTAACATTATTGCAGCGATTATAGCAGTAATCGGTATTTATTTTATATCCAAATCTGGAGTAGAGCCAGGAACATCAATTTTCGATGCCGATAAGGAAATGCTACTTGGAGATGGCCTTGCCCTACTCAGTGGTTTCCTATTTGCAGCCCACATCGTAGCTGTAAGTGTCTTATCTAAAGGGAAAGATCCTATACTTATGACAATCTTCCAATTCACTTCTGCAGCCATTATTGCAGCAATCGTGACCTTCACTATGGAAGATAACTCAAATATCGTTGTTAATGGCAATGGACCTTACCTAGAGCTCGCATATCTTGCGATTTTCTGTACAACAGTTGCCCTACTTCTACAAAATGTAGGTCAAAAATACACAGATGAATCATCAGCAGCAATCATTTTAGGTTTTGAATCAGTATTTGGTATTCTAATTCCTGTAATGCTTGGAATAGAAAAATTAACTACTAATTCAATTATTGGTTTTGTAATGATCTTTATAGCTATAATAATTTCAGAAACTAAACTTTCCTTTATCTTCGGAAATAAGGAAGAAGAAGACAAAACTAAAGAAAAAAAATAGCAAAGTAAAACTGCCCTGTGGGATTAGCCTGCAGGGCAGTTTTTGGAGGGAAAACTGTTTATCTTAGAATCCTTCTGCACCTTTGTAGAAGAAGTATCCTAGTGGTGTGTAGTATAGGCCTTTGATGTTTGGTTTCATCATATAAGAGTTGTTGTAGAAGTACAATGGTGCAACTACGTTATCTTCTCCTATAAGAATATCTTCAGCCTTGTGCATATTTTCCATTCTTTCGTCTGGATCTGATGTAGCCTTGGCAGCTTTTACGAACTTGTCGAACTCTGGGTTCTTGTATTGGGCATCGTTATTTCCACCGCCTGTTAGCCACATATCTATAAAGCTCATTGGATCGTTGTAATCTGCTATCCAACCGTGTCTTGCTATGTTGTAGTTTCCTTCTTTTCTTTCTTTGAGGAATACATTCCAGTCTTGGTTTTGTAGGCTAACTTGTACGCCTAAGTTTTCTTGCCACATGTTTTGTAGGGCTTCTGCTATAGCCTTGTGGTTTTCGTCGGTGTTGTACAAGTAATCGATTTGTGGGAAGCCTTCGCCATCTTTATAGCCTGCTTCTTCCATTAGCTTTTTAGCTTCTTCGATATTTTTTTCGTAATCTTCGTCATTTATAGAGTAATAATCTCCACCAACAGTTCTAAAGTCATCACCTTCAGCTCCCTTGGCATCATATACTCCAGATGGAACGTAAGCTGTAGCTGGCTCTTGGCCTTGACCTGTAACTTGGTTTACGATGAAGTTTCTATCTATGGCTAGAGAGAAGGCCTTTCTAACTTTTGGATCGTTGAATGGTTCTTTTTCAGTATTGAAGCATACGAAATATGTCCCTACATATGGTTTTATCTTTAGTTCTTTGGTATCTAGAAGTTTTTGGATTTCTTCTTGTGGAACTGAGTTAATAAAGTCTAAGTCTCCTGACCTATATGATGCATAGATTGCGTTTTGGTCATCTTGGAGGTGGAAGGCTAACTTTTCTGCCTTAACTGAGTCTTGATCATAGTATTCTGGGTTTTTGACCATAGATAAAGTAGAGTTGTGGTCCCACTTTTCTAGCTTGTAAGCTCCGTTTGATACTAATGTTTCTGGGCTATTTGTCCAAGTCTTGTTAGCTTCGATGATGTCTTTTCTTACTGGCATTACTGCAGGGAAGGCACATATTTCTTCGAAGTATGGACATTTTACATTTAGATTAACTACAAATGTTTTTGGATCTGGTGCAGAGATATCGAGCTTTTTCTCATCATAGCCCTTTACCATATCTAGCATATACTCATAGTCTGCTCCTGTTGCAGGATCTACTAGTCTGTTCCAAGAATACACGAAGTCATCTGCTGTGATTTCCTTTCCATCAGACCACTTAGCATCTCTTAGCTTGAAGGTCCAAGTCAAACCGTCATCTGATACTTCCCAGCTTTCCGCTATACCAGGTTTAAGGACTGCATTACCTTCCCCATCGTCGTCCCATCTGATTAGGGATTCGAATAGGTGGGATATCATTATAGCTCCATCCACTGAAGTGTTTAGGGCTGGGTCTATTGAGTCAGGCTCGCTTGCTATATTTATATCTAGGACTCCGTCCTTCTTGCCTTCTTCTTCATTTACTACCTCTTGATTGTTTCCATTTCCATTATCTGCCTTATCGTTATTTCCGCAGGCAGAAAATATCATAGACAAGCTCAGTAAGCCTATTAATAATTTACTCTTTGCTTTCATTTTAAAATTCTCCTATATTGTGGCAACTTGCGAAGTGTCCACTTTCATACTCTTTAAATTCAGGTTCTTTACTTTTACAAATATCTGTAGCGTACAAGCATCTTTCGTGGAATCTACATCCTTTTGGTGGGTTGATTGCAGATGGGACCTCACCTTTTAGCTTAATCCTTTCCATAGATCTTGTCTTTTTAGGATCTGGGATTGGGATTGCTGTAAGAAGTGATTGGGTGTAAGGATGAAGGGGATTTTCGTATAGCCTTTCGCTATCTACAAGCTCTACCATCTTGCCCAAATACATAACTCCTATCCTATCCGAAATATGTTTGACTACCGATAGGTCATGGGCTATGAACATATATGTAAGCCCGCTATCTTTTTGCATGTCTTGGAGCATGTTTACAATTTGTGCTTGGATCGATACGTCAAGGGCACTTATGGGCTCGTCACAGACTATAAATTCTGGTTCTACCGCAAGGGCTCTTGCTATTCCTATCCTTTGCTGTTGGCCTCCCGAAAACTCGTGAGGATATCTATTGGAATGCTCCTCGTTTAGTCCTACCTTCCTTAACAGTTCATTGATTCTGTCCCTCCTGTTTTTTTTGTATAGTCCATGGATATCCAGAGCCTCTCCAACAATTTCAGCCACTGTCATCCTTGGATCTAGGGAAGCTGATGGGTCTTGGAAGATAATTTGCATTTTCCTCCTAAACTTATACATATCAGCCTTAATATCTTTATCTCTATCAAAGATCGTCTCGCCGTCATATATGATCTGGCCACTAGTCGGTTCGTGTAGTCTAAGGATTGTCCTTCCCAGACTTGTCTTACCACAACCAGACTCTCCTACAATTCCCAGGGTCTCTCCCTTGTTTATAAAAAACGACACATCATCGACTGCGTGGACTTTCACTGTATTGTTAAAACTTGTAGAAACTGTAAAGTGTTTTACTAGATTATTTACTATTAATAATTTCTCATCTTGCATTTAAAAGCTCCTTTACATGAAGGAAGCACTTGGACCTATGTCCATCTCCTAGTTCAATCATAGGAGGTTCTTTTCTTAAACATATATTCATACAGGACTCACATCTTGTAGAAAATCCACATCCTTCTGGTGGATTAAGCATATCTACCGGTACTCCCTTGATGCTTTCAAGCCTTGTCTTATCTCCTACGTCAATTCTTGGCATAGATTTAAGCAGGCCCTTGGTGTAAGGATGGCTTGGTCTATAGAATATATCGTCTACACTTCCCTGCTCTACAATTCTTCCAGCATACATTACACTAACTGTGTCACATATTTGAGCAACTACAGCCAGGTTGTGAGTGATAAAAATTACGCTCATCTTATTTTTTTCTTGTATATCTTTGATAAGTTCAAGAATCTGAGCTTGGATTGTAACATCTAGGGCTGTAGTTGGCTCATCAGCTATAAGGATATCGGGCTTACAAATTAGCCCCATACCAATCATAACTCTCTGTCTCATACCTCCAGAAAGCTCGTGAGGATATTGCTTCATTCGCCTTTCTGGATTGGATATTCCTACAAGATCTAGCATTTCGACTGCCAGATCATAGGCTTCTTTTTTACTTTTGTCCTTGTGAACTAAGACAGCCTCCATAAGCTGGTTACCTATTGTATAGACTGGGTTAAGACAAGTCATCGGATTTTGGAAGATCATGGAGCACTTAGCTCCCCTAAAAGATGACATTTGCTTTTTATCATAATCTAGGACATTTTCTCCCTTGTATAGGATTTTCCCGTTTTTGACCTTGCCTGGACTTTGTAAAAGTCCCATAATTCCATAACTTTCTACTGATTTACCAGAACCTGATTCTCCAACGATCCCCATGATTTCATTCTCATGGAGAGTGTAGCTTATAGAATCTACCGCCTTGACCTCTCCTACTGGAGTGTAGAAAGATATACTAAGGTCTTCAATTTTTAACATTTCTTTATTTAAATTTTCCATAATAACCTACTTTTTAAGCCTTGGATCTAGGGCATCTCTCAGTCCATCTGCGAACAAGTTCAAGGATAAAATCATAAGGGATAATATCAATGATGGAATGATTAGCCTATAAGCATAGGAGTAAATTCCTCCCAAGGCATCCGCTGCAAGGGCTCCAAGAGAAGTCATCGGAACTGAAACTCCTATTCCTAAGAATGATAGGAAGGACTCTAGGAATATAGCAGAAGGAATTTGCATGGCTGTCATTACTATGACCTGGCCTATACAGTTTGGAAAAAGGTGCCTTCTTATTACCCTTCTCTTAGATCCTCCCAGGGCTTCAACTGCTGTTACGAACTCTTGTTTCTTAAGCATTAGCACTTGTCCTCTTATAATTCTTGCCGTTCCCACCCAGTAGAGTAGGGCAAAGGCAATAAATATCGATATAAGGGCCGGTCCTAGGACTCCTATTTTCTTGGCAAAATCCGAAGTAGATGAGTTAACATATGATTTAAGGGGTTGAGATATTCCTATAGATAATAATATTACTACCAATACATCTGGTATAGAATAAATTAAATCTAGGATTCTCATCATTACCGCATCTACTTTTCCTCCAAAATATCCTGAAATAGAACCGTAAATCGTACCAATGATTAAAACAATCAAGGAAGCAAAGACTCCAACTATGAGAGAAACTCTTGTTCCATACATAGTACGAACCATTATATTTCTACCTAGCTTGTCTGTACCAAAAGGATATTTCCAGCAAGGAAATAAATTCTCATCTCCCCTAAACTGAGTCGTATAATCTCCTTCTACAAATAAAGGTCCTAGAAAGGCAAAGATAAAAATGATTATCAAAAAGGCTAGGGAAACCATAGCTACCTTGTTTGCCTTTAGTCTCCTCTTCGCATCTTGGAAGTAGGAAGTTGATGGAGCTTTACTTATGAAATTTTCCTTTTGACTTTCACTTGCTAGATCAAAATCATCTGAGCTTAAGTCAAAGTCTTCTAATTTTAATTTTTTATTCAAAGATAAAATATTATCCATGTCATTCTCCCTTACTCAAATCTATCCTTGGATCTATAAAGGTATAGAGTATATCTACTACTAGATTCATCACTATTACCATAAAGGCAAAAAACAATGTTGTCGCCATGATTATTGGATAGTCTCTATTAAGTACTGAGTTTATAAAATATCTTCCAAGTCCTTGGACAGAAAAGACTGACTCAACCACCATAGAACCTGTAATAATTCCTGCTGTGAGAGGTCCTAGGTAGGTAAGAACTGGTATAAAAGCATTCTTTAAAGCGTGCTTAAACAAAACCTTCCTTTCTGAAACTCCCTTAGCTCTAGCAGTCCTTATATAATCTTGGCCGATAGCATCTAACATAGATGATCTTGAAAGTCTTGCTATATAACACATAGGATAAAATCCTAGAGAAAAACAAGGCATTATGTAAGATTTCCAGCTATCAAGACCCATGGTAGGTAGGACTTTTAGCTTAACTCCAAAGAGCAAAAGCAAAAGTGTCGCTACAACAAAGCCTGGTGCAGAGATCCCTATAGTAGTTAGAACTCTTAGGAAGGAATCTAGGCCCTCGTCCCTATGATAGGCTGCAAGAGATCCCAAGGGAACTCCTACAAGAGTCGCCCAAAAGAGAGCAATTAGCCCTAGCTTTACACTAGTTGGAAGCATCTCTTTAATAATATCAATAACAGGTCTGTCTTTTTGCATTTTCAAAGATACTCCAAACTCTCCCTTGGCTGCATTTACTATGAATTTCTTAAGTTGAACCAAATAAGGTTCATCCAAGCCGTACTTTTTGTTTAGAGCTTCTAGTACTTCTGGTGATTGCATTTTTTCACTTGCAAATGGTGATCCTGGAACTAATTTCATCAGGAAAAAGGTTATACAAGTTACAAGAAGCAAAACTGCCACAGCTTGTAAAATTCTTTTAATTATGTACTTAAACATTTTCTCCTCCTTGTTGTGAATAATTATATACTATATCACGATAAATTGCAAGCATATTAAAGTAGTTAAGTGAAATTGTTACCAAGAGCTTATTATTGTGATTTAAAAGGTTTTTATATATATTTTTATATCATAATTATTTTTTAAAAGTTTAATTTTAGATTATCTTTCTAATTTTATTAAATAATTTGAATATATTTGCTTTATTACTCTATATTTTGAAGATTTTATGTAAGAAATCATCACATAATTATTGTAAAGTTTTAACTTTTTTTAATTAATTTGCCTAGTTTGTCTATCTTATTAGTAAAGTTATGGTCAAAATCCAATGTTCTCCAAAATTTTCCAAGTTAAAAGCACCCAGACTTTTATAGCCGAGTGCTTCTTTATTTTAGCTCACTTTCAAGTTATAGAACCACCTACCATTTGGTCCTTGGATTATGTCATAATCGTTGTTTGCAAAGTCGCTTTCTAGGGCTTTTTTTGCAGCTATTTCTGCTTTCTCCTTGCTTTCATAACCATCTTGAGCTTTCTCTAAATTTTCTTCTTTTTCTTCTGGATCTATTTCTTTCTTTTCTTCCTTATCTTTACTTTCTTTTTCTTCCTTATTTTCAAGCTCTTCTTCTTTATTATTTTCTGAAGACTCTTCTTTTTCTTTTTCGTCTGACTTATCTTTTTCTTCTTTTTTCATTTCTGGAAGATTTCCATTTTTATAGACTACTTTGCCACCTACTTCTTCGAAGTCACTTATATGGAAGACTAAATCTTCTGACCCGTATACATAGAAGTTTAACTCGATATTGCTTACATCGGCTTCTGGGTAGGCTCTTTTCAAAAATCTTATTATATTATATCTTAAAATTTCTGATTTTTCGTCGTCATAGTCTTTGCCTATTTCTACTTCTGGATTTTCCATCTTGTATTTTAGAGTAGCTACTATATCTTTAGCTGTAAAATCTCCTAATTCTCCAGCTTTTTCCATTTTAACTAAATCTTTTATGCT
Source organism: Anaerococcus prevotii DSM 20548 (assembly GCF_000024105.1). Lineage (GTDB taxonomy): Bacteria > Bacillota > Clostridia > Tissierellales > Peptoniphilaceae > Anaerococcus > Anaerococcus prevotii. The sequence goes on along the minus strand of NC_013171.1, from coordinate 530,307 downwards.
TAGGTAATGATAGTGGTCGCCATGGAGCCAATAGAAGACATCGCCCCCCTTATATTGACCTCCTGGACCGAAAGCTGCCTTGCCATCAGTTATTTTTCCGTAGTTTTCCATCAATTTAAACCTATCGTCAAATACTCTTTCTATGCCTGCTATTTTTTTGCCTTTGACGCTATCATAAGAAAATAGGTCGCCATCATTTACTTCTACCTGAGAATAGTCTTTTGAATCATTGATATATTCGGCATCTGGGTAATGAGACTTTGGATTTTCTGTTACAACTCCTACTTCCTTATCTCCCCTGTAGAGATGCCAATGGTCACCGTGGTCTACTATTTTTGTGATGCCTTCTGGCCAGGTGAAGTCCTTTCTGTCATCATTATGATTTCCATGACTTCCTTCATATTGACCAAAGTTTGCTTTTGGATATATATCTTGAGGATTTTCATAAGTTACCCCTTCTCTACCTTTGGAATCATAGATATGGTAGTGGTCGCCATGTTTTAGGATTTTTACTATATCATAACGGTCAACTTTTTCCTTGCCTAGGATATTGGTTATTTTTAAGTTTTCTATCCTTGATTTATTATAAGCTCCCGTGTGTCCAGGCCCATATTGGTCTGGTTTTTTAGGATTTTCTTTTTTATCCTCAGCTTTATTATTATTTTTTTCTTTATTTACATCGCCATGGCTTCCATGATAAGTACCAATTGGAATGTCTGGATAAAGGCTTGATGGATTTGTGTAGCTTATATATTCATCTCCATCTTTTGTATAGATATGGTAGTGGTCCCCATGTTTTAGAATTTTTACTACATTATGAGTTTTCTTCTCATCTTCTACCTTTATCAATTTCTTATCTTTTTGTAGTTTTTCTGGTTTTTTATCTACTATTTTGCCCTTCTTATTTGCTTGCTTTTCCTTATCTTCTTCGAGTATTTTGGCTATCATTTCTTTTCTATTACCATGGCTACCCTGATAAATTCCGTATGATGCATTTGGATAGAGGCTTCTTGGGTCTTCGTAAGTTACAAATTCATTGCCCTTTGATGTGTAAATATGGTAGTGGTCCCCGTGTTTTAGGATTTTTATTACTCTTTCATCATCTCTTTCAAGCCTTTCTTTCACTTTTATATTTTGGGCTCTCTTTTCTGCCTTAGTCCAGTTAGATTTTTGTGAACCGTGACTTCCTACATAGGTTCCAATTGGGATGTTTGGAAAAAGAGCTGATGGATTTTCATAGGTGAGATATTCTGTTCCATCTGCTAAATAAACATGGTAATGATCGCCGTGCTTTTTAATTGCAACTACATCTTTATTTTTTAACTGACTCTTGCCTACTACACTTACCATATCAAAGTTATTGATACTTTCCATCTTGCTTGGGTCGGTATAGGTTATCTTTTCTCTACCATCTTTGGTGAAGACATGCCAGTGATCACCGTGTTTTACAATCTTTACTATGTCTTCTTTTTTTATTTCAGCATCCACTAGGACTTCTGTAGTCTTATCCTTTTTGATGGATGATTTTTTGGCCACATATTTTCCTATTTCACTTGTTTTTACTGGCTGATTTACAAGTGTTTTTGCTTCTTTATTCTTGAATAGGGAGCAGGCGCTAAGGCTTGTTGCAAATAGGCAAGCAAGTAGGACTGCTCTTCCTAATTTTTTCTTATTTTTCATTATTTCTCCTTTATTTTTTCTTTATAAAAAGGCTTATTATTAACCATAATACAGATATCAATACTATGACTGAGCCTGGTTTTAAGTCTAGGTAATAAGATATTATAAGTCCTAAAAATACAAAAATTATCGAGAATCCTATCGATAATATTAATGTATTTTTGTAAGTCTTGGCATATTGCATTGCACAAATACTGGGTATAACTAAGATTGATGATACTATCAAAGACCCTATTGTCTTAGCTGAAATTGATACTGCAATGGCCGTTAAGAAAGTTATAAAAATATTTATAAGTCTTACATTAATTCCCATAATCTTAGCCGCTTGAGAATCAAAAATAGTTAAATAAAGGCTTTTGTACAAAAGCATATAGGCCAAAAGTACAAATATAGCAACTCCTATTACCAAATAAAACTCCTCATCCGAGATGGTCACTATAGATCCAAATAAGTAAGATGATATCGCATTGGTGTTTTTGACCATGGATGAGAATATTCCAGCAAGACCAATTGATGCTGCAAGAATTATTACTGTCGAAATCTCTTGATAGGCCTTTAATTTATTTCTAATAAGCTCTATAGATAAGCCTGCAAGAAGACAAGCAATAATCGCCGCAAGGATTGGACTAAAACCAAAGGCGAGACCAATAGTAAGCCCTGCAAGGGATGAGTGAGATAGGGTATCTCCAATCATAGAAAGCCTCTTAAGAAGAACTAATTGGCCCATGCATGGCAAAATCAAAGCTAATAGCCCTCCAACAATAAAGGCCCTTTGCATAAATTCATATTCTAATATATCTAGCATATTTCCTCACAAACTAAGCTCATCTTTGCTTATAATCTTTTCTTTACCCTTCTTTATTCTAATAGCATAATCTACGAAGACAGCTGCCATATCAAGCTGGTGGGTAATTATCAAAATGGTCTTGCCACTTTTTTTAAGAGCGATCAAGCTTTTAAAAAATTCATTAGCAAAATCCTCATCAATTCCAGTCGTTGGTTCATCTAAAAGGATTAAACTTGCATCCTTTATTAGGGCTAGGCTTATAGCAAATCTTTGAATCTGTCCACCTGACAAATCGCTTAGGGCCTTCTTTCTATGATCCCAAAGACCTAGCTTTTCCATCAAATCTTTTGGCTCTATTTTCTTTTTTTGGTAAGAAATGTGGATTTTAATCGCTTCTTCAATAGTTGTCGGGAAATTCCTATAGGAAGTAACGGCATTTTGAGAAATATAAGCTAGGTCCCTAAAATGCTTATCCTTTCTTATGTCATCAGAAAATATTTCTATATGACCTTCCTTAGCCTTTAGCTCTCCCAAAATTACCTTTAGGAGAGTAGATTTTCCAACACCATTTGCCCCAACAAGGGCCACGAAATCTCCCTCTTTTATTTCAAAATTGATACCATCAAGAATTAGATCTTTGTCGTAGGCAAAGCTAAGATTTTCTACCTTTAAAATTGGCTTATTCATTGAATGATTCTACTAAGGCCTTGAGATTGTCCTCCATAAGGCCAACATATCCCTTAGCTACCATATCATCGTCAAGGTTTTCCATGGTATAGAGGGTGGATGTCTTTGTGCCCGTATTTTTTGCTAAGGTTTCTGCAACCTTAGGTGTGGCCTTGCCCTCAAAAAAGATTGTCTTGATATTTTTTTCCTTCACAAAATCTGCAATTGTCTTAAGATCCTTGGCTGATGGCTCTTCATCTGGAGAAATTCCTGTTACAGCAACCTGCTTAAGATTATAATCATCTGCTAGGTAATTAAAGGCGGCATGAGAAACTACAAAATATTTCTCTTGGGATTTGACATTAGAAAGTCCATCTTCAAATTTCTTATCAAGTTCATCAAACTTTGCAAGGGCCTTGTCCAAATTCTCCTTATAATAGCCTTCATTATCTGGATCCATGGCAGAAAGTTTCCTATAAATATTATCCACCATGACTTTGGCATTTTTGATAGAAAGCCAAGTATGAGGATTTATTGAAGTCATATCAGATCCTTCCTTGGAGGAATCAAGTAAGTTAAGACCAGCTGAAAGGTCCAAAAACTTATCATCATCCTTGATATTCGCCTTCAAATCATCAATGAATGACTCCATCCCTGCTCCGTTATAGGCTATAAGGTCAGCTCCATGAACTTCTTTCATAGCATCACTAGTTAGCTCAAAAGAATGTGGCTCCTCGCTCGTTTTTATGATGGTTTTAACTTCAACCTTATCTCCACCAATCATCTTTACAAACTCAGCTACTGGAAAAAAGCTAGCATAAATAGTCTTCTTACCTTCTGTGTTTTGCTCATTAGTAGCTGTATTTTCTATATTCTTCTCTTCCTTGCCACAAGAAATCATACAAACTAGGGCAAGGAGAAATACAACAAGTAAACTTTTAAAATTCTTTTTCATATATCCTCCTATATGCAAATTGTTTGCGATAGTAATTATCATACACCTAGTGCAAATCATTTGCAATAGAATTAAGGAGTTTTATTAGATAAAAAAACAACCATCTATTAAATATAATAGTTTAGTTGAGGTCATGAGAAATGGTTTATACAATTTTTTAATTATCCTGCAATTCATGAGTACATAAAGTAAGACTTTTCCATATTTGTCTTTCCGTGTTCCCATTTGTCTATAAGTCATGAAATTAAAAGATTCATAACTTAGCTTTTGTAATTAATTTGCTTATATTATAATTTTCCTAAGAAACTAGAAAGTTCAGCATTTAAATAGTATTTTAAAAGTCTTATTATTAAATTTATAAATTAAATTAACTAATATAGAATCTTTTTATCTCTAGTAGACCATTTTATTATAAAGAATCGATTACTACTTTAGCTTTTTAATTAGGGCCAAATCAAGATATATTTTAATAGTAGAAGGAAAATCTGCACAAAAAAAGACAAGCCCGAAAGCTTGCCTTTGTTTTATAATTTATTAGTGAGAGTATCCTCTCAAAGGCCATTTCATGACCTTTTATCTTAGTTTTTCGGACTCAGCATTAGCCCGTCCGGCTCATTGAGGACTTCGTCTCGAAAATGAAAAATGCTTTAGCATTTTCCACCCTAACATGATATCCTCTCAAAGGTCATTTCCATGACCTTTTCGCTTAGTTTTTCGGACTCAGCTACGCTTCGTCTCGAAAATGAAAAATGCTTTCGCATTTTCCACCCTAACATTATATCCTCTCGAAGGCCACTTCGTGACCCTCTCGCTTAGTTTTTCGGACTCAGCTTCGCTTCATCTCGAAAATGAAAAATGCTTTCGCATTTTCCACCCTAACATGTTGGGACTACTTAATTACCTTTGTAACAACTCCAGATGCTACTGTTCTTCCACCTTCACGTACAGCGAATCTTAGTCCTTCTTCTAGAGCGATTGGTTTTTGGAGTGTGATTTTGAATGTTGCGTTGTCTCCTGGCATTACCATTTCTACGCCTTCTTCTAGTTCGATGTCTCCTGTTACGTCTGTTGTTCTAAAGAAGAATTGTGGTCTATATCCACTGAAGAATGGTGTGTGACGTCCACCTTCTTCTTTTGTTAGTACGTATACTTGACCTTCGAATTCTGTGTGTGGGTTTACTGAACCTGGTTTTGCTAGTACTTGTCCTCTTGAGATTTGATCTCTTGTTACTCCTCTTAGTAGTAGTCCTACGTTATCTCCAGATTCTGCTTGGTCTAGTGATTTGTGGAACATTTCTACTCCAGTTACTACTGTTTCTTTTGTATCTTCTGTTAGTCCTACGATTTCTACTGTATCACCAACTTTTAGTGTTCCTCTTTCAACTCTTCCTGTTGCTACTGTTCCACGTCCTGAGATTGTCATTACGTCTTCTACTGGCATTAGGAATGGTTGGTCGTTGTCTCTTTCTGGGATGTCGAAGTATTCGTCTACTTGTGCCATTAGGTCAAGGATTTTGTCTGACCATGGGCCTTCTCCGCCTTCTTCTAGTGATTTAAGAGCAGATCCTACTACTACTGGAGCGTTGTCTCCATCGAAGTCGTATTCTGAAAGTAGGTCTCTGATTTCCATTTCTACTAATTCGATTAGTTCTGGATCGTCTACTTGGTCTTCTTTGTTTAGGAATACTGCGATTTTTGGAACGCCTACTTGTCTTGCTAGTAGGATGTGTTCTCTTGTTTGTGGCATTGGACCGTCTGCTGCAGATACTACGATGATAGCACCATCCATTTGTGCTGCACCTGTGATCATGTTTTTAACGTAGTCAGCGTGGCCTGGAGCGTCGATGTGGGCATAGTGTCTGTTTTCTGTTTCGTATTCTACTACAGATGTGTTGATTGTGATTCCACGTTCTCTTTCTTCTGGAGCCTTATCGATGTGTTCGTAGTCTACGTATTCACCTGTACCGTATTTTTTGTTTAGGGCTTGAGTGATTGCTGCTGTTGTTGTTGTTTTACCGTGGTCTACGTGGCCGATTGTACCAATATTAATATGTGGTTTGCTTCTTTCAAATGTTTGTTTGCTCATTATATTCTCCTATATTAATTATTTATCTAATACTTGTTCTTTAACTGATTCTGGAACTTGTGCATAGTGGTCGAATTGCATTGAATATGTCGCTCTACCTTGAGTTTTACTTCTTAGGTCTGTTGCATATCCAAACATTTCTGATAGTGGAATAAATGCATCAAGTACGTGAATTCCATCTTTAGGGTTCATTCCATCAATCTTACCTCTTCTTGATGAAACATCTCCCATTACATCTCCAAGATATTCATCTGGTGTTGTAATTTCTACCTTTTCAAGTGGTTCTAGTAGAACTGGACCTGCTTTTTCAACAGCGTTCTTGAAGCCCATGCTTCCTGCAACGTGGAAGGCAACTTCTGATGAGTCGACTTCGTGGTAAGAACCATCTACTAGGATTACATGGATGTCTACCATTGGGTAGCCACCAAGGATTCCGCTTGCTGCAGCTTCTCTTACACCTGCCTCAACTGGTTTGATGTATTCTTTTGGTACTGCACCACCGACAATCTTGGATTCGAATGTAATTCCAGCACCTTCTTCACCTGGCATAACTTGAAGAATAACATCACCGTATTGTCCTGAACCACCGGATTGTCTAACGAACTTACCTTGTGCTTCAGCTTCTTTAGTGATAGATTCTCTGTATGCTACTTGTGGGTTACCGATGTTAGCTTCTACCTTGAATTCTCTTAAGAGTCTGTCTACGATTACTTCAAGGTGTAACTCACCCATTCCAGAGATGATTGTTTGACCTGTTTCTTCATCTGATCTAGTTTGGAAGGTTGGATCTTCTTCTGCAAGTTTTTGAAGTCCTACGATCATCTTATCTTGACTTGCTCTAGTTTTTGGCTCGATAGCAACTGAGATTACTGGGTCTGGGAATTCCATGTTTTCAAGGATAATTGGGTTATCTTGGTCACATAGGGAATCTCCTGTTGTTGTATCTTTTAGTCCTAGTAGGGCTACGATATCTCCAGAAAATCCTTCTTCGATTTCTTCTTGCTTGTTGGAGTGCATTTGCATAATACGTCCAACTCTTTCTTTCTTGCCTTTTGTAGCATTGTAGATGTAAGAACCTGATTTAATTGTACCTGAGTAGATTCTTACATAAATTAGCTTACCTACATATGGGTCTGTTACAACCTTAAATGCAAGTGCAGCTAGTGGTTCGTTATCTCCAGGTTTTCTTTCTAGAACGATTGAATCATCTTTAGGATCTGTACCATCAATTGCTGGAACATCCTCTGGACTTGGCATGTAAGCTACAATTGCATCAAGAAGTGCTTGTACACCCTTGTTTTTGTAAGCTGATCCGCATAGACATGGGAATATCTTCTTATCAATTGTTCCTTTTCTTATTGCAGCATTGATCTCATCTTCACTAACTTCTTCTCCTTCAAGGTATTTCATCATGATGTTATCATCAATTTCTGAAAGTTCTTCAAGAAGGTTAGCTCTGTATTCTTCTGCTTGTTCAACAAGTTCAGCTGGGATTTCACCTTTAATTGGGTGAGCACCTAAGTCTTCAGTGTTGTATGTTACAGATTCCATTGTTACAAGATCAACTACTCCTTCGAATTGTTGTTCTGCACCTATTGGAATTTCTATTGGAACTGCGTTTGCTTTAAGTTTATCTTTGATTGTATCAACAGCCATGAAGAAGTCAGCACCTGTAGCATCCATTTTGTTAATAAAACAAAATCTTGGGATGTCATACTTATCAGCTTGTCTCCAAACTGTTTCTGATTGTGGTTCTACACCGCTTTTAGCGTCGAATAGTGCAACAGCACCATCTAGTACCCTTAGTGATCTTTCTACTTCTACAGTAAAGTCCACGTGGCCTGGGGTATCTATGATGTTGATTCTGTGATCATTCCAATAACATGTTGTAGCTGCAGATCCGATTGTGATTCCACGTTCCTTTTCTTGTTCCATGGAGTCCATTACTGCAGTACCATCATGTGTATCACCAATTTTATAGATCTTACCGGTATAGTATAACATTCTTTCTGTTACAGTTGTCTTACCAGCGTCTATGTGGGCCATGATACCTATGTTTCTGGTGTCCTTTAATGAGACGTCTCTTTTCATTTGTCCCCCTATTTCTAGTATCTATAGTGTGCGAAAGCTTTGTTTGCTTCAGCTGCTCTGTGCATTTCTTCTTTTCTTCTTACTGCTGCACCAGCGTTGTTTGAAGCATCTAGGATTTCCTTAGATAGTCTTTCCACCATAGTTTTTTCACCACGAGCTCTTGAGAAGTTTACGAGCCATCTAAGAGCTAGTGTTTGTCTTCTTTCTGGTCTAACTTCCATTGGTACTTGGTAGTTGGCACCACCAATTCTTCTGGCTTTTACTTCTAGTGTTGGCATTATATTTTCCATAGCTTGATAGAATACTTCTAGTGCATCGTTGCCAGTTTCTTCTGCAATGATGTCGAAAGCATCATAAACTATTTTTGTAGCAAGGCCTTTCTTACCATCTAACATTACGTTATTGATTAGCTTAGTAACAACTCTATCGTTGTACTTAGCATCAGGCATTACCTCTCTTTTTGGTATATGTCCTTTTCTTGACACTTTTCTTCCCTCCTTTACCAATTATGTGTAATATCTTGAGTACTCGACAAATTCTTGCCGTCAGTGTGCACATATACCTTGTATATAAATAGGTACATTATGCACTTATTTTGCTAAATATTAAGCTTTTTTAGCTCCGTATTTAGATCTTCCTTGTTTTCTTCCGTCTACTCCTGCTGTATCTAGAGTACCTCTAATGATGTGGTATCTAACACCTGGAAGGTCTTTTACTCTTCCACCTCTGATCAATACAACACTGTGTTCTTGAAGATTGTGTCCAATTCCTGGAATGTAAGATAGTACTTCAGCCCCGTTTGTAAGTCTAACTCTGGCGATCTTTCTTAGCGCTGAGTTTGGCTTTTTAGGTGTTACAGTTCTTACAGATGTACAAACTCCACGTTTTTGTGGTGATTGGTTTGGTGTAATTCTACTTTTTAGTGTGTTGTAGTTGTAACCTAGAGCTGGTGTATCTGATTTAGATTTTTCGCTCTTTCTACCTTTTCTAACAAGTTGATTAATTGTAGGCATAATGCACCTCCTTTTCTTTTATAATTTAAATAATTGGCAATCTATGCCAATTCTTCAATATTCTACACGTCTATTACTTTTTTGTCAAGTAAAATCCTTATATTTCTAGACTTTTCCTTCAATATTTTATCTATTAAATAGATTATTTAATTTTTTATGAATCTATCGGCAAGCGACTTTATTTTTCTTATATAAGATTGATAATTTATAGGTGATTTTACTTTTAGTGTGTGAAAATCAAATTTTCATAATGAAATACAAACACATTAAGAGAAAGCCTAGCTTAAATACATATGTAAACTATTTGCAGGCTTTCTCTCTTATTTAAGATATAAAGGATAAGTATTTTAGAATTATAAAATCAATCACGATATAATATTGTGATATTGGCGTTATTGTCATCCTCTGATTAAAGTCGTAGACTTCGTGAGTTACAAATGATATATTGTAGTCAGATAGGTAAGATATGGTGTTGTTGGATAATTTGGTAATAGATGCTATCGTTACATCTTCTTTAAGAGATTTTATAAAATCAATCAACTTCTCATTCTCTCCACTAAAGGATATGACAAAGAGGACATCTCCTTCTTTTATGAGACCTTTATATCTCTCATAGTCGGAGTCCTGGTCTAGAATATCAAGAATTTTGCCAACGTTTAGGAAATTTCTCTTAAGCTCTTCTGCCACATTTAGTTGAGTATAGCCATTTCCAATGACAAATATGTCTCTAGCTTCGTTTATTTTCCTAAATAAGCCATCGAGATTTAGGGAACTCATCATGGTCATTGTTAGGTTGATGTCATTTTTAGTGTATTCTATTTCATTATCATCAAAGGAAGAATTCTTATCTTCTTCGCTCCATTTGATAAGATATTTAAGTTCGCTATAACCGTCGAGGCCGAGCTTTTTGGTGAAAGTCATTATGGAACTTGTGCTAAGACCTAACTCATCTGCCATTTGATTGATATTTAATTCGTTAGCCTCACTCTTATTCTGGATTATGTAGGAATATATTCTAAGGTCGTTATTATTGAGCTTAGAATAATTTTCCCTAACTAAGTTCATCAATATCATTACTTTGCCTTTCTAGAAATTCTGTAAAAAACTTCTCTAGTTCTATTATATAGGGGCTTATTAGCCTAACTTCTCTTTCTTCTTCAGCTAGAAAGATATTATAGTCACTTTTTGTCATAGACTTATACTCGCTTCCTACTATTAATTTTATGCAAGGGATTGAGGCAATCTGAAACATTAATTCTTCGCTTCTTACATCCTTGGAGAAATCCACAATCACTACTAAGCAATCTTCAAGCATTTCTCTATCGAAGGCCACTATCTCCTTAGCTCCTGCATAGGTTTCTGATAGGATCCCTACATCAAAAAGCAGTCTTTTGACCGAATCTTTAATTATATCTTCATAGGCCCCATTGCCGTAGATAAAGGCTCTTTTTACTTTTCCTAGTTTCTTATAGATCAACTCCTTTTTCGCATCGAAACTTGTAGCAGAGCTTGTTACAATATCGACTTTGTCATTTAGTATGTAGTATTTAAGGTCATTATAACCATTAAATCCTAGCTTTTTGGCAAATCTTAGGACAGAGGTCCTCGATGTATAGCAGATACTTGCAAATTCATTGATTGTAAGATTGTAATTAAGGCCGTTTTTTAATATCTCATTAGCAATCACATAGTCTGTTTGGGTAAATTGGTTTTCATTTTCCCTTATAAGTTTTTCTAAACTGATAATATCACCTCACAAAAAAATCTCTACTAAGCTTATTATACGCTAAGTAGAGATTTTTCTTATATTACTAGGTTTTTCTATTACTAACTTTCCCTTAATTAGTTAAGTTCTGGCCAGAAGTCCTTGTTTGCTTCTATAAGATCGTCAAGAAGTTCTTTGGCAACTTTCGCACTTGGTACTGTTGCAGAAAGTGTTAGAGCTTGCCACATCTTTAGGTAGCTTCCTTCAATCCAAGCTTCAACTACAAGTTTTTCTACAGATACTTGTTGTTCCATTAGGCCTTTTTGGAATTGTGGAATTGCTCCTTGGTTGATTCTTTCGATTCCGTTTTTACCAACTAGACATGGGATTTCTACCATTGCTGTTGGGTCAAAGTTTGGAATAGCTCCGTTGTTTTCAACTATAAGAAGGAATCTTTCCTTTGTGTTTTCTGCAAGTGCAATAGCAAGGTCTACGATGTAGGTTGCGTGTGCATCAAGCTCGATTTCAACTCCTTCTGCTGTTCCCTTATCAATGATATTTTGGCAGAAACCAAATACATCTTTTTCTCTTCCTTCACGAACTTCGTCAACTCTTGTGTGGTTTGGATCAGTATGCTCCATTACGAAGTCTGGGTAGAAGTAGTATTTTAGATAAGTGTTTGGAATTGTTGCTGGATCTAGGGCATAAACGTCTTTTGCCTTTGTGAATGTCTCAACCCATGATGGATCAAGGTGTTGGGCTGTTCCTATACCATCAGCAAAGCCGTTAACTGAAACGTGCTCTTTGATTTGTGGCATTAGGTCATTTCCTTCCTTATCAGAGATTGCTGTAAACCAACCGAAGTGGTTTAGACCGTAATAAGAGAAGTCAAGCTCTTGCCATTCTTTTAAGCCAACCATGTCTGCCATCTTGTACATTAAGTCAATTGGCATGTCACAGATGTTTATAATCTTAGAATCTGGTCTTAGTCTTCTAGTAGCTTCTGCTACGATTGCTGCAGGGTTTGAGTAGTTTAACATCCATGCATCTGGTGAGTATTTTTCCATGTAGTCAAGGATTTCAAGTACTCCACCGATTGAACGCATACCATAAGATAGTCCTCCTGGTCCACATGTTTCTTGTCCGATACATCCGTGTTTTAATGGAACTTTCTCGTCCCTATCACGCATTTCATACTTACCAACTCTTAATTGAGCTAGAACGAAGTCAACATCTGTAAATCCTTCTTCAGGATCTGTAGTGTAGACAAAGTTGATTTCTGGGTGTCTTTCTTTTAGTAAGATTTCTAGTGCCTTACCGATAACGCCTTGTCTATCTGCGTCGTTATCGTAAAGTTTGATAGATCTAATTGGGAATCTATCAAGGTTATCTAGAAGCATTCCGATAATTCCTGGTGTAAATGTTGAACCACCACCAGCTACAACGATTGAATATTTTTGTGTCATAATTAACTCCTTTTATATTAATTTCTTTCTTAACTAATTAACTTTTCTAATCTAATAATTCGCCAAAGGCATCTGCTACATATTGGATATCCATTCCTACTATAACGTGAACAGAATTTCCACTCTTGGCAGTACCATAAGTTCCAATTTCCCTAAAGTATGAATCATCTGCAACCTTTGAAGGATCGTTGACATTTACCCTAAGTCTTGTTACACAGTTGGTAAAGTCTTTGATGTTTTCGGCTCCACCTAAACCTTCTAGAATTTCATCAGCCATAACTTCAAACTTATCTGCAGATTTTACTATTTTACCTTCAGTTCCTTCTTCCTTCTTCTTAGCCTTGTAGTCCTTCTTTGTATACAGCTTGTTAGCATCTTCTGTGACAGCCCTACCTGGTGTCTTAAAGTCAAACTTTGTTATTAGGAAGGTAAACACTAAATACCATACTACTATTGCAACAAGTCCAATCACAAGCATTATGAGATAAGTCTTCCAGTGATTTGCCGCAAGTGGTATCCAGTTTAGGGATGCCATCTCGATAACTCCACCAGAGAAAACTCCAACAACTCCAGCAATATTCATCACCATAGCAAGGATTGAAGCAAGAACTGCGTGAACTACGAATAGTTGTGGTGCTATAAAGAGGAAGGTAAACTCGATTGGTTCTGTAACTCCACTTAGGATAGCAGTAAGTACAACTGGAATCATAAGACCAGCTATCTTCTTCTTGTTTTCTGGACGAGCTGTCTTATAGAAAGCAAGTCCTACACCGACACATCCAAAGATCTTAGACCAACCTGTCGCTGTAAGTTGAGCGTAAGGTGCGATTTCCTTTAATGATCCTGTGGCTGCTGCAATTTGTGGAAGATTTTGTGCCCAGTAAGCATAAATTCCACCAGGAACAACCAAAGAGTCATAGAACATTGGTGCATATAGTAAGTGGTGAAGACCAAATGGAATAAGAAGTCTTTCCAAAAGAACAAATATTCCAACACCAACTGTTCCAGATCCTAAGATCAAGTCTCTAAATACATTCATTCCTGCTTGAATCTTTGGCCAGATTAAAACCGCTAGGAAAGCCACTGGAATCATTACTATAAATCCAATACCTAATACAAAGGATGAACCTTTGAAAACTCCCAAAGCCTCTGGTAGTCTAGTATCGAAGAATCTATTGTGTAGATAAATTGCAATACCAGATATTAACAAAGCTCCCATCATTCCCATATCAAGGGTTTTAACATTTGCAATCATTGCAAGACCGCTTGCTCCACCAACCTCTTGTGAGAAGTCTACACCGAATGTTTCTCCCCAATGTTTAAGAATTGTTGAAACATAATTTAGGAAGACAATGTAGATTACAAATGCTTCCATGCTGGCCCTGGCATTTTGCTTTTTGGCAAGTCCTATCGGTAGGGCGATTGCAAATAATAATGGCAATTGATTAAATACTACCCAAGCTCCTGATAAGACCATGTCCCAAAATCCAAACCAGATTGTTCCTTCACTGGCCATTGGTCCCATGATTACTTCAGTAGTAAACAAAGTACCAAAACCAATTAGTAGAGCTGAAACTGCAAAAAGCATTACAGGTGTGAACATCGCTCCACCAAATCTTTGAATTTTTTCTTTCATGGTTCTCCTCCTATTGAAAACGTATTATCTTATGTTTATATAATATTCCTTCACAGAAAAATTGTCAACAAAGCCCTATTTTTAGGGATTTGTGTCAGTGTTTGATAATTTTTACATACTTTGTGAAATTTCACATTCCCCGAAAATACCTATTTACCCTATTAAAGATTATTATTATCTTTTAAACAAAGAGAAATCACATAATTTTTTAATAAAATTTGGGTATAATATATATGTTAAAAGTTATAACTTGTAAAATTTGTATAACTTAGGAGGAAAACATGACTATTACATTTGCAGGAGATAAAGTAACACTTTTAGGAACTCAAGTAAAAAAAGGCGACAAGGCGCCAGCATTTAAGGCAACAAAAAATGATCTTTCAGAATTTAACTCAGAAGATCTAAAAGGAAAAGTTGTAGTTTATTCTGTAGCACCATCCCTAGATACAGACGTATGTGCTCTTCAAGCGAAGAAATTCAACAAAGATGCCCTAGAACTTTCTGATGACGTAGCTATTGTTACAATCACAGAAGATTTACCATTCGCTCAAGCAAGATTTTGCTCAAACGAAGATATCAAAAACCTAGAAATGGTATCTGACTACAAAGAAAGAGAATTCGGAGATAAATATGGTTTCTTAATCGATGAACTAAAGCTACTAACAAGAGGAATAGTTGTAGTCGATAAAGAAGGAGTAATCCAATACGTTGAATACGTTCCAGAAGTAACTAACGAAGTAAACTTCGAAGCTGCTTTAGAAGAAGTTAAAAAATTAGTTTAACTGAAAGACCAAGTAGAAAGATCTCGAAATAAAGATTAGAAATCACCCTACTTGATTTAATAGATAAATATGAATACGCCTTGGCAAGGAGTAAAACTTGCTAAGGCGTTTTTTTACTTGAAAATAAGCTCATAATCTCTCTTTTTTATATAAGAATAATAAAAGCTAGAAATAATAAGATTCGTTATCCAACCAAGAGGAACTGCATACCAAACCATCTCGACACCTATCTTGTGGGCAAGGGTCATAGAAAGACTCACCCTTATAAATAGATTGATAATATTCGCAAGAGTAAAAACTCTCACATCTCCTAGGCCCCTCAAAACCCCATCCACACAGTGCTTAGATCCTACCAACACAAAGAAAAATCCTATGAAAGCTAGATAAGCCTCTCCAGTTTTTATAGCAAGGTCTGACGAATTTTCATTCATAAAAAAGGAAATTATATCAGCTGACTTGATTTTTAAAACAAGTAAAACCAAGAAGGAATATATGCCTACCATAATCAGTGATGCCCTTAGCCCTTGACCTAATCTGTTGAGTCTCTTTGCCCCTACATTTTGTGAAGTATAGGAAGATATAGCATTACCAAGACTTGTTATCGGTACAATTATAAGGCTTTCTACTCTAATGGCCGCAGAAAAACCAGCCAAAATCTCTACCCCAAAGGAATTTACAACAGATTGAACCAAAAGCTGGCCTATAGTAACGGTAGATTGTTGGACAATAGAAGGAATAGCAAGCCTAGAAATAAGCCCTAACTCTGTTTTATCAAAAATTCTAGTTTTTTCTGTTTCGATTTTCTCAATTCTCCTAAGAAAAACAAAAAATGAAAAAACAGCCGAAATCCCCTGGGCAAGTAGAGTAGCGTAGGCAGCTCCAGCAAGACCCATTCCCAAATCTCTTACAAAGTATACATCTAATATCACATTCAAAATCGATGAGAAAATCAAAAAATATAGGGGAATCTTTGATTCTCCAAGAGCCTGGTAAAGAGCCGATATGATATTGTACATAAACAAAAATGGCAGGCCATAAAAATAAATATTAAGATATAAGACTGCCATATCCAAAATCTCACTAGGTGTTTGAAGAAGGGCCATAAGTTTCTTAGAAAAAATCAATCCAAAAGCGGAAAGAGCAAGGGAAAGACCTAAAAATCCTATCATAGAAGTGAAAATCGCAGTCTTCATCCTCTTGTAATCTCGTGATCCAAAGTATCTTGCAATTAAAACCGAAGCTCCAGCCCCACCGCCTACTCCAATGCAAATAAAAATAGTAGTAAGGGCGAAACTTGCCCCTATAGAAGCAAGAGCAGCCTCCCCCACGTACTTACCAACTACAGCCGAATCGACCAAGGTATAAATTTGTTGAAATAAAGATCCAACCACCATAGGCAGAGCGAACTTGCTAATTGCCTTTGATGGAGTATCACTAGTTAAATAATGATCCATATACCACCTCAAAAATTTCTAACTTCTATCAATATATGATAAGCTTTGAAAAAATCTACTAAAATAAATACTAATTTTAAAATTTAATAAAAAGTGATATCATAAAATAAACAAAGCAAAAGGAGGACATATGTCAACAATAGGAAGTGGAATCATAGGTGACTCTAACACCTTCAATCTCAAAGAAATAAATATAGAAAATGTAAGAAAAGAAGTAATTAACTTTCTCCTAAAAGACGAAGCTATAATCCAGGCCTTTGAAACAATAAGAGACCAGATAATCTTTACTACAAAAAGAATCTTCGTAATAAATGTTCAAGGAATCACCGGTAAAAAGATAGCCTACATCTCTTATCCCTACTCCAAAATCCAATACTTCGGAATAGAAACTGCAGGCATGCTCGATATAGACAGCGAGCTGATAATAGCCTTTAACGACGGAAACAAACTATCTTTCGACTTTAAAAAAGGAGTAGACATCATAGAAATATCTAAAACTATTTCTGAGTTTATTTTATAGAATTAATGTTAACCAAAGAATTAAAAAGTCTAACTTCACCTAAATGTAGTTAGACTTTTTCTTTTTACTTAAGCATCAACTCATACAAATGTTCATAAAATGGTTTGGATTTGCATATTTCTGCTATGCTGTAAGCTATTAGGCTTACTATTGATATTCCTAGTAAGTATTCGAAGGCTCCTCCGGTCATTTCTAGGACTAGAATAATAGCTGTGATTGGAGCTCTTACTATAGCTGAGAAGTGGCCGCACATGCCTAGGATACTAAAGACAAATATAAATGATGGATCAAGGAGTCCTGCCATAACTAGACTTGTAGCTACAATGTTACCTACAAGCGAACCAATTACTAGAAGTGGAACTAGGCTTCCTCCTGAAACTCCTGCTCCAAAGGCTAAGCTTAGGAGAAATATTTTCATAAAATAAAATATGATAAGTTTAAGCAAACTCGTCTCACCCTTAGTAGCAAGAAAGATAAAGTCCTCACTTGATGCAAATAGGTCTATGTCTATCATCAAGACAATTGCTGTTACTACAAAAGGGATTAGGTATTTTATGTAGGGATTAATATTTATCTTCTTATAGACAGACTTAGAACCAATTACACAGTAATTGAAGAAGACTCCCGATAGGCCTACGAAGATTCCCAGAATTATCAAGATTCCAATCATAGATAAGTGCATGACTTCGAAGTTTGGAACGTCAAGTAGAGCTGGGTGGTTACCGAAGGCAATATCTGCTGTTATTATTGCTGTAAATATTGTAATGGCCGTTGATAAAAATACTTTCCTGTCAGTTTTTTTAAATATCTCTTCTACTGTAAATAACATTCCTGCAATTGGAGCGTTAAAGGCTACGGCGATTCCAGCTCCCGCAGCTGATCCAATAAAGTATCTCTTATTTTCCTTTGACTTGCTAATCTTGTGTACTATATCTCCTATAAGACCTCCTATTTGGACGGATGGGCCTTCCCTACCTAGGGTTAGTCCTGATCCTATAGCTAGGGTACTTGCGATAAATTTTCTAATTAGGGTCCTAGGGCTATCTACTGTAAACTCATTATCTAGCATACCATATATGATAGGAATACCAGATCCATTGATATTCGGATCTTTTTTAGATAAGAAATAAATAATTGTTCCAATAATTATAAATAAAATGATAATTCCAAGGGCATATATTGGTCTGTCTTTAACTAATGATATTAGGTATATCATCCTAGCAGACACAAAGCCTATGGCTTTTTTAAAAAATCCTATAGCAAGTCCAACTATAATACCAGTCAATACGAACGAAAGAATTGTAGACAATTCCTTTGACTTGTAGGAATATCTTAATTTTGCTTTTCTCATAAATTCCTCCTTCTCTTCTATTATATCAAAGTCGAGCCTTCTATTGAAATATTTCTATGTCTAAAAATTATTATATGTTACAATGGATATATAAATAAAAGGAGTGTTTATGAAATATTTCGACTTAAATGGAGAAAAAATCTCACGACTTGGTTTTGGTTGTATGAGATTTAAGACAATTGATGGCGATAATGGAAAGATTGATAAGAAAGCTTCGTCCAAAGACATACTAGAAGCAATCGATAATGGACTTACATATATTGACACAGCTTATCCTTATCATGACGGAAAGAGTGAGAAATTTATCGGAGAATTTCTAGAAGAAAACAAGCTCCGTGACAAGATTAAGCTTACTACTAAGCTACCTTGTTGGCTTGTCAAGGAAAGGGGCGACTTTTACAAATTATTAAACGAGCAATTGGAAAATTTAAGGACAGACCACTTAGACTTCTACCTCCTCCATTCTCTCGATGTAAAAAGATTTAGACAAGTAGTAGAGCTTGGAGTCCTAGATTTTCTCACAGAAATCAAAGAAAAAGGAATCGTAAAACATGTTGGCTTCTCCTTCCATGACGAATATCCAGCCTTTGAAGAAATCATCAAGGCCTATGACTGGGACTTCTGCCAAATCCAACTCAACTACCTCGATGTAGACTACCAAGCAGGCCTAAAGGGTTATGAGCTTGCCAAGGAAATGGGAATCCCTGTAGTTATAATGGAGCCCGTTAAGGGCGGAAGGCTTGCCAATCCTCCAGAAGAGCTAAGGAATATGCTTAAGGACTTTACCGACCTATCCCCTGCCCAAGAAGCTTTGAAGTTTCCTCTAAGTCTTGATAATGTAATGACTGTCCTATCTGGAATGAATGATATAGACCAAGTTAGGGAAAACTTAGAGATGGCTAGCACAACCGACTATAATTCTCTAGCAAAAGAAGACGAGGACTTCTACGAAAAGGCGAGGGCCATATACAAAAGCCGTGAGCGTATAGGCTGCACTGCTTGTGAATACTGTCTTCCATGCACCGTTGATATTAACATACCAAAGGTCTTTGGCCTATGGAACAAAGCCTATCTCTATGATGAAGCTGATAAATCCAGAAAGGAATACAAAGATTATCTAGAAGAAGGAGTTAGCCCAACTGAATGCATAGAATGTGGTAAATGTGAAGGAATTTGCCCACAAAACCTAGAAATAATCAAAGGTCTCAAAGAGGCTGATGAGTATTTGGCATAAGATATAACTAAGCTAGACTTAAAAGTTTGGCTTAGTTTTTTCATTGAAATTTTATTCTCTTTATAAACTTCAATATTCTTAATGAAACTAAATCCATCTACAAACTTTCCAAATTAATATTTTATCATTAATACTTTATTTTTAAATTTCTTTCAATTAGGCTTGAGATTACTTGGTCCGTAAAGATAGGAAATTCAATCTAATTATAAAATTATTTTTTACTATTACAAAGAAGTAATTTAAAATTGCCCACAAGAAAAGCCCGATTGCTCGGGCCTTAGTTTTATTTTTGTATAGCTTCTTCGCTTTCAGCTTCTTTTTCGATAGCTTCTATGTTCATTGCTATTTGTGCATCTTCTGCTTCTTTTGTTTCGTAGTCGATTTCTACATCATTGTAAGTCTTAAGTCCCGTACCTGCTGGGATTAGCTTACCTATGATGATATTTTCCTTAAGTCCCTTGAGGTCATCGACCTTGCCCTTGATTGAGGCATCTGTTAGGACTCTGGTTGTTTCTTGGAAGGATGCTGCTGATAGCCAGCTTTCTGTAGCAAGGGAAGCCTTGGTGATTCCAAGGAGCTCTTGGCTATATGTTGCTGCTTCTTTTCCTTCTTCTATCATTTTTTCGTTTTCTATATCGACTTCACGTCTATCTTGAAGGGATCCTGGTAGGAACTCTGTATCTCCAGCCTCTTCAATCTTAACTTTCTTAAGCATTTGACGAGCGATTACTTCTATGTGTCTATCGTCGATCTCTACACCTTGAAGTCTGTATACTTTTTGGACTTCCTTTGTAATGTAGTCTTGGACTCCGACTTTTCCTAGAACCTTCAATACATCGTGTGGATCAAGGGATCCTTCTGTTAGTTGGTCACCCTTTCTTACCACATCGCCATCTCTTACAAGGATTCTAGATCCGAATGGGATGTTGTATTTCTTGGCAAATCCGTCGTCTGATAGGATTTCTACGTCTGTCTTCTTTTCGTTTTGGATAAGAGTTACTGTACCGGAGTTTTCTGCGATGTAGGCAAGTCCTTTTGGCTTTCTCGCTTCGAATAACTCCTCAACTCTTGGAAGACCTTGGGTGATTCCAACGCCTGCGATACCACCGGAGTGGAAGGTTCTCATGGTTAGCTGAGTACCAGGCTCACCGATTGATTGGGCAGCGATGATTCCTACAGCCTCACCTGCATTTACGTGTTTGCCTGTAGCAAGGTTTCTACCATAACATGCTGCACATACTCCATGTTTTGCCTTACATTCGAGAACTGAACGAAGCTTAACTTCCTTGATACCTGCATCAATTATTTTATCAGCCATGTCCTCGTCTATTAGCTCATCCTTGTGAACTATAACTTCGCCACTTTCATCTTTGATTTCTTCGAAAGATGTTCTACCGATAATTCTTGTTTGTAGGTTTTCTATAAGTTCGTTTCCGTCCTTAAACTCGTGAGCTACAACATATCCATCTGTATGGCAGTCATCTTCTGTAACTATAACGTCTTGGGAAATATCTACCATCCTTCTAGTTAGGTATCCTGAGTCGGCTGTTCTTAGGGCGGTATCTGTTAGACCCTTACGTGAACCGTGGGTTGAGATAAAGTACTCTTGTACTGAAAGTCCTTCCCTAAAGTTCGCCTTGATAGGAATTTCTATGATCTTACCATCGGCCTGACTCATAAGTCCACGCATTCCGCCTAGCTGTCTGATTTGGTTAGTAGAACCACGGGCACCGGAGTCGGCAAAGATCTTGATGTTATTATCTGACTTAAGCTCTGTAAGAAGGGCGTCAGTTACATCATTTGTAGTCTTACCCCAGATGTCTATAACTTTTTCATATCTTTCTTGATCTGTTATTAGACCTCTTCTGTAGAGCTTATCGTATCTATCAACTTCAGCATCTGCATGAGCAATAAGATCCCATTTTTCTTTTGGAATATTTACGTCTGACATGGATACTGTAAGTCCTGATAGGGTTGAATATTTATATCCTGTTTGTTTGATGTAGTCTAGTACTTCTGCAGTCTTTATGTTTCCGTGCTTTCTAAAGCATTTATCGACTATATCTTTTAGAGTTCCAGAATCTACTATTGTGTCAATCTCTAGTGAATATGGATCTTCTTTTCTATTTACATAACCCAAGTCTTGTGGAATACCTGAGTTATAGATAAATCTACCTACAGAAGATTCTACGATTTTACCTGGATCGTCTTTGCTCTTCTTAACTCTTACCTTAACTTTGGCTTGATATTCTACATAGCCTGCTTCTAGGGCCTTCATCATCTCATCGTAAGACTCGAAGGTCATATTCTCACCCTTAGCTTCCTTCTTGATAGTAGTTAGGTAATAGGCACCTAGTACCATATCTTGGGAAGGAGTGGTAATTGGCTTACCATCTTTAAGACCTAAGATGTTGTTAGTTGACATCATAAGTAGTCTTGCTTCGATTTGTGCTTCATTAGATAGTGGCAAGTGGATAGCCATTTGGTCACCGTCGAAGTCGGCGTTGAAGGCGTTACATGCCAGTGGATGAAGCTTCATAGCCTTACCTGCTACAAGCTTTGGCTCAAAGGCTTGGATACCAAGTCTGTGAAGTGTAGGGGCACGGTTTAGTAAAACTGGGTGGTCTTTGATTACTTCTTCAAGGA
Source organism: Anaerococcus prevotii DSM 20548 (assembly GCF_000024105.1). Taxonomy (GTDB): domain Bacteria; phylum Bacillota; class Clostridia; order Tissierellales; family Peptoniphilaceae; genus Anaerococcus; species Anaerococcus prevotii. The sequence continues at coordinate 508,235 of NC_013171.1, read as the reverse complement.
TTTCATAGACTCTTGGGTCTTTTTTCTCTACCATTTTCTTGGCAGATTTTAGGTTGTGAGCCATACCACAATCTACTACCTTGTTCATGATAAATGGTTTGAAAAGCTCAAGGGCCATCTCTTGTGGAAGTCCACATTGGTTAAACTTAAGGTCAGGTCCTACTACGATTACAGAACGACCTGAGTAGTCAACTCTCTTACCTAGTAGGTTTTGTCTAAATCTACCGCTCTTTCCTTTAAGTAAGTCAGATAGGGACTTCATGTTTCTGTTAGATGCTCCAGTTACAGCTCGTCCACGTCTTCCGTTATCGATTAGGGCGTCGACTGCTTCTTGAAGCATTCTCTTCTCGTTACGAACGATGATTTCAGGAGCTCCTATATCTAGGAGTCTCTTTAGTCTGTTGTTTCTATTGATAACACGTCTGTAAAGGTCATTTAAGTCACTTGTTGCAAATCTTCCACCTTCAAGTTGGACCATTGGTCTTAATTCTGGTGGCATTACTGGAAGGACATCTAGAATCATCCATTCTGGCTTGTTGCCGCTTGTAAGGAAGGCATCTACTACTTCTAGTCTTCTTGAAACTCTTACCTTCTTTTGGCCTGTTGATTCGTCAAGTTCCTTTAGGAGAAGCTCGTATTCTCTCTTAAGATCTACATTAGCTAGAAGCTCTTTTACAGCTTCAGCTCCCATAGCAGCCTTAAATTCTGTATCGTCTGGATAAGCTTCTAGGACGTCTTGGTATTCATTTTCAGAGATTTCTTGCTTTTCCATAAGGTCTGTTGAACCAGGGTTGATTACAACATATGAAGCAAAGTATAGGATTTTCTCTAGTACTCTTGGGCTCATGTCAAGGAGAAGTCCCATCTTGGATGGTATTCCCTTGAAGTACCAAATGTGGCTTACAGGAGCTGCAAGCTCGATATGGCCCATTCTTTCACGACGTACTTTGGACTTTGTCACTTCTACCCCACACTTTTCACAAACTACGCCCTTGTATCTGATTCTCTTGTATTTACCACAAGAACATTCGTAGTCTTTGGTTGGTCCAAATATTTTCTCACAGAAAAGTCCGTCCTTTTCTGGTTTTAGGGTTCTATAGTTGATTGTCTCTGGCTTTTTAACTTCGCCGTGAGACCATGATCTGATTTTTTCAGCGGATGCGATCTTCATCCTCATCCCATCAAATTGGTTTAATTCGCTCATTTACTCCCCTATTCTTCTATATTCTCATCGTCACTATCTTCGCTTTTTGCCTTGCTTGTAACCTTAGTCTTTGTCTCTGGGTCCTTGTTTAGGGCTCTAGTTAGACTCTTAACCTTAGAAGCATCGATCTTATCTACTTGAGAAAATCTATCTTGTTCGTCGATATTCTCCTTAAGTTCGATTACTTCGCCTTCTTCATCGAGTAGCTCTACGTCGAGGGCAAGGGATTGAAGTTCCTTTACAAGAACCTTGAAGGATTCTGGTGTACCTGGTTCAGGAATATTTTCTCCCTTAACGATTGATTCATAGGTCTTAACTCTTCCGGTAACGTCATCTGACTTAACTGTTAGGATTTCTTGGAGGGTGTGGCTTGCACCGTAGGCTTCTAGGGCCCAAACTTCCATCTCTCCGAATCTTTGTCCACCGAATTGTGCCTTACCACCAAGAGGTTGTTGGGTTACTAGTGAGTAAGGTCCAATAGATCTTGCGTGGATTTTCTCTTCTACCATGTGGTGGAGCTTAAGCATATACATTACTCCAACTGTTACTGGGTTTTGGAATGGAAGACCAGTTCTACCATCACGAAGAGTTATTTTTCCTGTCTTATTTACATATGGAGCTGTCTTTTTAGCTTCTTCTAGGACTTCTTCGATTTCTGTATCAAGTGCACCATCAAATACTGGTGTAGCAATCTTCCAGCCCATTGTTCTTGCTGCAAGACCCATGTGGACTTCAAGTACCTGTCCAAGGTTCATACGGCTTGGGATACCAAGTGGGTTTAGGCAGATTTGTAGAGGTGTTCCGTCTGGTAAGAATGGCATATCTTCTCTTGGAAGAATCCTTGAAACGACACCCTTGTTACCATGACGACCGCACATCTTATCTCCCACCATGATCTTTCTTTTGGCAGCGACATATACTCTTATTACCTTGTTTACACCTGGAGCAAGTTCGTCTCCATCTTTCTTGTTGTATTCTTTGACATCAACTACTATTCCGCTTTCACCGTGTGGAACCTTAAGGGAAGTATCACGTACCTCTCTTGCTTTTTCACCGAAGATTGCACGTAGAAGTCTTTCTTCTGGAGATAGTTCAGTCTCTCCCTTTGGTGATACCTTACCTACAAGGATATCTCCGCTTTTAACTTCTGCACCGATTCTGATAATACCATTTTCGTCGAGATCTTTTTTCATATCTTCGCCGACATTTGGTATATCCTTGGTGATCTCTTCTGCTCCAAGCTTAGTTTCTCTCGCTTCACACTCATGCTCTTCTATGTGAACTGAGGTAAGGACATCGTCCATTACAAGCTCTTCATTAAGAAGCATAGCATCCTCGAAGTTGTATCCTTCCCATGTTGTAAAGGCTATGAGGATATTTTTACCTAGGGCTAGCTCTCCATTGTCTGTAGATGGTCCATCTGCAAGGATTTCGTTAGCCTCAACCTTATCTCCTCTTTTAACAATTGGTCTTTGGTTGATGGTTGTTCCTTGGTTGGCTCTTTCAAATTTGAGTAACTCGTAGTCTTCGATTTCTCCATCGCTAGCCCTTTTGACCTTGATGTGATCATCTCCGACATAAACAACTTCACCCTTTGACCTAGATACAACACAAACACCTGAATCCTTAGCTGCTCTGTGCTCGATACCTGTCGCAACTATTGGAGCTTCTGTCTTAATAAGTGGAACTGCCTGACGTTGCATGTTGGCACCCATGAGGGCACGGGTTGAGTCGTCGTTTTCAAGGAATGGTATGAGGCTTGCTCCAACAGATACGATCTGTTGAGGAGAAACGTCCATGTATTGGATTTTCTCTCTTGGGTAGATATCATTCTCACCCTTAATACCACGTCCTGATACTCTTTCGTTTACGAATCTATCATTTTCATCAAGTGGCTCGTTGGCTTGGGCTATGATAAAGTTATCTTCTATGTCTGCTGTTAGGTAGTCAATCTCATCAGTTACATAACCACCTTCCTTAACAAGTCTGTAAGGAGTTTCTATAAATCCATATTTGTTTACTCTTGCGTATGTTGTAAGGGAAGTGATTAGTCCGATATTTGGTCCTTCTGGAGTCTCTATTGGACAGATTCTTCCGTAGTGAGAATCGTGCACGTCACGGACCTCAACACCAGCTCTATCTCTTGACAAACCACCTGGTCCAAGAGCAGATAATCTTCTCTTATGAGTTAGCTCACTCATTGGGTTGGTTTGGTCCATGAATTGGGAAAGTTGGGATGAACCAAAGAATTCTTTGATTACAGCTGTTACTGGCTTGATATTGATTAAGCCTTGTGGAGTTGCAAGGTCAGGATCTTGGGTTGTCATTCTTTCACGAACAACTCTTTCCATTCTAGCAAGCCCTACTCTAAATTGGTTTTGTAGAAGTTCTCCAACTCCTCTAACACGTCTATTACCTAAGTGGTCGATATCGTCTACATAGCCAATTCCTTCAAAGAGGTTGAATTGGTAGTTAACTATAGCGAGTATATCAGCCTTAGTGATGTGTTTTGGGCAAAGCTCTTTCTTCCTTCTCTCCATTAGAGATTTGATTTCTTCTGGGCTATTTGCCTCTTCGATTATCTCTTTCATAACTGGGAAGTATACTTTTTCACTGAAGTCATCAACTGTAACATCGACATCTTTTAGCTCTTCAAATGAGTTAAAGTCTACAAAGTTATTTCCAACTACCCTAAGGGTCTTATCTTCTTCGTATTCGTCTTTTTTTATTACATCAACTGTAACAATACCAGCATTTTCTATAGCTTTGGCTGTTTCTTCGTCGATAATTTCTCCTGCTGATACGAAAACTTCTCCAGTTTCTGGATCTATAACATCATCCTTAGATACAAGTCCTTCGATTCTGTCTGCTAGGGCAAGCTTAAGGTTGTATTTGTATCTACCAACCTTAGCAAGGTCGTATCTTCTATCATCGAAGAGGAGATTGTTGATTAAGTTTGTTGCAGATTCAACACTTGCAGGGTCCCCTGGTTTTAATTTTCTATAAATTTCTATCAAAGCTTCATCTGCAGTCTCTGAGTTTTCCTTCTCTAGGGTATTTCTCAAATGTTTGGTATCTCCGATAGCGTTGATGATTTCTTCGTCTGTTTCGAATAAAAGCGCACGAACGAGAGTTGTTGCAGGTAGTTTTCTTGTTCTATCAAGTCTAACATTTACTGTGTGGCTTGCATCTGTATCAAACTCAATCCACGCACCACGGTTAGGGATGACAGTTGAAGAATACATCTTATCCCCACTCTTGTCAGTTTCTTCTGCATAATAAACACCAGGAGATCTAACTAACTGGCTTACTATAACTCTTTCGGCACCATTTATAACAAAGGTAGCAGAATCTGTCATCATTGGGAAGTCTCCCATAAAGACTTCTTGCTCTTTAACTTCTTCTGTTTCCTTATTTATAAGTCTTGCCTTAACCTTTAAATCTCTTGCGTAGGTCGCATCCTTGTATTTGGATTCTTTTACTGAATATTTTGTTTCTTCATCAAATTCATAACCGATAAATTCTAGAATTAGGTTGCCATTATAGTCTTCAATTGGAGAAATATCTTCTAGGATTTCTCCCAAACCTTCCTTAAGGAACCATTCGTAAGAATCTTTTTGAACTTTCAATAAATTTGGTAAATCTAATACTTGAGGAAATTTGGAAAAACTCTTTCTCTTAGTTCTTCCATACATTTGTTCATGGAATTGGGCCATTAATCATTACTCCTTGTCTGTTTCATGGGCTTTTCTCTATCTAAAAAGCATCTTCAAAAACTCGTTAAAAAAATAAAAAAAATCTCGATTTATAGATTTCTAGCAATTGTTAATTATACCATAAAATAATCAACCATACAAGTCCTTTGTCGAGATTTCCTTTCTTTTTCTCAAAAATTATTTTCTTTCTTTATATAGCTTCTCAATTAATATAATTGGTCTTGATATTGTGCTCGCGTGCGCTACTTTCTCCATCAGGATAACCAACTATAACCCCGCTTACAGGGTAGAATCCTTCGTCTAAGTTAAGGTTTTTGATGTAAGCTGCATCCTTGCCTAGGGCATTTACGCTTCCTCTTATATAGCAAGAACCTAGTCCCATCTCTGTCGCCTTTAGACATATATGTTCTATGACGCAACCTGCATCTTCAAAGCGGGCCGATGTATCCTTACTTGATGAAAAAATAATAAATACTGGTGCAGCGTAAAGTGGATTCTTACTCTTTCCTGTTTTTTCCTGATATTCTTTTACGAAATCTTCCATAAGATTTTTATCTTTAACGACAGTGAGCCTACACTTATCGTACTGGCCATTTGCAATTGGAGCCTTCCTAGCAGCTTCTAAGAGCTTTTCAATCGACTCATCGCTGGGCTCTTTGGAAGAATATTTTCTTTCAGAATATCTTTTATCTATTACTTCATCAAATAACATATAGACCTCCTTGACTTAAACAAATCTTTGGGCTTATTATACTCCAATAAAAGCTAGAAACAAATCGATTATTTATGCTATAATAGTATAAACGGAGGCATTATGAAAAAAACTACAAGATTTTTAACCACCATAGGTGGAATATTTAGATCAATAATAACAATACTATTTGCTTTTGCGGCTATTTTTGCTGGCTTTGTCGACAAGAAGCTTTTGGCAAGCTTCCTTGATATAATTGGCTTTTCAAATATTTCCCTGGGCTTTGTCAAACCTTTTGCCCTAATAGTGCTCATCTCTTTATTTCTATTAAACTTACAAATTACGAGAAATATTTTCAATTCTGGTAAGTTCGGAGTAAAGATAATATCAAATATATTTTTTGCTGGTCTTTTTATTATAGTAGACCTTATAGTCCTCTTCTTTGTAAGAGAAAGACTTATACTAATCCCCCTTGGCCTAAACGCCCTTATAATCCTTTCACAAATTATGGCTATGGCTACGAAGGGAAAGGGCTACTATAATATAGGAAGCAATCCTTCAAAAAAAACAAAGATTAGAAAAAAGGACAAGGGAGTAATCAAAGAAAAAGACCTGGAAGAAATATCAGATGGAGATATTAAGAAGGAAAATTATAGGGCAAGTAACAGGGTCTACTCACTTGACTTCGCTAGCAAAATGGAAGATAAGCCTAGAAAAGAAGAGCTAATAGAAGAAGATACAAATGCAATTGATCCAGAGGAAAATAAGGAGAATCTACAAGAATTAAAGGATAAAGAAGCCTTAGAAAAATTCGATCAAACAGATCCTCCTAGTGAAGATGATAAAGATATAGATACTGAAGAATAAAATAAATGGCAAGCTTAAAGCTAGGACAGGCTCTGTTTTATATAAAGGAGCCTTCTAGGCTAAGCTTGGCCATTTTTTTTGGAAAATCCTTGCTTTAGGGTATATATGATATAAGAAGAAATGAGGAGTATTATGGACAAAAATTATTTGAAATTATTAAAAGACATCTATCCCGAAAAATCCGATATAAAAGACGAGTTAATTTCTCTTAACTCCAAGCTCTACCTACCCAAGGGCACGGAATATTTTTTCTCCGACATCCATGGAGAAAGCGAGGCCTTCCTTCATCTATTAAGGTCTGCATCAGGAAACATTAGAGATAAAATTGCCAAGCTTTTTGGTGATACCCTAGTCAAAGAAGACCAAGACGACTTAGCAGAGCTGATTTATGATCCGGTCCACGTTCTTAAGGACCTTTTTGAAAACGATTTATTGACAGAAGACTATCTCACCATAACTATCCACAGGCTAATCAACCTCTTTAGGTTCGTATCTACCAAATACCCAAAGGCCTACGTCAAAAGCAAATTCACAGGCTCATATACCAATATAATTGACGAGCTTCTATATACCAACGATTCTGAGTTTAACAAGAAAGAATACTATGAGTCCCTTATAGCAAATATTGTAAAATACGACTCTGCTAGGGAATTTATCATAGCCCTTGCAAGACTTATCCAAAGAGTATCTGTAGACAAGCTCCATATTGTCGGAGATATCTACGACAGGGGCCCTTCCCCACACATAATCATGGACGAACTACTAACCTTTCCTAATGTCGACATCCAATGGGGTAACCACGACATAGCCTGGATGGGAGCTGCCAGCGGAAATGAGGCCTTAATAGCTGCCTGCGTTGCCAATGCCATCTCCTACAACAACTTCGATATGTTAGAAGACGGCTACGGAATAAACCTAAGACCTCTCTATGAATTTGCTATCCACACCTACAAGGACGACCCATGCGAGCTTTTCATGCCTAGGGTTTTCGATAGAAATATCTACGACAATGTAAGTGGCGAAGTAGCAGCCAAGATGTATAAGGCAATTTCTATCATAAGATTCAAACTTGACGGAGCTCTTATAGAAAGAAATCCAGAGTTCAATGTGGACGATAGAAACTTCCTCAAATTCGTCGATTTTGAAAAAACGACCTACAAAAATGTCCCACTCAGGGATACTAACTTTCCTACCATAGATCCAAAAGACCCACTTAAACTAACAGATGCCGAACAATTTATAATAGATATCCTAAAAAGTGACTTTATCAAAGGCAATAGACTAAACCGCCACATGAGATTTCTCTACAAAAATGGATCAATGTATAAGACAGAAAACGGCTCTCTCCTATTTCATGGCTGCATCCCCCTAACTGAAGACGGAAAATTCCAAGAAATAGAAATAAAGGGAAAGAAATATTCCGGAAGAAAGCTCATGGACGCCTTTGACAAACTCGCTCGTGATGCTTACTTTACCAATTCAATCTTCGCCAAAGACGTCATGTGGTATCTAATAAATGGCAGATACTCTCCAATCTTTGGCAAGAGCCAATACTCCTACTTCGAAAATCTCTTCGTAGACGATAAGGACCTAAAAAGAGAAGTCTACAACCCTTACTACAAGCTTTCTGAGAAGGAAGAAATAGTAGATATGATCCTGGATGAATTTGAGATTACATGTGAAAGAAGAAGGATAATAAATGGCCACGTTCCAGTTAAAGTCAAAAAAGGAGATAGTCCAATCAAGGCAGGCGGCAAGCTCTATGTAATAGATGGTGGAATATCCAAACCTTACCAAGCTAAGACCGGGATAGCAGGTTACACCTTGATGTTTAACTCCCACCACGTAGCCCTAGCCGAACACAAAAGCTACGAATCTATCACAGACAAGGTATCAAGCTACACCCCAAATATAAAAGAAGTAGAAATCCTACTTCCAAGAATGTTAAAAAAAGACACTGATGAGGGACGTGATATAAGAGAAAAAATTGAAGTTTTGGAAAAGCTTTTGGAAATGTACGATAGTGCGAATTGATGACATCAAAAAAGGGTGCAGGTAAAATCCTACATCCTTTTTTATTCGCGAAGATACTCAAGCTATCAGAATAGTGTTTCTCCTTGATAGTAACCTATAGTTTATATATTACAAGCATGAAAGTAAATTATTATTAGCTTGTTTTAAAATATCCTTATCTACAAAGTCTTAAGCATATCCACATAATTTGGCATAGAATAATTTTCCCTGGATATTAGTTTTTCTAATGCATCGGATATTTGGCGGATTTCGCCTGAGACTTTCCTTGTTTCTTTTTGAAGATACTTAGCCTTATCTTCTAAGAGATTCATATTTTCTGATTTTTCTAAGATATCAGAAATTACATCGCAATAGTCTAAAAGTTTGCCTACTTTTTCATTTATTTTTCTCGCCCTTTGTCTTAGTCTTTCATTTTCTACAAAAGATAGGTAATCTTTAATGCTTGCGATCTCTCTCATAGCTGATGGGAGGATCTCTTGGTGGATCATGTTGTTTAGTATTTCTAGTTGAGAAGAGAAAAACTTTGTAACATCTTCATATTCGACCTTGATTATGGATTCTATTTCCTTTTTAGTAAAGATCCCAGATTTTTCAAATATATCATAGGCCTTAGTGGCCTTGGCTGCTATTACAGCTTCCAAGAAAGTTGGGAAGTTTTCTAGACCTCTTTTTTCCGCTTCCTTTTCCCATTCTTCTGAGTAGCCATCGCCTTGAAAGAGGATATTTTTGTTTTCTTGATAGATTTCCTTAACTATGGAGTAAGCTTCTTCCTTTAGCCTATCTTCATCTACCTTCTCTAACCTATCAGCTATCTTCTTCACCGACTCGGCAAAGCCTATATTTATTACTGTATTGAGGTCTGCCGCTGATTTAGATGATCCTAGCATTCTAAATTCAAATTTGTTGCCAGTATAAGCTATAGGAGATGTTCTATTCCTGTCTGATGAGTCAGTTTTTATTTCTCCTAAATGAGGAATCTTGACCATATTTTCTATAACTTTTTCCTCAAAATCATCATTAGCTACAGACTCTAAGACCTCTTCCAAGTCACGACCTATGAATAAAGATATAATGGCTGGTGGGGCTTCATCTCCACCCAATCTATAGTCGTTAGTCACAGATGAAGAGGCAATCCTTATTAGCTTCTGGTATTTGTTGCAAACTTCAATCATAGAAGCTAAGAACAGAAGAAAAACAGGGTTGTTTTTGGGAGTTTTTCCTGGAGTAAATAAATTTCTTCCATAATTTGTCGCCAAAGAATAATTATTGTGCTTACCAGACCCTGCCATATTTTTGAAAGGTTTTTCCTTAAGTAGGCAAACTAAATCGTGGTCTAGGGCTGTCTTTTCCAATATATGCATAAGGAGTTGGTTATTGTCAACAGATATATTAACATTCTCATACATTATGGCGATTTCAAACTGATTCGGACCTACCTCGTTATGTTCTGCTTCCATGTAGATACCAAGCTTGTAAAGCTCGCTGTTTACATCTTCAAAAAACTCATCAACTCTTTTTGGAATGTCTCCTAGATAGTGAGAGATAAGTTCTTTTTCAACCATAGGATCAGAACCAACAAGGGTCATCCCAGAATATTCAAGGTCTATTCTCTTATCAAAATACTTTTTATCTATAAGATAAAATTCTTGCTCAAGGCCTAGTTTAGCCTTAACCCTGTAAGTTTTCTCTTCCTTGAGAAATAAATTACAAACCCTTGAAGCCTCTTTGCTTACCATATTCATGGACTCTATTAGAGGAAGTTTCTTGTCAAGCTTTTCTCCGTAGAAGGATACGAATACCGATGGGATGTATAAGACCTTATCTAGGATAAAGGAATTGGCAGTTAGGTCCCAATATGTATATCCTCTAGCCTCAAAGGTTGATCTCATGCCTCCAGATGGGAAAGAAGATGCGTCAGGCTCACCCTTTATAAGCTCCTTCCCTGAGAACCTATTTATAGGATTGTGCTTGCCATCTCTGTTCAAAAAAGCTGTTTTTTTGGTCGCAGTTTTCCCATTTAAGGGTTGGAACCAATGTGTGTAGGAAGTTGCCCCCTTAGAAATCGCCCAGACTTTCATAGCATGAGCTATGGCATCAGCACTTTCCCTATCCAAGGTGGCATTGTTCCTTGCCGCTTGTTTCCATTTCAAATACACTGGGTAGGGTACATTTTCCTTCATAGTTTTCTTGTCAAAAGCCATATTCCCAAATTCTTTCAAAACCATACTACCTCTTTCTTAGATTTTACTTTTATATTATACCAGGTGGATTTTAAAAATAAATTTACATCTTTATTCACTTGCTATTAATAAAAAAGTACCAAGCTATAATACATTTAAAATATAGATTGGTACTTAAAATTATTATTCGATTATCTCAGGCTCGTCGTAGTCTACTCCGAAAGTTTCTACAGTCACTGTCTTCATTACTTGGTCTTCTTTTGGTTTGTCTTGGAAGTCAGTTTTTGTTTCTGCTATCTTATCTACTGTATCCATTCCTTCGATTACCCTACCGAAGGCTGCGTATTGGCCATCTAGGTGAGGGCTGTCTTTGTGCATTACGAAAAATTGACTGCCTGCACTATCTGGCATCATAGATCTTGCCATGGAGAGAACTCCCCTGTCGTGTTTTAGGTTATTTTCAAAACCATTTGCAGCAAATTCTCCCTTGATAGCATAACCAGGGCCTCCGATTCCTATTCCTTCTGGATCTCCTCCTTGGATCATAAAGCCTTTGATTACCCTATGAAAGATTACTCCGTCGTAGAAATTGTGACCTATAAGTGAGATAAAGTTTCTTACTGTATTTGGAGCAACTTCTGGGTAGAGTTCTGCCTTGAAAGTATCTCCATTTTCCATTTCAAATGTTACAATTGGATTTTTGTTTTCCATATTTCCTCCTTAGTTTTTGAATGAGTGAACAGGGGCTGGTATGTGGCCACCTCTTTTGATCATTTTATCTGAATTTGAATTTCCTATATCTATAATTGGTACATAGCCTAAAAATCCACCAAACTCTGCATAATCTCCTACTCCCTTTCCTGAAACTGGGATTATTCTAACTGCAGTTGTTTTTGCATTTATCATTCCTATTGCCGCCTCATCTGCAATCATAGCAGAAATTGTAGCTGGGCTTGTTGATCCTGGGATTGCAATCATATCAAGACCAACAGAGCAAACAGAAGTCATCGCTTCTAGCTTATCAAAGGTCAAATGTCCTCCATCTACTGCCTTAATCATAGCTTCATCTTCGCTCACTGGTATAAAGGCACCGGAAAGTCCTCCGACAGAAGCACTTGCCATAAGGCCACCCTTTTTTACAGCGTCATTTAGTAGGGCTAGGGCTGCTACTGTTCCGTGTCCTCCGACATTATCTATTCCAATCTCTTCTAAGATTCTTCCTACAGAATCTCCAATGGCTGGTGTTGGGGCTAGGGATAAGTCTAGTATTCCGAAGTTCTTGCCTAGTCTATCGCAGACATCTCTTGCCACAAGTTCTCCCATCCTAGTGATTTTAAAGGCTGTCTTTTTGATAATCTCACAGATTTCATTAATCGGAAGGTCATCCTTACCTGAAATTGCTGCCTTCACTACACCAGGCCCTGAAACTCCTACATTAATTACTGTATCTGCTTCACTTACTCCATGGAAGGCTCCCGCCATAAAGGGATTATCCTCTACTGCATTTGAGAATATTACAAGCTTGGCACATCCTAGGGCATCTGTATCCTTAGTTCTTTCTGCCAAATCTTTTACTACTTCCCCGCACATGGCTACAGCATCCATATTGATTCCTGCCTTGGTTGAGCCGACATTTACACTAGAACAAACTAGGTCAGTTGTGGATAGGGCCTTAGGGATAGATTTAATCAAGATCTCATCAGCCTTGGTCATACCCTTTTGGACTAGGGCAGAAAAGCCCCCTATAAAGTCAACTCCAACATCCTTGGCCGCCCTGTCGAGACATTCGGCAAAGGGAGTGTAATCGTCAAGGTCTGTTGCTGCCGCAATAAGAGAAATTGGTGTAACAGAAATTCTGTTATTAATAATTGGCACACCATAGATTGCAGAAACTTCCTTGGAAGTCTTGATGAAGTCCTTGCATTCTCTTAGGATTTTATCATAAATCTTGTCACATGCTTTTTTATAATCTTTGTCTATACAATCAAAAAGGGAAATACCCATGGTAAGGGTTCTGATGTCGAGATTTTCCTCATCTAGCATTTTGATTGTTTCAATAATATTATTCTTATCCATATTAAATCCTGTGCATAGCGTCGAAGAGCTTTTCGTTTTGGATTCTTATTTCGAGCTTGTTCTCTTCAGCCAAATCATCAAAGGCCTTCTTGATTTCAGCAAAGTCTGCCTTTGACTTTGTAAAGTCGATATTAAACATTCCTACAAATTGATCTTCCATTATAGTTTGGCTTAGATCAAGGATGTTGATATTGTATTCGTATAAGACTTTAGAAATCTTATAGATAATTCCTTCTTGGTCATTTCCTATGACTGTTAATATAGCTTTCATTTTTTCCTCCTAATGAGCCTTTTCTTACTAATGATTTTACCCTTTTATTAATTAGTGCAAAGAAAAATAGCCCCTAAGGGCTAGTATAGAAAAATAAAAGACTCGGCAGGAAAGCCAAAGTCTTTTATTTAAGTTCACTTAATTTTTATTTTAAATTAACCAATACGTGGGGTTCTAGCAGGACGCGGATAATTTCCTCTTAATCCTGACGGGCTTGTCTTCTGCTTCGCAGAACCACTCCGTGGAGGGCACTCAATTAGCCGTGCGGGCTTGTTTTCTGCTATGCAGAACCATTTCATGGAGACTCCTCCCCGAGCCGGAGGGGCTCACTTAATACCAACCATTATTAGCCCAAAATGCTTGAGCGTTTTCCCAAGAACCGTATCTTCCGTATACGTATGAGTCTGCTGCTGCTTCTTGTTCTTCTGGGCTTGCTCCATAGCCTACTAGGGATGGGTTTAGTTGGTATCTTCCGTAGTAGCCACCAGCTGGGTTATATGCTGTGTATGATCCGCCTGATTCTCTTTGAGCTATCCATTCTTTTGCCCAGTTTGAATCTCCTTGGTAAGAAGAGTAATCTGCTGCTGGTTGTTCATAGTAGTAATCTTCAGCTGGTTCTTCGTAGTAGTATTCTTCTGTGTATGTGTATGTTGGCTCTTCGTATGTTTGGTATGAAGCTTGTTTAGTATTGCTTGCTGGTGCTTTAGCTTTATTTTGAGCTTTTTCGTTTCTTTCTTTGAATGATTTTAGAAGGTTGTTGTACACATATCCTTCTTTGCCATCAAATTTAACCTTTACATATCCATTATCTGCTTCTTCGATAACTTCAACTACATCGCCTTCTTGTAGAACGCTTATTACATTTGATGAAAGTTGAGCTTCATCTCTAAAGTTTGCTGGAGCAATAACTTCTGTTTCAGCTGTTACGTTAAACCATGGTGTTCCTACAAATGCTTCTTTTCCTTCGAAATCAATTCTGTACCAGCCATTAGCTTTTCCAAGAATTTCGTAAGATTTGTTTTCGTCATTGATTGTTCCAATAACGTTGTTCTTTTCTTCAGCAGTACTTCTCACGTTTACTGCTTTTGCCTTTTCTGTGTTAAGTTCGATTCTATCAGCCTTTGCTTCCTTTGATCCGAAAGTAAATACTGACGGTAGTACTAGCGCTGCTGCTAGTGCATATTTTGTGAATTTGTTCATTTATATCCTCTTTCTAATTTTCTTAATTTTAAAATTTAATTTCGCTTGTAATAATAGTTACAAAATATTAACAACTCTTTTTTACAAGCCTTATTGTACCTTTAAATTGTGTTAAAATTATGTAGATTATGATTTTTTTTGATATTTTCTTAGAAATATTGATATGCAAGGTTTTCCTCGGGCTTTTTTAGCTGATTTTATCAACTTTTTTATTAATTCTATAGGTTTTTTTCATTATATTTCTATATTTCATACATATTCGATACGTTTTTTTCTTCTCTCTAGCGAATTAAATTGTAACTAATGTAATCTCTTGTCGTTTTTTTCTAAGATTTTTGTCTTTGTCCTAATTATTAGCCCAAGTTTTCTTAAAGTAGTATAATCCTCATAGAATTTATATGAAAGAGAGCAAAGAATGATTAATGTCTATATTTTATGTGGTGGCCCTTCAAGCGAGCATGATATCTCTTTAAGAAGTGCCCTTAACATAAGCAAGAATCTAAATGAAGAAAAATATAAGATAAAGTTAGTATATATTAATAAAGAAGGAGCTTACTCAGAAGCTTTCGATAAAATCGATACAGATAATGAGTTTGACCTAGTTAAGGAAGTTAAGGAGAATAAGACAAAGTCTATAGCAGATTTCCTCACCTGCCTGTCCAAGGAAGATTATTCAAAAACTATAGTAATTCCTGCAGTCCATGGAACCTATGGAGAAGATGGAACTATTCAAGCCCTCCTAGATGTTATAGGAATTGCCTACATAGGAAATGGCCTCCTATCTTCTGCAATCTGCATGGACAAGGTTACAAGCAATGATATTTTTGAGAAGAATAAATTAAGCCAAGCCAAGTATCTCTATACTAATAAGGATGGCTTTGATAGTGACTTCGCTGATAGATGTATAGAAGAGATCGGCCTTCCTCTTATAGTAAAGCCTTCTGCTAATGGGTCTTCTGTTGGTGTAAGCAAGGTTACTAATAAAAACGAACTTCTAGCTGCTGGAGATGAAGCTTTAAAGTATGACAAAAAAGTCCTTGTCGAAGAGCTAATCGAAGGTCAGGAAATCGAGTTTGCTGTAGTAGGCTACATGAATCCAGATGTCTCTGAGCCTGCAGCCTATATCTCAGACCACACCTTCCTCGATTACGATGCCAAGTATTTTTCCAAGTCTACCAAGGAGACCCTTCCTTATATACTAGAAAAAGAAAAGCTAGAAGAAGCTCAAGAATTTGTAAAAAGAGCCTACGAAGCATGTGGCTGCGAGGGATTTGCTAGAGTTGATATCTTCCTAGGCAAAGATAATAATTTCTATGTCAATGAAATCAACACCTTCCCTGGCTTTACCCCTTCATCATTTTTCGCAAGACTTTGCGAGCTTATGTATAATGAAAGCTTTTCAGAGGTTTTGGATAGATTAATAAAAGATGGATTTGAAAGGTGGCAAAGATGATAGAAAGAAGTCTAGGCGAAATCGCCAAAATGATCGGTGGAGAAATCTCTGACGAAAAATACTCTAACCTTTTGATAAAGGGAGTATCTACAGATTCAAGGACCATCCAAGAAGGGAATCTCTATATTCCCCTAATCGGAGAAGTCTTTGACGGAAGACTTTTCATCAAAGAATGTGAGGACAAGGGAGCTTCTGCCTTTCTAGCAGATACTGACTGTAAGATAAAAAATAATATATCCATTCCTTATATAAGAGTTGAAGATACATTAAAGTCTCTCCAAGATTTGGCAAGAGCCTACAGGAGTGAGCTAAAGAATACCAAAGTAATAGGTATCACTGGATCAAATGGAAAGACAACTACCAAGGACCTTCTCTACGAAGTCCTTAAGGAAAAGTACAAGGTTCAAAAGACTATAGGAAACTTGAACAACGAAATAGGAGTTCCTAAAACTATCCTATCCCTTGATGAAGATACGAATATCGCTATAGTAGAGATGGGAACAGATAGCTTTGGAGATATATCGCTTACGACAAACATATCAAGGCCTGATATAGCAATTATTACCAATATTGGAGATAGCCACCTAGAGAAACTTAAGACTAAGGAAGGAATCCTAAAGGCTAAGATGGAAATCGTAGAAGGCCTAAGTCAAGACGGATATTTCATCTACAATGGTGATGATCCTACAATGAAAAAGGAAATCTCCTCCTATGAAGTAAAACAAAAGATGATATCTTTCGGAGAAGAAGATGATAATGACTTCGTAGTAAAATCCTCTGATGATAATAGAGGAAAGGTAAGCTTTACCCATGATGGAGAAACTTATACCATCCCCCTACTAGGTAGCCACAATATTTACAACGGTGGAGTGACAGTTCTAGTCTCTAGCCTTCTTGGCCTAAGCACTGATCAAATCAAAAAGGGACTTTCTGAAGTAACTCCTGCCAATAATAGGTCTAGTATAATAGAATTTGAAGGTTTTGATGTTTTGGATGACTGCTATAAGTCAAACCCTCAATCCCTAAGAAGTGGTCTTAAGACAACAAAGCTTCTAGGAGGCTACGACAGTAAAATCCTTGTGCTCGGTGATATGCTAGAGCTTGGAGATAGCGAAGATGATCTCCACTACCAAGTAGGAAGCGAGATTGACCCAAAGGATATCGACTATTGTCTCTTCTTTGGCAGCCTTTCTAAGCATATGTATGAAGGAGCCTTAGAGAACTTCTCCAAGGATAGGATTTTCCACTTTACCAGCAAAAATGATCTAATCGACAAACTAAAGTCTCTGATTACAAAATCTAGCCTGGTCTTTGTCAAAGGAAGCCATGGCATGCACATGGAAGAAATTATAGAAAGTATAAGCAAGTTAAAATTATAGGAAAAATTAGGAAAGAATTAGAAAAGAAAGGAAAGGAAGAATAATGATTTATACCGTAACCTTAAATCCATCAATTGATTTATTTGTAGAACTTAAAAATCTCAATCTCGGTGGACAAAACAACATCATCCAAGAAAGATCCATCCCAGGAGGAAAGGCCCTTAACGTATCAAGGATCCTCTCTTCTCTAAGAATCCCAACAATAGCTACAGGTTTTGTAGGAGGCTTTCAAGGAGAATTTATCAAAGATTGGTTGACAAACGAAAATATTAGCACCAACTTTGTAAAGATGGAAAACCACAACAGAACAAATATCAAACTTTTCGAAAACAAACAAGAAACCATGATCAACTTCCCAGGACCAACTATCAAAAGCGAGGAAGTAGACGAACTAGTTTACTATCTATCAAGAGTAAGAGAAGGAGACACCATAATCTTTGGTGGATCTGTTCCTCCAATGGAAGACGGACTAGATAACGACATCTACTCAAGGCTCGTATCAGTAGCCACAGCAAACGGAGCAGACTTCGTAGCAGACGTACCTGCCAAATACCTTCTCGATATAGTAAAGGAAAATCCAATCCTAGTTAAGCCAAACGCAGAAGATATCGAAGAAATATTCAATGTAAGGATCGAAGATAAAAAAGACTTCATCCCTTACGGCAAAAAGCTCGTAAATATGGGAGCTAAATACGTAATAATTTCCTACGGTGCGAGTGGATCAATGCTATTTGTAGGAGATGATGTCTACGAATCAACTCCCGTAAAAGATGGTAATGAAATAATAAATACTGTTGCCTGCAGGGATGCTATGATTGGAGGCTTCGTAGGAACCATGGTTCGTGATGGCGACCCAGTAGAATCATACAAGGTCTCAGTTGCCAGTGCCTCTGCCACAGCAAGAGTCCTAGACCTCCCATCAAGAGAAGAAATCATGAAGATGCTTCCTCTTGTCAATGTTGAAAAAATTGGATAAAAATATAAGCCTAACTAGGATATACCTCCTAATTAGGCTTTTTATTTGACATCATCTATATTTTCTATTAACTCTCTTATCCCTTCAACTTTAAAGTTTACAGCATCTAGGACTTCTTTTTCCTTCACATAATTTAGGCTAAAGGATAGTCTTGTTTGCTCTAAGAAAGATATGTCATTGAAGTCATCTCCTATAGCTATTATCTCCTTATCAAATCCATAGAAGTCCTTGATAAATTCTATCCCTGTTTGCTTGCTTACAGCAGAGTTAATTACGTCAATCACCCCTATTGATTTGTGGAAGGAGAAGTCTTCTTGGAAGGGATTTTCTAGGATGTGGTCTGAGTATATTGCAAGAGATAGGATTTCTTCACCTTCTCTTAAGTCTTCTAACCTATCTACCTCCCTATCCTTATCTGTAAAAATCTTTGTTGGATAAGTCCTTCCATAATAGTCTATTACATCTCTAAGCTTATCCTGGTCTAGTGAATATTTTAGGATTTCTATCATATCCGTGCCGTTTTTTACAAAAATATGAGACCCGTTGTTAGCTATTATAAAGTCTGGGTCAATCTTTCCTTCTATTAGGACAAAAAGAGAATGGTAGGTCCTACCTGTTACAAGGCCAAAGAGATTCCCCTTATCTTGAAAATCTCTTATGGCCTCTATATCTTCTGTTTTTATTTTACCATCTATGAAAATTGTCCCGTCAAAGTCAGATGCAATTAACTTCATTTGTCTTCACTTATCTCTATCTTCTCAAAGCTTATATTATTTCTCTCGAGAAGCTCTACCGCATATTCGTCCATCCTATAAGCTGTTTCGTAATAAATCTTTTTGATACCAGCTTGGATAAGGGACTTGGTACAATTAAGACAAGGGAAGTGAGTCACATAGCAAATGGTGTTTTTGGTAGCTATGCCCTCCTTGGCACAATAAAGTATAGCGTTCATCTCAGCATGGATTGTGGCTATACAATGCCCATCTCTCATGGTATGGCCCACCTCATCGCAGTGGGGATTTCCCTTAATCGATCCGTTGTAACCAGTCGAAACTATCCTATTTTCTTCATTTACCAAAACGCAACCCACATAGGCCCTGTCACAAGTTCCACGTCTTGCGACAGTCTTTGCAAGTTTCATAAAATATTCTTCCCAACTAAGTCTATCTTTTGCCATATTTTCTCCTTAAAATTTAAGTCTTATCTCAAATAGCATATCAAAGAATTTGTAACTTAGCAATAAGGAAAGGACAAATATAATCATCACAAGGAAATTTGTATCTACAAAGATACTAGAAAGAATTGAGGTCATGAGATTGGCTAGGGTAAGGGTAGCAAGAAGCTTACAAAATACACTTACTTTTTTATTTAATATCATATAACCGCTTCTTTCGCTAGTTTGATTCTTGCTTAGATATAGGGCGAAACAAAATATTACTGCTGCCACAAGAATAAAAGCAAGGATTGTCCTTATATCATCTACCTTCAAATAGACTATAGATAGGAGTGTTTTTATAAAAGGATGAAGTCCTTCCTCAAAACTTGCTACAGCACTATAAAACTTATCTGCTATATTTGTAGAAAATACTTGCAAAGTTATATTCAAATTCTCCCTATAAAGCTCAAAACCTGCAAGGGTCATTATGAAAAGACCCGTATGACCTAGGAAATTACCTGCTATAAAGCCCAAGGAAGTAGAAATTATACTTGTTCCAAGGAAAATCAGGATATTTCTACAAATCTGCCTACCTATAAGAGGAAAACTTAGGATTTGACCAAAGGCTGAAGTCTTCAAGATAAAGGCAAGAACGATGGCATTTATAGCGAAAATTACCATTCCAAAAAGAAATACTATCCCTATTTTCATAAGTAATTCATCTTTCTTCTTCCAAGGCATAAGTCTTGTAAAATCATAAATCGCAGAAGACTGCTCAAGACTTGTAAGACTCAATCCAAAAAGCCCCATAAAGATCACTATAGGAAAGATCAAGGCCTGATAGTAGCTAGATCCATCAAATTTCCCTTTATCAAATTGTTGAAGATCGGTCTTGATGCTGTTGTAAATATAATGGGCGTCATATCCCCCATTTTGACTGAGCCTTTCAAAGTAATCATCCTGAGCTTCGGCAGAAACATCTAGGCTATATACATCATCAAAGTCTAGGAGCTTATACTTTTCCTTATACTTTAAAAGCTCAATTGCGATCTGATCTAGGCTTTCTTCATTGATCTTTATATCTTTATTCTTACCCTTGCCATATAAATCTTCTCTCATGCTTATAACATTATTAGTAAAATTATCGTAGTCATTCCTAATGGAATTTTGATTAGACATACCAACGGCCATGGTACAGAATACTGTTACCAAGATAATCCAAATAGAGAATCTCTTCCATGTAAATTTAATTAAATTTTTAAAATTACGCATCTTCTTGGCCCCTTTCTAGGTAGAAATAATCTTCAATCTTAGGAGTTAGGATATCGTATTGGACAAGGTCCTCCCTCTTTAAGATTGCTTCTACTTCTTTTTCGCTTGCATTTACAAGAATTGTCGCAACTCTTCCGATTTTATTTACGAGAATCATCCTCCTATCCAAATTATCTGGAACTTGGTCCTTAAATACTAGTTGGATTTTCCTTAATTGGTTGATTCTTTCATCAGATGTATCTATGAGCTTACCATCTTTGGTTAGATAGAAGATATAATCTGATATTCCAGAAAGCTGGTCGAGCTCGTGGCTTGAAGCGAAGACTGCCTTGCCGGAATCCTTGGCATCTATCAGATATGATAGGATTTCTTTTTTGTTTAGGACATCCATCCCATCAAGGATCTCATCTATAAGAAGAATTTTCGCCCCACTTGCAAGAATTGTAATTAGACCTAGGATATTTTTCTGTCCCTTGGAGAAATTCCTCACGTTTTTGTCTGGGTCAATCTTTTGTCTTTTGATTTCCTCAAAGAAGAAAGTATCGTCGAAGTCTTCATAAATAACTTTGAAAAAGCCCGGAATATTCTTTACCTTGTAGTAATTAAAATAATCAAAACTATCAGGCAAAAAAGCGATGTTTTTTATAAGACTTGGATTTTCCCTAATATTCTTATCATCAAGGCTAAAGCTTCCTTCATCCATATCATAAATCCCACACAAAGACTTAAGAAGAGTGGTCTTACCTGAACCATTACGACCTACAAGTCCTGTAATCATCCCTTCTTCTAAGTTAAAGGAAATATTATCTAGGACTTTTCTTTCATCAAAGGCCTTAGTAATTTTCTCTGCCCTTATCCTCATACAGACTCCTTTCTGTCTCGTCGAAAATCTCAAATATTTCTTCCCTAGCAAAGCCTAAAAATATGGCCTTGGTGAAATTATCTCTGAGATTTTTCGTAAATTCATCTTTGTTGCTGTCAATCTTTTCTTGATCGATTCGGATAAAAGTCCCTATTCCAGGCTTAGTCTCTATTAGGCCTAGTCTATCAAGTTCCTTAAAAGCCTTGGAGACAGTCGTCTGGTTGATGGACAAAGCTTTCGATAAGTCTCTTACAGACGGGAACTTATCCCCATCCTTAAGTAAGCCTTTCGCAAGATAGAGCTTGGTCTCATCTACAATTTGCATATACAAAGGGACTTCCGAATTAAAATTTAGCTTAAACATAAAACCTCCCTTCTGGTGTTATGCCATATACCATACACTGTTAATAATATTATATCAGGGACTTTGATTTTTGCAAGAGCAAATAAAAATTTCCACAAAAAAACTTCCCGAAGGAAGTTCTAGGAAGCAAACAAAATCAAACTTATTTTGAATTTAATAGAGAAATCAATGAGATGTCTCGACTTCGCTCGACATAAGGGTAATTGTAAATGCTAGATAAATACTGTGAAAGAAAGTTTACTTTCCAACTAACTTATTTCAACTGAAAAGGAGAAATCTATTGAGATATCTCGGCTTCGCTCGACGGTATGTGAATTTAAGATATCTAATGAGGGCCCTCCATAAGTTCGTTCCACTAATACTTAATCCCCTACATCAAAACAGCAAAAGGCTTTACTATTTTGGAGAAGATTTTAGAGCTTAGTTTGATATTTTCTACATCTTCCATATTTACTTCTTGACCAACCTCAAAGAATATATCGAAATCATTTCTAATATCTGCCAAGCTATTTGACTTATACATATAAAGCCCGCACTCAAAGTTTTGATAGAGGGCCCTGTAGTCTAGGTTGACCGTTCCAACAAAACCTACCTTTCCGTCAGCAAGCCAGGTCTTGGAGTGGACGAAGCCTGGAGTATATTCAAAAATCCTAACACCCGCTTCTATAAATTCCTTGTAATGATCCTTGGCAAGGGCGAAGGCTACCTTCTTGTCGGGTATATGTGGCAGGCAAATCCTTACATCAAGGCCCGACTTTGAGGCAAGCTTGATTGAATTTCTAATCTCTTCATCTACTATTAGATAAGGACTCATGAGATAGACATACTTTTTGGCCTTATTAATGGTATCGAGGAGGACGTTTTTGGATATGGTCTCATCATCTAGGGGATTGTCAGCAAAGGGAATATAAAATCCACTAGCCTCTGTGTCTGGATATTTCTTAAGATATGGGCTATAGTCTTCTGGCTTGTTATCAAGAGAAAACCACATATTAAGAAACATTATTGTAAAGCTTTTGACAGCACTACCCTTAATTCTTACACCGCAATCCTTCCAGTGACCGAACCTTTCGTATACATTTATATACTCGTCAGATAGGTTGATCCCTCCAGTGTAGGCAATCTTCCCATCTACTACCATGACCTTCCTGTGATCTCTGTTGTTCTGATAGGTTGATACTATAGGATACATCTTAGAAAAGACCCTACATTCTATGCCCAAGCTTTCCATCTCTTGGGGAAAATCCGACCTTACTCTAGTTATGAGATTAGATCCATCGATAAGAAGTCTTACCTTAACTCCTTCTTTGGCCTTTTTGACAAGCTCTTCTAGGATTGTTCCCCACATATAACCATAGTCGATTATGAAAAACTCCATGAAGATAAAGTCTTCCGCACTTTTCACGTCGCTTAGCATGGCCTCGAACATATCGTCCCCCACCTTGAAGTAAGTCGAAGATGTGTCCTTGTAGGTTGGAAATCCTCCCACATCGTCAAGGTATTTGGCTATCGGATAGAATCTCCTTTCCCTATCCTCGATTTTTTCGTAAAGGTCCTTATCTTTTTGGATATATTTCCTAGAATCCTTATCAAGGCTTATTACCTTCCTCTGCTCTCTCTTGTAGCCAATCGAATAATGACTTACTAGAAAGGCGATGATGCCAAAGGTCGGAACGATTGCAATTAGCATAAACCAAGACAATTTGTTGGCGTTTGATACCTTTTTCATATTGAGGATTATTAGCATCATTATAACTTTAGATAGGGTGTCTCCTCCCATTATGTAAGTAAAATCTATCTTAGAATTATAATAGATATAAATCATCAAAACGAGCTGGATAATTACTAAAAAGGCAAAGAGCCCAGCACGTGAAAATATCAAACTCCCCAAGCCCTTCCTGGTCTTTTTGACGTATTTATTTTCGTTGATTTTCTTAATGATATTTTTATTGAATTTATACATAGACTTATTATATCACTTTATCCCTCCAACTTACAATATCATAGCTTGACATAAGTCTTTAAATTCATAAGATATAAGGTGAGGTGAAATGAGATGAAAAATATATTAATAATAAATGATTTCGTTTCCCTAGGAAAAATTGCCGGCAAGATGATGGAAACTGTCCTCTCCTACAAGGGACACAATACATTCTTCCTTCCAACTGCCCTTATAGCAAACAACTTCTCCTACGGGAAAAATGCCATATTAGATACAACAGAATACTTAAAAGATACCCTAAGAAACTGGGAGGAGATAGGCTTTAATTTTGACCTTATCTCTATTGGATACATCCACAATACTGAGCAAAGAGATATAATCTATGATTATGTAAAAAACTTAGACTATAAGACTACTATCCTCTTTGACCCAATCATGGGAGATGAGGGGACCCTTTACCCAACTCTTGATGAGAAAATGCTAGATAACTACAAGTCCTTACTCGATATTTCAGATATCATAAGCCCAAATGCAACTGAGGCAAAGTTTCTTGATATAGACTACGAGGATTTTACAAGAAAGGGTAAGAAATATCTTATAACTTCTGTAGAAGAAGACGGAAAATATTTCGTAAAAGGATACGATGAGGGTGAATTTAAAGTTTCCTTCGATAAACTTCCCAAAAGACTTACAGGAACAGGAGACCTCTTCGATGGGCTATTTATAGCCTATTTTCTAGATGGCTACTCAATCG
Organism: Anaerococcus prevotii DSM 20548; assembly: GCF_000024105.1. Taxonomy (GTDB): domain Bacteria; phylum Bacillota; class Clostridia; order Tissierellales; family Peptoniphilaceae; genus Anaerococcus; species Anaerococcus prevotii. The sequence continues at coordinate 483,838 of NC_013171.1, read as the reverse complement.
AAGAATCTTGCCAAAAAACAGTCGATATTATATCCAAAATATATAGAGATGTTATCGAATACTCTACTAATGAAAATATAAATATCGAAAGATATCTTGACCTCATAGACTAAGGGGGATTTGTGCAAAGAAAAGATTATTGGAAAAAATCACTTTCAATTGCCTGGCCTGCCCTATTGGAATTCTTTTTTATATCCATAGCTGATATAATAGATACCTTTATGGTATCTGGTATGGGTCCAAGTGCTGTTGCAGCCATAGGTCTTACTACCCAGCCGAAATTTATAGCCCTTACCATATTCTTCTCCATAAATGCAGCCGTATCGGCCCTTGTTGCGAGAAGACAGGGAGAAGGAGACAGGCAAGAAGCCAACAAGACTCTTCTAACGGCTATCTATATAGTGATAGCCTTCGTAATCCTAGTAGACCTTGTGATGATGCCCTTCCTATCCCCAATCCTTAAGTTTGCTGGATCCAATCCTGAAACTCACGAGCTTTCTATAGCTTACTTTCAAATAATAATGGGAGGAATTATCTTTAATGCCCTAGCCATGGTCATAAATGCTGGCCACAGAGGTTGCGGCAATACACAAATCGCCTTCGTATCAAACCTAGTTAGCTCTGTCGTTAATATTAGCTTTAACTACCTACTAATCTACGGAAACTTTGGCTTTCCTGCCCTAGGCATAAGGGGAGCTGCTATTGCGACAGTCCTAGGAACTGTGGTGGCAAGTATCATGTGTACTATTTCTCTAATGAGAAAATCTTCCTACCTAAACTTCAATCAGTTTGTAAGAGTTAAGTTTTCCTTTAGCAAAAAAATCTCCAAGTCTATAGCAAGCCTTGGCTCAAATATATTTGTAGAAAATGTCTCAGCAAGAATCGGCTTTCTTGTTACAGCCATTACCGCAGCAAGTCTTGGAACAGAAATATTTGCAGCCCACAATGTAGGAATGAACCTACTATCCCTAACCTTCTCCTTGGGTAATGGTATGCAAGTAGCAGCCATCGCCCTTTCGGGTAATGCTCTAGGAGCAGAAGATAAAGAAGGAGCTAAGACTTACGGCAAGGTCTGCCAAGAAATCGGCTTTGCCCTATCAGTAATAGTTTCAATCATACTGATATTTTTCGGAAGACATATCTTCGGACTCTTCTTCAAAGATCCGGAAATAATAGAATACGGTGTGATTATTACAAGGTTCCTTACAGTAATAGTCCTCCTACAAATCTCCCAAACAATCTACGGAGGATGCCTCAGAGCGGCAGGAGATGTCAAGTACACCCTCTTTGTAGCCCTATTATCTGTAACATTCATAAGAAGTGCAGTCACCCTACTTGCAGTAAATGTCCTAAGTCTGGGCATCATGGGAATCTGGCTAGGAATCCTGTCAGATCAGGCATCAAGGTTTATTTGCCTAAGACGAAGATTCCATCAAGGAAACTGGGTCAACAAGAAAATATAAAACAAGGGAGAGCCTTTCTAATCGAGGTACTCTCCTTTTTCTTAACTCATTCTCAAATACAAATAACAAGTCAATCTGCTTGTCTTTTCTTATAAAATATGCTAGAATAGATACATCTTGGGGCATTAGCTCAGTTGGGAGAGCGCTTGACTGGCAGTCAAGAGGCCAAGGGTTCAAGTCCCTTATGCTCCACCATAAAATTCCAAAGACATCAAAAGGCTTCAATCACTGTTTTGTAGAGATTCAAACCTCTCGAAAGCAAGAAAAATCGAATTAACGTAAAAAGAACTGAATTAGTTATAATGAAAAATAAGAGGATTTGAGGCTTTTATTTATTTTCTTCTACATATTCAATTTTTTCCTTATCCATAACTGAATCTGGGATCATTTTGCTTGTTATACAAATTAGAAATGGGAGGACGATTGCATCATCCAAAATTCCTAAAAAAGGAATCATATCATTTATCAAATCAGCAGGCATTGCTGCATATAAAATTGCTCCAAGTCCTAAAAGTTTTGTAAGTTTTGGAGTATTTTTATCTTTCTTAGCCGTAGCAAAAAGAACAATCGATGAATTTTTAAAAGATAATGAAATGGAAATTTATCCTCCTACTTTTGGAAAAGATATCCTGTCTTTAATTATGGGATAGTAAAAGGGGAGATAAAAAATTGAAAAAATAATTTTTTCCAGTATAAATATTATTGTAGATAATTTGCAAACAATTACCCGAGGAGGTAAAATATGAAACTCTTTGAATCAATAAAAAATAGATGGGAAAAATTCTTGAAAAATCTAGCAAAAGAAAATCAAAAATCTTTTGGAAATGAAAGATTAGATTGTTGTTCATTGAACAAAAGAGAATATAAATAAAGAAAAAATGATCTCGGCGGAGACTGTGTAAAATTTTGTGTATAGGAACCTCCTGATTAGGATAAGTAAAAACTAATCAGGAGGAATTTTTATTCCATAAGAAATCGATCAGAAACAAAATCTCTAAGATGTTAATTGAAGAATATTAACAAGAAACAGCACAAGATTTACAAGATGCTCTAAAATACCTTTTAGGTAATACAATGGAGCATTTGTTGAAGAATATGAAAATGCATTAGTTTTAAATAAAATGTTAAAAGAAATTAGAATAATTGAGAATAAATATATTCCCACATACGAGGTTTCCCTAAAATATTATCCATACTGACCACTCAAGCCATGTGGATAGTGTAGTATTGATGTCAAGAAAATAAGATGATGGGTTATAAGACCGTTGAAATCAATGGCTTTTAAGAAAATCTTAAAAGCCATTTTTCTATTTGAAAAATACCTTGTGGGAACATTCCAAGTGTAGATTATTGCAGGGTGTGTAGACACTATGTATATTTTAGGGGGGGAGTGAACAGGATGGATAAGTTTAGGATACTCATTATATAATAAGAATGATATAATAATTAGGTTGAATTAAGGAGGTAATTATAATGAGTCCTTTAGTTGTATATTATTCATATTCAGGAACAACAAGAAGATTAGCAGAAGATATTGCGTTGATTACTGAGGGGGATTTGAGAGAGCTGAAGCCACGAAAACCCTATTCATTCTCATATAATACAGCTGTAAAAGAAGTGAGAGAAGAAATTGAAAAAGAATATTGCCCACCTCTTATTAAAGGGGCGGAAACTATTGAAAATGCAGAGGTGGTTTTTATTGGTTCTCCTAATTGGCTTAAAACTTTTGCCCCACCCGTGCTATCGTTTTTAAGAACGGTTGATTTAAGTGGAAAGACAATTATTCCGTTTTGCACGCATGGCGGAGGTGGTTTTGGGAGAATGATTGAAGATTACAAAAAGGAATGTAAGAATTCAATTATTAAAGATGGAATAGCGTTAAAAGGAGATTACAGTTTTGATGAACTAAAAACATGGTTAGATAGTAATTTATGAATCCCAGTTTATTAAACTCAAATAACCAAATAAAAGATACAAGAAAGCAATTCACGAAGCAGTAAATCAAATCGGTTTACTGTTTTTTTATTGCTCAAAATCAAGAAGAAAGGACAAAGAAAATGAAAGACCTAAAAGCAGTATACAAGGCACCAACAGAAGACTTAGCCTTAACAAATTTAGGAGTCTTTGAAGAAAAATGGGATAAAAAATATCCAATGTGTGTAAGCTCTTGGAAAAACAACTGGGCAGAATTATCGACATATTTTAAATATCCAGACGGAATAAGAAAGCTGATATATACAACAAATGCCATGGAAAACTTCAATAGGCAACTAAGAAAAGTGACCAAAAATAAAACCATATTTCCAAATAACTATGCTCTACAAAAAAGCTTGTATATAGCAATGGTAGATGCCTCAAGTAAGTGGACATATAGAATACGAGGCTGGGATCAAATCTTATCTAAATTATCAATATTTTTTGAAGGGAGGTTTTAATTAAGATAAAAATTTAGTATGAAATCGGGTGCAAATTTTCATGAAATTTTGACAGTTTATTAAGCCCAAGTACAATTAAAAAAAGCTCCATTCCTGTAGGAATGGACAAATATTGATACATAAAAAATGTATCAACCCTTACCCTTATATCAGGATTTAGGTTGATACACAAAATTATTTACAAACCCAAATTTACTTATTTGTACATTCTTATTGTTGATATAAAAAATAATAAGAATGTTGCAATACTTAAGATTACTTTTACTACTGATACTGTATCTCTATTGGTTTCTCGATGATACATAATGAAATTTATTACCATCAAAATAAGTGACAGCATTGTACCAATTAAGGTAAATCTAACTCTATCTTTAATAAATAGAAAACTCAACACAATAGAAAAGATACATAATGATTGAAAAATCTCTATATAATTATTTTTTTATTTTTCATAATTAATAAGTACCTATACTAAGTGGATAAGCTCTTAAATCATAAAGCTGGCCATTTCGATATATTTTTTCTCTTCTTACCCGCATAACAATTCCGTGATCATCACTAGGATGTGCCATGTTAACACCTCCTATAATTGTGGTTCCAACTCCTTATAGAACTTTTAATACACTAGGAACTGTAATACCAATCCCAGATAATATAGCAACTATACCTCCAGCTATATCTACTAATCCTCCTCCAAACTCAGATAATTCTTTATAGGAGAATTTAACATCTCCATATGAAACTTTTGTATAATCTTTAGAGTTACTATAAGATGCTAAATCACTTGATATAAAATTAGATGTAACTACGCTTTCTTTATCTTTTTCGACATTAAAAGTTTTCTTTGTAAAGGATGAGTATATCTTACCTTCATTCTTATAGTAGATAATTTTACTTTTTTCACCGTTTTTCAAATCCGTAATGATTGAGGTGCTTGTATTGCTATTTTCAACAATATCAATCTTATTATTACCGATTATTAAGGAGTCTTCTGATTGGTCATAATAAATTGCATCATTAGCGTCCTAATTATAATCAGAATTCGCAAAAGATGTGGATACTGATTCAAATAGAAAAATTAATGTCATAACATAGGCTATACTTTTTTTATTATTTTTTTCATAGTTTCCTCCCCTTGTGTAATATATTTACCATCTTCATTAAACCATTTACCCATTATACACATATATAAACACCTTATGTTAGATAAGAGATTAAGTGAAAAAATTATTTAATGAAAGTTACTTAGAGCACTCTATTATTGACAAATAATATTTACCTTGGTAAAATTACTAACAGTGTTAGCTAAAGGAGTTTTTATGAATGATGATTTAATTCAAAGATTGATTAGAAGTTTATATAAAATAGGTCACGGTAATTCTAGTAAGAAGTTAAACAATTCGGTTAGGGGCGAGAATATGGCCCTGGCTTTAATTAGCAAGAATAAGGGCTCTATCTACCCTAAGGATATCGAGAAAATGATGGGGATCTCTAGTGCTAGAGTCTCTAAGATTATCAAGGGACTCGAAGAGAAAAAGCTCGTCATAAGAAAGCCCGACAAGGAAGATAAAAGAAAAACTCTTGTTGTCCTTACCGATCGCGGAAAGAAATTTGAAAATCTCAGAAAAGAGAAGGTTCATTTCGCTCTTTCATCAATGCTAGAGCTTTTAGGAGAAGAAGATGGGGCCGATTTTGTAAGAATAATAGAAAAAATTGAAAAATCAATGCCTGAAATAAGAAAATTATGTGAAAAAGAATTTGGAGATTCAGCTTATGATAAAGATTTTGAAATATTTAAATAAAAAACAAGGCCTTCAAATATTTATAAGCCTACTTTTGATAGTAGCTTCTGTGTATTTGGACCTAAAGATTCCTGACTATATGGCAAAGATTACCATGTATGTCCAAACACCTGGCCACAGTGTAAGCGAAATTATAGGAGAAGGTAAATGGATGATCCTATGCGCCTTGGCTTCTCTCCTATCCGCTGTTTTAGTGGGTTACCTATCTAGTGTAATTGCTTCGTCCTTTGCGAAAGATCTAAGATCAAGGCTTTTTGCTAAGGTAGAATCTTTCTCCCAAAAGGAAATTAACAAATTTTCGACTGCAAGTCTTATAACAAGATCAACAAACGACATCACCCAAATCCAAATGGCGATTATAATGGGCCTACAAATCCTAATCAAGGCTCCAATCATGGCTGTTTGGGCCATTACAAAAATCTATAACAAGGGCTTTGAATGGACAGTCGCAACAGCTATCACTCTTCTTATCCTTATAGTTTTCGTGGCTATCGTTATGATTTTGGTTATGCCTAAATTTAAGATAATGCAGACTTTAACTGATAATATCAACAGGGTCCTAAGGGAGAACTTGACAGGGCTTTCTGTAATAAGGGCCTACAATTCCGAAAGCTACAGGGAAGATAAATTTGCCGAGGCCAATAAAGAGTTGACCCAGACCCAACTTTTTACAAGTAAGCTAATGGCGACACTCTTTCCTACAATTAACCTTGCCATGTCCATCTTAACCCTTGTGATTTATTTTATAGGGGCAGGACTCATCAGCGGAGCTGGTCTTATGGACAAATACAGCCTGTTTTCCGATATGGTCGTATTTTCTTCCTACGCCATGCAGGTTATCATGTCCTTTATGATGATGAGTATGATTTTTATTATGCTACCTAGGGCGGAAGTTTCTGCAAGCCGTATCAATGAAGTCCTAGATACCAAGCTTTCCATTGTAGATGGATCTAAAAAAGAAGCTAACAAAGATTGCCCTTATATCATAGAATTTGATAATGTTTCCTTCAAATATCAGGACTCAGAGCAATATATCCTAAAAGATATAAACTTTAAGGTAAAAAAGGGCGAGAAGGTCGCCATAATCGGATCTACTGGATCAGGTAAAAGTACAATCCTAAATCTCTTGATGAGATTTTACGATACAAGCGAGGGATCTATCAAGATAGATGGCCTCGATATCAGAGACTATAAGCTTTCTGACCTCTATAATAAGCTGGGTCCAGTCTTGCAGAAATCTTTCCTCTTTAAGGGAGATATCAAGTCAAATATTTCCTTCGCAGATGAGTCTTCCGATTTGGACAAAATCAAGAAGGCAGCAGATATTGCTCAAGCAAGCGAATTTATAGAAAAATATGATGATAAATTCGACCACGAGATAGCCCAACTTGGTAAAAACGTCTCAGGAGGACAAAAGCAAAGACTTGCTATAGCAAGGGCCATCTACAAGAACCCTGACATCTATCTTTTTGATGACTCCTTCTCTGCCCTAGACTTTAAGACTGATCGTGATCTAAGACATAGACTAAAGGAAGCATATCCTGAAGCTACAATCCTAGTAGTTGCCCAAAGAGTTGGTTCAATTATGGATTCTGATCAGATAATAGTTCTTGATAATGGAGAAATAGTAGGGCTCGGCAAGCACAAGGACCTTCTTCAAACTTCTAGAGTCTATAAGGAAATAGCTAGTTCTCAACTTAGTAAGGAGGAATTAGATGGCTAAAAAAGAATTTCAAAAACCTAAAAATTTCAAGAAAACAATGAAAGAGCTGATGGTCTATCTCAAGCCATATGTGTCTTTGATTATAATATCTCTTATAGCATCAATTGTAGCGACCGTCCTACAAATCATAGGACCTGACAAGCTTAAGCTTATCACAAACGAGATAAGTAAGGGGCTGCCTCAGATGGTAGATGACAAGCCCATAGTTAAAGCTATAGATATGGAAGCAGTAAAGAGCATATCCCTAACTCTTCTAATCTTATATCTGGCCTCCCTTATCCTAAACACAATCCAATCCTTCATAATGGCGGATGTGACACAAAACATATCAAAAAGCTTTAGAGAAAAAATATCCCAAAAGGTAAACAAACTTCCCTTTTCCTACTACGATACGACAAGCATTGGAGATATCCTATCAAGAGTCACAAATGACGTCGATACCATAAGCCAAAGTCTAAACCAAGCTATAGGAAATCTTTTAACAAGCATAATCATGCTAGTAGGTTCTCTAGTAATGATGTTGGTAAACTCCCCAGCCCTCACCCTTACCACAATCCTAAGCTCTTTTGTTGGATTTGTCTTTATGACTGTTATTATGAAAAAGTCCCAAAAATACTTTAAGGACCAACAAAAAAACCTGGGAGCAATCAACGGACAAATCGAGGAAGTTTACACAGGCCATGAAGTAGTAAAGGCCTATAATGCTGGCTCTAGGGTTATAGATGAGTTTGAAGTAACTAACGAAAAACTTTATACAAGTGCATGGAAGAGTCAATTTCTATCTGGCCTTATGATGCCAATCATGCAATTTTCAGGAAACTTCTCTTATGTAATGGTTTGTATAGTAGGAGGCGCCCTTGCCATAGAGGGTAAGATTTCCTTCGGTGTGATTGTTGCCTTTATGATTTATGTAAGACTTTTCACCCAACCTCTCTCCCAAATCGCCCAAGGCTTCAATACCCTACAAAGAGCTGCCGCAGCTGGAGAAAGAGTATTCGAATTCCTCAATGAAAAGGAAGAAGAAAAAGAAGAAGGTAAAATCTACCTAGATAAGGCCAAGGGCCAAGTCGAGTTTCAAAATGTTAAGTTCGGCTACAAGGAAGGTCAAACTATAATCAAGGACTTCAGTGTAAAGGTAAATCCAGGAGAGAAAATCGCCATAGTTGGCCCTACTGGAGCAGGTAAGACTACCATAGTCAACCTCTTGATGAGATTCTACGAGATAAACAGCGGAAGAATCCTCCTAGATGGGATCGATACGAAAGATATAACTAGGGTTAATCTCAGAGACCAATTCTGTATGGTTCTCCAAGACTCCTGGGTCTTTGAAGGAAGTATCAAGGAAAATATTACCTTTGGCCAAGAAGATATCGAAGATAGGGAAGTCATAGAAGTATGTAAGAAAGTAAATCTCGACCACTTCATAAGAACCCTAGAAGATGGCTATGATACAATCCTTAACGACAAAAATACCCTTTCTCAAGGCCAACTTCAGCTACTAACCATAGCCCGTGCCATGATAAGCAAGGCCCCTATCCTAATACTTGATGAGGCAACAAGTTCTGTCGATACTAGGACAGAGATTATAGTCCAAGACGCCATGGACAAGCTCGCCAAGGGAAGGACCTCCTTCGTCATAGCCCACAGACTTTCAACAATCAAAAACGCCGACCTAATTCTCGTTATGAAAGACGGCGATATAGTAGAAAAAGGCAAACACGACGACCTACTAGAAAAAGGTGGCTTCTACGCGGATCTTTACCAAGCTCAGTTTGAAAGAGAATAAAAGCTTTCAAATAAAGAATCGTCCCCTCATTAGAAAATCCTAATGACTAGGGACGATTGTTTTATCTTATTTATTTTCTTAACTTAAATAAGCCTAAGCCAGATATCTTTTCGTAAGACTCATATAGTGCTTGTAAAGGCTAGTGAATTTGTTCCTGTGGTTTTTCTTCCAAGGCTTATCCCTGCCACAGAAGTGAAGAACTACGGTATGATCCATTAGCCAAGCTAGGTCGGCTTGCTTTTTGCTGCGAATGAGATAAGAAGAATAGTTTCTCGCGTCATAATTATAAATCAAATCATCCAAAGGATAAATCCTATCCCCGTACATGGCATTAAGGATGTCTTGGTCTGGGAGGAGAAGATTCATGTGATTATCCTCAACAAAGGAGAAAATCTCGTCTGGGTCAATCTCCTCTCTCGCCCTTTTGAGATTAATTAGAAGCAGACCCGAATTGTAATAGTCTGTGTCAGTTCCTAGTCGAATCCTATTGACATTGTTGGCCATATCGGTCTTCCCTGTATGGCTTGCCGCAGCAAGGATATAGTCTGAGATATCAGTTCTAAGTAAATCGTCCAAGGGATTAATAACTAACATATCAGGGTCAAGATATAAAATCTCTCCCAAATTTTCCGGCAAAAATTCCCCCGCAAGGAGCCTATAATACATCTCCTTTGGATAGCGGTCGGTAACTTTCGCAAAAGAGAATAAATCGTCCGTCGCCCTTATTGGATAAAGAGTGTAGGAGAATTTCTTTAAGTCTTCCCCTAAATCTTTAAGCTTATCCTCTGATATCCTAGAGTGGATAAGATAGACATCAAAAATCCTTCCTGGATTATTTATGTAAATAGAAGTCATAAGGACTTTCATCTGTGGTATATAATTTTCATCTAAGGTAAGCAATAAAGCATCAGCCATAATTTTCCTCTCTATTTATAAAAATTTATGTAAGTATAATTAATTTATACCCAAAATCAGCTTATTAGCTTATGGAATATACGAAAGAAATTTGTTTCTATCATATAATATAGATAAAAATGGAGCAAGTCAAGAGATGTCTCGACTACGCTCGACATAAGGGAAGTGCGTATCGAAACTTTATCGTATTCACTAGCGCTCATTGTGGCTAATACCATCAGAGAAAATGGATAATCGAATTCACTCATTCATAGGCAAAAGTATAGCCTCAGGCTCTTAAGCAAATTAGAGTCTGAGGCTTTTTTTATTCAATATAATTTTTCTTTTTAGCTTAACCTATCCAAGCATCACATCTAGAACCATCATCACAACAAAGCCTGCTGCAAATCCTATGGTTCCTATGTTGGTGTGGTCTTCTCCTTCTCCTGTGGCTTCTGGGATTAGCTCTTCTACTACTACGTAGAACATTGCTCCTGCTGCGAAGCTTAGAAGATATGGTAGGATTGGTACCATTATTCCTGATAGGAGGATGGTTAGTACTGCAGCTACTGGCTCTACTGCTCCTGACAGTATGCCGTAGATGAAGGACTTGTGCTTGTTTACTCCAACCGCCTTTAGGGGCATGGATATGATTGCTCCTTCTGGGAAGTTTTGGATAGCGATTCCTAGGGCGAGGACCATAGCTCCTGCCATAGTTACTGTGCCGTGGCCATAGATTGCTCCTGCGAAGCTTACCCCAACTGCCATTCCTTCTGGTATGTTGTGGATTACTACGGCTAGGACCATCATGGTTGTCTTTCTTAGGTTTTCGCTTTTAGGTCCTTCTGGTGTGTCTGAGTCGATATGTTGGTGAGGGATAACTGAGTCAAGAAAGAGCAAGAATATTATTCCTACTATAAATCCTATAGCAGCTGGCATCCATGCCATTCTTCCCATTTTATCCTCTACCATATCCATGGCAGGCATTAGTAGGGACCAGATACTTGCTGCAACCATTACTCCCGCCGCAAAACCGGATAGGCCCTTTTGTACTCTTATATTTAATTCGTCACGCATTATATAGACACAAGCTGCTCCCAAGCTCGTGCCTATAAATGGGATCATTAATCCTAATATTGCTTGTGCGTCCATTTTTCTACTCTTGATCTATTTTCCAGATGTCAGCCGCATAATCTAGGATTGTTCTATCTGATGAGAAGAATCCAGCATTTGCAATGTTAATCAAGCATTTTCTAGACCAGTCTAGCTTATTCTTGTAGGCTTCGTTTACTCTTTCGTGAGCCTTAGCGTAAGACTTGAAGTCTTTTAGTAGGAAGTAGTTGTCTCCTCTTTGGCCTTCTTGTGGCTTGATTAGTTCGTTGTAGATATCTAGGAACATGTAGGATTCGTTATCTTTAAATTCTCCGCTTACGAGGCTGTCTACTACATCCTTGATATCTGGGTCTTTTGAGTAGTATTCTACTGGGTTGTAGCTATCCATTATCTCGTTGAGCTCTTCAACTGTAGCACCGAATCTGAAGTTGTTTTCTTCTCCAGCGTGTTCGAAGATTTCGATATTAGCTCCATCGAGTGTTCCAAGTGTGAGGGCTCCGTTTAGCATGAATTTCATGTTTCCTGTACCACTTGCTTCCTTACCTGCTGTTGAGATTTGTTCTGAGATGTCTGCTGCAGGGAAGAGTTTTTCTGCGTAGCTTACCCTGTAGTTTTCTACAAATACTACCTTAATCTTGTCATTTACGTCAGGATCTGCGTTTACTACTCTTGCAACTTCGTTAGCAAGTTTGATCATTCCCTTGGCTCTAAAGTATCCTGGAGCTGCTTTTCCTCCGAAGATAAAGGTTGTTGGAGTAAATTCCATGTCAGGATTTTTCTTAAGCTTGTGGTAGAGATAGATAATGTGTAAGACGTTAAGGTGTTGTCTCTTGTATTCGTGGATTCTCTTAATTTGGATATCAAAGATTGATTCTGGGTCAATTTTTACTCCCTCTGTGTCCAAAATATATTTGGCAAGCTCGTTTTTCTTTGTTTGTTTAATATCCCAAAGTTCTTCTAGGACCTTTTCGTCATCCTTGTATTTTTCTAGTCCCTTGAGTAGATCTAGTTGGTATTTCCACTCGTCTGTTCCAAGCTTTTCTGTAATGAAGCTTGATAGCTCTCTGTTAGAGTATACTAGCCATCTTCTTGGGGTGATACCGTTGGTCTTGTTGTTAAACATTTCAGGTCTTAGTTTATACCAGTGCTTGAAAGTATCAGCCTTTAGAATTTCTGTGTGGAGGGCTGCTACACCATTTACAGAAAATCCTACATAGATTGCAAGATTTGCCATGTGGATTTGCTCAAATCTTTCGATTCTGTATGGGTCGATTTGCTCTTCTGAATAGCCTTTTGCCTTAAATTCCTTTACTAGTTCTTCGTTAATCTTTTCGATTATTTCAAGACATCTTGGACTTACTTCAAGAACTATATCCTTATCCCATCTTTCTAGGGCTTCTTGAAGGACAGTGTGGTTGGTGAAGGCGAATACCTTTCTAGCAATCTTTAGGGCGTCTTCAAAGAAGATTCCATTTTCATCTACCAAGACTCTGATTAGTTCAGGAATAGCCATAATTGGGTGGGTATCGTTAAGTTGGATAACGTGGTATTTGGAGAAGTTCTTAAACTGTAGGTCTTCTGGGAAGTCTCTCTTGTATTTTTCTATCATATCTTGGATAGAGGCTGAGCAGAAGAAATATTGTTGTTTAAGTCTTAGGACCTTACCAGCTCTTTGCATGTCGTTTGGATAGAGTACTCTTGTGATATCTTCCGCACGGTTTTTTTCTGCTACTGCATCGTCGTATTCGTAGTTATTAAACTTAGCGAAGTCAAACTCTTCAAATGGCTCAGATTGCCATAGTCTTAGGGTGTTTACCCTGCCGTTTTCGAAACCTACTACAGGCATGTCGAATGGAACTGCCTTTACTTGTTGGTCTCTAAATTTTACGATTTTAGCATCGGAGTCTACTCTGATTGACCAGCCATCTCCGTCCTTGATCCAGCTGTCTCCGCTTTCTACTTGGAAGCCTTCTTCGATTTTTTGTTTAAAGATTCCTTCTCTATATCTTACACCGTAGCCTACAAGATCGATCCCTTGGGTTGCGGCAGAGTCCATAAAGCAGGCTGCAAGTCTTCCGAGACCTCCATTACCAAGTGCTGCGTCATCCTCGTAGTTTTCTATGGCTTCAAAGTCGATTCCAATCTCATCTAGAAGCTCTTTGACCTCGTCATAGATACCTAGGTTAATGAGGTTATTTCCCAAAGATCTTCCTATTAGAAATTCTGCAGATAGGTAATAAGCCTTTCTCTCGTTTCTTGTATTTCTCTTACAAGCTCTCCACTCTTCGTTGATTAATTCCATGATTGAATCGCATAGAGCATTGTATCTATCCTTATCGCTTGTCTCATCGAAGGATTTAAGGGTAATTCTTTGTAAGTTCTCTACGTAATTTTCAATAAATTTATTCTTTTTCAGTTTGTCCATAATTATATCTCCCATATATTTTTGACATTTCTTTTATTCTTTTCGCTAAATTATCATCATAATCACTGTCTATACTTCTCCACTTCCAGTTGTTACCAATGGTTGATGGAGAATTGATCTTGCTTTCATTACCATAGCCAAAGAAGTCTTGGATCTCAAACATTGCTATATCTGAAACTGACGCCATAAGGGCTCTTATAATCTTTGCTAGCTTATCGTCATCATCATCTAGGCCGAAATACTTATCGATCAAGCCTCTTAGTTCCTCATCTGCCTCATCCAAAAAGCCCTTTAGGGTGTCGGAGTCGTGGGTTGAGGAATATACTACTGAATTTCTCTCGTAGTTATGTGGTAGGTAGTTGCTGTCAAAGTTTTCACCAAAGGCGAATTGGATGACATTCATACCTGGGAAGTTGTAGTGGTTTTTAAGGTCATCAACTTCCTTGGTAATGTAACCTAAATCTTCTGCTATAAAGCGAGCTTCTGGATAAGCCTTTATAATCTTATCGAAGAGCTCGTAAGGTTTTGCTTCTTCCCACTTACCGTATCTTGCATTGTCGTCAGTAGCTGGTATTGCATAGTAGGCCTCAAAGCCTCTGAAGTGGTCGAGTCTTAGGATATCATAAAGCTTTAAGCATGCACCTATTCTCTTAATCCAGAAGGCATAATTACTTTCTTTAAGCTTATCCCAGTCATAGACAGGATTTCCCCAAAGTTGGCCGTCCTCGGAGTAGGCATCTGGCGGAGCTCCTCCAACTATAATTGGTTCTTTAGTATTTGGATCAAGCTTTAAGATATCTGAGTTGACCCAGGCATCACATGAGTCAAGGGCCACGTAGATTGGAAGATCTCCTATAATTTGGATTTCCTTTCTGTTGGCATATTCCTTAAGCTTTTCCCATTGTTTGAAGAACTCATATTGGATAAAGATATAGAAGTCTATAAGTTCTGAGTTTTTCTTCCTAAATTCCTTTAAGGCCTTTTTATCCCTGTTTTTTAGATCATCGTCCCACTCTAGCCAGCTTACATCGAACTTTTCTCTCTTGATTGCCATAAAGAGGGCGTAGTCTTCTACCCAGTCCTTTTCCTTAGCCCTAAATTCCTTAATCTCATCAGCCTTTAGGTCTTTTGCCTTATCGAAGGCCTTTTCTAGGATTCTATAGCGAAGATTGTATTGGATGCCATAGTCGACATATCTTTCATTGTCCCCAAAGTTTAGATTGTCAAGCTCTTCTCTATCCAAAAGCCCATCTTCAATCAGCATATCCAAGTCGATAAAGTAGGGATTGCCGGCGAAGGATGAGAAGGATTGGTAGGGACTGTCCCCATAAGAAGTCTGGCCTAGGGGTAAGATTTGCCAGTATTTGATGGCAGCATCGGATAAGAAATCGACCGCCTCGTAGGCCTTCTTGCCGAAAGTTCCTATTCCATAATTTGATGGGATGGAGAAAATCGGAAGGATAACTCCATTTCCCCTTGCTAATCTTTCTTGTTTTTGCATTATTTCTCCTTAAAATATATTAAACCAGTATAAGTTCTAAATTGTCTTTCAAAATCTTCTAGGATAAATCTGTAAACCCTCCCCCAGCTAGAAACAACTACCTCGTGCTTATCGCCGACTCTGTTAAGCTCCGTGATGCATACTCCGTGATGCTTCATGACCTTAATGTCATTGGATAGCCAATTTATAATTATCGGTGGAGAATCTTCACTTAGGGCTTCTTCGATAAAGACGATTTTCTTTGTTAGGGGTCTTTTATTTACCATTGTCTCTGTGAGAGTCTTAGACTCTAGAGAAATATCAAAATCCTCCCTCACCCTGTCAAGCCTCCTGTCGAGGCTTTTTACAGTAGGGACTCCATTAGCCCGAGGTCTCAGACTCCTAAAGAAGTAGTAGTGGTATTCGTTATATAAGTCCATAGAAAGTTCTCTTTCCTTGTGGAAAAGATAGAAATAGACATTAGTCATGGCTGTTACCACGCATGACCTATCCCTATAAAATTTCGATACATTTTTTCTCTCAAGCGAATTCTGAAAACCTCCGTAATAGGTCTTATCTTTCTCTATTACAGGTACGAATTCGCCGTAGGCTGATCTACTGAGCTTCATGAATATCTATATCCTCCATGGTGTATTTCTCATTCTTCTTTTCTTCGATCATCTTATCTGTTATTTCCTTAGCCTTAAGCTTATTATCAATAAACTCATGAAAGAGCGTATATATTACAGAAGCTACAGGAATACCGATAAGCATACCCCATATGCCAAAGAGCGACCCACCTATTGTAATTGCTGCAAGGACCCATACTGCAGGAAGGCCAATCTTCTCTCCAGCTATGGCAGGATAGATAATATTTTCTTGGATTTGCTGGATTATTACATCATAGATTAGGAAAATTAAAGCCTTGACTGGACTTTCCAAAAATATAATGACTGCCGATAGACCTGCACCAACTATGGGACCAAAGATTGGAATTAAATCTGACACTCCCACAAAAAGCGAGATGACCCCAGCGTTGGGGATGCCCATAATAAACATGCCCACAAAGGTTAAGGCTGATAGGGTAACCACAGCTATAAGCCTTGAGAAAATATAATCCTTGAAGGTGTTATAAGATAGGGATAGGACCTTGTTTATATAATCCGCCTTCTTTTCACTCATCAAAGCATAGATAATCCTTGTTCCATTTGTCTTTAGCATATCCTTATAGATTAGGACAAAAATCGAAAAGACAATTATCGTAAAGATCGTAATCAAAGAAGAGCTTACTGAGTTAAGGACTCCTGTAGTTAGACTAAAAAGATTAGTCTTCTTGTCTGTTATAAAATTCATTACAGCATTTCTCACCTCATACCAGCCGAATGAATTCACATATTCGTAGAACTTATCAGCATAAGGCCTTGTTATAGCGTGACTGTTCAAAGTCTCGTAAGTTTCTCTAATAAACTCAGGCCACCTATTGAAGAAGGAGAAGATGACTGCAACAATCCTTGGAATCAGGATGTTTAAAAATAAAATCAAGCAACATATAATAAGTACCCATGATACAAATAAAGATAATGCACTTATCCTTTTCCTATACTTCTTATCTGGGAAGTTTGCTCTGAGTTTTCTTTCAAAATAATTCATAGGAATACTCACTAGATAAGCAATCATCCCTCCTATGATAAAGGGCTGGAAGACTCCAACTACCCTAGCGAGGCCATCTTTTATAACTGGAAAATACCAGAAGGCAAAAAATAATATAATACCATAACAAATAACCTTTAATAAATCTCTAGATTTTTTATCTAGTTTTTCCATATCTACCTCCATTACTATCGCATATGTATATTTTACCACAATTAGAAGAAATATGGCTATTAATAAAAAATTGCTCAATTGCACAATTTATAATAAACTAAGAGGAGAGGTGAAATATGAAAACTTGTTATATAATTGGAGGAGGAAGCTTCGATGGCTTCTTCGACGAAATAGGAAAAGATGACCTAGTCCTTGCAGCTGATAGGGGCTATAGACTTGCAAAAGAAGAAGGCATCAAGGTCGACTACATCATAGGAGATTTCGACTCATCCAAAAGACCAGAAGACGATCACGTAATAGCCCTAAACCCAATCAAGGACTATACTGATACCGTTGCTGCTATAGAATTCGCCAAAGAAAAAGGCTATAAGAAAATCATAATTTACGGGGGACTTGGAGGAAGGGAAAGCCACACCATATCAAATATCCGTACAATCTACCATTACCAAAAACAAGGAATCGATATAAAACTAAAATCGAAATCTAAGGAAATATTTGTAGTAAACGATAAATTCGCCTACACTTACCAAAACCACGACTTCTACGTATCAATATTTTCCCTAAATGATAATACAAGGCTTACAATTAAGGGACTCTACTACGAACTAGAAGACTACAAGATGAAAATCGACGACGCCCTCGGGGTGTCAAATGAAACAAAGAAAGAAGATTTTGAAATAGAGGTAAAAGACGGGGCTGTAGTTGTGGTCTTTGAGGATAAGGATTGCTAGGAAAAGAAGATGTGGGGTGTGAGCGCCCATTACCCCGACCATAGTGGAGGGATCTCATGAGATAATTATCTGTTTCTTAAATATAATGCATGAGACTTCTCCACTCACTACGTTCGGTCGAAGTAAGGGAGGAAGAGATAAAACTTCGTTTTCTTAACTCCCTTACGTTTAATGGTTCTGGCTACAATGAACACCAGTTAATAAAGTTAAATCTCGATACACATTTCCGCCCTTATGTCTAATGGTTCCTAGTCACAATGAAAGTTATTAAATGCGATAAAGTTTCGATACGCTTTCCCCTTATGTCGAGCATAGTCGAGACATCTTTAGGGCAACTTCTAATTGACTTAAATAAAAAGAAAGAGATCCCTCCACTTCGGTCGACGGTAGCTTGCGGGCTCAGGTCCAAAGACCTTCACCTCGCCAAGCCTCGATTAAGGAGTTTCATCAGTTCGTTAAACTCACTATGACAACTCCATTAGAGATGGCGGAAGACTTGTTTGGATTTATTTTCAAAGTATAGGCAATTATTTTACGATATAGTTAATCATGAGATTTCTCCACAAGGTCGAAATAAGGGATATGTGAAAAAAAGATTTCTTCAGTTCTATTCATGACTTGAAGGCCCCTGCACACCCTTATATCGAGCGGAGCGAAGCGGAGTCGAGATATCTCATTGGATTTCATCGATTAACTTATCTTCTTATTTAATCTTTTCCTCATCCAAACTTTCTAGGTAATCGGTAAGTTTTGGGAGGATTTTTTCTATTGTTCCCTCATCGAATGGACTTTCTAGTCCTACTTCTCCTAGGGCCTCCTTGGTCGGAAGCTTAGCACTTATCTTACATAATTTAATATATGAATCCCAGGCCTTTTCGTGATTATCCATATCCATAAGGAAATATTGGAAGGCGTTTATCTGAGCTATGGTGTAGTCGATATAGTAGAAGGGATCTGTGTAAAGATGGAGCTGTCTTTGCCATCTGCCTCCATTTTCCAAATATTCGTTTCCATCATAGTCTAAATGAGGGAGGTATTTTTTCTCTATTTCCCTATACTTAGCCCTTCTCTCTTCTGGACTCGCAGATGGATTTGCGTAGACATATTCTTGGAATTCATCTATACTTGCTCCATAAGGAATAAACTTAATGGCTGAAGCTATATGGTCGTAGTAGTATTTTTCACTGTCACCTCCGAAGAACTCCTCCATCCAAGGATGAGTGAAAAACTCCATGCTCATAGAGTGGGTCTCTGCTATCTCCATTGTTAGGTCGTTGTTCTCGCTAGGATACATATCTCTTGTAAGATAGCCCTGGAATGCGTGGCCTGCCTCATGGGTTAGGACGTCCACATCCCCACTTGTGCCATTAAAGTTTGAGAAGATAAAAGGCATCTGTGTAAGCGGAAGACTTGTCATATAGCCACCTGGAGCCTTGCCGTCCTTGGTAGTTAGATCCATCATGCCCTTATCAATCATAGCTTCAAAAAACTCGCCCGTTTCATGAGAAAGTTCCTTATACATCTCTAGGGCCTTTGCTACTAAGACGGCTTCATCTCCAATAGGTTTTGGATTTCCTGAAAGAAAGCTTAAAGGAAGGTCGTAATATTTCATATTCTCTATGCCGATTCTTTGAGCCTGATCGGCGTAGATTTTCTGACTTAAAGGAACTATGTGCTCTACAATTTGATCTCTGTACTTTCTTGCATCTTCGCTATTCCAATCGAGCCTTCCCATAAGCTTATAGGCTACAGGAGTGTAGGTCTCAAAGCCGAGCTTATTTGCAATTTTAGTCCTAATCTTAATCAAATCATCATAAATCCTATCAAGACTTTCCATATTAGCGGCAAACCAACCATTAAGAGCCTCGAAGGCTTCCTTTCGTGTGTCCCTATCCCTATCCTGGCTTATGGCAAGAAGGCCAGATATATTTTTAATTTCTCCCCTAAATTCAATCTCAGCCCCGCCGGTTAATTTATAATATTCATTGACAAGCTTAGACTCGGCTACCCTATCTTCCATTATAGAAGGATCGAAAATGTCTTCCTGGAGCTTATCTCTCATAGTAATGGTCTTGCCATATTTTTCTTCGAAGTTAGACCTAAACTTACTTTCTAGCCTAATAGTCCCAAGCCTATGCTTAAGCTCATCAAAACGAGGCATATTCTCATAGAAAAGTTTAAGCTCAGCGTCATAAAACTCGTCCTTTGTATTTATAGAATTTCTGATACTTACGATATTATAGAGTTCATCTATCTTAAGGAAGAAATCTTCAATTTCCTTGTGAAACTTGAAAAACTCCTCCTTATCTTTTGACCTACAAAGCTTATCAAGCAAGGTAGAAATCTCTCCCACAAGCCCATCAAAATCAGGCCTCTCATAAACTAAATCCTCAAATCTCATACAGCCTCCTTAGTCTTTTTATTCACTATTATACCCCCCTAAAATATTATTAAATTCAGTAAAGTCTCTAAATAATAATTTCTTATTCAATAAATAAAAAATAATTTCTACAAAAAAGAGCCCCAGATTTATTTATCTGAAAGGCTCTCAAATTTTTAAACATCCATAAAGCCCTTTTTGTATCTCTTAAGAGCTAGGCCATAAAATATTCCTGTTAGTATTATTACTATTAGGACAGGAACTCCTATTCCTATTAGTATTTTACCATTAGTTACACTCATCAAGGCTATGGTGAGGATAACTAGGGCTATTATTACCACAAAGCTTATTATATAGAAGATGAAAAACCTCATTCCTCCTTGCATTAACTCTTTAGGATTTTGCCAAGTGGTATTTATTCCTATTGTTGAAAGTAGTAAGCCCACTATATTTGCTGATAGGGCTGATAAGCTTAGGCCTAGGAAAATCATTAGGGAATTTACAAAACCTAATTTTAGAATCACTCCTATGATTAGGGTCATGATTAGATTAATTGGACAGGCTATGGCCATGGCTGACAAGAGCCTTCCCTTCATATGGCTTTTGGGATCGACCGGTAGGATTTGGATTAGGAAAAAGCCCTTTCCTTCTCTTGAGAGAGAATTGGAGGTTGGCGCCCCATTTATCCAAATCATTAGACCTGCCCCAAAGGCTACTGCGAAGATATAAAATTTTGCGACCGGACTAAAGACATTTTCATAGCCAATTTCCCCTATCAATTCTCTTCCTTGGGTTACTGGAAGGATGGTAAATATCATAGCCATAAGGATTGGTGTGTAGAGAAACATTAGATTGCTTGTCATAATGCTAAAATCTCTCTTGGCTATAGCCATAACCTGGCTTTTTTGACTTATTCCAACTGTTTTTTTCTTCTTATCTTTCTTAATCTTCTCACTTGCTTCTTCTGTTACAGTATTTTCAAAAACTGAATTGTAGTAGAATTTGCCCCCTAACTTATAGGCTATAAAGGTAATTAGACCTGCTAGGGCGTAAAGTACTATGGTCGAAAGTATTCTCTGACCGATTCCTCCTGTTAGTGATAGGCCAAATAGCTTGGCTTGGAAAAAGATATTGGACACAGCTTGGTTTTTATTAGCGGCATCTACTATTCCATTGGCAAACTTATCAAAACTATCTCCAGACTGTCCTGATTTGAAGGAAAAATAGTAGATTGCACCAATTATAGCAAACATCAAGACATAGCCTAGGTTTTTGAAAAGCTTCTTATGTCTGTTGACATTGGTAAACTTCTTTATTATTAATAGTATTATGGCAAGAATCGCATAAGGTACTAAAATCATTGGAAAGAAGTTGATTATTCCAATAAGGAGGGCTCCTAGATCAAATCCTACAGCAGAAAAGTAGAGGAAAAGCCCCAAGAGGAAGAAGAGGAAGTAGTCGAAAAATGACAAGACTCCTCCAAATATATTCCCTAGGAAAAGTTCACCCTCAGTTATGGGCATGGTTTGGTAGTTGGCTATAGACTTTTCTGTAAAAAAGTCCGAGTAAATCTTCGCCCCGTGAAGGAGGAGGACTATTACAGTCATTAACATGGCAAAGACCGTAAAGTACATGGCTTCCTTCCCACTTT
The DNA here is from genome assembly GCF_000024105.1 of Anaerococcus prevotii DSM 20548. GTDB lineage: Bacteria > Bacillota > Clostridia > Tissierellales > Peptoniphilaceae > Anaerococcus > Anaerococcus prevotii. Next base: position 462,131 of record NC_013171.1, on the reverse strand, counting down.
CTACAAAGACCTTGACAGATGATCCCATGACAAGGTAGAAGATGAAGCCGAAGAAGAGATAGGACCAGATAAGGCTAATGAGTCTTCCCAGATAGTTTTTGGGCATGCCCGCTATTTTCTTTGATGGAAAATATGGGAAGAACTGTTCCTTGAAGGCATATTTTGTGATAGTCTTTATATTATTCATCCGTAAGCTCCAAGAATATTTCTTCAAGCGAGCCTTCTCTGTTGGCGGCATGTTTTATCTCATCGAAGGTGCCTACTGTGATGATCTTGCCTTTGTTAATTATGGCAATCCTATCGCAAAGCTCTTGGGCAATTTCCATAACGTGGGTTGAGAAGAAGACAATCTTTCCTGCCGCCGCCCTTTCCCTTAAGATTTTCTTGAGATTGTAGGCGGACTTGGCATCGAGACCTACCATTGGCTCATCTAGGAAAATCACAGGAGGATCATTAATCAAAGCTCCAATTAGGGCAAGCCTTTGAGCCATACCGTGGGAGAAGCTAGCTATCTGATTGTCCATGGCATCTCTTAGGTCAAAAAACTCTAGATAATAGTCGAGCCTTTCCTTACGAGTCTTACTATCTATCCCGTAGATATCTGAGACGAAGTTTATATATTCATTCCCTGAATAGTTCTCGAAAAGGTCAGGATTATCAGGCACATAGGAAAACTCGCTCTTGTAGGCCTTGGCATCTTCTTCTAGAGTCTTGCCATTTATGCTAATCTCTCCATTTGTCTTTGAATTGATTCCTACGATGCTTTTTATAGTAGTAGACTTACCTGCTCCATTTGGGCCTAAGAATCCAAATATCTCTCCATCATTGACAGTAAAAGAAATATCGTCAACGGCCTTTTTGCCGTTGGAATAAATCTTTGAAAAATTCGAAACTTTAATCATTATTACTCCTTTCTAATTTCCAACTTCTAACTTATTTAATAGTAACATATATATCGTAAGCTTGTAAATATTGATTATTTATGTCAAACTTTATCTTCTAGATAAATTTTAATCAGGCCATTTTTTCCTATAAATAGGACATAATACAAAAAGGGCGGCGAGATTCTGGTAATTTTCTATCCCACCACCCTTATTAATGTATAAGTTCCTATCTTCTATAAATCCTTGTATTCCTTAATCTTTCTTATATCGTAGGCAATTTTTCTCTTCTCAGATAAAAGTCTCATGAGGACCTTTTGGACTGACCTGGCAGACTTACTTATATCTACTTCCTTCTTCCTAAGCTTGGATCTAAAGGCAATATCTGCAATTTTCCCATTGATATTAGAATATTCGCTAACCTTTGATGGAAGATATAGCTTATTTGCTAGTTTCTCATCAAAGATAAGAAGATTTGAGTGAAAGTCTAGGAGTTCTTCTTGAATTCTTCCTATGGACTTATTGGCATTGTGGTTCTTGTTTGCCCTGAGGAAGTCTCCTACGATATTTCCCCTAAGGAATTTCTTTCCTGTAAAGTCTGAGCTTTTACCTATCCTTCTAGAAGATATCAAGATATCATTATAAATTTTTCTCGCATCTTTTATATATTTATCAACTTCTACCTGTCTTTTGTAAAGTTCATTTAATTTTTCTTCAATCATAATTTCCTCCGTATAGATTCTTAGTTTATTTATACCCAAGTGAGGGAAAATATATAATTTGTCTTATTCCTCCCATATTAGTATACTTATGATATATAGCAAAAAGAGAGGTAAATATGGCAGAAATTTTATTTTACAATCCTATAGATATGGATAAATACGATAGATTTAAGAAAATCGCTAAGGAAAATGACATAGATATAATCGAAGTAGGAAAGGATCATCTGGACTATACAATAGGTCACCTGCTTGGAATAGAAGGCTTTAGTGAAGAGAAAAAGGAAGTTAGAGATGACGATTACGATCTTGACTTTGACTTTACCTTATTTAATGGCTTCGAAAACGAAGAACTCTTCGACCTTCTAGATACCCTAAGAGAAAATAATGCAAGTGTCCAACACAAGGCTGGTATTACAGAAAATAACGTAAAATGGACCCTAAGGGAACTTCTCAAAGAAAACGACAGAGAAGCCAAGACCATGGGACTTATATACAAAATCAACCAACTTATAGAAAAATCAGAAATCCTCGCCGACAAATACGGAGAAGATGAAAAAATCACCAAACTAATAGGAGAGATTGGCGACTACTTCAACGACTCTTCAATCTTTGAAATAGAAACAGCCAAAAAATACTACCTAACACTCCTAGACGAAACCCTAAGAGTAGAGAAAGAAAATGAATAATAGATAAATTAAAAGGTAATCTCAGGAAAATTTCTGGATTACCTTTTTTGTGAACAATTTTATTTATAATTTCTTTCCCGACTTTTGAAGAAGCTTATCGAATTCTTCTTTGCTTAGGCCGAACTTTCCTAGAAGGTGTTTTGCTGGGTCGTGAAAGTCAGATCCTCCTGAACCAATGAGATCATACTTTTCTGCTAGGTCTTTTGTTAGGTCAAAGTCCTCTTCTTTCATTAGTCTGTGGGATATTTCTATTCCCCTTAGGCCGAAGGATACGTATTTTCCTACTTCTGGGTAATTTTCGTACTGGCATGGGTGGGCAAGAATTGGGATTGCTCCATCGGCAAGGGCTGCCTTTATTCCATCTTCTACGTCTATATAGCCCATTTCTAGGTTCTTCTTTTTATCTTTCATAGAGCCAAAAACTTCCTTGAAGCTGAAGTTTTCTTCTGGATATCTTTCATTAAGAGCCTCAAGGATATTGGACTTAAAGACTATAGAATATGGGGAGAATTTCTTGCATGCCGCATAGTCTATGTCGTAGCCTTTATCCTTAAGGTCCTTTATTAGTTTTCTGTGGTTTTTGTCTCTCTTTTCTAAGAAGGCCCCACAAAGCTTGTCTATGTGAGAGGTCTTATCAGGAAGGAATAGGGCTACTATGTGAACTTTTTTGTCTACTTGGTAATCATAGCAGCTTATCTCAACTCCCTTGACCGTCCTTATGCCGATTTCTTTAGCCTTTTCTCTTATCTCTTCATATTGGTCTGTAGTATCGTGATCTGTTATGGCAAGGACTTCGATTTTAGCTTCTTGTGCAAGCTTAAGAAGTTCATCAATTTCCAAGAGTCCATCAGAATGATTAGTATGAGAGTGTAGGTCTGCATATATTTTTTTCATTTTTTCTCCTTATTTTATCTTGTTAATTATAATCATAAAAATAAGACCCTGTGCAATCTTGCAACAAGGTCTAATCTTTAATTAGCTACAAGTTTAACAGTTGATGTCAATATATCCGAATAAGTGTAGGACACTGTTCTTTCTACATCGAAATCATTGTTAACCTTGACTGTAAATACGCTTGGGAAGGCATTAACTATGACACCAGTCTTAGTCTTGATTCTTTTTCTTCCCATATCTGCTTTGAGAATAACTTCCTTACCCACATTACTTCTTACTTCATCTCTAATATCTTGAACTGATTTATGTGCCATTTAATCATCCTCTCATTCGTTATGGTTACTATTATACTATGAATCATAAGTAATGTCAAATTTATAATTATACGCTCTTTAGTGACCTTGTCAAATATTTTCGTAGAAAGATTTGTAGGCCCTGTAAGTCTCGTAAACATCGGCTTTGCTTACAAGCTCTAGAGGAGCGTGCATGGAGATTACTGGAGTTCCACAGTCAACTACCTGCATTCCGTATTCTGCGAGGATGTAGGCTATGGTTCCTCCACCACCTTGATCGATTCTTCCTAGCTCTCCTGTTTGCCAGATTGCTTCTCCCTTATCGAAGGCAAGTCTTACTTCTTGGAGGAACTCTGCATCGGCATCATTTGATCCGCCCTTGCCCCTAGCTCCTGTATATTTGGTTAGACAAACTCCATGACCGAGCTTGGCAGTGTTATTTTCTTCTGTAGCTTCGAGGAAGTTTGGATCTTCTGCGAGTGTTACGTCTGCTGAGAGGACTTTGGAGTTTTTCATTGCTCTTTTAAAGCTTACTAGGTTTACTCCTCCAGCAAGGTTCATAAGTTCTACTACAGTGTTTTCGAAAAATTGTGAGCTCATTCCTGTAGCTCCTACTGATCCTATCTCTTCCTTGTCGACGAATAGTCCTACTAGGGTCTTTCTAGGATTTTCACTTTCCAAAATGGCACGAAGGGAAGTGTAGGCACATACCTTATCATCATGACCATAGGCCATAATCATTGATGAATCTAAACCAACTAGTCTTGCCTTATCTGCAGGAACTACTTCAAATTCTGCTGTGAGGAAGTCCTCTTCTTCTATCTTGTATTTATCATTTAGAATTTGTAGGATGTTTTTCTTGACTGGATTGTCTTTCTCATCTTCTAATGGGATTGATCCAACCATGATATTTAATTGTTCGCCCTCTATTACTTCAGCAGCCTTTTTTTGGTTGAGGTCCTTGGAAAGGTGAACTAGAAGCTCTGAGATGAAAAATACTGGCTCATCTGTGGCTTCTCCAATAGATACTTCGATTTTCTCGCCATCCTTATTGTATACTACACCATGGAGGGCTAAGGGAATATTAATCCAGTGGTATTTCTTGATTCCGCCATAATAGTGGGTCTTAAGATAAGCAATGTTTTTTGATTCGTAAAGAGGAATAGGCTTTAGGTCAAGTCTTGGGCTATCTAGGTGGCTTCCTACAATATTCATCCCAGCCTCGAAGTCCTCGCTTCCGATTACGAAAAGAGCTACGGCCTTTTGCCTATTTATAGCATAGACCTTATCCCCTGCTTCAAGCTTTCCTTCGTCTAGGGCTTCATCTATATTTCTAAAGCCAGCTTCTTCTGCCCTTCTTACGATTTCTTTTACTGCGAGCCTTTCTGTCTTGGACTTATTCATAAAGTCCATGTAGTCGGTAGATAGGCTTTCTAGCTCGTCTTTTTTGGCTTGGTCTATGTTTAGCCAAACATTTTTTCTTTTGTATTCCATTATTTCTCCTAAATTAATTTCCATATATTTTTGGTATAGGCTACTGGGTCGTCGATTTCTAGGCCTTCCATTAGTCTAGCTTGATCTAATAAGAGATTTACAATCATCTTTGCCTTATCCTCATCCTTGTCCATATTTTCCTTTAGGATGTCGAAGGCCTTGGTGGACTTGTTTATCTCAAGGACCTTATCTGCCTTGATGCCCATAGCTTGTGGTTGGTCCTTCAAGGTCTTTTCCATCTCGATTGAGACTTCTCCCCTTTGCTTAATCATTGATGGTAGGTCAGCAAGTTTGTCGGTAAATCTTACATCGACAACATCTTCTGGGGTATTTTCTTTAACAAAATCTACTAGTTTCGTAAGGGCTTCGTCCTTTTCTTCACTTTCTTTTTCTTCTTCTTGGTTGATTGATTTGAAAGGAAGGTCCTTGTAGTCTTTTAGCATCTTGATTAGGAATTCATCTAGCTTTTCATCTAAGAGAAGGACATCCCTATCTTGATCTACTAGAGCTAGGGCTGGAGAATTCTTGATTTTTTCTAGACTATCTCCCACTGCATAGAGGATATTCTCATCAGTTGATTTCATATTTTCCTTGTATTCGGCAAGGCTTATTAGCTTATCTTCTTTTCTTGAATTAAAGAGCAAGAGATCTTCAAGATCAGCTTTGTTTGCTCCAAATGATTCATAAATTGCTACCTTTAGGCTATTGCCAAATTCCTTAAAGAAGGTCTCGTATTTTTCCCTGTCATTTTTCATCAAATCTTCTAGGGCTTGTTTGATCTTCTTGTTGATTTGCTTAGCAATAAGTCTAACTTGTCTGTCTTGTTGGAGGGTCTCTCTTGAGATATTTAGGCTAATATCGTCACTGTCTACCACACCCTTTACAAAAGAGAAGCTATCATCTAGGAGGTCTTCTGACCTGTCCATAATTTTAACTCCGTGGGAATATAGCTCAAGTCCCTTCTTGTAATCTTTGGAGTAAAAGTCAAATGGAGCCTTCTTTGGTATATATAAGAGAGCCCTAAAGCTTACCAGACCTTCAACTGCGAAGTGAACCCAGGAAAGTGGCTCATCAAAACCATAGTGGCTTTCCCTGTAGAAGTTGATATAATCCTCATCCTTAAGGTCGCTCTTTTTCTTTTTCCAAATTGGCTCGTTGGAATTTAGGATATCATAGTCTTTGTAATCTTCATATTTTGGATCATCTTCCGTAGAGTCCTCGCTTTGTCTTGTCTTTGTTACAAGCATCTTGATTGGGTATCTGATATAGTTAGAATATTTCTCTACTAAGGCTTTGATCTTGTATTGATCTAGGAAGTCATCATAGTTGTCATCTTCTGTATTTTCCTTAAAGAAAAGCTTGATATCAGTTCCGTGACCTTCCTTATTAGCCTTACTAATCTCGTAAGATTCTGCATTCACTGACTCCCACAAATAAGCCTCATCCTCACCGAACTTTTTGGTAAGAACTTCGATCTTATCTGCTACCATAAAGGCAGAGTAAAATCCTACACCGAATTGGCCTATGAGGTCCTTGATATCAGAATCCTCAACTGATTTTCTGAAGGCTTCTGTACCAGATTTGGCAATTGTTCCGAGATTTTCTGTAAGATCAGTCTCATTCATACCAATTCCCGTATCTCTTATAGTTAGGCTTCTTTCGTCCTTGTTTGGAATTAGTTCTATATAATAATCACTCTTGTCGGTAGAATTATCGCTTTTTAAATCCTTGTAATATAATTTATCTAGTGCGTCTGAAGCATTGGATATCAACTCTCTTAGGAAGATTTCCTTGTTTGTATAGATGGAGTTGATCATAAGATCCATTACTTTTTTGGCTTCAGCTTTAAATTCTTTTTTCATTTCTCCTCCTTAGCACTCTTTGTATCTGACTGCTAATACTATACTAAGCTCTTGCGATTTTTCAATCCAAAAGCCTAGCCGATATCACTAATATAGCAAAATAGCCTTAGAGAAATTTTTTAGTTTTACTCTTACTCATCCTCTCTTAATCTCTTAGTCTTTTCGAAGATCTCATGTTGGATTTCTTTTCTTTTTTCAATCAATATTTCCTTCTCTTGACTTATTATCTTCCTAGATCTTCTCGTAAGAAGAATCAAGGCTAAGGCAAAAGTTATGATGAAAATCCCTATTTCTCGCCCATCACTAAGACCCATTTGTCTTGCGGGTAAAAGGATAATAAAGGAAATCAGCAAGGGAATAAGGAAAATTTTCCAAAAGGAAACTGCCTTATCTAGTCCTTCTATCTCTTCATTTATCCTAAAAAGCTTCTTCCTATCTTCGCTTATATCTTCTAATAATTTTTTCTTTTCGTCCATATTTCCTCCTATATATATTATATAATAAATCAATCCCTAGTAAAATACTTTGAATCGTTTTGTTTTTGTAGTAAAATAATACTAGCAAGAAGGAGGTCTATATGGCTTTAGAAGAAAATAAAACAACTGATAAAACTAGCGATAAGAAAATCACTCGTGATATGATTATAGGCGAGATAATTCAAATAAAACCTGAAGCTATCAACACACTTTTGATGGCAGGCATGGGTTGTATCGCATGTCCATCTTCCCTCTATGAAAGCCTCGAAGAAGCTTGCATGGTACACGGAATGGATTGCGACTACCTACTTGAAGAATTGAATAAATAAAAATAATCCACCCCGAAAGGTGGATTTATTTTTTAAAATATTATAATATTTTAATTTTTATTTTTTAGGATAAAATCAGCTTTTTTAATTAGGAACCTAGACCTTAAGATTAGGCTGGATAGCTTTTCTCCCATAGCCTTTCTAAGATTAGGGAAGTTATTAATAATGCTTTCGCTAGCCCTTAGAGTAATGTTCGCTTCATCACGCTTTTTGATTAGGCTTTCATCTAAATCTTCTGCTTGGTAATTTAATTCTCTTTTGATACTATCTATCAATGTATCTAGTCTTTCAAAGAATTCCTCATTATTTATATGGCTTCCTTCTAAGATAAAGTACTTATCTCCAATTACAAAATCAGCTCTATTCTTATCCTCAGCTTCATTTTCCCATATAAGAACTTCTATATCCTTGATAAGAGTCTTTTTCTCATTTCTTAACTTCTGATCTACATCCAAATCACTATCTGCAATCTTAAGGCTAAGTTTTGATTTATCGTCTATATTTGTAAGAAGTGCTTCTACGAAATCTTCCTTGCTATTAAGATTTTCTAGAGAAATGCGATCTATGCTGTCGATATTGTAATAATAGATATCTCTAAGGATTCTTTCCATAAAGCTTAGTTCTTTTTCGCCTTTGATTTCTTTATCATTTTGATCCTTATCTCCATTCTCAAATTCATTAAATGCGAAGTCTCTTTTTATTTCTTCTAAGATTTCTTTTATGGCTTCTATATCGTAGGTAAATTCCTCATCTTTACCATATTTGCCAGTATTTGAATTATTTGGAAGTTGAGGAATTATAGGAAGTGGTCTGTGCTTTTTCTTATAAGTTTCTAAATTTTCCTTAGCTTTCTTGTAAATAGCTAGTTTTTCTGCGTAGACTTTTCTATCTTTATCGTACTTTTCTGATAATTCTTCGCCCTTATCCTTAAGCTCTGCCAGAGTTTTCTCTAGGATCTTTTTCTCTTGCTTGATTTCTTCTATTCTTTCATAAGTCTCTCTTAGGTCCTCTTCTCCCTTCAAGCTGTCGTAATCATCGAGGTTGATTTCTCTTAGAGCCTCTAGATCTTTCTTACCTTCTTCTATCTTTTCTTCCAAAGATTTAATTTTTGCTTCATTTTGTGTTTTTTTGTTAGATACTTCTATTTTTCTTTCTTCTAGGGCTTTTATCTTATCATCAGCTTTTTTAATAGCTTCTTCCAAGGAGTTAATAAGCTCAATTTTCTCAAGAGTATTTTTTAATTTCTCTTCCTTAGCTTCCCTATCTCTAGTTTTCTTATCCAAATCATCTTGACTTTCTTCTAGGACAGTTTCTAGTTGATTTTTACGATCTGCTAGACTTTCGCTTTCCCTATCTAAATCTTTTAAAGACTCATTTATTTTACCTAGGTCTTTCTTTGATTCTTCTAGCTTTACTTTTCCATCAGAAAGCTCAGCTTCTAGTCCTTTTATAGAATTTTCTAGGTCTAATCTTTCCTTATCAAGTGAACTTAGCTTATTATTGTCATCTTGGATTTTTTGATTAATATTTTTTTGATCTTCCTTAAGGCTAGCAAGACTTGTTTCTTTTTCTTCCAAGATGTTTTTCTTTTCCTTGATAGCTTTTTCTAATTCACTAGAAGGAACTTGATCTTTATTATCAGATTTTTTATAATCTTCTATCTTTACTTCTAATTCCTTTATTCCTTGATCTAAAGTCTCGATAGACTTACTATTGTCTTCCTTTATAGCTTCCTTTGCTCCTAGATCTTTCTTTAATTCTTCGATACTTTGATCCAAGCCTTGTATCTCACTAGACTTATTCTTTAAGGCTAATTCCGCATCTTCAACTTCTTTAATTGATGTTGCCAATTTATCATTAAGGCTTTTTACTTTTTCTTCTAGACTTTTAACTTCATTTTCTAGGATTTGGAGGGATTTTTCGTCTTCTTCAGTAATGACTCTCTTTCCTTCCATCCTAGCCTTTAAGTCCTCATAATATTTGTTGAACTTTTCCTTATATTCTTCAACCGAATATACCAAAGACCTATCTTCTTGACCCTCTCTATGGTTTAAGACTAGAGAATGAACTTCAGCTTCATACATAGGTTTATACAGATTTGAAGGCCTTATGGCATAGCCTGCGGCTTTGGAATCTCTCATAGACCATTTCTCTGGCCACATCAGATGATCTACAATATTAGTATAATGACCAACTTGTAAATTTTCAAATCCGGCTTTCTCTAATTCTTCTCTCAAGCCTTCATCACTATTTAAGGCTTGAGTCATTTCGCTTTTTGACTTATAGCCTCGTTTTCTTAATTCCTTAAATAAGACATCTTCGCTATACCAGCCTTCAAGTGCATCATCAACAGATGGGTTTGTGGACCAATAGAGATTCTCAAATGGAGGATTGTATTGTTTGGCATGACTTCTGTTTTGAGAATAGTTAGCATTAGCTTGGGCCACTGCCATTTCAAAATCTGAAATCCCTACTATAGAAAGCTTTCTTCCATCGATGCCGCCCTTTTCCTGCCTTATTTTATTTAATTTTTCTATGGCATCAATTGAAGCTTTCATCCTGTCAAGGTCTCTTGAATCATCTTTAGTATAGATCTTATTAGCCTCTATATAGGCAGCAGAGTTTGCTCCAGTATCATAGAAATTATCATAAGGAACTTCTTTTTTAAAAACATCAAGAGCATCGTAAGATCCATTAGCCTCGAAAAATCCTACGGACCCCTTCTCCCACTGTTTTATAGCCTCTGCCTTTTCCTCTTCGCTAAGAGGGCTAGATAACTTATCTTTGACCTTACTTAACTCAGTTTTCTTTTCCTCTAATTCCTTAGAAGTTTTGTCAGCCATAGTCTTGTTAGTATTGAAAGCTTTTTCTTTTTCTGTTAGATTTTGCTCTAAATTTTGCTTTTCTAGCTCATCTGTCGCCTTCTTTTGATCGAATTTTTTTTCCTTATTAGATAATTCTTCAATTTCCTTATCAAGATTTTTATTTTCTTCCTCAAGACTGGTTTTCTCTTTTAGTTTTTGATTCTTTTGATCTTCAAGGTCCTTGATGATTTCATCTTTACCATTAGCCTCGTTTATTCTTCTAATTTTTTCTTCCGCATCAGATATTTGCTCTTGGACTTGGTCTATTTCCTTACTTAAATTATTAATTTCATCTTGCTTTTTACTAGCATCTTTTTTTAGATCCTCTATCTCTTGAGATAGCTTTCCATATTCTTCGCTTGTAATTTCTTTCTCTTCTAGGGCTTTTTTCTTTTCTGCTAAGGATTTCTCTTTTTCTCCTATTTGTTTATTCAAGCCTTCAATCTCTTCTTCTTTTTGGAGGAGCTTTTCTTGAGCTAGCTTTTTCTTATCATTAATTTCTTTGATATTTTTATCAGTAGTTTTGAGTTCTTCCTTAGTTTTTTCTAATTTTTCCTTAGCAGATTTTTCTGTCTCTACAGATTTTCTTGCTTCTTCTCTATCATCTTCTAGGTCTTCTTCCCTAAAGCCCTTCTTATATTCTTCTAATTTTCCAAGATCTTCTTCTTTTTGATTTTTATAAGCTTGAGATTCATTATTTGTATGGATAAGCTCTTCGTTGATTTCCTTATTTTCTACTTCTGTTTTTTGAAGTTCAGCCTTATCTTTTTCTATTTTGTCTTCTTCGCCTTTAATCTTTTGGACTAAAGAGTTGTCCAAATCTTCTTCGAGGGACTTCTTTTGATCATCTTTATTTTTAAGATCAGATTCTTTCTCTCCTATAGCCTTATCGTTAAGAGCCTTTTCATTTCCGCTATCATTTAAGCTAGTTTCGCTATTATCAAGTTCCTCTTTAGCTTCTTGTAAAATTTCCCTAAGCTCTTCTTCTTCGCTTTTATTTTCTTGCCTTACATCCTTACTTCCACTGTCTAGATTTTCTCCTTCAGCATGGGCCTTTACAGGGCTTAATGAAAATAAACTTGTTGAAAGAGCCATAATCAGTGCCATTTTAGTGAAATCTTTTTTATTCATAATATCCTCTCCTGAATCACTTTAATTTATTGATGTATTATGTTAATTTAATTATATAAAATCCCTAAAGAAAAATCAAATATTTTATATATAAAAAGAACCGCCAAGTTGCCTCAGCGATTCAATTAATTTATGCAATTTTCCCTTTTCTTCTAAGTCTTTCTGTATTTATTATAGCAGCAGTTGCATCTCCTGTAATATTTAGGGTAGTTCTTCCCATGTCAAATATCCTATCGATTCCTGCTACTAGGGCGATTCCTTCTACAGGAAGACCTACTGATTGAAGGACCATGGCAAGCATTATCATTCCGCTTCCTGGAACTCCTGCTGTTCCTATGGACGCGAGTGTTGCTGTAAGAACTATATTTACCATTTGGCCAAGTGTTAGGTCGATCCCATAACAAGAAGCGATAAAGACTGCGCACACTCCCTGATAGATTGCTGTTCCGTCCATGTTTATGGTAGCTCCTAAGGGTAGGACGAAGCTTGTTACGTCATGATCTGCTCCAAGCTCTTCACAGCATTTGATGTTGATTGGAATAGTTCCTACTGAAGATGCTGATGAGAAGGCAAACATTATAGCTGGTGCCATGCCCTTGAAGAATTGTATAGGACTTATTTTAGCCAAGGTCTTTATAGTAAATGAGTAGACTACAAGGCCGTGTAGGGCGTAGGCTAGATAGGCTACAAGCAATACTGATGCGAGAGATCCTATAATCATTGCTCCATTTTCTGCTATTACTGGAACTAGTAAGCAAAATACTCCTATTGGAGATAGGCTTAGGATTAACTCCATTGCCTTCATAAAGATATCATTTAGGACTTCAACTGCTCCTATGGCCTTATCTTGGCTTTCCTTTTTGATAAGTAAGATGGAAAAACCAACTATCATTGCCCCTACTATTATCTGGAGCATGTTGGCCTCTACCATTGGTGTTAGGAAATTTTTAGGAAAGATGTTTACTAGGGTATCCATAAAGGAAACTTTCTCCCCGACTTCAAACTCCAGGTTAGTAGTTGCTATTACTGGAAATACTCTCTTAAAGATGTTAGCAAAGCCAAGTCCTATAACTATGGCACAGGATGTGGTAAGAAAATAATAAATTATGGTAAAAATTCCGACTTCTCCGACCTTTTTGATATCTTTCATGGAGACAATTCCTCCAATTATTGAGAAAAATACGATAGGTGTTACTATAAATTTGATTAGGTTAAGAAATATATCACCGAATGGTTTGATATACTCATTTAAAATCTCTGCCTTGCTTTGTAAAAGAAGACCCAGAATAATCGCCGAAACTAGTGCAATCAGTATGTTTCTGGTAAGCTTCGATTTCTTTTTAACTTTCTTCTCTGACATATGTTCCTCCTTTTCTTCTTATAAATATATCACATAATATATTTACTTTGCAATTTGTGAGCGAATTTTCTCTTAATTTTCCTAGATTTCTACTACTCTCATATCGGAATTTAAGTCAAAGAGAAGCTTAATAAAGTTTTTCTTGTATCTTACAAATCTCTCCCTTTCCATAAGATCGATCACTTCATCAAAACTTGCCCACTTACAAGCAGCTACTTCTTCTTCCTGAAGCTTTACTTCATCAATATTAATATTTTTCCTCACCAGATAGAAATCATCAAAGCCGTATTTGAAGTTGGCTGTGATAATTGGCCTAATATTTGTAAAATCTAACTTAATACCTAACTCTTCTCTAAGCTCTCTAGCTATAGCTTCCTTGCTAGTCTCACCAGTGCTTGCTGCTCCTCCACAAGTGATATCCCATAAGTTTGCCATAGACTTTGTCTTTTGTCTTTTCTGGATGAGAAGATTGCCACAATCATCAAAAATCAATAGATGGACTATTAACCTAAAGGTATTTTCAGGCATCTTCTCCCCTCTTACGTAGGTCTTTCCTGTCTTTATCCTATTTTCATCATATAAGTCTAATATTTCCATTTTTCCTCGCAAAAAACCTAGGCCTACTATCTAGTGAAAATAAGCCTAGGATATCTCTATCTATCAGCCATTACAGCTGCTGTTATTCTTGGTATTACTTGTTTTTTACGACTTAGGACACCTGGTGCGTTGATGGTACCCTTGTCTGTGATTTCGCCAAACTCCTCTTTTATAGAATCGAAATGTTCTCCTACTACAAGAAGCTCACTTCTTTCGTTGAAGATATCTGTAAGAACTAGGACGAAGGTTGATTCGTTTTTGGATTTGATTTTCTTATCCATCAAGTCTTTTAGCTCATCCATAATTGGAAGTAGCTCTTCTGGGTTCATGGTCATAACTTGGCCGACCCTGAAGTCTTCTCCGCCGATATTAAAGGTCTTTACATCTCCTTCTACCAAATCACTTGCAGATTTTCCCTTTAAGGAAGTTGCTGCCCTAAACATCTTATCAGCAAATTCTTCTGGGTTAAGGTCTGCAATCTTGCTCATCCTATCTAGGATTCTCCTGTCAATATCTGTAGTTGTTGGAGACCTAAACAAGAGGGTATCTGATATCATTGCTGCACAAAGAATCCCTGCGATTTCCTTGCTTGGTCTGATTCCACTTTCTAGATACATCTCGGATATTATGGTTGCAGTTGATCCTACTGGCTCTGCCCTAAAGAATACTGGCCCTGTAGTTAAGATATTGGCTACCCTGTGGTGGTCGATTATCTCTTGGATTTCTGCTTCTTCTATGTCGTCGATTGATTGGTTTCTCTCGTTGTGGTCTACTAGGATCAATTTTTTCTTATCAGATGAGATAAGATGGTATCTTGATACAGATCCTACGACTCTTTTTGTTGAGTCCACTACTGGATATGATCTAAATCTTGACTTAGCCATGGCATCTCTTACTGTATCTAAATTATCATCCTCAGTAAAATAAATTAGATTATCTGTAGTCATCACGTGGCTAACCGGAATAGTCATTGGAAGAAGTCTCGCTGTCATGAAGGAATTATATTCGGTAGATAGGACTGTGACATCATTTTTCCTTGCAAGCTCTACCATGTCCTCATTCATCTCTGCCCCATGGGTTAGGATTAGGAGGGAGATTTTCTTATTTAGGATATATTCATAATAATCGTCCCTGTTACCTGAGATAATAATATCTCCTTCGAGGAAAACTTCATCCAAAGTCTCTCCATCCTCATCATTCATGGCAAAGACAGTCATCTTCCCATCATAGGCCCTTGGATTTTCTGGTAAGTTGATGATTTTGGCGGCAAGTACGTCTATTATATTATCGATTGGAGTCTTACTCCTTCCCAAAATCTTGTCATCCCAAACGTCCATATAGGCACGGGTTATGTTAGATAGGGAGGCTATTCCTGCAATTTTTCCATTGGCGTCGACAACAGAAAGAGAATTGGCATCTCCCTTTTGGAAGATTTCCCAGGCAGACCTTATGGCAATGGAAGGGTCTATGATATTTCCCTTATCTATGTCGAGGTCTTTGACTTGAAGCTTGATAGATTCCTTTAGCTTTGGTGGCTCTAGGCCAAAGTAGTCTAGGACGAACTTACTTTCTGGATTGAGCTTACCGAGTCTGATTGGAATCGCCTTGACTTCTCCGAGTCTGTTTTTAAGGTCCGCATAGGCTAGAGCGCTCATTATAGAATCTGTGTCTGGATTCTTATGGCCTGTGATATAAACTACATCTCTCATAATAACTCCTTTATATAAAATTTACTTTGAGCATCTCGATTTTATATCTATCGACTTGAAGGACTGTGATAGTCATATTGTTAATTTTGATAGAATCCCCCTTATTAGGAATCCTAGAAAGCTTATCAATCACAAAACCTCCTATAGAGTCGTTTTTGATCTCCTCTAGATCCGTATCAAAATAGTCGTTGAAATCATTTAAGTGGATTGAAGGATTGACCAAATATTCCTTGTCATTTATCTTATAGATTGTCTCATAGGCCGAATCATATTCGTCATCGATCTCTCCTACAAGCTCTTCTACTATATCTTCTATGGTTACAAGGCCGCTTGTTCCGCCGTATTCATCGATTACAATAGCAAGGGAGAGATTCTCCCCCCTCATAGTAGTAAAGAGGTCAAAGATGTGCATATTGTCGTAGACATAATAGGCAGGCCTTATACAATCGATTAACTTTATGTCATTTTCCTGAACCATATGACTGACTAAATCTTTCATATGTAGGATTCCTAGGACATTGTCTATATTTCTCCCGTAAACTGGAATTCTAGAATGGTTGGAGCTTTTAAGAAAGGCCTTCAGTTCATCAATAGGAAGGTCTACTGGTATAGCTTCCATATTGGTCCTTGCTGTCATGATATCTGAAACGTCGGAGTTACCGAATTCGAAGACGTTATTTATCATTTCACTTTCTTCGTTATTGATTACTCCCTGCTCTTCTGACACATCAACTATAGTCTTTAAGTCTTCTTCTGTTACCCTATCATTATCCGTGCTATCGCTTATAAAAAGTTTTCCAATTGAATTTGTAATAAGACCTAGGATAAAGGATAAGGGAGTAAGTATTATATTTAAAAACCTAATAGGCTTAGCAACCTTTAGGGATAATCTTTCCGGGTTTGATGTAGCTATATTTTTGGGAGTTACTTCTCCAAAAATCAGTACAACTATTGTTAAAATTATAGGTGAAATCACAGCACCCTTAGGACCGAAAACATCTGTAAAAAATATGGTCGCTATGGTAGTCGTTACAATATTTACTATATTATTCCCAATAAGGATGGTAGTAAGTACCTTGGTGATATTATCTACTAATTTTTTAAGTATATGGGAGTTTTTAACTCCGTTTTTTTCCATTTGTCTGATTTTAAATGTATTAATACTTGTAAGGGCTGTTTCTGATGAGGAGAAAAATGCCGAAAACATTACTCCCATAATTATGAGAATCAGCTGAATTATATTGATAGTCGTCAAAACGTCCTCCTTCTTATATTATAAGCTAGATTTTATTAAATTAAAAGGGAAAGATATGAATTTATAAGATTTAAGTATATAATAAATGTGTATCATAAATAAGGGAGGAAAAAATGGCAGAAAATTCATTTTTCGAAAAAGCTTTTAAACTAAAAAAGCATGGTACAGACACTAGAACAGAAATAATGGCAGGTATTACTACATTTATGACCATGTCATATATTCTAGCAGTAAATCCTCAGATTCTATCAGAATCCGGCATGGATTACGGGGCAGTTTTTACAGGCACTATCATCGCAAGCGTGGTAGCAATGCTATTTATGGCTTTTTATGCAAATCTTCCATTTGGTATGTCAGCTGGTATGGGGCTTAATGCTTTCTTTACCTACACAGTTGTTATGCAAATGGGAAAAACTTGGCAATTTGCACTTACAGCAGTATTTTTAGAAGGTATCATATTCTTACTTTTATCTTTCGTAGGTCTCAGAGAAGCTATCTTTAACTCAATTCCTATCAATCTCAAAAAGGCAGTGTCAGTAGGTATCGGTTTATTTATCGCAGAAATCGGTCTACTAAATGCAGGAATCCTAAAGGTTGGCGAAATCTCACTATCTCTTGGAGAGTTAACTAATGCAAATGGATTTATCTTTTTCTTTGCACTTATCATAATGGTAGTTCTTACAGCAAGAAATGTTAAGGGAGCCTTGTTATGGGGAATCTTAGTATCTACAATTCTCTCACTAATCCTCGGCGTAACCCACTTTCCTGACTCTCATATAGTAAGTCTACCTCCAACAATTGAACCAGTATTTTTTAAGCTAGACTTTTCAAATGTATTCTCACTTGAAATGTTCTCAGTACTCTTCTCCTTCCTCTTTGTCGATATTTTCGACACTCTAGGAACACTTACAGGAGTTGCTACTAAGGCAGATATGCTCGATGAGAATGGAAACTTACCAGAGATTAAAAAGGCACTTTTATCAGATGCTATAGGAACTACACTAGGTTCTATGGTTGGAACAAGTACAGTAACAACTTTCGTTGAATCATCATCAGGAGTTGCAGAAGGTGGAAGAACAGGTCTTACAGCCCTTGCTACAGCAGCATGCTTCGTAATAGCAGCCTTCTTCTTTCCAGTATTTTCAATAATACCAGCTTCAGCTACAGCAGCAGCCTTAGTTACAGTGGGACTATTCATGATTACAACAGTTGTGGATATAGACTTCTCAGATATATCAGAAGCCTTCCCAGCCTTCATGACAATCTTAATGATGCCACTAACTTATTCTATAGCTGAAGGTATATCATTTGGAATGATCTCTTATGCACTAATTAAGCTTCTAACAGGAAAGGGCAAGGAAGTATCACCACTAGTTTATGTACTTTCTATAGTATTTATCCTAAGATATCTATTGCCACTTTTCTAAAATACTTGACAAAAGTTTCAAATGGATTTATAATTATAACAATAATAATCGTAGATAGAAGTAGTAAGAAGATTAAAAGACCTACAGAAAGGAAATGGTTGATGAGAATTTCTGGATTTTAACTTGTGAATGGATCTATCAGATCAATGGTGAATCTAGTAGCCGGCGGGTCTTCCCACCTTACAGGGATAGGATATGTATGTATCTAAAGCGCCTTAGTAAGGCAAGAAGGATGGCACCGTGGGCCTATGCTCGCTCCTATATGGAGCGGGCTTTTTTTATTAGGAGGAAATTATGAAAACTAGAAACTTAACTATATCGGCAATATTTATGGCACTTGGACTTGTGATGCACTTTTTGGTTCCACCAATCTTTGGAGGAGTAAAACCTGACTTTCTCTTGTCCATGATGTTTATATCCCTTATCATAGCAGGTGATATCAAGGAGGCTATCCTTATTGGAGTAGCGGGTGGGATAATGAGCGCTCTTACAACAAGCTTTCCAGGCGGACAAATACCAAATTTTATAGAGAAAATTATAGTTGCTATTGTGATATTTATTTTAATTCAAAAATTTGGCAAAGATTTAAACAAATATCAAATAATCTTTATCTACGCCTTCGGCACCCTAGTAAGTGGAGTATTATTTTTGCTTCTAGCCTTAGGGATTACTAAACAAATGAATCTATTTCTCCCATCCCTTCCAGTAGTTCTCGTAGCTATGGTAGTTAATTCGATTTTTGGATTGATACTTATGAATGCTTACAAGAAAATAGAAAAAATGATTTGAAGAGAATAACGAGGCCCTAAGAAACAAATCCCTAAGACCTCGTTTTGTTTTGCTTATTTATCTCTAAAAAAGCTAGAATATTAAATTTATCTTATTTTCATAGAATAGTTTTTACTTATCTTAAATTCTAAT
Organism: Anaerococcus prevotii DSM 20548; assembly: GCF_000024105.1. Taxonomy (GTDB): domain Bacteria; phylum Bacillota; class Clostridia; order Tissierellales; family Peptoniphilaceae; genus Anaerococcus; species Anaerococcus prevotii. The sequence goes on along the minus strand of NC_013171.1, from coordinate 443,230 downwards.
AGACTTAAAAAGCTCCTTGGTATAATCTGCCCTTTCTTCTTTTCCTATATCTTCTGTCTTGAAGAGATCTACCAATTTCCCATTGTAGAGGACCCCTATCCTATCTGATAGATATGCTATTACATTAAGGTCGTGGGATATGAAAAATGTAGTAAATTGGTGTATTTCTTGAAGTTCTTTGATAAGATTTAGGATTTGGGCCTGGATACTTACATCAAGTGCGCTTACTCCCTCATCTATTATAAGAAATTCAGGATCTATAAGAAGGGCTGCAGCTATGGCAATCCTCTGTTTCTGTCCTCCAGAAAGCTTACTAGGAAGATAGTCTAGGACGTCAACTTCCATCTCGATTTCTTCAAGTATTTCCCTTATCTTCTCCTCTCCTCCGTCCTCATAGAGGTCGTGGATTTTAAGGATTTCTCTTAGGGAAAATCCTATAGTCTTTTTGGGATTAAGGGCTTGGTAAGGATTTTGGAAGACCACTTGGACATTTTTCCTATAGTCTTTGAGCTCTTCCTTGGTGAATTTACTAATATCCTTATCCTTAAAGTAAATAGTCCCACTAGTTTCCTTGACTAGCCTTAGGATAATATTTGATAGGGTCGTCTTACCAGATCCGCTTTCTCCTACAAGACCAAAGATTTCGCCCTTCTTCACAGCAAAAGTTACATCATCTAGGGCGACTTTATCTTTTTTTCTAAAAAGCAGGGAGGAATCCTTGAAGATTTTTGTAATATGATCAATTCTTAAAATCTCATCCATTATTTCCTCCATAGAGATGGCAGTTTACCTCGCGGTCCTTCTCTCTCGTAGTTTCTGGGAAGCTTTCCCTACATATATCCATAACATGGTCACATCTGTCGGCGAAAGGACAACCTGTGTTAGGCCTGTTTTTTAGGTCAGGCACATGGCCTTTGATATTGTATAGCTTCTCTCCTCTTTTTCTAAAGTTTGGCACAGCCTTTAGGAGGGCTTTCGTATAAGGATGGAGGGGATTTGCTACTACATCGCTTGTCTTCCCTCTTTCGACAATCCTTCCCGCATACATTATCATAACAGTCTTTGAGATTCGCTCTATTAAGTTAAGGTCATGGCTAATAAAAACTATAGCTCCCTTGTAAATCATAGAAATTTCTTTAAAGAGATCTATAATCTGGGCTTGGACCTTGGCATCAAGGGCTGTAGTCGGCTCATCTGCTATAAGAACATTGGGATTTGCTATAAGGCTCATAGCTATTATTATCCTTTGTTGCATTCCTCCAGAAAGCTCGTGGGGATACTTATTATAGAGGCTTTCTACATCTTTAAGCCCACATTTTTCCATAGTTTCTAGGACAAGTTTCTTTCTTTTTTCCTTATCAAAATCATAGTGGATTTTTAAGACTTCTTCGATTTGCTTACCAACCTTCATCAAGGGATTTAGGGCAGAGCCAGGTTCTTGAAAGACTGTGGCTATATTACGTGATCTGTACTTCTTCCACTCTTTATCACTTAGGCCCAAAACTTCTATGTCCCTTAGCTTAACTGAGCCTGACTTAACGATTGCCGCTTGGGGCTGGATCCCTAGGATGGTTTGGGTAGCTACGGTCTTGCCGCAGCCACTTTCTCCTACAAGACCCACGAAGTCATTTTCATGTAGATCAAAGGATAGGTGATTTACTGCGTTCTTATCCCCATTTTCTGTGGGGAAGGCTACCGTAAGGTCTTTTACTTCTAATAATTTCATCTTCCTGCCTTCTCCTTTAATCTTTCATTTCTAAACTTCTCTCCATAGAGGGTAAAGCCTAAAACCAAGAGGCTTAGACAAATTCCTGTCGCTATAAAATAATAAGGGGCCTGGTTAAAGTAAATTTGACTCTCCTTTAGCATCCTTCCCCAAGAAGGATCTGGTGGCCTAACTCCAAGACCTAGGTAGGATAAGCCACTTTCTGCAAGGATGGCTTGGGAGATAGAAAGGACTATGGCAACCATGACTTGGTTTTTGATATTAGGCATGATATGATTTATCGCTATATAAACAGGTCCTGCTCCCTTTACTACAGCTGATTTTACGAACTGGGCGTTTTTAACTTGGAGGAATCCACTTCTTACAACTCTTGCAAAATAAGGAATAGACATGATTCCTATAGCAAAAATTGTATTAATTAGGCCTGAACCAAAGACAGATACCAGCATCATGGCAAAAAGTATTCCCGGAAAGGCCATAAGGGAATCTATAAAACGCATGAGGATCTCGTCAACCCTTCCTCCAAAATAACCTGCACAAGCTCCTATAATAGAACCTAAGATTAGGGCAAGGCCTACCGTCCCAAAGGAAAGAACTATGGCGTACTTACTTCCTTCCATAAGTCTTGATAGGATATCTCTGCCCATATTATCAGTCCCAAAGGGATGGGCGAGGCTTGGAGATAAAAGTTTCTGGCTAGTCTCGATAGCATTTGGATTATAGGGAGTCCAAAATATGGATACAAGAAAGACTATAAAATAGAAGCCTATGATAAATTTTCCTATATTAATTGCTATTTTGTTATTCTTTATCATTTTCCACCTCTTATTCTTGGGTCAATTAGGCCGTAGGCTATGTCTATGATGAAATTTATGAAAATTACCAAGAAGGCCACAGCTATTACAACTGACTGGATCAAAGGAAAGTCTCTCGATGAGATAGATGCTACTATCAAAGAGCCAATCCCCGGTAGGGCGAAAACATTTTCTATAATTAAAGAGCCTCCAACACTTGATGTAAGACTCATTCCTATTACTGTAATTACAGGAATTAGGGCGTTTTTTAGGACGTGTTTGTATAAGATTTCCTTAAGGGTCATCCCCTTCATCCTCGCTGTCCTTACATAGTCCTTGTTGATTTCATCTAAGATTGCGGCCTGCATATACCTAATTATGGTAGAAATATTAGGTATGGCTATGGCAAGGGAAGGAAGAAAGAAGCTCTTAAGTCTTTGTAAGAATCCTCCCGCCATGGCATTGTAGGAAAGGGTATCGAATATATCAAGCTTAACTGCAAATACATAAATTAGCAAAAAGGCCAACCAAAATGAAGGTATAGAAATACCAAGCTGGGTTATGGCCGTTATGATTGATGAATACCACTTATCAGACTTCAAGGTGATTTGAATTGAAAGTGGGATTGCTATTATTATAGATAGGATTAGGGAGTAAAGGGTTAAGGTTAGGGTTACTGGTAGCTTTCTTAGAAAGAGTGTGCTTACAGGCATCCTATATTTAAGGCTTTCTCCCATATCTAATCTCAAAAGCCCTCCTATCCAAGATATATATCTTTGAAACATTGACTTATCAAGCCCAAGCTCCCTTTCGAGAGCCTTTATTTGGGCTGGATCTGCCTCTGTCCCTAGTATTATTTCGGCAGGATTACCTGGAATTATTTGAAATACTAGAAATATTAGGACAGATACAAAGAACAAAGTCAATATTATAGACAAGAGCTTTTTTACAATTGCTTTAGTCATTTTTCTTTTCTATATCCTCTAGATTTATCTTTTGTACTGGATAGGACTTAAGTCCTGTGAGGTCCTTGTTTAGGGCTTGGTTGTTGTCAGGGTCTGTTAGGAAGACTGATCCTGCATCTTCTGCCATAAATTCTTGGGCATCTTTTACATTTTGGATTATATCTTCCTTATTATCTGCACTTTGGGCTGCCTTTATAGCCTCGTCATAACCTTCTGACTTGTAGTTGATGAAGTTTTTGTCATTAGTTGATACATATCTATCGATTACTCTGATTGGATCAACATAACCTACAAAGCCTGAAACTGTAGCCTCATAGTCCTTATCCTTGTATACCTTGCTTAGCCAAGTAGAAAACTCGATTGGATCAAGTGTTACATCAATTCCTACCTTACCTAGTTGGGCTTGGATTAGCTCTGCTGTGTCCATATGATATTTGTAATCACTTGGCACAGTTAGTTTTACAGAAAATCCGTCCTCAAGGCCTGCTTCTTTTAAAAGTTCCTTGGCCTTTTCCGGATTGTAAGGGTATTTTTCTTCCATATCATTGTAATATTCTTTAAGGGCTGGGGAGAAGTTTGATACTAGCTTACTTGCCCTGCCACCTGCCGCTGTGTTTATGATTTCATCCTTATCGATTGCGTAAGCAATAGCTTGTCTTACCTTCATATCATCGAAAGGCTTAACATCGTTATTAAGACCTAGGACTTGAACTAAGTTTTGTGGGAAGGAATGGATATCGCAAGTTTCTTCTATTTGGCTTAGCTCATCATTAGTAAGTCCTGTAGCAAGGTCAACGTCCTTGTTGTTTAGGGCCATGATTAGGGTTTGTCTGTCGGCAATTCTTAGAATCTCTACGTCAGCAAACTTCGCAATATGGTCTTTTCTGTGATAGTCGTCAAATCTTTTTAGCTTCATGCCCTCACCTGGTGTGTAGGAAACAAACTCGAAAGGACCAGTTCCTATTGGCTTTGTCTGATTGTCTTCATAGTCTTTTTGAACTATTGGTTGAGTATTTAGATAGATAAAGGAATTAGATTTTTCCTTTAATTTGATTTTAATTTCTGTAGGAGAGGCTACTTCCATTGATTCTATTTGGGCAAACTTAGAAGACTTTGGCTCTCCACTTGTTAGTCCTGCTAGGATATCATAAGTGTAGTAGACATCATCTGCAGTAAAGTCCTTATCATTGTGGAATTTGACCCCTTCTTTTAATTTGAAATCATAAGTAAGGCCATCTTCACTTATCTCGTAAGATTCACAAAGGTCAGGAACTAGATTTCCATCTTCATCCACATCGAAGAGTCCATCAAATACTTGATCCATGATTGTCTTGGTATCTCCTGCTGTAGCATTGAAAGGATCGAGCGAATCGATTTCAGTATACATGGCTACCTTAAGTGGCGCATCGCTAGTTTTGGTATTTTCCTTCTTATCCTGATTGCCGCAAGAAGTTAGCAGTAGACCTGCTAGGGCAAGGCTTACGAATATGTTTCTCTTTTTCATAATTCCTCCTAGAATTTTACTGTGTTGGCAAAGCCCTCTTTATAATCATATGAGCTAATCTAAGTAAAATTTATCGATCTAAAGCTATAATTTCCACCTAGAATTGTACATTTAATTAGAAAAATTTTACCAGCACCTATCCAACATTATTTACTACTATTGTAACAAATAGTTAATTTTCTAACAAGATTTTTTCCAAAAAAAGAATGGACCGCTATAGGCCCACTCCTTTATAGTTTATCCTCTACTGACTTGATTTTTTGCTCCATAGAAGCCTTCTTATCTCTTCTATCGTCCATTTTGATGACAGAATACACCCTATCTGCCCCCTTGTCAAAGACAGATTCTTGCATTTTTCTTATAACTTCTAACGCCTTGTCAGCATCTGCCTCTATTACTGTTCCCATAGGGTTTAGTTTATATTTTACCCCTTCTGCCATAAGGATTTTCTCAGCTTCTGCTACGTACTTGCTTACTGATGTTTCTTTTGTTCCTATTGGTATTAGGCATACTTCTACTACTGCCATTTAGTCCTCCTCGTAAAATCTCTTGTAAATCTTATAGGCGTCCATATGATCCTCTATTCCTCCAAGCTCTCTTATGGAATGCATGGCAAGGATTGGCTCACCGACATCTATACTTCTTATACCCAAATTTGCTGAGGCTATAGGACCAATAGTAGAACCACCTTGTTTGTCGTTTCTATTGTGGAAAGTTTGAAGCTTTAATCCTAAGTCTCTTGCAATTTTAATAATTCTTGCCTTGCTAGAAATATTTGTACTATAGGCACCATTTGCAGCAATTTTTATCACAAGTCCCTCATTCATCCTTACTTCATTGGTTGGATCAGAAAATCCTTTGAAGTTTGGGTGGATTGCGTGGGCTTGGTCGGCACTTATCAAAAATGAGTTTTCAATTGCTATTTGATAATCTTCCTCATTTCCCCCACTTAAAAGGGTAAATCTTTTTAGGCAATCTCCTAAAAATGGTGAGAAGGCCCCTGTCCTTGTCCTTGAACCAATCTCCTCGTTATCATTTAAGATTAAGGCATTTGTCTTTGTAGAATCGGAATTTACAAAGGCCATAAGAGAGGCATGGACAGATCCAAGGTTGTCAATCCTACCTATTTGATACATGTCATTTATAATTGTTCCTTTTTGTCTATCGTACAAGGACAAATCATAATCTATTATGGCTTTTGGGTCAATTCCTAGCTCTTCTCCTATAATTTTTTGAATGTATCCATCCTTTTGAGCCTTATCTTTTATAGTAGTAATGATAGGATACAAATTGTCCTGAGGATTGTAAGCAAAGTCCTTGTTTACAGTCCTATTCATATGAATTGCAGCATTTGGTATTGTTAGTAGGTCTTTATCTATATTTATCAGACTAGACACTAGCTTGCCTTCTTTTTCATATACAACTTTTCCCGCAAGTGATAAAGTCCTATCAAGCCATGTCGAATAAATCATCCCTCCATACACTTCAACATTTAGCTTGAGATATCCATTTTCTGCCATTTCTGGATTGGATTTTACTTTAAAAGTCGGGCTTTCTGTGTGGGAACCAATTATATCAAAACCATCTCTTAAATCTTCTCCGAGATTTATGGCAAAAAGAGCAGTTCCGTCACGAACTACAAAATATTTGCCCTTTGCTTTGATATCCCACTTTTCATTTTCAAAAAGTTCTGTGTATCCATTTTCCTTTAAAATCTTACGAGCATTTTCTACTGCATAATAGGAAACTGGACTATCATCAATAAATTTTATTAAATCTTTTATAAATTCTAAACTATTCATACTTATATCATACCCAAAAATATCCTTCCTTCATTTTGAAATAAGATAAGCTTGGTGATTGTGATGATTTTAATATTTATCTAGGAAAGTTCCTATAAGATTCTTAAAGCCTTCGGGATCAATCTTTGAAAACTCACAGTGGCCGAAGTCTTCTCCTGTATAGATTTCTTTCTTGCTTGAGTTTATAGACTCATATACCTCCCTACCCATATGGTAAGGGGTCATAGTATCAGCCTTTGAATTAATTACAAGAACAGGGCTTGAGATATCTGCCTGTCTTGCCCACTTAGTAGAGTCTATATCTTCTAGGCCAAGCCCTAATTTCATCTTTAGGAAGGAGTTTCCCAAAAAACTCATGAAACTTTGAGGAATCTTCTCCTTTTCTTCGACTTTCGCTAGAACATCATCTACCATTTCTCTACTATCTCCAAGAGGGCAGTCTAAGATTAGGTAGTCAATATTTGAACTATCCCTACTAGCAGCAATAAGACTAGTCGCTCCTCCATAGGATTCGCCGTAAAGGATAATCTTCTCATCTGGATATTCCTTTTTTATGTAAGCAATCGCATCCAAACAATCAAAGGATTCAAGGACCCCATAGGTATTGTAAGGAGCGAGATTCTCCCCAGAATTTCTCTGATCATAGAATAAAAGAGAAAATCCTAAGTCATAGAAAATCTGACCTTGAGGATAGAGAGAATACTTAGTCCCTCCCATACCGTGAACCATGATACAAATCCCCTTAGCTTTAGGATTTTTGATAAAAATAGCAGGAATTTCATGTCCATCTTCGCTTGATTTTATCTTAATTTCTTTGCTATCTTTTCCTTCAGCAAAGTCATCGTAATCTTCTTTATAAGAAATAAGCTCCTTATTAGTCACTTCCCTACTTACATTTTCAGTCATCCCATCAAAGGTAGCCTTGCCGATAAAGATAGAAAAAGCGACAAAAAGAATTATGATTATAGCTACAAAGACACCAAGACCAATCTTAAGTTTTCTCCTCATAAAAGCCTCCCAAATAGTTCTTATATATATTATAAGATATATTGACCTAGATTAGAATATAGAGAAAAAAATTTTACATAGTTTTTACAATAGCTTTAATTTGTATAAAAGATTGATATTTCTTTTTTCTATCCTTTTTAATTATCTTTCAAATTTCAATTAATATCCACTAAAAAAGAAGCTTTCTCTAATAGAAAACTTCTTTTTTCTTTGATTATATTTATTAATCTTTCTTTTTGATAAATCCGTAGATTAGACCACCAACTATTGCACCTACTAATACAGATCCTACAAAGATTAGGGCTTGGCTTAGGCTTGACATAGCTGGCAATACGAAGATTCCTCCGTGTGGGGCTGGGGCTGATATGTTAAAGCCTCCAACTATTGCTCCTGCTATAGCTGATCCTATAACACTAGCTGGGATTACCTTAGTTGGTTCCGCAGCTGCGAAAGGAATTGCTCCTTCTGTTATAAAGCTTAGACCCAAGATGTAGTTGGTAATTGTAGTCTTCTTTTGATCTTCTGTAAATTTATCTTTGAAAAATGTTGTTGCTATTGCTATTGCAATTGGTGGAACCATTCCTCCAACCATTACAGCTGCCATAAAGGTTCCTATTCCTGTATCTGTGAAGGCTCCGATTGCGAAGGCGTAAGCTGCCTTGTTGATAGGACCACCCATATCTATTGCCATCATGCCTGCAAGGATTGCTCCTAGAAGAAGCATATTAGCTCCAGATAGGCTCATTAACCAGTTGTTAATGAAGGTATTGATTCCAGTAAATATTGGGTCTATGATAAAGAACATCAAGGCTCCAACGATTAAAAGACCAAATACTGGATAGATTAGCATTGGCTTTAGGCCTTCGACTGATTTTGGAAGATTTCTGAAGGCTTTCTTTAGTAAATTAACTACATAACCTGCAAGGAAACCTCCGATTAGTCCACCGATAAAGCCTGCTCCACGGCTTGCCATAAGTCCTGCAACCATACCAGGCATTAGGGCTGGTCTATCTCCAATTGACATGGCAATAAAGCCTGCAAGGATTGGTATTAGGAAGCTAAAGGCATCCCCTCCAAGACCATTTAGGAAAGTGAAGGCAAGGGATTCATCTCCTGCGAATCTTTCTACTAGGAAGGAGATTGCCATGAGGATTCCACCACCGATTACAAATGGTAGCATGTGGCTAATTCCATTCATTAGGTCTCCGTAAATCTTTTGCCAGAAGCTTTGACCTTCGCCATCGTCATCACTTCCCTTACTTGCTCCTTCTTCTGCGGTAAAGATTCTTCCTTCGCCCTTGATGGCCTTTTCGATTAGTTCATCACTTTTTCTGATTCCGTCAGATACTGGTCTTTGGATAAGTCTTTTGCCATCGAACCTATTTGTTTCGACTTTCTTATCTGCTGCAATGATTATAGCATCAGCTTCTTCGATTTCCTTGGCTGTTAGTCTATTTTTTATTCCATCAGACCCATTTGTCTCGACCTTGATTGAAACCCCTGCCTTTTTGGCTGCCTTTTCTAGGGCTTCTTGGGCCATGTAGGTGTGGGCTATACCGTTTGGACAAGCTGTTACTGCTAGTAATTTGATATCGCTATTTGTAGTTTCTTCAACTACTGGGGCCTTCTTTTTCTCTGAGTATTTGTCGATTACTCCGTAGACTTCTTCTTCGCTAGAACATTTCTTAAGATCATCGATGAAGCCTTCTTTCATAATCATTTTTGAAAGCTCGGCTAGGGTTTCTACATGGAGGTTGTTTTCTCCCGCTGGTGCTCCTATGGCGAAAAATATTTCTGTTGGCTCTCCGTCTAAGGCTTCATAGTCAAGTCCTCCTACTTTTCTTGCAAATAAAACTGCAGGTTCCTTAACAGTTTCGTTTTTGGTGTGAGGGATGGCTACTGACTCACCTAGGGCAGTTGATCCTTCTTCTTCTCTTGCTATAAGTCCATTTTTGAAGTCTTCTTTATCTTTTACATAACCTTTTTCGAAAAACTTTGAGGCTATTTCTTCAATTGCACTCATCTTGTCATTTGCCTGAAGGTCAAATATCATCAGTTCAGGCTTGAGTAAATCTCTAATTTCCACTTTCCTTTACCTCCACTTTTTCTAAAATTTCATCAATTTTTTCCTTACTTCCTATATCAGGGCTAAAGGCTGTCGCTGTCCCACATGCTACCGCAAGCTTGTAGGCATCCTTCTTAGATAAGTCATGGCTTAGTCCATATACAAATCCTCCTACCATGGAGTCTCCTGCTCCTACAGAATTTACAAGCTTGCCTTCGATTGGGCTCGCCTTAAGGACCCTATCCTTATCTACAAAGATAGATCCCTCTCCGCCTAGAGATACGATTACATTTTCTGCTCCAAGTTCGATTAGCTTCTTAGCGTAAGATATTATTTCTTCATCTGTTTCTATCTTAGTTTCAAATATCCTTCCCAGCTCTTCTTTGTTTGGTTTTACAAGGACTGGCTTATATTTTAGATAATCTAGGACTTCCTTGTTTGCTATGTCTATAGTAAACTTACAAGAAATCCTTCTTATTACTTCCTTATAGAAGTCTTTATCTAGACTTTTTGGTAAGGAGCCTGAGATTACTAGGAAGTCATCTTCTTTAACCTCCTTAAGACTAGCAAAAAAATTCTCTACTTCATCCTCGTCTATATGAGGTCCTTCGGCATTTATTTCTGTCTCGTCTTGGTATTTTAGCTTGACATTAATCCTCGAATCTCCCTTAATCTCTGTAAAGCTTTCCTTAATTCCTAGCTTTTCTAGCTCATTTTTTATGAAATCTCCAGTAAAGCCACCTAGAAAGCCAATATTTACCGGATCATCTCCCAGATTTTTAAGTAGCTTTGAGACCATGATTCCCTTACCACCTGGATACATCTCACTCGCCTTGCTGCGAAGGGTCGCTCCGTGGGTAAATTCATCTATCCTCATTATATAATCTATTGATGGATTCGTTGTTAATGTATAAATCATCTGTCCTCCTCAATTAGTTCAACATCATTCCTTCCAATAATCTTCGCATGATATACTTCGTGTTCTTTGGAAGAATCTGCTAGGATATAGGCCTTGTTGGAAAGCTCAATCGACTTTCTCTTTATCAGAGCCTCATTGATATCAGCAGTATAAAAATACTCCTCATCAAAGCCATTTGCACCGATAAAGGCTAGGTCGAAATTAAAATCGCAAAGCTCATTCATAGCAATTACCCCAGTAGTGACCCTGGTTCTTGCCTTAAGCCTACCTCCGATAATTATCGTATCGATTCCTCGCTCCATTAGTTTTGTAACATGCATTAGGCCATTTGTCACAATCCTTACTTCCTTAGCCTCCAAAAAGTCGATCATCATATTTGTTGTAGATCCCGCATCTAAGAAAACCAAACTCTTGTCAGGGATTAACTTAGAAGCCTTCCTTCCTATAGATTTTTTCTCTTCTAACATGCTTTGCTCATTATCAGTGAAACTTCTCTCATCTGTCTTTATATTTAGTACAGCTCCCCCGTGGACCCTCCTTATCTTTCCAGCTTCCTCCAAGATATCGAGGTCGCGTCTTAGGGTTGACTCACTGACATGTAGCTTCTTAGTCAAATATCTGTTGGATATCTTTTTTTCCTTAAAAAGCACATCCAATATCATATCGAGTCTTTCTTCTACTATCATGCAAATATTATATCATCATTTTCATTCAAAATCAATCATATTCCTTCAAAATCCTTCTATCTTATCTGAATTTGACTAATTTTTTAAAAACACTATAATTATTAAAAGCGTATAAATTCTACATAAGGAGTAAACATGAAAGAACTTGAAGAAAAAATATTAGAAGAAGGAATCGTAATTGGACCAAATATCCTAAAGGTAGACTCCTTCCTCAACCAACAAATCGACTGTAAGCTTATCCAACAAATGGGCAAGGAATTTGCTGAATATTTCAAAGATAAAAATATAGATAAGGTTCTAACAGTAGAATCATCAGGTATCGCCCCAGCCCTTGCTACAGCCCTAGAGCTTGGAGTAAAGTGTGTATTCGCAAGAAAGCAACAATCCCTTACAACAGGAGATAATGTTTATCATTCAAGCGTATACTCCTTCACCAAACAAGTTACAAATGAGCTTATAGTTTCCAAAAACTTCATCAAAGAAGACGAAAATGTCCTCATGATAGACGACTTCTTGGCAAACGGTCAAGCAGCCAAGGGCATGGTTGCTCTAGTAAGACAAGCAGGGGCCAACCCAGTAGGCTTTGGTATAGTAATAGAAAAGTCCTTTTCTGATGGACGTAGCGTAATCGAAAACGAAATGGGACTAGAAGTATACTCCCTAGCAAGAATTGCAAAACTAGAAGACGGAAAGATTACTTTTGTCGAAGAATAAAATAAGCTAAAAAGGGTTGTTGCAAAACTATGAATAATCATCGTACCATCGTTAGAAGGTTCTCTTAGGAAATTTTCAGTGGTGCCTGCCGGCTGATGGAGGCAAAATTTCCGTGGAGGTTCTTATAACGATAATGGTACGATTTATTCATTCTGCAACAGCTCCTTTTTTCTTTAAGAATTTTTATCTTTAAAACACTTTTATATTATCCAATTTTAAGATAATTTCTCTATTGTCTCTTTGGCTTTTCTTATAAGCGACCTATCACTAAAGCCTATATCTTGATATAGTTTCGCTTCTTTAAGATAGACCATCTTTGTTTTTCTTTTGTTTTTAGCCGACATATGGAAGTTTTCGATTCCACTTTTCCTATAGATTTCTTCTATATTTGAATAATTTACTCCAGATCCTGCCATAATTTCGATCCTGCCCTTGTATTTGTGATTAATCCTTGATAAAAACTCAATTCCTTCTATAGCTGTGGGGCTTTTCCCTGAAGTAAGGATTCTCTTTATCCCAATATTTATCAAATCATCCATAACTTCTTCCCCATCCTTGGAGTAATCAAAGGCCCTGTGAAATATAGCTTCCTTTGGCCTTGAAAGCTCGACCAACTCTTTTGTCCTATCTAGATCAATCCTCCCATCCTTTTTAAGAAGTCCAAAGACAAAGCCATCTATATCGAAGTCCTTGTAGATACTTATCTCTTCTTTCATCATCTCAAATTCCTCATCACTATAGAAAAAATCGTAGGGCCTTGGTCTAATCATGACAACTTTCTCTATATTTTTCTCTTTAGAAATCTTACTAACGAGTCCTACAGATGGACTTATCCCATCAAGATCTAGACATGAGCATATTTCTACTCGATTAGCACCAGCTTCTTTCGCATTTATAAAAGATTCGTAGGAATCTATACATATTTCAAGCTTCAAACTTTATCCTTTCCTTATCTTAACTTTCAAAAGTCTATCACACTTTTTCATCTTAATCTATACCCAAAGAAGACAAAAAAAGAAGCCAGATTTCTCTGACTCCCTAATTATCATCTTATTTTCCAGCGTGTTTTGCTGCATTTTCTCCTGCTATTCTTCCGTAAACTGTAATGTCAGCCATAGCTACAGAACCAAGTCTGTTTTTGCCGTGGATTCCACCTGTTACTTCACCTGCTGCGTAAAGTCCTTCGATTGTTTTGCCATCTTCTGTTTGAACTTCTGCGTCAGTGTTTATTACTAGACCACCCATTGTGTGGTGAACTGCTGGAGCTGCCTTTAGCATGTAGTAAGGACCTTCATCGATTGTCCAACCTAGCATTCTTAGGTTAAATTCTGGGTCTTCTTCCTTCTTAGAGTTTTCGTTGAAGGTATTTACTGTTTCTACTAAAGCTTCTTTGTCGATACCAAAGTGGTCTGCAAGCTCTTCGATTGTGTCAGCCTTATATAGCAGGCCTCTGTCGAATAGGCTCTTAGCTTCTTCTGGGTTAGACTTCATTGTACCAGTTTTTTCATTTGATTTTTCATCCCAAATTAGGTATCCTACGTAGTCTGTTTGATCTTTGATAGCCATTGATATTGCACGTCTTGTATCAAGCTCTTCTACGAATCTCTTACCTTCTTTATTTACTAGAAGTGCTCCACCAACAAGTCTTGTATCTCCGACATATAGGAGCTTTCCTGTTTCAACGTCACATACTGGGTAAAGTTGGATCTTGTCCATATCTACGGTTCCTGCACCAAGAGCTTGTGCCATTACGATACCATCTCCTGTTGCTCCTGGAGAGTTAGTTGATAGGACGTGTTCGTCAACTTCCTTATCGTTTTCGTAGCACATTTCAGCATTTGCACCGAATCCACCTGTTGCAAGAACTACTGATTTAGCGTTAATTTCGTAGTTTTTGTCGCTTCCTTCTGCCCTAACTCCACAAACTACTCCGTCTTTTGTAAGGATTTCCTTAACGTCAGTGTTTGTCATTAGGTCGATTCCAAGCTCTTCTGCTTTTGTCTTGTATTTAGAGATTAATTCATTTCCTGTGTGGTTTTTAGGAATATAAGATCTCTTAACTGAGTGTCCACCGAAGAACATCAAGCTATCTAGCCATTCTACTCCGATGTCATCTCTTAGCCAGTGTGCACCATCTGTTGCCTTGTCAGCTAATACTTCGATTAATTCTTTCTTTCCGCCTGCTTCTTCAACATCCTTTGCGAATAGTTCTTTGCTATCTTCGATTCCTTCTTTTTCTTGAAGTTCGTTAGCTGGAGCTGCGTATTCCCCGCCAGAAATTAGGGTATTACCACCAACTTGGCCAAGTTTTTCAAGAAGTAGGACATTAGCACCCGCTTCTTTGGCAGTTACTGCAGCAGCAAATCCTGCTCCACCACCACCTACAACTACTACATCATAATCTTTTGTTTCTGTTTCCTTGTTAGCTTCGTCGCTTTCCTTTTCATAAAGCTTAAGGTCACGACCGCTTTCTTCAATGGCAGCCTTTACTGCTTCGATTAGGGCAGTTGATGTAACTGTAGCACCTGAAACTGTATCTACATTTATAGATTGTTTATCTACTATTTCTTTTACGATTTTATCTGCTGCTTCGTCTCCTAAGCCTTCTGTTTCCTTATGTACTAGATCAATTGAAGCTATCTTATCTCCCTCAAAATTAACTGTAGCTTCTATGTCTCCGTTGTGTCCTGCTTCTGTAGCCTTAAAGCTTTCTACCTTAGCAGTTTCTTCCTTAGCTCCATCCTTATTATCAGCTGTATTGTTACCACATGCTGTAAAAAGCATAGCTGCTGATAAAAGAATTGGTAAAATTTTATTCTTCTTCATATTTCCTCCCTTTTTTATACTGCTTATAAATGATAACAAATTATGGAAATGTTTGCAAGTCCTTGAAATATCGGGTTAAAGCGATTTTTATAAATATAAAGAGACCTTGAATATAATTTGGTTTTTAAGATGTTTATTAATAGTTTGAGAATAAATTTGCAAGAAAATTTCTATTAATTCCCATAGCTATGATTCTTTCAATGACCTTTGAATTTAGAAAATTACGCAAAAGAAAATCCCCTCCATCTATGTCTAGACTTTGGGGGGGTAGGCTTAGTAATTAATTATCACATCAACTTGTTCTTCTAGGACGTCCTTGTTGTGTTTGGTCTCTGATGAGTAGGCAAATATTAAGCCTTCGTCGTCGATTTCTAGCTTTTTCATGATTTGTTTGATATGCTTTTGGGTCTGGCTTTTCTTAATCTTGTCAAACTTGGTTGCTATTACAAAGCCTGTAAAGCCAGTCTCTCTTATCCAATCATACATCTGCTTATCAAGAGCGGTTGGCTCATGTCTGATGTCAACTAGGAGGAAGACTTCTCTTAGGGCTTCTCTTTGGTGGAGGTATTCATTAATTAGCTTATCCCACTTGGCCTTCTCCTTCTTGCTGACCTTGGCATAGCCGTAGCCTGGAAGGTCTACTAGCCTAAACTTATCATTTATCCTATAGAAGTTGATTGTCCTGGTCTTGCCTGGGACAGAGGAAGTCTTAGCAAGCTTCTTTCTGCATAGGAAGGAGTTGATAAAGGAAGACTTACCTACGTTACTTCTACCGACAAAGGCAAGCTCAGGTAAGTCTTCCCTTGGCCATTGTTCCCTAAATCCTGCAACTTGTTCTAGTTCAATGTTTTTTATCTTCATACTAGGGCCTTTTCTATGACTTCAGATACCTTAGAGACTGTGATAAAGTTAATCTTATCTCTGATCTCTTTTGGTATATCTTCTGTATCTCTTTCATTTTCTTTTGGAATTATGACGTTTTTAATTCCGTAGGAGTAGGCTGCGAGGGCCTTTTCCTTAAGGCCTCCTATTGCTAGGACATTGCCACGAATTGTAACTTCTCCAGTCATCGCTATATCGCTTCTTACCTTCTTGCCAGTAAGAGCTGATACCATAGCGGTTGTCATAGTGATTCCTGCAGAAGGGCCGTCTTTTGGTGTTGCTCCTTCTGGGAAGTGGACGTGGATGTCCTTATTTTCGTAGAACTTACCACGGATTCCAAGATCCGCTTGGTTCGACCTAATGTAGGCCATGGCTACTTGGCCGGATTCTTTCATTACATCTCCTAGGGATCCTGTCATTTCGACATTGCCCTTACCTTCCATGACATTTGCCTCAACTGATAGCATAGTGCCTCCAACAGAGGTCCAAGCGAGTCCATTTACAAGACCTACTTGGTCCTCTTTTTCGATAGCATCGTCGAGGAATCTCTCCCTGCCTAGGTATTTAGTATAATTTTGCATAGAAACACGAACCTTATCCTTGCCAGCTAGGATTTCTTTGACTGCCCTTCTACAAATCTTGGCAATTAGTCTTTCAAGTTCTCTGACCCCTGCTTCTCTAGTATAGTTTTTGATGATTTTTTCAATTACTGCATCTGATATAGTAATTTCATCTTCCTTGAGACCATTGTTTTCCATCTCTTTAGCCACTAGATATTTCTTGGCTATGGATTCTTTCTCACTTATTGTATAGCCTGATAGGTCTATTACTTCTAGCCTGTCGTATAGGGCATCAGGGATTTCATTGGCGTCATTTGCTGTTGTGATAAAGAAGACATCTGATAGGTCGAAAGGAATATCTAGGTATCTATCGATAAACTTATCGTTTTGTTCTGGATCTAGGACTTCTAGGAGGGCACTTGATGGATCTCCCCTAAAGTCTGAACCTAGTTTGTCAATCTCATCTAGGAGAAAGACTGGGTTTTTAACATTGATCCTGTCGATATTAGCAAGGACCCTACCTGCCATGGCCCCGACATAGGTCCTTCTGTGTCCTCTGATTTCTGATTCATCAGTTACTCCACCCAGTCTCATAGAGACAAATTTCCTATCAAGGGCTCGGGCTATGGACTTGGCTATAGAGGTCTTTCCGACACCAGGAGGTCCTACTAGGCAAATCACAGATCCCTTGGAATTCTTATTCTTTTGTCTTACTGCTATAGATTCTAGGATTCTTTCCTTTACATCGCTAAGGCCGTAGTGGTCTTCGTCTAGGATTTTCTCTGCCCTATTGATGTCTATAACATCCTTGCTAAGCTTATTCCAAGGAAGAGAAACCACAAAGTCAAGATAGGCAGACAAAACTCCATAGTCTGGGCTCATCTCTGGTAGGGAGTCGATTCTTTCGATATCCTTCTCTAGTGACTTCTTGCTTTCCTTATCAAGCTTTATAGCCTTTATTTTCTTCCTATAATAGTCAGCCTCAGACTTGGCCTCTCCGTTATTTTCATTGATTTCTTTCTTTAGGACTTCCATCTTCTCTCTTAGATAATAGTCCTTTTGGCTCTTGTTGATATTATCTTGAACCTGTTTTTCTATCTCCTTGGATAGCTTCTTTAGGCTGATCTCCTTAGTGATTATCTCATGGAGGGCTAGCATCCTCTTTTCTGTGTCGATAGTCTCGAGTATTTGGTAATATTCCTTCGGAGCAAGCTCTAGGTGGAAGGTGATTACATCAACTAACCTGTGGAAGTTATCAATCTCTATGAGACTGTAGGCTATTTCATCGAGGGCATTGTTATCAAGACTGATATATTCCTTGAAGTCATCTATCAAGATTTTCTTTAGGGATAGGAGATTTTCCTTATCTTTTTCCTCTTCTTCCCTGTAGTGGTACTCGCTTACAGTAGCTTTTAGAAAGCCCTCGGATACTGTTAGATCATCAAGTCTTGCCACTCCTTTTGGATCTACAAAGACTCTTGTCACACCATTTGGAAGCTCGAAGGTATCTTTTATGCTTGCTACTATACCAAATTCGTAGAGGCCTTCCTTTTTGGGATTGTCATCGAAGACATCCTTTTGGTTTACCAAAAACAGATTGGTATTTCTAAGCCTTGCATCTTCAACTGCATTTACCGAAATACTTCTTTTGGCATCGAAACTTAGGAAGGTAGTTGGCATTGGCCAGTAGCCCCTTAGGGCTATAAGAGGATATTTATTTTCACTTATTTCATAAACATCTGTCATCTTTTACCTCGCTATAAAATGGGGTTGTTGCAAATTTATGAATACTATCGTCATTCATTAAGCATAATCTTTCATCAAAAAGCTAAGTTAATGATACCTGGACGATTGTTCATTCGGCAACAACCCCATCTTTCTATCTTTTCTTATAAACTAATTTTTCCTTATCATCTATAGACTCTTTTGTAACAATAACTTCTTCTAGATCATCTATTGAAGGAATTTCAAACATGAGATCTAGGAGGAGATTTTCCATTATGGTCCTTAGTCCTCTGGCACCAGTCTTTTGATTGTAGGCCTTTTCGGCAATCTTTTCTAATGCCTCATCCTCAAATGTAAGCTTAACACCATCTAGTTCGAATAGCTTTTGGTATTGTCTTACGAAGGAGTTTTTTGGCTCCTTTAGGATTTTGACTAAAGAGTCAACTTCTAGAGCATCAAGGCTTACCACTATAGGCACCCTTCCTATAAATTCCGGAATGAGTCCGTACTTAAGGAGGTCTTCTGTGTTCACTTCCTTAAGGCTTGCACTAGCATTTTTCGTAACACTTGCCCCAAAGCCTATGGTCTTTTCAGAAAGTCTCCTATTTATTATATCTTCAATTCCATCGAAGGCTCCTCCTAGGATAAAGAGAATATTTGTCGTATCTACTTGAATATACTCTTGGCTAGGGTGCTTCCTTCCTCCTTGAGGAGGAACATTTGCTTCTGTTCCCTCGATTAGCTTAAGGAGGGCTTGTTGGACACCTTCACCTGACACATCACGGGTTATAGATGGATTTTCGCTTTTTCTTGTGATCTTATCTATCTCATCTACATAGATAATTCCACGTTCTGCTATGTCGATATCGTAATCTGCGGCTTGGACGAGTTTTAGGATAATATTTTCCACATCCTCACCTACATAACCTGCCTCTGTAAGGCTTGTCGCATCTGCTATAGCAAAAGGTACATTTAGCTTGCGAGCAAGGGTTTGGGCAAGGAGGGTCTTTCCTGAACCAGTTGGACCTAGCATTAATATATTTGATTTTTGTAGCTCTATGTCGCTATCTTCTTCATTGCTATTAATTCTTTTGTAGTGGTTATATACTGCAACAGAAAGGGTCTTTTTGGCATCATCTTGACCTATAACATAAGAGTCTAAGAATTCCTTGATCTCTTTTGGTGTTGATAGGTCGATATCAGCCGAAAACTCAGAGGCCGTGTTAGTCTCTTGGGCTATAATCTCGTGACATAAGTCGACACATTCGTTGCAAATATAAGCATTAGGACCAGCTATAATTCTTTTAACTTGTGAGCTATCCTTGCCACAAAAAGAACATCTTATTTCTTTTTGTTCGTAATCAGACATTTATTCCTACTTACTTTCAATTACTTTATCGATAAGACCGTACTCTAACGCTTCAGCTGCTGTCATAGCAAAGTCCCTATCGGTATCTTTTTCTATCTTCTTTAGACTTTGTCCTGTATTATCAGAAAGGATCTTGTTTAGTCTTTCTTTAATCTTAATTATTTGTTCAGCTTGTATCACAATATCGCTAGCTTGACCTTGGGCTCCACCAGAAGGTTGGTGGATCATGATATTTGAGCTAGGTAGGGAGTATCTCTTTCCCTTAGCCCCTGATGATAGAAGGACTGCCGCCATTGATGCAGCTTGACCTATACAGATTGTGGATACATCAGGTTTGATGTAGTTCATTGTATCGTATATAGCAAGTCCGCTTGTTACAACTCCGCCAGGAGAGTTGATATAAAATTGGATGTCCTTATCAGGATCTTCGCTTTCTAGAAAGAGTAGTTGGGCTATGATAATATCAGATATTTCATCACGAACTTCACCTGATAGGAAGATTATCCTGTCTTTTAGAAGTCTTGAATATATATCATAGGCTCTCTCGCCTCTATTTGTTTGTTCTACAACTGTTGGTACTAAATAATTTTTAGGAATCATTTTATCTCCTTATCTAAATGGAGCTTATTTATCTTCGCCTTCCTCGTGGTCATGGTCTTCTTCGCCAACTGCATTGTGGTATTCTTCGTGAGGAAGAGCTTTAGCGTTTTCTGTAAGAAGTTCAACTGCTTTTCTTCTCATGATGTTTTCTTCTAGAGTCTTATCAGAGATGTTTTTAGCGAAAAGTTCTTTGAATTTCTCAAGATCATCTACTCCATAATTTTCTGCTGCTTCTTTGATTTCGTTTTCTTTTTCTTCTTCTGTAACTTCTATACCTTCTTTAAGAGCAACTTCGTCTATAACAAGATTTGCCTTAACTCTAGCTTCTGCTTGAGCTCTGTATTGGTCACGGATTTGGTTGATATCCATCTTTGTCATCTCGATATATTGAGCTAGGGTGATACCCATTTGTTGAAGTCTTTGGTCTAGGTTTTGTAGTTCGTAGTCGATTTCAGCATCAACCATTGGTCTTGGTGCGCTTACTTCAGACTTATTAACTAGAGCTTCAATCGCTTGATTTTGGATTAGGTTTTTAGCGTAATCTTTTTTCTCTTCAGCAAGTTTTTCTCTTAGGTTGTTTTTTAATTCGTCAAGTGTGTCGAATTCAGAGATGTCTTTTGCGAACTCATCATCTAGTTCTGGAAGTTCTTTTCTTGTAATTGAGTTTATTTCAACTTCAAACTTAGCATCTTTTCCTTGGAATTCTTTCGCTTGGTAATCTTCTGGGAAGGTTACGTTAACGTCGAACTTATCTCCAACCTTGTGGCCTTCTACTTGTCCTTCAAAGCCTTCGATAAAGGTATTTGATCCAAGAACTAGATCGTAATTTTCTGCCTTACCGCCTTCGAATCTTTCTCCATCAAGGAAACCATCAAAGTCAATATTTACTGTATCGCCTTCCTTAGCTTCGCCATCTTCAACTGGAACTAGTCTTGCGTTTTCGTCTTGTTGTTTCTTAAGCTCTGCTTCTACATCTTCATCTGTTACTTCACTAGATACTTCTTCAACGATTAGTTCTGAATAGTCTCCTAGTTCTGGGTGTGGTTTTGTTTCAACTTCAACCTTAAATGTGATATCTTTTCCTTTTTCGATATCGTCTAGGTCTACTGATGGTTGGTCGATTACTTCAAGGCCAAGTTCTTCTACAGCTTTTTCGTATGGTGTAGGGAAAACTATCTTGATTGCTTCATCGTAGAAGATTTCTGGTCCGTACATTTTCTCAAGTACTTTTCTAGAAACGTGACCTGGTCTAAAGCCATCTACCCTATATCTAGATTTGTTTCTTTTATATACAGTGTCAGTTGCCTTTTTGAACTCATCATAAGGCACGTCGAATTCGAATTTTGCTATGTTATTTTCGTGTGATTTTAATTCTGTCATTTTTTCCTCCTGGTGTTCTTACTCATTGAAATAATATACTACTTCTTTGTCAAGCTATCAAGATTTTTACCCATTCTCATCAAAAAGTCCTCGATTGCTTTTTTATTATTTTCTAAATTTTCTTCTAATATTTCTTCTTCGATTATTCTTAAAAGATCTCCTATAATCTTTCCTTGAGGATAGCCCATACTTATAAGGTCATTTCCGTCAATAGCTAGCTCTGACCTTTTCTTAGGTATATTATCTTTTAAGACTTCGGTAAGTATTTCTTCTCCAAGATCTATGTTACTAGTATCAGGATGTTTGGTCGAAAGTATGTCCGCCCTTTGTAGGTCAAATAATTGCCTAAGATTGCCTTCACCTAGTCTTCTAAGAAGCTTTCTGATAGACTTTTTCGTGTAAGTATTGGAACAGTCCATATGTCTTTTGACAAGGCTTGTCGCATCATCTATGAATTTATTGGAAAATTTTAGTTCCTTAAGCCTTTTCCTTAACATCTCTTCTGAAAGATTCTGGTGGCCGAAGAATCTTCCCTCTCCTCTTTCATCTAGGAAAAATGTATAGACCTTGCCCACATCGTGGTAGAGGGCAGAAAATCTTACGGCAAGATCTGCCGGGCTTTTATCAAGGACCTTAAGACTATGATTGTAGACATCATCAGAGTGATAACTCGAATGTTGGTCAAAGCCTACCGTTCTTTTCACTTCAGGGAAAATTTCAGCTAAGAGCCCTACTTCATCCATAAGCCTTATCCCACTGGAAGGAGTGGCTGAAGTGAGGATTTCACTTAATTCACTGGCTATCCTCTCCTGGGATATGGAATTAATCTTATTGGCATTTTCCCTAATAGCTTCCTTGAGGGATTCTTCTATAGTAAAGCCCAAGCGGTTGGCAAAACGCACCGCCCTAAGACTTCTTAAGAGGTCTTCATCTATTCTTTCTCTAGCATCTCCCACAGCCCTTATGACTTTCATCGATAGGTCATCACGACCCCCAAAAGGATCTATTATCTCTCCCTGGTCAAAGGCCATAGCGTTTATGGTAAAGTCTCTTCTTTCTAGGTCATCTATCAGATTATCAGAAAATCTAACTTCTGTAGGATGTCTCCCGTCCCTATAGGCACTTTCCTTTCTAAAAGTTGTAATCTCGAAGGCTTCTCCTTCTATTATGACTTTGATTGTCCCAAATCTCTTTCCAATATCTATAAGCTTAAAGTCCCTAAAGACTTCCTCGATCTCTTCTGGCCTTGCATCAGTTGTGATATCTATATCAGAAACTTCCCTAGAAAGAAGGCTGTCTCTAACAGCTCCTCCCACAGGAAAAGACTTAAAGCCAGCCTCTTTTAATCTTTCTATTATATTTTCATAATTAATCTTTGTCTTAAGTCTCATTACTTTTCTTTTCTTCCTACTTCTATCTTGTAGGATACAGGATCTTTCCCATCATAGAGACTTACTCCGTCAGGAAGATTGAGCTTGATCTCACCATTCTTATCAGATTTAAGCTCGCTAATATTTACAGGATAAGTCTCGATTTGATCTACCGACTTAAGAGCCCCGCTATCTCCCTTTAGGACACATTCCTTCTGAGATAGACTTATATTTTTAATATCGAAGCCCACAGCTGGCTCACCATAATAACTCATTTTTATGGGAACTCTCTTAGTTTCCTCTGCCCTAAAGGAAATATTTATATCATCATTTGACTTCTCTATTCCTGTAACTTCCTTGCCGTCCTTATCCAAAATATGGATATCTAGATTATGGATTTTTCCATCTAGATAGCTTTCCTCATCAATATTTACTTCAACTCTATCGATCTGATTTATTGCTGATACAGGTCCTTTGACTGTGACTTCCTTGATTGACTGTTCGTTAATCTCTACAGACCTTCCGTCCTTGAGGCTATCCTTTATCACGATATTAATAGGCAGGGACTTTTCCACCTTCTTTTGGACATTGATATTGATTGAAGGAGGATCTACCATGGAAATCCCAACCCCACTTGGTGTATCTACCTTAACCCCAACAGATTGAATTCCTTCCTTTACATCCTTAACGTCAATACTTGCTTGGATGTCGTTTTGCTTGGTTCCGACAATCTTATCCCTAGTGCCCTCAACTCTGATATTGACATTACTTGCCTCATCGAGACCTATAATTGTATAGCCCCTAGCTTCTAGAGCGTCCTTGTTTTGGACAAGGATAGGAACATTCCTAAAGGTCCTATTTACAGAAGGGTTAGTCGAAGTAACTACAAAAGCCCACATGACAATGGCAAGTATAACCGATAGGACTATCAATTGCACATCATTTTTCTTTTTCATTTACCTCTCCCTTCTTCTCTTTCTTCAATAGATCATCAGTATTTACAAGCTCATTTTTAAGTCTAATCCTAAGGCTTTCCTCATCAAAATATCTATTAATCTTGCCATTTTCTGCAACAGAAATATTTCCTGTCTCTTCTGATACAATGACCACAAGACAATCGCTCTTTTCAGAAATCCCAATAGCTGCCCTATGTCTTGTACCAAGCTCCTTGGCTATAGTATTTGAAGAAGACAAAGGCAAGTAGCAAGCTGCTGCAGCGATAGTATTTTTTCTAATAATCACAGCCCCATCATGAAGGGGAGTGTTGGGAATAAAGATATTGATAAGAAGCTCTGAAGAGATATCACTATCAAGCTTGGTCCCACTTTCTATAATATCAGAAAGACCAACTTCCCTTTCCAAAACCACAAGAGCTCCTATCTTTTGCCTAGAAAGAGAGCTCATAGCAGAAACTAGCTCATCTATACTTCTCTCATCCCTCTGGATCTTTTCACTAGAAAACAAACTCCTACCCCTACCGAGCCTTTCAAGAGCACTCCTAAGCTCTGGCTGAAAGACAACTATGATAAAGACTAGGGCAACTGTCAAGAATTGATTCATCACCCAAGAGACTGTATTAAGATTTAGAATATCCGCAATAGAGGCGAAAAACAAAACAAAAATAAGCCCTTTAAGCACCTGTTCAGCCCTGGTGTTTCTTAGAAGTGAGAAAAGTTTATAAATAACAAAGGCAACAATTGCAATATCAATAATATCCGTCACCCTAATCAACATCAAAGACGTAATAATATTTTCCAAAAAATTCATACTTCCTCCTTCTATTAATGTACTATTTAACAGGCTTATTGGTAGGAAGAAGATAAATTATTTTTTTACTATTAGAAATTCCAAGCACTATCCCAAACAAGGCTCCTAAAGAAATCCAGTATGAAAGTTTCTTAGTATCTTTATCCATATTTACCTCCTATTATCATATTTTAATTTACGATAATAATTTGCTTAGCGAAACAATATATCAATTCTATATTAATCTATTGGATCATTTTCCTTTGTAGTAGTTTATTTATTTTTCCCTTCATTAACCTAACATTAATAATTTATAGAACAATAATTCTTTTTATTTAAGTAAAATATCTATTAGCCTTTATCTATTATATGAAAACCTTTCTTGATGTATTTTTGAAAAATATTCGGTAGAATATTAGAAGGAGGTCCTATGAAGAACTTAGAAGTATGCGGCGGTTGCAATGCCAAGATTGCCGCAGGTAATTTGGATAAATTATTAAAGGATATTACACCCTACAGAAGGCACGATGTCCTAGTTGGCTTCGACAAGAATGACGATGCTGCAATTATCGACATCGATGGCGAAACTTGCGTGATCCAGACCCTGGATTTTTTCCCTACTATGGTCGAAGATCCCTATCTATTTGGTCAAATCGCTGCTGCCAACGCCCTAAGCGATGTCTACGCTATGGGAGGAGAGGTCATATCTGCCCTTAATATCGTGACATTTCCCCTAGAAGAGGACTTCGCTATCCTCAAAGAAATCCTCCGTGGAGGTAATGATAAGGTCAGTGAGGCCAAGGCAAGCCTAACCGGTGGCCATTCAATCCATGATAAGACCATCAAGTATGGCCTTTCTGTCACAGGTAAGGTCAAAAAGAAGGAAATTCGGGAAAATAATACGCCAAAAGATGGGGACGTAATCCTTCTTACGAAAAAAATCGGCACAGGGCTAGTTACTGCAAACTTTGCCCAGGGGCTCGTAAGTGATGAGGACTTTGAAGCTTGCACAAGGCAGATGGCGACTCTCAATAAATACGCCAGGGATATCTTCGTCAAATATCAAATCCACGCAGCGACTGATATTACAGGCTTTGGCCTTTTGGGCCATCTTTCAGAAATGGCAGGGAATGACTTTACTATAATCCTTGAAAGCGCCAAGGTCCCAGTCCTATCTCCTGCTAAAAAGCTTGCCGCTGAGTTTCTCTATACTTCTGGTGGGCAAAATAACAGAAACTACCTCGAAGGCGATGTAGAGTTTATGATAGATGATTTTGCCATGGAGGAAGTCCTCTTTGATCCGCAGACATCAGGCGGCTTGTGCATTTCGGTAAGTCCAGAAGAAGCAGATAAGATAATCACAGACTTTAGGGAAAATAATTTGGAAATCTATCAAATAGGTCAAGTTAAAAGGAAAAGATCTTACAAGATAATCGTAAAATAAAGGAGCTATTATGAAAAAAATTGATTGTTTAGGCAAAGTTTGCCCAATACCAGTAATTGAAACAAAGAAGTTAATCAAGGAAAATCCAAAAGAAGTAGACTTCGAAATCCTAGTAGATAACGAAGTAGCAACTCAAAATCTCGCCAAGATGGCCAAGGAACTTAAAATAGAAGCATCTTCTGAGAAAATCGAAGACGGAATCTACAGGGTAAGTCTTAAGAAAAACTCCCAAAGCAAAGAAGAAGTATCAGAAGGGGAAAATAAAATCGATAGCTCTTCCTATGTTGTAGCAATCTCTGATGATAGGATGGGTAAGGGCGATGAGGACTTCTCAAAAAGCCTACTCGAAGGTTTCATCTATGCCCTTACAGAACAAGATAAACTTCCAGAAAAGGTCATTTTCTACAACAGAGGAGTCTTCCTTACAGCA
The DNA here is from genome assembly GCF_000024105.1 of Anaerococcus prevotii DSM 20548. Taxonomy (GTDB): domain Bacteria; phylum Bacillota; class Clostridia; order Tissierellales; family Peptoniphilaceae; genus Anaerococcus; species Anaerococcus prevotii. Next base: position 416,715 of record NC_013171.1, on the reverse strand, counting down.
GCAAATGAAAAGACCATAGAAGACCTCAAGACCCTCGAAGAAAAAGGCGTAGAGATCCTATCTTGTGGACTTTGCCTGGGAAATTACAAGCTAAAAGAAAAACTTGCTGTAGGAGAGATTACAAATATGTATAAGATTGTCGAAATCCTAAGAAGCTATCACACAGTTAGTCCATGCTAGGAGAAGATTTCGTACTTTTCTCCTTCGAGAAATTCGAAGACCCGGCAGCCGCCCTCGATAAGCTAAAGAATTTCGATAAGGCAAGACTAATCCCCTTGCCTCCAGAAATCGATGCTGGCTGTGGCTATGCTTTAAGAATAAGAGAAAAAGATTTGACTAAGGCCCTAGCCATCCTAGAGGAAAGTGATTATGATGGGATTTTCCTCATGGAGCGAGATAAAAATGGGAGGAGGGTAATTTCTTCATATGTATTTTGATAACGCTGCTACGACTATCCACAAGCCCAAGGCTATGACAGATAAGCTAGTTGAAGTAATTTCTTCTGGAAATTACGGCAATCCATCAAGGTCAGGCCACATGCTTTCTCAAAACTCCATGATGGCAATCTTTGATACGAAAAAGTCCCTGGCTAGGCTTTGCCATATAGAAAATCCCTCAGATATCCTCCTTACAGCAAACGCCACCTTCGCCCTAAACTTTGCCATCAAGTCCTTGGTAAACAAGGATGACCACATCATCACCTCGACTACAGAACATAACTCTATCCTCCGCCCCCTCTATCAAACGGGAGCTGATATTTCCTTTGTAGACTTTGATGAGAATTACGAGCTTAAATACCAGAGCCTTCCCAAGCTTTTAAGAAAAAACACGAAATTTCTCGTCATAAATTCCGCATCAAATCTTTTAGGAGATGTAAAGGACCTGGATAGGGTCTATGATTTTGCCAGAGAAAACGAGCTACTAATGATAGTAGATTGTGCCCAAAGCCTGGGCCTTATCGATATCGATATGGGAAAATACGAAAACTCACTCTTTGCCTTTACAGGACACAAATCCCTTTACGGGCCAAGCGGGACCGGCGGACTAATCAAAAACGGAAACTTTCTTTTCGCTCAAGTATTTGCCGGAGGTAGCGGGATAGATTCTTTCAGGGAGACCATGCCCCCTTCCTTCCCCCAAATATTTGAAGCAGGAACGGCCAACTTCCTAGGTCAAATCGCCCTAAAGGCAGGAGTCGACTTCATCCTAGATGAGGGCATTGATAAGATAAATAAAAAAGTAAGAGAGCTTGCAAGTAGATTTTACCGAGGGATTGAAGAAATCCCTGACCTTAAGTTCTACTCCAAGGACCCAGACTGTCTTAAAACAGGCCTAGTTTCTTTTAATATTGGAGATATCTCCTCAGATGAAATCTCCCTCATCCTCGATGAGGACTACAATATCCAAACAAGACCCGGTTCCCATTGTGCTCCCCTAATCCATAGGCATTTTGCTACTGAAAAACAGGGGATAGTGAGATTTTCCTTTTCTTACTTCAACACAAATGAGGAAGTCGATAGGGCAATCCTAGCCCTAAGAGATATATCCCAAATATACAAATAGGGCCAGCAGATTTAATCCGCCAGCCCTTTTAATTTTTTTATTATTTTTTCTGTATAATTTCAATCTTGTATCCATCTGGATCTGTTACGAAAAAGTACTTATCTGAATTATCGCTTAGGCCTCTAAGTTCTGTAACCTCATAGCCCTTATCACTTAACTCTTTTCTAAAAGACTTGATATCTGGGTGTGAGATTGCTATATGGCCGTATCCATTTCCTAGGTCGTAAGCTTCTTCTTGGTCGTAATTGTAGGTTAGCTCCAATTCGTAATCAGGTGAAGCAGGAAGCTTTAGGTAAACAAGGTCGAATTTCTTGTCTGGAAATTCCTTTCTTCTGCTTTCAACAAAACCCAACTCTTCTGTATAAAACTTATAGGACTTATCAAGGTCCTTAACTCTAATCATAGTGTGTAAAAATTTCATATATCCTCCTAGTCTATTTATAACCAAAAGAGAGATTATTATTCACTTAGCTTTTTAGACTTACTTTTTCTGTAGGTCCGCAATAAATTCTTCTAGTTTTTTCATGTCTTTCTTCTTAAAATATTCGACAAAACAAGTTCCATGCGCCTTAATAGTAAGCTTAATTCCTGCCTTCTTTTCCTCTAAGCTTATATCCTTGACATCGCTTAGCTTTATAAGGAGCAGAAGGGGATTGGCTCCATTCATTAGGACAAAGCCATCTTTTCTTACTCCTTGACTTAGGATATTGCTTAGGAGAAGAATGATTGTCGATAGGGCTAGGATTAATCCAAATAAACTTCCATCCTTTTTCCCAGCCATTATAAAGATCAAAATAGAATAGGCTCCTATAATAATTAGAAAAGTCGCCTTGATTTTAATTCTAATTTCATTCGAATAGCCCAACCTAAAATTATAAAAACTTCCTATAAGGAAGGCTATTAGCATTATTACCTTTAGCATTTTAGTGGAGTTTCTGGATTTCACCAGTCTTTTTATTTTTAATCATCAAAATCTCTGCCATGATTGAAATTGCAATCTCTTCTACAGAACCATTGTCTAGATCAAGTCCTATAGGAGTGTAGATTTTATCCAAGTCTTCTCTCTTAAATCTAGCTTCTTCAAGTTCCTTAAAGACTCTTACGACCTTGGCCTTTGAGCCAATCATTCCTAGATAGTGGAAGTCCTTTCCTATGATTTCCCTAAGGGCCTTGGAATCATGGGCGTGTCCTCTAGTGCAAAGGACTATATAGGTCTTGTCCTTATCGAAGTCTATTTTACCTACTGCTTCCTCGATTGGAGATGTCATATATTCCTTGATTTCACTAAAGTCGGGACTATCCTTAAACTCACTTCTATCATCTATTACTGTAACTTCAAAGTTAGTCTTTGTAGCAATCCTCGCTAGCTTCTGGGAAATGTGGCCTGCGCCAAAGATTACAAGGCGATTGGCTGCCTTGAAGTATTTTACAAATCCTCTCGAATCTCCCCCGCAGCTCATCTTGAGCTCTCCATTTTGGGATAGATTGTAGTCAAACTCGAAGGATTCTCCCTTAGCAAAGCCTTCCATACACCTTCTTATGACATCAGCCTCAATTTTGCCTCCGCCGATTGTACCAAAGGACTTACCAGCTGATGTAACAGCCATTAGGGAGTTATCTTCTCCAGGAGTAGAGCCCTTGTTTTCTATCAAAAATACCAGGGCTGCATCCCTTCCCTTTTGGTTTTCTTCGTAAATTTTCTCTAAAATATCTGCCTTCATAGCCCCTTCCTTCTTTTCATTATGAGAAGTCCCTCGAGACTCCCTCCACCGATTAGCCTAGCCTTATCAGAAATAGTCCCCACATTACGAGGAATCACTCTTGGGTCGACATCTCCGACCTTCATCCCCTTAGTCACTTGGATTCCCTCATTGATCATACCACGAACCATTCCGTCAAGGCCAGCGTAGATTTCCTTACCATCTACTAGGGCAACAGGCTCGCCCTCTTTTACAACTGAACCTAAATCTTTTAGGATATGAAGCCTACCATCTGAAACAGATCTTAGGATTCTTTCTGTCGTAAAGCCGTTGATATTGCCAGGATTACCGGTATTTAGGGCGGCAGGTCCTTCAAATATCAGTCTACCCAAATCGTGGCCCCTATTGGTTTCTATGACTAAATCCACGTCTTCACCTGCGATAAAACCAGGTCCAAGTCCTATGGTAATGGGAGCCATGTCCTTCTTGGTGCCGAGGTTTTTCTTGGCAAGAATCCCATCTATCACACAGATAGGCTCCATCTCTTCTATGAATCTTCCCTTAGGGTCAATTGTTACAGCAATCTTATCTTCTGCAAAGGCTTTTTTTATTTCGGATTTATTTTCACAGTAAATAGCTTCTATATCTTCGATCTTTATTTCTCCCTCAAAGATCGCTTGGGCTACTGCGACATTTCTTCTGATACAGGTTGGTCTTTCGATTTCTAGGACCAAGACGTCAAAGCCAACTCTCTTAAGCTTCTGGATAGTCCCTGTTGCGACATCTCCTCCGCCCCTTACTATTACGAGATTCTTATTCATGATCACGCCTTAAATTCTCGTAGGCTTCTATGGTATCAATATCCAATAGTTCGTATTCGTTTTCTATTGGGACCTTGTTAGTCTTACCGTCTTTGGCGAAGATCATGCCTCCCTGGTCGGCTTCAAGGCTTAAAAGCTTATCCCTGTAGCTAGCAGGAAAGATCACTGGCGCTCCCCTTCTCATCCCTACGACAGGATAGGTCATAAGCTTAGTTTCCTTAAAGGATTCGATTAGTTTGTCGCAAGTTTCTTTCCTAAGAAGGGGCTGATCTGCCACAAAAAACATCATGTTGGCATCTTCATCAGTCTCCCTTACACCGAGTTTTATTGATGAAGATTTGCCGATCTCATTATCAGTATTACAAATAGCCACAAAGCCTCTAGACCTTGCATCTTCTAGGATCTCATCGTAGGAAGTGGCAACTATAACCTCATCAAATCCGACTTCCTCCAAGAGATCTAGAGTATGTTCGTAGATTTTCTTTCCCTTAAATTCTAGCATCAGTTTGTTTTCTCCCATCCTTCTAGATAGGCCTGAGGCCATTAGTATAGCATTAATTTTCATAAAACTTTCCCTCCTTGATCGATCCATAGGATAATTTAATATCAGGAAAATCAAAATCCTCCCTGATCTTTCGGACATTTGCAAAGTCCTTCTCGCTTTCTACCTGGTTTAGGAAAAAATATTTCCCTCCATCAAATCCCTTGTAGAAGCCCTTATCATAAGCGATTAGTCTTCTTATCATCTTAGAATCTATGATACCAGTCCCTATATTTTTTGAAAAGCCCTTATAATTATAAGTAAAATCTTCCTTAAGCTCACGTCCAATGATTTTAATAGGCAAAACCCCTATAACTTTTGTCGTAAAGTCATAGATTACAGGCTCGTAATCATACCAAAACTTAAGAGGAAGATTCCTACAACCGTCTGCTTCTATCAAGACATAATCAAAATCATCAAGAACTTTCTTAAGATTATCACATCCCAGGCTTTTTAGCTTCCCCTTGCCTGAAACTTCCTCTCCCAAACATACTATCCTCTCTGACTTATTATTTACATAAGAATCAAAGGAAGTATAGGTCCTATAGCTTGGATCTTTAGGAAGGGCGATTTTAGTTGAAGTCGTCATAAGGACCCTACCCTTTTTGGACAAGCTAAGGGCAAGATAAGTCATTAGACTCGTCTTGCCCCCAGATCCTGTTATTGAAATTATATCATTTCTTTGAATATCAAATATTTCTTCTATTTTAAGCATCAAATTTCTTCCTTGGCTTGCTATAAGCCGTATCAACCATTGGGAAATCGCGTCTTAGGACTCCGTCAAGCTTGTAATAGGCTCCTTGGGCTGCTGGAGCAATTGGAATTGTAGCGATCTCTCCTACTCCCTTGGCACCAAAGGCCCTATCTAGTAATTCATCGTCTGGCTTACTTACAAAGACAGTCTCTATTTCTGGAATCATTGGCGCTCTCCAAAGGCCAAGCGTTCCGTATTTGGCCTTAACCTTGGATCTATCTAGCTTGAAGTTTTCTGTAAGGGCGTAGCCTAGACCCATTACAATTCCTCCCTCAAGCTGACCTTCGATTGCCTTAGGATTTATGACCTTGCCAGCATCAGTTGCGGCAAAGACTTTTCTAATAGTCCCGTCATCATTTAATATTACCACATTTGTAGAAAAACCGTAAGCGATGTGGCTTACTGGATTTTCCTTTTCTGAGCCCAGTGGATCTGTAGGATCGAAATATTCATGGAAATATTCCCTGCCATTAAGGTCCCTTATATCATTAGCATCGTCTAAGTCCTTCTTAAGCTTTTCAGAAACTTTCTTTATGGCTTCACCAGAGATCAAGGTCTGACGAGATCCTGATGATGTACCGGAATCTGGTGAGTTAGCTGAGTTTGGATGGATGATCTCAACTTGATCTGGACGTAGACCTAATATGTCTAGGACCATTTGCTTAAAGACAGTTTGTGCTCCTTGGCCCAAATCACTTGCCGCACAATATACTCTCACTAATCCATCTTCAACAACAATCTTGGCCCTACCCTTATCAGGAAGGCCTACACCAACTCCAGCGTTTTTCATAGCGCAAGCAATACCAGCCCTGTCTTCGTTTTCTTCAAAGATTTTCTTAGCTGCCTCTAGAGTTTCGACAAGGGCTGTAGAAGAGTCTGCAATCTGTCCATTAGGAAGGACCTCGCCAGGTCTAATGGCATTTTTGTATCTTATTTCCCAAGGAGAAATGCCTACCTTTTCTGCCAAGAGATTGATATTGCTCTCGAAGGCAAAGTTCGATTGGCAAACTCCAAAGCCTCTGAAGGCTCCTGCTGGAGGGTTGTTCGTATAATATCCATAGCCATCAATTTCGGTGTTTTCGTAATGATAAGGTCCTACAGAGTGGGTACAAGCACGCTCAAGAACTGGTCCACAAAGGGAAGCGTAGGCTCCTGTGTCCATCTTAATCGTAGCCTTCATAGCAAGGAAGTTTCCCTCTTCGTCACAACCTAGCTTGAAGATTCCAACCATTGGGTGTCTTTTCGGATGGAACTTCAAGGATTCGTCACGACTAAACTTAATCTTGACCCTTTCCTTAAATTTGTAAGCTGCAAGAGCTGCAAGATGCTGGCAAGATACGTCTTCCTTACCACCAAAGGCTCCGCCAATTAGCTTATTTTCTACCACAACTCTTTCTGGCTGATCTTCCCAGCCAAACATTATAAGGGTCTCTTTTCTAGTATCATAAACCGATTGGTCTGTGGTATAGATCTTTACCCCATCTCCCATTGGCTCAGCAATTGCACATTCTGGCTCGAGGAAGGCATGCTCGGTAAAAGGAGTCGTGTAGGTCTCTTCTACTATATACTTACACTTCTTGAAGGCTTCTTCCGCATTACCACGGCTGACGTGTCTTTCTTGGCAGATATTACCTGTAGGATGGATGAAAGGAGCTTCTGGATTTTCTGCTTCTTCGATAGAAGAAATTGGCTCTAGCTCTTCGTATTCTACTTCAACTAATTTTTTAGCCTCAGCAAGGACCTTATCATTCTCCGCAACCACAAGACAAAGTGCATCTCCTTCATATCTTGTGATATCCCCCTCTTCAATAAAGACATCCCAATCTTGGAAGATATGGCCTACCTTGTTGTTTGGCACATCTTCAGCAGTTAGGACTCCTATTACTCCAGGAAGGGCCTCCGCCTTAGTCGTATCTATCTTAAGGACCTTGGCTCTTGGGAACTTACTCCTAATAGCAGATCCTACTTTCATATCATCAAAGATCATATCATCGACATATTCGCCTATACCTAAGACCTTGTCGTGGGCATCGATTCTTATAAATTCATCTCCAACCTTAACCCTATCCTTTTCATCTGTAGTAATTTCGATATTGCCATTTATGATTTCTGAAGCAAGCTTAATACCCTCGATGATTTTGACATATCCTGTACATCTACAGATATTTTGCTTGATGCCTGCCTTTATCTCATCCTCGCTAGGATTTGGATTCTTTCTAATGATAGCAGCCCCGCTCATCACCATGCCTGGTGTACAAAAACCGCATTGGACCGCTCCTGCCTTAGAGAAGGCATGGACAAAGGCCTTCTTCTCAAGTTCTGTAAGTCCCTCTATGGTAAGGATTTCCTCATCCTTAAGCTTAGAAAGCTTCTGGGTACAAGAAAGCTTCTTGCTATCTCCAACAAGGACAGTACAAGTTCCGCAAGCACCTTGGGAACAACCGTCCTTCACTGATGTAATATGTAAGTCATCACGCAAAAACCTAAGAAGAGTCTTATCCTCATAGGTCTCGTATTTTTTGCCATTTATCTTAACAATTATAGGATCTGTATCCTTAATCCTATCTCCTACCAATATATTTGTCATAATTCACCTAAATAAACTTTCTATCTATAAATTTCCCTCGGCCCCTCTCGCCGTAGTTCTTACCATCTTCCAAAATCACTTGACCCCTTGCTATAACAAGCTTTACCTTAAAGTCAGACTCAAAGCCCTCATAGGTCGTATAATCGCAAGCAGAATGCCTATTTTCCTGGCTAATCGTGTAAGTCTTCTTATCAAATACAACAAGGTCCGCATCCTTATCGACTTCGATACTTCCTTTCTTATAAGAAAGACCGAAAATCTCGCTAGGATTTGTACAAAGTAAGTCCACTAACCTTCCTGGCTTGATCCCCCTGCGGATTCCCTCTGTAAGGACAACTTCCATCCTCTCCTCGATTCCTGGAATCCCTCCAGGAGCATTTAGGAAATCATCCTTGTAAGGAAGCTTCTCGCTTTCGTAATAGAAAGGACAGTGATCAGTTGCGATCACATCAACAGTCCCATCAGCTACTCCCTCCCACAAGGCTTCTACATCCGTATCTTTCCTAAGAGGAGGAGCACAAATGTATTTGACCCCTTCGCTTGGGCCGCCTTCCTCATACTTCTTGTCCGTATAGGTCAAATATTGGGTACAAGTCTCGCAGTAGAGGTTCTCCACTCCACGTTTTCTCGCATTTCTAATCTCTTCAAGGCCTAGCTTTGAAGAAGTGTGGACTATATAAAGTTTAGGAAAACCAGCAAGCTCGCTTAAATAAATAAGCCTATTAATAGCTTCTGCTTCTGCTTCGGAAGGTCTAGTCTTGGCGTGAAAAATTGGAGCGAGATTCTTAGCCTCTTCCGCCTCTTTCCTAAGCTCAGCTATCATGCCATCGTTTTCACAATGAACACAAACTACCGTTCCAGTCTCCTTAGCTTTTCTAAGAACCTTAAGCATCTTATCATCATCGAGCTTGCCTCCATAAGTCGTATAAATCTTAGTAGAAACAATCCCTTCATCAAAAAGCTCTTCCATCTCATCAAGAATGGCATCACTTGCCTTTTGTATAGCTCCATGGAAAGAATAATCAATCACAGCAGCTCCTTCTGCCATCTTGTGATACTTGTCGATCATCTCCCCCACAAGAGAATCTCTTGGACCAAAGGCTATATGATCTACAATAGAAGTAGTCCCGCCGAAGCTTGCCGCCCTAGTTCCAGTATAGAAATCATCAATCGAAATAAATTTACCCAAATCCAGAGACAAATGTGTATGGACATCCACCCCACCAGGCAAGGTAAGGAGATTCTTACAATCGATCACCCTATCGGCACTTCGATTAATATCGTCACTGATCTCACTTATCTTCTCATCATCTATATAAATATCACGAAGGACGTAATCTCCTTCTTCTATAATCTTTGCATTTTTAAGTAAAATACTCATCCTAACTCCTAAAGTTATAACATGTAACATATCACGTTTATAGTCAACCCATAAGTTAACGTTTACACTTATATATATTTTAACATAAAATTAAGAGAAATATAAGGGGAGATGGGAAAAATTTGGATTATTCTAGAATAATTTAGAAAATATCCTTATTTCTTCTTAGTCAAAATCAAAACAAAGAAGACTAAAAGATTTGCCAAAATTTCTTGGAAAATAAAGGAAAATAAAAACAAATCACAAATTAAAAAAGGCTTTTTACGCTGTAGACCTCTCACTTAGTCCTCTCAAAGCCGGACGGGCTTTTTTCGAGCTGGCTGAAAGAGGAATTTTTAATAAAAACATAGTATGTGATAAGAGATATCTCGACTACGCTCGGCACTAGGATAGTGAAAAAAAACGAAGTTTTCTCTCTTCTTCCCTTGCTTCGACCTTCCTCCTCCCTTACCTCGATCGAAGCGGAGAGGTCTCTCACACTTACTGATTTTAAAACAACAAGGTATATACTTGAGATAAACTCAAACAGAAGTTACGCCATCTCTACAGAAGGAAACTGCGAGATCCACTATCCATGGAGACAAGTAGATATAAAAATCCAACTTATCTATGTAAATAAATAATAGCCAATTATAAAAATCAGTCCTAGTATAACTAAGACTGATTCTTATAAAAAACTTAAAAAACATTTATATACTTATCTCTTAAACCTATGTTTCATTGAGTTTGCTATTCTTACTAAAAGCAGCATTACCGGTACCTCTACCAAAACTCCTACCACAGTTGCAAGGGTTGCACCAGATGATAGGCCAAATAGTGAGATAGCAACAGCTACGGATAATTCGAAGAAGTTAGATGCTCCTATCATTCCACATGGAGCAGCTATAGAATAAGGTAGCTTAGCAAGGTATGCCATGCCAAAGGTTATAGCAAATATAAGGAAGGTTTGAAGTATAAGTGGTACTGCTATAAGAGCTATATTTAGAGGTTGGTCGATAATTTTCATCCCTTGGAATGAGAATATAATTATCAAAGTTAGTAATAACCCAACCATAGTATACTTATCAAATGATGGGATAAATACATTATTTAAGTAATCTTCACCCTTATTTTTTATTACACGCCTTCTTGTTAAGATACTAAATATAAGAGGCACTACTATAAATAGTACGATTGATAAAAGTAGGGTCCCCCAAGGTATATTGATATTGCCCCTCTTTAGTAAGAAGCTTACTATTGGAATATAGGCCAATAGCAAAATTAAATCATTGCTCGCCACTTGAACTAGGGTATAGGCACTATTACCTCTTGTTAACTTACTCCAAACAAATACCATGGCCGTACATGGAGCTGCTCCTAATAAAACTGCTCCTGCTAGGTACTCTGATGCTAGATCTCCACTAATGATATTTTTGTAAATACCAAAGAAAAATAATCTAGCTATTAGATACATAGTAAAGGGTTTGATAATCCAGTTGGCAATCCAGGTTATAAAGAGTCCCTTAGGATTGTTTTTGATATTTTTTATACTATTAAAATCAATCTTTAACATCATTGGATATATCATGATCCAAAGAAGTATGGTTGTTGGAATAGATACATTGTAAAACTCAAACTCTCCCAAAGTCTCTGGAATAGCAGGTATAAAGCGTCCAATTAAAACACCTATAACCATGCATATCAAGACCCAAAATGTAAGATTTCTTTCAAAAAAGCTTATATCTTCTTGTTTTTTCATTAAGCTAACTCCTCATCTATTTCACTGATTAAGTCCTTTAATTTTCCTTCGATTTCGTCTATTACCTTGACAAACTCTTCGTCAGACTTACCAGTAGGGTCTTCTATTCCCCAGTCATACTTTTTGTATTTAAATGGAAGGAATGGGCATACCACATTGCAACCCATAGAGATGACATAGTCAACCTCTGGTAGGTCATCTATAAGTTTGGAATACTGGCTTTCTTCCATATCAATCCCGTGTATTTCTTTCATAAGCCTTACTGCATCTTGGTTTATCTGAGGGACTAGCTCAGTTCCTGCAGAATAGAAATCTATTTTATCTCCATCAAATTTCTTGCCAAGGGCCTCAGCTATCTGAGACCTGCAAGAATTGTGAACGCATATAAAGGCAACTTTTGTTTTTTCTGTCATATCTACCTACTTAATTAATTTATCTAAACTAGATCCCTTAATCTCATCACTTGACCATGGGATTATTGTGAAGTTTCCGTCTGTACGATCATCAATCTTTTTTATCCATTCTATCTCACTATTAGCCTTGGCTTGTAGAGTCTTGTTCCTAGAGCCAGTCTTATATATAGATGAATTTATAATCCACCACTTGCTATAAATTCCCGCTCTTTTTAGGTCTTCTTCAAGTCTTTGAGACTCATAGAATGGAGTTGGCTCAGCAAGGGTTACAATTAGGACTTCTGTTTCATCACTATTTTTTAGTCTAGGGAGAAGTTTCTTTGCTGATTCTGGGACATTGCCTTGGTTCTTCTCTATCTCTTTGTTATAGGATTCTGTAGAATCTAGGAGCAGAAGTGTATGTCCTGTTGGGGCTGTATCGATTACAACAATCTCATCATCTGCTCTATCAACCACATCCGCAAAGGCTCTAAATACAGCAATCTCTTGGGTACATGGTGATCTTAAATCTTCTTTTATATACTCCAAGTCTTCATCAGACATGGTTTTTCTAGCATTTTCTAGAACTTCTTCTTGGTATTTTTTAAGCTCTTCTTCTTCATCTATATGGCTTATAGTTAATAAGTCGTCTTCACGAATCATACCAGTCAAGTGGTTAGCTGGATCGGTTGTAGTTAGATGGACCTTCTCTCCCTTAGCGGTAAGGCCCTTGGCGATAGCAGATGCCATCGTGGTCTTTCCTACACCGCCCTTTCCCATGGTAAAGATAACTTTTTTCTTATTCTTATATAAGTCATCTATAATATCTTTTAGCCTTGGAATTTCTCCTATATTAAGGTCTACATCACTAGTATTTTCCTTATCCTCAACCAGAAGGGATCTTAAATTTTCGATACTGTTTAAGTTGTATCCCCTAAGTGGAATAAAGAAAGTTTTAAGATCCTTAATGCCTTCTGGCATCTTATCTAAAGATTCTTTTTGCTTTTTATAAAAAGCTTCTGATACTTCATCATCATGGCCACTTAATAGGCCATTTATGATAAGGATTTGATTGTTAATACCTAATTCTGCGAGCTCGTAAGAGGCTCTATTTGCTTCAAGTAGAGGAGTCTCCTCAGGTCTTGCAACTAATACTAGACTTGTAAGTTTACCATCAGCTAGGGTATCCACAGCATACTTGTATGTTTCCTTCTCATCTTCTAGACCTGATAATTGACCTAGGCATGAAGCTCCGTGGGTGGATTCGCTGATAAAGCTCGTCCAAGCCGAAGGAAGTTGGAGCATCCTTAGGGTGTGGCCTGTTGGTGCTGTGTCAAATATTATATAATCATATTTGTCCTTTAGGTCAGCATCAGTTATAAACTTAGAAAATTCATTAAAAGCAGCTATCTCTACAGTACAAGATCCAGATAATTGCTCTTCCATATTTTCTATTACACTCTTAGGTAACTTTCCTCTGTAGGGACCAACTACACTTTCCTTATACTCATTGGCAGCTTCTATAGGATCTAGGTTGGCTACAGTAAGTCCATCCACACCTTCTATCCTCACACCCTTGTTATCAAGCTCAGTTTCAAAAACATCTTGAAGGTTTGAAGCAGGGTCAGTACTAATTAATAGGACTTCATTGCCCTCATCAGCTAGACTTATTGCACTAGCACAGGCAGTAGAAGTCTTGCCGACTCCTCCCTTTCCTGTGAAAAATAAGTATTTAGTTAAGTCAATTTCCTTGATATCAAATTGTTTCATTTAGACTCACTTTCTTTTCCTTATTGTTATTAGCAGCAGCATCCTCCGCCAGAACAACAAGATCCACTGTCACTATCTGTCTCTTCCTTGGCTTCATCAGCTAAAAATAACATTTCATAGAACTCTTCATTGCTAGGGTACTTGCCCGTCATAACAACTTCATCATCCACTATTACAACTGGTAGGATATCTTCACCCTTTTCTTCTAAGAGACTATTAATAGTTTTGTTTTCCACAAACTCATTAGTATTGTTAGTTAGGTTATATCTTTCAATGCTAGCTCCACTTTTAGTAAGCTTATCAACTAGGCTAGACACTCTCATAAGTTCCTCATCTGGACTTGGTCCACATACACCTGTTGAACAACACATAGGGCCTTCATATATATACATCTTCTTCATAAAATCCTCCTTAATCTAAGTTCAACCTATATGCGAAAATACATATAGATATATTTAAATACTTCTATATGTTAGAGTAAAAAATATTTGCTTTGGATTTACTCCTTGCAAATACAATCATCTTGAATATGAAATATAAGCTTTAAGCTATCCTCAATCTCATCCAAACTTTCCTTATCTAAAGAGTAGAAAGTATTCTTACCCTCTCTTCTGCTAGTAACAAGCCCCGCTTCTTCGAGCTTTCTCATGTCATAGGATAAGGTAGGCTGAGTAATATCAAATTTCTCAAGTATCTCACAAGCACAAAGCTCATCACAAGATAACATATCAATAATCTTAAGCCTCTTAGGATCAGAAATCACCCTTAGCTTTTTAGATAAATTTTCATAATCAACACTCATAATCCACCTCATATAGAAATATCTCTATATGTTATGGTACCGGGGTATTTGGTTGTGTCAAATGGAAATTAAAATAAAATAGCTTTGGATAAAAGTGAGGAAATATTAAGCAGGTAAAGGTATAGCTAATGAATTTTGGAGTTAATAATAAAAAAACTCCAAATATAGGATAAAATTAAATATAATAATAAACTGGCTTATATAAGAAAGAAAAATAATAAGAAAATTGCGGTAAAACTAGAATCAGAATCTATTAATACAAGCTATTATCTAAAGTGATTACTTCTTAAAACTACACTAATAAATATTTAGGATTATATCAAACAACCTTTACAATACCTTTCTTATGATATAGCTAGTTAAAACTAAGTAATGTTAAAATCTCAAGCTAATGAATCGACTAACTCTAATAAGCATATGGTTTTCTTATAAAAAACCCAGCTAATTAATAACTTTATATAAAAACATCCGGTATAAGACTCCTCCTTAAGATATTACCAAAATTTATACCGGCACAATCTAAAATAATCATTATAAAAACCCACCTACAAGCTTTTATTTATTGGATTGTGGGTGAGTTTATTTTTTATATGATTGATTAGGGTTGAAAATTGCTCTTGAGTTTTGAATAGGGGGAATAAGAAAAGGTAAGAAGTTAATCCTTCCTAATTTTTTTCATTCTAATGATATCTATTTGTGTATATCATGACTTTTAATTAATACTTGCATTATAACATTCTTAACCCATTTATTTATAGACCTAGCATTTTTTAAACCATTAGACTCTGATAATAATTTTGATAAAGTATTTAAGTTTTCTATAATTCTTTTATCTTCATAATCAAGCTTGTTTACAATCTCGCTATAATTAATTAGAACTAATTCTGTTACACTTCCTATGTCTAATGGCTTAAACTCAATAAAATCATCAAATCGACTAAATATAGGTGCACCAACAGTACTCCTTATTTCATCTTCGTTCCTAAAGTTTGAAGTGCATATTATAATACTATTCTCAAGATTAACATTATAATTTTTATCTTCATAAATACCTTCATCAAACATCTGATAAAAAGCTTGATAAAATAATGGATGCATCTTATCAAATTCATCAAATAAAATAACATTACTTTCTCTATTAAGTAAATCACGAGCTAAAGACTTATCTTGAGGAGATGCGCCGAATACATAATTAATTTGATCATTAGTTTGGTTCATAGAAAATTGTTTCCTGAATAGATTCTGATTTAAAATTTTAGAAATAAATTTTGCTGTTTCTGTTTTACCAACACCTGTAGGCCCATATAACATAAGAACTATTGGTTTTCTATTGTTATAACCTTTTACTAAAGAATATAATTGTTTTGCAATGTCATCTCTAGCATCGTTTTGACCTAGAATTTCTTTATCAAAATCAAATCTAAATTTATTGAAATTATCTAGATCAATTTCATTATATTCATAATTGATTATATTATAATCATCCCCAAGAGAGACAATTTGTCTCTCTATTTCTCGAGGCGGATTCTGAATGTAGAGATTTTGTATTCTGTAATTTTTAAATAAAAAATTAAATCCATTTATACCAGCAATTGTTAATAATGAAATTTCAAAAGAATGTACAATTAGTGTTTCATAACTTAAATGATTAAGATATTCAGTATTTGAATTTTTATTTTTATCTCTTAGGTCTTCTTCTTTGAATACTTGCGTTAACGATACAGAATTATTCTTAGGTACGAGTTCCTTAAACGCATTATCCGGTCCATAGAAGATTATATTCATATCTCTCCTTTATAAGTGTTCTTCACAGCAGCTAATATAACATCGTATACATCATATATAGGATTCAAATTACCTTGGTTATTATTATCTATCTCTTCTTTCTCCGCCATTAACGAGTCAGCTACCTCCTTATAGTTTTTCTCTTTTTCTTTTGAATTATTATTTTGTTCAAAGATTTTTTCAAATTTTAAGCTAGTTAAATTCATTTCGCCTACTTTTATTGCATAATATCGTAAATCCATTTTAGTAAGATCTAAGAGAGAATATGAATTTTTAAATGATCCCAGATTAAACCTTAATATACATTTTATATTTGAAGTTCTATCTTGTTTTTCATATGCTATCATTTCATAATAACCTTTTGAATTTCGTAGAGCTTCGTCTAATTTTGAGATATTCACATCGAATTCACCAGCATCAAAATTACCCTCAATAGCACTAAATATCGGTGTCATTATTTTCATATAAGTGATAGAATCCTCGTAAGGCTCAAGATAAATATCTTCAAAGATTTCTACACCTAGCTCTTCTTTATCTAGTTCAATAAAGTCAGTTAGAAGAGTATTTTTAATTACAGTATTAATTAATTCTGAACTCTCACCTGCTTTACTGTAATTTCCACTTATATTGGCCTTTAAATTAAATGGTAATAAGAAATTCAGTATCTTACCTACTGATCCCTTGACACCAAATTCTCCATCACTATCTATCTTAAATACATCTGAGTTTTTATTATCTTGCTGCTGAACTAGCTCAATTTCTCCACCTGACTTAATGTAAATTAAATTTGTAATAGACTCTTCATCAAAATAAATAATTTTGTTCAATTCTTTTTTATTCTCTTCCAAATATCTCCTCCAGTATACTACATATAGTGTATTATTTTGTAACTCTTGTATATTATACTATATATAGTGGTATAAACAAAAATGATTGATTATAAAATATTTAATAAAACTAATTGATAATATGATTTTTGAATTCTTAAATAAAAAATGGCTGCACTCATACATTATTTTTAATATTAACTAGTATTCTGTATATTTCATTTTTCATATGAAAAATGATACAATTATGAACTGACCTCCTTAAGTTAGTTTTTTGGCCTAACTTTATGGGGTCACCTTATATCAATTACTTCTACCGACACGATTTATTATAGACCCAATAAAAAGACGAGATTGCGCTCGCCTTTGATTGTAAGTCTACATTAAAGATTGACTTTATATGACTTATAGCATATATTCAGATAATAGTTAAACTAATGACTAAATCGTAATTTTTCTTTACGGTCTTATAAATAAGAATATCTTTAAATTTCTATTCCGTACCAATCCCAGAGAATAAACCATATATTGTTAACTATTTGAATTCTATTAAATAAATTTAGAAAGATCAATCATTTAATTTATTAAGCCTTATAAAAGGTTTATATGTGAATTGAGTATATAATTTATTCCATATATTCGTCATTGTTAAATTAATCTTTTACAGTAATCAAACGATCATATGACTCCTCACATCTCTTAGTTAATAATAATCTATCTCACAAATCTAAAATAATTTTAATCTCATTAATTTATCCTAACTAACTTATAAATTCTATAATTATAATTTAGTGGTATTATTAAAATGTATTCTTGAACATTTTTCAATCTTAAGATTGAGATCTTTAAGTAAATTAATGCTTGTGAAAATTGCTTCACCTTGATTAAGTTTAGGAACTTGTCTTAGGCTACTATCTGATAGATAATTCCTAATAGACTCTATCTCATACCTATGAGTTAATCTATGAATTAATAACGACCCTATCTGTCCTAATAAATCAGATGGTACATCATTTGGATTTTGTGTTGTCAAAAAGAGAAAAATCCCCTTTTTTCTCCCTTCCCTTGCAATTGCTGTTAAACCAGTTTGATATCTCACTCCTCCTATATCCTTAGAGTACCTATGAACTTCATCAATAAATATTACGAATGCTACATCATTCTTGTCTTTGTGATTAATTATATAATTACTAATTAAATCAATAATCATGGCTCCTATTCCATCACCAACACCAATTTCTGATGTATTTATATATAAACTTTTAGTTTCATTTTTTATGAATCTATCTATCTCACCAAGTAAATCAAATTTATCATTTTTTGAATTGAAAAAATTTAAAAGTTCAGAATTTCTTAATTTATATTCAACTTTTTGAAATAGCCACTGTTTATTATTAAATTGAAATGCCCCCTTCTGATACAGTTGCATTTTTCTATCGGCTTCAACCCCCTCTTCTAATATCTGTTTGGGTAACAAATCTAAATCAAAATCCAAATCTTCCTCAGTTAAGCTTTTTAATTTATTATTTATATCTTTTATCTCTTTTCCTTCTTTTACAAGTGCACAGTCATTACCTTCCCTTTTTTGATACCTAAGGCTAGTAATTGCATCCGCAATTACAGCTGGTTGAGTTGAATCATTAGTTTCAAATAACATTGCCCGCTGAGAATATGAAACCTTGCCTGGTGTTAAAACTGTATCTCTCCCTAAAGTTAGTTGTTTGATATCATCTTCATAAAATGCGTCTAAATATTCACCTGTTGGATCAATAATTAAAACTTTTTTTTCTGCTAATATAAGTTTATCTAAAATTGATAATGCTGTAGTAGATTTACCACTATTAGTTGTACCTATCGTCATTAAATGTCTATCAAATAGAGTTTCTGGATGTAGTGATATTGTATCGTCACCAAGATTTGAAGCAGTTGCGAATGGTTTAAGTTTTTTATCTAAATAGTTTTTATCTAACCTCTTATTCTCAACTGATTTAAGAAATCTTTTTTTTATTTCATCGTTAACAATATAGACCTTATCAGTAAGACCAACAGTTTTAAATCCTGGAGAAATAAAACCAGAATCTTCTGCTGCTAATAAGCCGATAGTTTCTATTGATAATTCAGAAAAAATATTTTCATAAGTCTCATTATTTAATTCATAATGAGTATTCTTTGAATTTGAGATTTTAGACTGATATACCTCCCCTATAAACAAACCTTGTATCGAGTCAATAACAACATAATAATTAATTATATTAGGTACTAACAATTCTAAATTTATTCTTCTTTGTCGTAACCATGATAGATTTTCAATTTGCACCACAAACCCATCTTTATATACTTGTGAAACCATTCCTAAATAAAAATTATTTTTATCGATATCTGTATAAAATTGATCAATCACCATATTGAACCTCCCCAAAATAGTCAATTAATCCATCTGCTACAGTTCCTTTTAGGAAAGCTATATGATAACCACTATTCATTAACCCTATTAATTCTTTCCAATTCGGAGATTTATCCTTTTTATCTATCGAATAATCTGTTGCCAATATAGTCAAACTAGGATTAGACTTAATGGCTTGTGTTATCATTTTTGCTATATGATTATCTGCAAAACTAAATCCTGTAGTTATTAAGAGTGTATTAGGAGTTTTTAACAACTCTTGAAATTTTGAAAAAAGTTCGAAGTAAGGATTCTCGTAACTATGATAGTACTTATTAGAGCTCGGAAATATCATTATCGGATTCTCGTTGTTTTCCTTATCACATCTAATAATTTTTCCTCCTTCTTGTTTCCGTGTCAATGAACCATGAATTTTTAACAAATTAATAATATTCTTTTTGTATTCAACCTTATCTGAATTAACATTTAAAATAGGTTTAACCAAAAACCAATTAAATAAATCCACATCAAAACTAGGTTTAGCAGTAAATGAAAAACCATCCATTACTGTAAAATTTAATGATTCTGCTGCTTCTTCAAATAATGTATCGTAATTAGTGGTAACTATAGACAGCCTAGATGGAGTTTTAACCATATCTGAAAAAATTTTTATCAAGGTATCATGATTATGAATATTTTTATTGAAAGAATATGATGTTTTATCTTTAATCACTTCTAATATTTTATCTTTTGTTAATTTGTATTTCTTCTTAGTATCATTCTCGTCCATGAATTCCTCGTAAGATAAAACCTTAGATAAAAAATCTTCTAAAATAAAATCATGATTATAATGTTCTTCAATCTTATCATACTCAAATTTCTTTGTTTCTTTTATTGGAATATTATATTTACATAGTTCACATAGTTCGTTTATTGAAAATAAATCTTCATTTTCTTCCAAAATCTCATCCACAACTTGTGTCAACATATTAACTGTGTGACCATAACTTTTATCGGGAATTCCTTCATCATTATTAACAATAGATGCACCTGCACCAGCTAAAATAACTGTATTTTCATAAGGGTAAATGAATCTAGAAACTTCTTTTTTAATCAATTGTTTAAACTCGTAATCTGTAATTGACTCATTATCTTCAGTTTTTAATACCTGATCATTTTTCATATACACTATTTCATTATTTTCATTAGACCTAGCACCAAAATGAATATCTTTTGATATATAGTAGTTTACTATATCTTCTTCCATAACCACTCCTTTTAAAGCTGCTCTTAACTAAAGTTTTTTCTAATCTCTTCCTCAAATTCTTCCATCCTACACTCCCTATTAAAGAATGGAAGTCCTATAATCTTATACTTGTTATCATCCACATAAGTTTTTGTAGGTATGCCCTGTTCTTCAATTTTTAGTAGGAAATCTTCTTTCCATTTGTCTTTTTTTAGTAGATGGCTACCTTTAGGTTCAATATAAATTTGTTCTTGCAAATATCCATCAGTTCCTTTCTTTTGTAAGAACAATAAGAAGTCTGGCTCAAATCTTTCTCCTGTATCAAATTCATAAATAGCCAAGGCCGGAATTCTCTCGTTTCTTACCAAATAAATATCATCATATTTACTTCTCAAATCCTTAACTATCCCCTTGAAATATTTGACAAAGGCTTTTTCTTCACCTGTTCCATAGTTATCATTGTAGACATACCATTGCTCGTATGATAAGTCCAAGACGTCTTCATTGGCAATCATGGATTGGGACACTCCTACTCCATCTCCATGTGGATTGTCAATATATATTTTTTTATCTTTTAATACCTCGTAGACTCTCTTAGCGTAGAATTCCTTGGTTCCTTCATACTCAGTTTCTATCTTTTGTAAATATAATGATATTTCTTTAAGTATTTTCATTGTTCCATCATAAAGATCTTTGGCTTTTAATTTCTTGTATGGGCTTTCTATTTGTAAGCTTATATTTC
Source organism: Anaerococcus prevotii DSM 20548 (assembly GCF_000024105.1). Lineage (GTDB taxonomy): Bacteria > Bacillota > Clostridia > Tissierellales > Peptoniphilaceae > Anaerococcus > Anaerococcus prevotii. The sequence goes on along the minus strand of NC_013171.1, from coordinate 395,683 downwards.
CCAAATAATTTCCAGATTTCAAAAATTCTTTCTTTGATTTTAAGTTAGGAAAATATGACTTAAGTGTATTGAATTTTAAGACCTCAAAATTTGACATTGCACCTTCAGCAATATTTAAAGGTATATTTTTAAATTTATAGTTAAAAGTATTAGTCATCTCATTAGCCTTTACTTTTCCCTCATCAAACAATCCATATATAAAAGAACTTCCTGTGGATACTTTATGCTGGTAATATCCATTTCGTATTTTTTTATCTATTCCTGCAACTGATTTTCTTGACTTTTCAACTTTTCTATTTGAAAATACATAGGCTTCCCTGAAAAAATCTGTTTGTTTAAATTCATCTTTCAATATATAATTTATTTCCATCGAAGCATCTGCTAATAAACCGGTTTGTTTTAGTGCATATCGTAATTCACTAATATACCTTGAGTCTTGCATAGAATGATATAGAAGCGTTTCAAGTATTCTATTCTCATTATTCATATCAAAATCATACTTACGCTTATTTCTTGGCTGACCATCCTCAATTTTAAATGGACAATACCTTGCACCACGACCTATTAGTTGAGCTTCACTAATAGTTGTTTTTCCCGGCTTCCCATTTTTTCCATCTCTTGTTTCATATAATCTTACAATATCAAAAAGATTTAATACATCCCAGCCCTCATTTAACATATCTACAGTAAAAATTATCCTATATGGATTATCTTTTGCTTCAAGAGAGTTTATGTATATTTGTTTATCCTCAGATATTGTTTTCGAATCTAAAAGTATAGAATTCTCAACAGAAAATCCTAATTTAATATCAGATACTAATGAATTCAAACTTGAGTCTTTTTTAAAAAAATATTCAATTGCATTTGTCAAATACTCATTATCAGAATCCTTATATTTTAGAATTTCTTCAGCCTTAAGATTATTTAATTTTTGATAAAACTCATCATAAAATTCTTTTGAATCTTTAATAATTTTTGACTTCAATAAAACAACTGGCTTTATATTTTGACCATTGTCTCCAAACAAATGTCTCCTATATTCACTTATAACAAGGGCAAGAAGAGTTCTTGACCACCTGTCATAATCACCTTGCATATTATTAAAGTCTTTGGTGTATCCACTCTCTCTAAACTTAGATAAGGTATAATCATAGACAATTTTATCCAAATATTTCTTCTCAACATTAGGGTCTTTTAAGTCTGCAGTTGCTGTAAATTCTAGCAAAACATTATCTCTATTTGCTCTAAATATTCTTTCAATTGTATATTCCCAACTTTTGGCATTTTCATCTAAGTTTCTTTTTTCAGTTTTTGTTAGGCCTTTGGTCACAGTATTGATATGGTGGGATTCATCAGATATTAAGACAATTTTATCATCCTCAAAATCTTCAAAAGTAGGAGAATTCTCCTTTGTGAAATTCATGTCCAGATGAAGTTTATGTGTGGAAGTAAAACAAATATTTATAGCATTTTTATCATAAAAAGCAAAATTATTTACTTTTTTTACTTGAACTTGCTCACCCATTAATTCAATATTATCAGCAAAGAGATACTTAATAGAAGATGGATTCAGAAAATTTCCTTTAGTCTTTTTTATAATATTATTCTGATTTACAAAAAACAAAAACTTCCTATAGCCCTTGGTATATAGATATAAAATCAAACCTGCCATAATAACAGTCTTACCAGAACCAGTTGCCATATGAAATAAATTATGGATTTGTTTATTTTTTATCAAATTACTTTCAACATAGGTTATAAAATACCTAAAAGCATCTTCTTGATAATCACGCAAAATTATATTAGGATTTAAGTTTGACTCTATATAGGAAGGCAATTCTTTCAAAGCTCCTATTTTTTTAATAACGTCTAACTCTTGGTATAAATATTGGTCAGTCATGATATCACTCCTTGCCATAGAAGCTTCTAGTAAATGCCTTGTCAGCCTCACTCACCTTATAGTCTTCATCGTCTATATCTGATAAATTTACATAAAGCTGGTTTTTATTTAAAAGCTCCATTACTAGATTCTTTTGATCATCAAGACTAAGCTTATCAAAATCATCCTCATTTACTTTTAAATCACTAGGTAAGATAGAAGGAATTAATTTCCCATTATCAATGGCCTTATTCAAAACAATTTTAACTTGATCAGTATTTTCCGCTTTTTCTAGTTCATTGACTAGACTTTCATTATCTTCTAAAAGCTCACAGTAAACAAAAGAGCCTCCACCTTGCCAGTTTACAGATTTAGAAATACCACCTTGTTCACCTTCAATTACTTTTTTAAGCCTCTCGATAGTCAAATCATTAATATAATTCATTTGTTCTATACCGATATAATGACGTCTCATTTTATGAGAAACGGCTGCAGTTGTACCAGATCCTAAAAAAAAGTCTAAAATTATATCATCTTCTTTTGTTGAAATTTCTATAATTGATTTTAGTAGGCTCTCAGGTTTGGCATATTTGAAATCTTCATTATTTACGATATCTTTTTTAGCTGTTTTACCTTTTCCCATTAATTGTTCAACAAATTCTTTTAGTATATAATCTGAAAATACAGATGAACCATTTTCTAAATCTCTTATTTCATCTTCATCTTTAAATGATCTTCTAAACGGAATTTCTCCTGTCATAAATTCATAATCATCTGGAAATCCTATATATCCTTTTTTATACCAATCATCAAATGTATCTTTAGTAACTCTCCAAACTGAATTTTTATTTACAGGATATACTTTTCCAGTCTTTGGATTAACCATGTCAAAATAAGAATTTGGTCTTTCTTGATAATTTTTTTGCTGTCTAATATCACCTCTTCTCCATGGTCTTCCAGGAAAATCATCAGTTTCTATGTAGGATCTTTGTATTTTCCTTCTAATAACAGAGTCATTCTTATTTCCCATTGTATATATTAAAATGAAATCAAAATCTTGACTAAAATTAAATGAAACGTCATTTTTACCTTCACGAGTTTTTCTGGGCATCGTTCCTACAAATTTTTCTTTTCCAAAAATTTCATCTAATATTGTTTTCACGTAGTGCATTCCATCTTCACCTACGTGAAACCAAAGTGTTCCAGATTCTGTTAATAATTCTCTAGCAAGCTCAACTCTATTTTTTATAAATGTTAACCATGTCGAAAATGAGAAATTTGAATTATATTTGAAAGCATCATACTCTTTAGTGTCATTGAAATAATATGGAACGTCTATGTAAATCATTTGAATTTGTCCCTTATATTTTTTTAGGATAGAAGACAAAGCAAGCAAATTATTTCCTTTTATAATCAAGTTACCATCTTCTTTAAATTCTATATTCTCTTCTATTCCGTCTTTAGTATATCGTTTAGCATTCCCTAAAACTTTTGGAGCTAAAAGTCTGTTTACCTGGTCTGGAGCAAGGGTTTCATTATAAAAAATTTCATCTCTTTTTTGGTCTTCTTTGGTCTGTCCACCCTCAAGGACACAGTCTTTGTAAGGCCATACCAATGAAACATCTTGTTTTTGACTAAATAAATTATTATTAGAATCAACAAGACCTATCTTATTTTTATACATAGTAAAAGAATCCGGAAGAAATTCTTTTGACTCTAGAACCCAAACAAATTTATTTTTATCAAAAACATATATGTCATCAACTCTCGTAAAAAAAGTTTCTTTTAATAAATCATTATTTAGCAAGGTTTTTAATAATTTCTCATCATTAAATCTTGCAGCATCCGATACTTTTGTCTTTATTATCTCATTATTTTCCCCAGTAAATCGTTCATCTGAACTTAAGACTTTACTCAATTCATCTATAAATCTCATAAAATAACTCCTATGTAAAATTAAATAGTAACTAAAATACAATATAAACTGATATATTTCACTTATCTTATATCTATTATAACACACGAAAATATACTAATATGTGAACGAACTTGATTTTAACAAAAAAACCACAGAATCAACTGTGGCATTTTACTATTATAGTGTAATATTTATTACTCCCATTCTTCTTTTCCAGATGTACGATATATCCCAAATCATTCAAAATGCTAGATTTTATTTTTTCTAATACCGCCAAATTCATCTAATTATATGACGTTTTCAAATTTTAGTCCCGTCCCAGTTCCAGTACCGGAATTAAATGTAATTTCAGAAATGTAAATCTTGAGCAGAATCATAATGTAAATAATTTATTGAAAACTAGATTCAAATAGTCCTCTTGATGAATTTACCCCATCCTTTGTAACTTAACGATAGAAGACATTGTCTTTAACAAAGTTAATTTTTTCAAATAAATATGAGAATAGAGCTTGCATGATTCATTTTTTACAAGCACTATTTACAAAATTTTAAATTCAATTAGAATGATTCTATCAGTTCTAGTTTTTTTAAAGGAGTCTTGACTACATCTATTTTATCTCCATATCTATCATCAATTTCAAAAGACCCGTCATTTATTTCATATAGTCTTTTTTTAAGTTTCTCTAATAATGCAAGCATTTTATACTTGTCTTTTTTCTCTTGTTCTTCATCGAAAAAGCAAGCCTGATCATTATAATCAAAGTGTCAGACTTTGTTCTTATATCTAAGTTTATTATATTGCCAATAATAAAACACCTTAAAAATTGGGATTAGCCATTTTTTTGCTTTTACAAAACGATATTTTTCTTTACCTATCTTAGCCTAAGCTAATACTATGAAATTTCTTCTAATAAAAAGCTTCAGCTATTTGCAAATACAAATCAGTAAATATTGAATTTTTACTGGCAACAAGGGACAAATCATGAACTAGATTGAAATCTTCTAGGTCCATAACCCTGAGAATACCTTCTTCTAGTTCTTTTTTTACACAAGATTCAAAAATAAAACTTATGCCACAATCCGATCTTAGCATTTCTACTATGGAACGCATATTATTTATCTCTACGATATTTGCAAAATCTTTCGTATCAATATTGTCCATGCTTAGAAAATTTTTTAATATAGCTAAGGTACCAGATCCGTCTTCTCTGATAATAATTCTTTCATCTAATAAGTCTGTTAACTTTTTTACTGGTTTTTTAAACTTGTGGTCCTTGTGGCTGATGCAAACAATCCTATCGCTTTTGTATTTTTTGATAAAATAATCACTAGATTTTATAAATCCCTCTATAATAGCAAAGTCTATCCTCCCACTATCAATATCCCTTAAAATCTCATCCGTATTTTCATAATAAATATGGAAATCACAAGAAGGTTTTTCTTTAATCAAGGATATAAGCTTATCCAATATTATATATTCTCCTACCGACCTAGTAAAACCCAAGGAAATTTTTTCACTCTTAGTTTTTTTCTCAGATAATATCGTCTTCAACTTATCTTGATCATTTGACATAGAAAGTAAAGCAGATTTTAGAATCTTGCCCTCATCTGTTAGACACAAATTCCTCTTATTTCTATAAAAAAGTTTACAATTGTAATAAGTTTCTAAATATTTAATATGAGTAGATATGGCTGGCTGTGTTATATTAAGACTTTCAGCAGCCCTTGTAAAATTCATATATTTACATACTTCCAAAAAACTTTCTATCCTAAAATCTAACATATCATCCTCCACATCTATCATAACAAATTTTTATCATATAGTAAATAATTATAATTTTACATTATATATATTTATTATATAATAAAAAAAGTGAAAGGAGAATATATGATAAAATCTATAGAAAAAAATATAAAAGGGATTATTCTTTGCCTTATAATTGCAATAATATCGCAGATAATCGGCAAAAGAATCCCACTAGTAGGCCCAGCAGTCTTTGGTATTCTAATTGGAATGGCCCTAGGTCAAATTATAAAAGACAAAAAACCTTATATTGGTGGTGTGAGATTTACATCAAAGAAAATCCTTCAATATGCTGTAATCCTCCTTGGGTTTGGTCTTGATCTTGGAATTGTTTTAAAAACTGGTAAACAATCACTTCCAATCATCCTATCTACCATATCAACATCACTTATAATCGCATACCTAGCCTATAGGACTGGGCTAATAAAAGGAAATATTGCAACTCTTGTTGGTGTTGGATCATCAATTTGTGGAGGCTCTGCAATTGCAGCTGCCGCTCCAGTTATAGATGCAGATGAAGATGAGATAGCCCAAGCCATATCTGTCATATTCTTTTTTAATATCTTAGCCGCTATTTTATTTCCAAGCCTAGGTCGTATGATTGGATTTTCTACTACCGATGGTCATGCCTTTGGTATATTTGCAGGATCTGCTGTTAATGATACATCATCAGTTACAGCATGCGCATCAACATGGGATACAATGTATAATCTAGGTAGCCAGACACTTGATAAGGCTGTAACAGTAAAATTAACTAGAACCCTAGCTATAATTCCAATATGCTTAGGACTAGCCTTCATTAGGATGAGAAACGCTGATCAAGAAGATAACAAAAAAATTTCTATAATACAAATTTTCCCATTCTTTATAATCTACTTCATCCTTGCAAGTTTGATTACAACCATAGCCCTAGCCAAAGGAGTAAATATTGAATTTTTCAAACCCTTTAAGGACTTATCCAAATTTTTTATTGTAATGGCAATGTCAGCTATTGGTTTTAATAGTGATATAGTAAAACTATTAAAATCAGGAGCTAAGCCACTAGCCTTAGGAGGAATGTGCTTTATATCAATCACATCCATAACCCTAATACTAGAAAAAGTTCTAGGCATCTTATAATCTTTTAGAAACTGACCCCAAAAGTTAGCAATAAAACTAACTACTAGGGCCAGTTTTTTATTAAAAAATATAAGATCAGTAAGCAGAAAGCTTTAAATTATAACTAATGAAAAATAATAAACCAAATCCTAACCTTTATAGATATTTTTACTCTCATTATTCTTTTACAAGCATAAGAAATGTTCCAAACTAATCAAAATACAAGATTCTATTTTAAAAATATATCAAACCCACCTAATTATAGGAATTTTTCAGATTTTAGTTCCGTCCCAGTCCCAGTACCGGAACAAAAACTCTATAATAATTTTACTTGTGTAGTTTTTTTATATCTGATTGGTTTAATTTTTCTAAAGATACGAGTTGGGCCTTTGCAAGATTTCTAAGTTCAATCATTCTTTCTTTTTGCGCTAATCCCTTTTCAATTAAAATTGCATTGTAGGATTCCATATTTGCAAGCACCAATAGTTCATTAAGACTTGCATAGTCTCTCATATTTCCTTTTAGGTCAGGATTTTCTTCACGCCACTGTTTTGCTCTTTTATTAAATAGTGCCACATTAAGCATATCTGCTTCACTTGCATATTTAAATGATAACTGCTCATCTGTAAGGTCTTCTAATAAATACTCTTTAATGGCATCTGTATGAATTTTATAATTGATTTTAGATATTTCTCTATGCAGATTCCATGTTAATGACAATTTTGAGTTTTCATCTTCTTTAAGTCTTTGATAATCTTTAATTATATAAAGTTCAAATTCTGCAGATATCCATGAAGCAAATTTAAAAGCTATATCCTTATGAGCATATGTGCCACCATATCTACCCAACTTTACAAATAGTCCTACTGCATTAGTGGTTTTCTGCCATTTTTGAGGTGATAAAGTAAAAGCGTTACTGCCCGCCTCTTTTAAATACCCCTCGAATTCGAGGGGGTTAAAATCTGGATTATTTAACTGCTCCCAAATGCCAAGATATTCTATTGTATTATAGTTTCGCATCCAATTTGAAACAACTACATTAGGTTCCTCCTTGTTTTTATATTTTGCTATATCAGTAAGACTTATATAGTCATTTTTAAAATCTTCTGTGTATACCTCAATATCAAAGCCTTTAGCAGAAATTTTTTCTTTTTTAATTTTTGACAATATACCCCCTCCTTACACTGGCGTATTCTTTACAATAATTATTATATAATCATTGCTCTAAACAGCACACCAACTATTTATTTTTTGAGTTTTAAACTTTGGTGGAAGTCTTGATCTCCTTGTATTCACATAACTATTTGCCTCTATCACTATTACGGCACGAGACCCGCAACAAGTGTCATACCCCCTGCCTTGGTAGGGTTCTAGGATTTTTACTATTGTTCTAACTATTGATGTAGGTGTGTAAAATTCTCCCGCATTTCTACCTTCAAGACTTGCAAACTTAGCTATGGCATATTCATAGCTCCTGCCAAGTATATCTTTATATGAGCCGTGGTCCTTGAGATTTAGATTATCAAAAAGAACCACTACTTCCCCAAGCCTTCTTTTATCAAGCTCAGGTCTAGCGTAGTTTTTAGGCAAGATTCCATTAGGTTTAGGATTTTCTTCTTCTATGGATATCATAGCCTGATCTATTAGCTGGCCAATTTCTGGACTGGTAGCATTAGATGCTACATATTCCCATCTAGCTTCTTTAGGTACAAAAAATATATTTTCAGTCAAGTATTCATCCCTATCCTCAGCATAATCTTCACCATCTTCCAAAAGACTCTTATACTTAGCTTCAAAGGAATCTGATATATATTTTAAAATATCAGCCCTAAAACAACGTTTTTATATTCAGCCACATCCATATTGCCCCTGAGCTTATCAGCTGCAGCAAAAATTTCTTTTTCAAAACCAAGGTTGGTTCCAGTGACATTATCCATTATGTGCTCCTATTTTTATTATTTTCTACTTATCATATCATAAAGTATTTCCCATACTTATAATTTAATAATTGTTTTAAATAATATTTACTTTTCAAATCCTAATTTTTCTTTAGAATCTTTGATACTAACTATGTCTTCAAATAATTTTTCTCTTTCATGCATATCTATATACCAAGACTTAATAAGTACCTCTATAAGTAATATTAATTTTTCAGCTTCCCAAGGCTCTATATCTATAATAAGGCTTGTATCCTTTTGCATATGAGCTCCAATATTTCCTATTTTACGCAAGGCATCTATGGCATCCCAAGTATTGGCATCTACTTTATCACTTATAGCATCAATTTCCTTATATAAATTTTTCTCATTTACTTTCCACCTATCTCTGATCATACTTTGTAGGCATCTTCTTGATAAGGTAGCTGAAGCCTTTGGGCTTAATTCTAATATATCATATGCTTCAGTATAATCTTTCAATATATGGCTTGGTATGTAATTTGGATATTGTTTGGCTTGAGATGCTGGGAATATTCTTCGTCTGAATCCTTCAGGAAATTGTGAACCTGCTCCTATTATATCTATGGTTACTTTCTTGCAAGCTGGGCATTTATTAAATTGTATAATTAATCCAGATGTATCTAAATGTAGATATTCAATCTTATCTTCTGAATTTTTCTGTTTATAATTTTTCCAATTATTAGAATCAAACTCAGGACAGGCTTCATAAAAAGTATCTTTAGTCAAAGCAAATATCTTCTTACAAAATGGACACTCTAAGTAATCGTTCATTTATTATCCTTTCTAAAATAATCAAAGGTCTAACTAACATTTTTTATTTATTATCACAATTATTATATCATATAGGCTCCGAATTCTTAATATTTTATAATAATACAAAGTAGGAATTTATAAGTAATAAAACTAAGAGTAAATTTATGGTTTTAAAAATCCTGATTGACTTTATTTAAAATGGTGGCATAATGTATATAAGTGGCAAGCCATATTTAGAATGGAGGAATATAATGAATTCAATAGAAAATAATAACAACATGTCTAAGCTAATAAAAAACAGAAGAGAAGAATTGGGTTTAACTATTGAACAAGCTGCAAAAAAAGCTAATGTAGGCACTAGAACATGGAGTAGGTATGAATCTGGAAATCCAATTAGACAGGATAAAATTAAGGGTATATTAGTAGCTTTAAGGTGGTCAAAATTTCCTAATGATGAAGAAACAGATGTTGAAAATTATCTAGATGAGTATAGGACTCATGATGCATGGTCAGAAACGATAAACGACTTATACGGTAAATACGCAGCTATAGCATTTTGCATAGGTTCTGATATCTTATCAGATGATATAATGATGGATCTAGAAGAATTATCAAGTTTGCCTAAAGGTTCACACATTGGTCAATTAAATGCCTCTAGCCTTCAGTTATCCTTACCAGAAGAATTCCTAATGGAGTATGATTATAATTTCTTAATAAAATTAAAAAGAGCTTTAAATCAATTAATAATAAAAGCTGTGAAGGGTTATGACTTTATAGCTCATAAGCCTATTGAAGAGATAATATTAAAATCAATCATTGACGAGGCTGAGTTATTAATGCAAGAAATGTTAATCAATCTTAATAAAGATGACTTTGAAGATTTCCAGTATTGGGATGAGTGGATATACGATATGTTTGGAGATAATGATATTGAAATATTTTTATATTCAGATATGTCATTCCCTATAGCTGATGATTATAAGTTTGATAATTGGTTTGAAGATAGGTTTTATGTAAATGATGATGAATAATTTTTTTTATATTATTTTAAGATTAGGATAAAATAAAAAATAAATACCTGGAGGTATTATGAGCGGAGAATTAAATAAAGATGAAAAGCAAATTAGATCTTCTGCTGCTGAATATTTGACCTATATAGCTACCACAGGAAATGATGAAGATGCTATTGAAATAAGATATGAAGATGAAAATATTTGGCTTACTCAAAAGATGATGGCTACTCTCCACAATGTGAGTGTTTCTACTATAAATGAACATTTAAAAAATATATTTGAAGACAAGGAACTGCAAGAAAAAGCAACTATTAGGAATTTCCTAATAGTTCAAAAAGAAGGTAATAGGAACGTTTCAAGAGAAACAAAGGGATCTGTAAGGGTCTGTAAATAATTTTGTGTATCAACCTAAATCCTGATTAAGGGTAAGGGTTGATACATTTTTTATGTATCAATATATGTCCATTTCTTTAGAAATGGAGCTTAACTTAATTTTACTTGGGCTTAATAAACTGTCAAATTTTCATGAAAATTTGCAGCCGATTTCACGCTAAATTTTTTGCTTGATTAAAACCTCCCTTCAAAAAATATTGATAATTGGGATAAGATTTAATCCCAGCCACGTATTCTACTTGTCCATTTGCTTGAGGCATCTACCATAGCAAGGTACAAGCTTTTTTGTAGTGCGTAGTCATTTGGAAATATGGTTTTATTTTTGGTTACTTTTCTTAGTTGCCTATTGAAGTTTTCCATGGTATTTGTTGTATAGATTAGTTTTCTTATTCCTTCTGGATATACTGCTTCTATAGCCTGGCTAAATCCTGGTAGGTTATCTGTTGAAACTATTAGGATATCTTCAAGACCTCTCTCTTTTAGCTGATTTAATACTAAGAGCCAGTATTTGCTTGATTCATTTTCTCCTACCCAGGGTCTGCCCCTCGGGTACATGCCAAGTATATCTTTAAAACCTTCTAGATTGTAGCATAGAGCAATGTATACTGCTTTTTTGACTACTATGTTGTTTTCTCTTACGTGATAGTGGATGGCGTCTAAAAAGACCATAGGATAGATTTTTTCTAGCGGTCTATTTTGCCACTCTTCTATGGTTGGTAGTATTTTATTTGTTATTTTACTTACCATTGTTTCTGATATGCCAAATCCATAGATATCTTTGATATGAGATGATATGTCTCTTGTTATAAGGGTCTACTCCAGCCAATAATATCCAACGAATGAAATGAGTTGATGATATTATTAGGCGAGGGTATTCCTTTTCCATACATTGATATCATCTGATTTACTATGTTTGAGGTGTCTTTTTCGTATTTTTTAATGATTGTGGTTCAAATATCCCTTCTCTATCTCTTGGTATGTTTAAATCTATATTTCCATATGATGATCTAACTGTTTTTTACTTGTACCGTTTCTTGTATTTAAGGAAAGTGGTTTTTCTCCATATTCATAGTCTAAATGCTTATCTAATTCTGCTTTTAAAAGTTCTTACATTGTATCGCCTAAAATCTTTTAGTGCTTCTTGAATATCTTGTTCACTTTGAGGCTGATACTCTTCGATTAACATTTTTGCTATTTTGTTAAGTCTTGTTTCTGGTCTTTTACTTAGCATTAAATTTCCTCCTGATTAGTTTTTCTTTATCCTAATCAGGAGGCTCCTATACACAAAATTTTACACAGTCTCTAATATTTAGTTTATTCTTTTTAGCTTCCAGTACCATTTGAGTACCAGTAGCCAATTTTCCTACCACTTTCCTCTCGAAAACTCTCCTGAGTTTTCTCTCTTAGTTTTGTGCAAGCCCGTCTGACTTTGGGAAGACCCTCCACGCGAAGTCCTAACTCTATTTCGTTAGAAATAGATGGTAGGTCTGGTGCAGTGGCTGAGTGGTCTCGAAAATGACCGATGCTTAAGCATCGGCCACACTTAGATGGTGGGACTAACGAAAACCACAGTTTTACTGCTCTCCGTGTTCCGCACTATTTTTCGGGTAAAACTCCCACACAGGGATATCCTCTCAGAAACTCTTTTCGAGTTTCTTCGCTTAGTTCTCTGGATTCGCTTGAAACTCCGCTCCTTCGCTTATCTCAGATATGAAAATGCTTCGCATTTTCCACCCAAGATGGTGGGACTACTCCCATTCTCGACTCGAAATCGATGATGATCATATTTGTCACATCAGCGATTTCTCGCCTAAGAAGGGCAGACCTTCCATTCTTGAAACTAAAGTTTCAACAATGGGGTCCTGACATAAAATATCGCTTGCGATTCCTAACTTTATTTTGATTTTGAATGTAATATCTCTTCGTTTGAGTGAATCTATATCATACTTGAAAATTATTTAATAATTTTCAATCCCATTCAGCGAATCAGAAAAGCCAACGCTCAGTCACACACCTTAAAAACCCTTCCTTTTCGTCAGGATTTTTCAGGATTTGTGACATAAGCTTAATCATCTATTTATTCTGCGGTGCTTTGCACCTTGATAAATAGTGATTAACACAAAAATATCGCCTACGATATTTTTGTTAGCATTATATTCGGTCGCGTCGGCTTTTCTTCCCTGCAGAAGGGCAGCCATCCATCTATCTTCGCACTTCGTGCTCGATATATGGGGCTGACGTAAAAACATCGCTTGCGATTCCTCTCGAAAACTCCTTTGGAATTTTCTCGCTTAGTTTTTCGGATTCGCTAACACGCTTTGCGTATTAGCTTATCTCGAAAATGACCGATGCGAAGCATCGGTCACTCTTAGATGATGGGACTAACGAAAATCCCGTTTATTACACAAACTCTTTAGCTGCTACCGCAGCTGATTTCCGGGTAAATCGACCGAAATCAACGGTCGATTTACTCCCATTCAATTGTTCCAGGTGGTTTACTTGTTATATCGTATACTATTCTTCCTACTCCGGCTACTTCGTTTATCATTCTATTAGATAGAGTTTGCATTAGATCGTATGGGAGGTTGGCGGCTTCTACTGTCATGGCGTCGGTGCTGGTTACTGCTCTTACTGCTATGACGTTTTCGTAGACTCTTGCGTCTCCTTTTACTCCTACAGTCTTGATTGGTGTCCATACTGTGAAGTATTGCCAGATGTCTTCTTTTAAGCCGAAGTTTTCTACTTCTTCTCTTAGGATTGCGTCTGTTTCTCTTACTATTTCTAGTTTGTCTTTGGTGATTTCACCGATTACTCTTATGGCTAGGCCTGGTCCTGGGAATGGTTGGCGCCATACCATATCATGTGGTACTCCTATTGCCTCTCCTACCGCTCTTACTTCGTCTTTGAAGAGTTCTCTTAGTGGCTCTACGAGTCCTACGAAGTCCATATCTTCAGGAAGGCCTCCTACGTTGTGGTGGCTTTTGATGACACTTGCCTTATCTTTACCGCTTTCGATTACGTCAGGGTAGATTGTTCCTTGGACTAGGTATTTGGCTCCGCCGATTTTTTTGGCTTCTTCTTCAAATACTTCTACGAAGTGGTTGCCTATGATTTTTCTTTTCTCTTCAGGCTCTTCCACTCCCTTAAGTAGACTTAGGAATTCTTCTGATTTGTCGACCATTTTTACGTTTAGACCAAGGTCCTTGTAAGTTTCCATTACAGATTTGGCTTCGTCTTTTCTTAGTAGTCCGTGGTCTACGAAGATACATTGGAGATTATCCCCTATTGCCTTTGATACGATTGTCGCTGCAACTGATGAGTCTACTCCACCTGATAGGCCGCAGATCATTTTTTCTCCAGCGTATTTTTCTTTGATCTCAGCAATTTTTGCCTTGGCAAAGTCTTCCATAGTCCATGTTTTTTCAGCCTTCGCTATGTTTATTACAAAGTTTTCTAGCATTTGTTTTCCGTACTCAGAATGTACCACTTCTGGGTGGAATTGTACCGCATAGATTTTCTTTTCTTTGTTTTCTATGCCTGCCACTGGTGCATTTAAGGTCCAAGCGATCTTCTTGAAGCCTTCTGCGATTTTGTTTACTCTGTCCCTGTGGTTCATCCAGATTACGGATTCTTGAGGTACATTTTGGAAAAGCTCACTTTTTTGGTCTACGAATAGTGGAGTTTTACCGTATTCACCGTTTTTAGGTGTTTCGACTTCTCCCTCGTAGTAGTGGTTGATATATTGGAGTCCGTAGCAGATTCCTAGTATTGGAATGTCTAGGTCAAATATTCTGTCATCTGCCTTTAGTGAGTTTTTGTCGTTTACTGATTGTGGGCCGCCTGTTAGGATTATTCCTGCAACATTTTCAAAATCAATGTCCTCGATTTTGGTATCGCAGTCGAATAATTCAGCGTATACTCCCATTTCTCTAACTCTTCTTACGATGAGTTGGTCGTATTGGCCGCCGAAGTTTAATACTATAATTTTGTCTTTCTTCATGCCCCCTCCTTTTATTGGACTTGCTTTTTGCTCTCTTCTGGAAACTTTTCGAAGTAGTATTGGACAATATCTGTTGCAGTTTGCTCGATTGTGTTTTCTGTAACATCTATTACCTTACAATCTAGGTCCTTGAAGACTTCTTGCGCGTATTCTAGCTCTCTTCTGATTCTTTTATCATCGTAGTATATTGACTCTCCTACTATGCCTAAGGACTTACTCCTTACTTCCCTGATATTTGAAAGCTTATCTGGATCAATCACAAGGCCTATAATCCTGTCTGGATCTACTTCAAATATCTCACGTGGCAATTTTATTTCTGGCACGAGAGGAAGGTTTGAGACCTTGAAGTTTTTGGTCGCAAGAATCATTGTGGTAGGAGTCTTGCTGGTCCTTGACACTCCTACAAGGACTATGTCTGATAGAGGAAAGCCCCTAGGATCTTTGCCATCGTCATATTGGATGGCAAACTCTATTGCTTCTATCATATTGAAGTAGTCCTCTGATAGGGTTCTGGTTAGGCCGATTTCTCTTACTGCCTTAAGACCAGTCGCTTCTTCTACCTTTCTGATTCCGTAGTTTAGGATGTCTAATACTTCGATGTTTTTTTCTTTGGCTACTGCTCTTAGATGCTTGGATAGGTCTTCGTTGGCTATGGTTTGAACGACTATACAATTGCTGTCAGCCTCAGTCATCACTTCGTCGATTTCTTCTGTTGTATCTATGCTTGGTTTTCTAATTAGATTTACTTTAAGATCAGGAAATTGGCTTGTCACTGACTTGATGTAGTTTTGTGCAGTCTCTCCGGTCGAATCACTTATTAGTATTGTAGTCAATTCTTTCATTTTTTACCTTACTATTTCTTTTATATCGAGGATTTGTTCAATCCTTCTTGCCAGTTTGTTTAGCATGGCGATTCTGTTGTTTTTGACTTCTTCGTCATCTACATTGATCATGGTATTGTCTAAATAAGTATTACCTATTTCGCTAGTTTCTTTTATCCTGTTAAGCTCTTCCAAAAAGTTCGCTTCTGCACTTGGACTAAAGTCTTCAAGCTCTGTGATTTTCTCATAGAAAGATCTTTCAAGGTCATTTTCGAATAAATCTTCTCTTACTTCAGCATCTACCCTATAGTCTGAGAGGTTTACGATTCTTGTAAAGTAAGATACTTGATCTTCATTATCTTCTAAGAAGCTATCAATGCTTTTAGCTTTCTTTACGATTTTTATGATATTTAACTCGTCTGTATTTATTACAGAATTTACTGTATCGTAGCTTACCCCATCGTCGATTAACTTGTTTTTGAGTCTGTCCCTAAAGAAGTCTAAGACCTTGTCCATGGCTGTGTCGTAGTCGAAGGCAAGCTCGTTCTTTTCTGTATAGACTAAGAGGGCATCATTTACAAGCTTTCTTAGGTCTATGTCTATAGAGTTTTCTAGGAAGATATTTATTATTCCAAGACAGGCCCTTCTTAGACCGAATGGGTCTTGGCTTCCTGTTACGTATTTTTCTATAGCGTAGAGACCTACTATAGTATCCATCTTATCTGCTATAGAAAGAATGATACCCGTGATAGTTTTTGGTAGGGCTGATCCAGAAGATCTTGGCATGTAGGATTCTTCTATGGCTGTTGCCACTCTTTCTTCCTCTCCTGACTTACTTGCATAAATCCTACCCATAGTTCCTTGTAGCTCAGTAAACTCTACTACCATCTTTGTCACAAGGTCTGCCTTTGATAGGTAGGCTGCTCTTCCTATAGGATGAGCCATATCTTCGCCAATGGCTAGGGCTTGTCTGTATCTTTCTGTAAGGTCCATTAGCCTTTCTGTCTTAAGCTTCATATTGCCCAAACCTTCAAAGAAGGCAAGATTTTCTAGTTCGTCTACATAGGCTTCAAGTGGCTTTTTCATGTCTATCTCATAGAAGAACTTGGCATCTTCTAGTCTTGCTACTAGGACCTTTTTGTTTCCTTCTACTACATTTTCCTTAAATTCTTCGTCACCATTTCTTACGACTAGGAAATATGGAAGTAGATTCTTGTTCTCGTCTAGGACTGGGAAGTATCTCTGATGGTCCTTCATTGGAGTTGTTATTACTTCTTTTGGGATTTCTAGATAGTCTTTGTCGATTCCTCCTATTAGGACAGTTGGATATTCTACTATATTTATAACTTCATCTAGGAGGGCTTCGTCTTTCATATACTCTCCGCCCACTTCGCTAGATAGTCTGTTAAGTCCTCTTAGGATGATGTCTTTTCTGTCCTTGTATTTTAGGATTACGTAGTTTTCCTTAAGGAGCTTTTCGTAGTTTTGTATCTCATCGATTTCTATATGATTTGACCCAAGACTTCTGTGGCCCTTGGTCACTCTTCCTACAGAAATTCCCTCAGCATCAAAGTCTAGGACTTCGTCATCTAGGATTGATACGAACCATCTGATTGGTCTTGCCCATCTGATTGACTTTCCTGCCCATCTCATAGATCTTGGGAAGGAAATTGACTTCACTAGTTCGTAGACATTTTCTCTTAGGACTTCAGCAACTGATTTTGACTTTTCCTTTTTTTCTACATAAATATAGTCTTCGCCCTTGAACTCTCTGATTACTACATCAGATAAGTCCGCTCCTTGGCCTCTTAGGAAACCTAAGAGAGGTTTTTTTGGCTCGCCACCTTCGTCATAGGCAATCTTCACACTTGGTCCTTTGACAGATACGGTCTTTTCTGTAAGGTCTGCCTCTACATTGTTTAACAAGATAGCAAATCTTCTTGGAGTTGACTCTACTGAGATAGACTCGCAAGTTAATTTGTTTTCTTCGATTAGTTTCTTAAATTTATCTTCTAATTGTTTTTTGGTGTTTTTGACATAATCAGAAGGTATCTCTTCTACTCCGATTTCTAATAAGTAATTACTCATCATTATCCTTTCTTAGAAGAGGGTAGCCTAACTCTTCTCTTTTCTCGATAAACTTGTGGGCTACCTTGCTTGATACGTCTCTTACCCTTTTGATATAGTGGCTTCTCTCAGAAACTGATATGGCCCCCTTGGCATCTAGGGTGTTGAAGGCGTGGCTTGTCTTTAAGACATTGTCGTAGGCAGGAATGCATAGACCTAGATCGATTAGTCTGTTGGCTTCTTTTTCGTAAATATTAAACAATTCTTCTAGGACTTCGTTGTCTGCGTCTTCGAAGGAATATTTTGAATTCTCGTATTCGGCTAGACCAAAGATATCTCTATAAGTTAAATCCTTGGACCATTGGATGTCAAATACATTATCCACTCCTGATAGATACATAAAGATTCTTTCAAGACCAATGGTAATCTCACCACTTTCGATCTCGCAGTTTATCCCTCCTACTTGTTGGAAATAAGTAAATTGTGTAATCTCCATTCCATCAAGCCATACTTCCCAACCGAGTCCCCAGGCTCCTAGGGTTGGACTTTCCCAGTTGTCTTCGACAAATCTTATGTCGTGCTCTCTTGGGTTAATTCCTATCGCTTCCAAGCATTCTAGGTAGAGTTCTTGGATATTGTCTGGGGTTGGCTTTAGGAGAATTTGCATTTGGTGGTGTTGGTAGAGTCTGTTTGGGTTTTGCCCATATCTACCATCTGCTGGCCTTCTTGATGGCTCCACATAGCACACCTTCCAAGGCTCAGGACCTAGGGCACGCAAAAATGTATTGGGATTCATAGTTCCTGCTCCCTTTTCCGTATCGTAAGGAAGCATTACCGAACATCCCTCATTCTTCCAAAACTCTTCAAGTTTCATTATTAAATCTTCAAAGTACATTCTAATTCCTTTCGCTTAATCTCTTATAGACCCAATCCATAGAAGAAAACTTCTTGATATCAAGGCTAATTAAGCAATAATCTATTATTAATCTCGCTACTTTCTCATAATCAGGGCTAGGGCTGAGCTCACTAAGCTCGTCTGATTTTGTATATAATAACTTCATAAAATACAAGAGATCATCTCTAGTAAGATAAATCACATCGCCCGCATCCTTCTTGTGCTCTTCGCATATAAGGGAGGCTTCTCTGATAGAAAAGTAGCCTGTCGCCTTATCTATAATTCTACCGCAAATCCCGCAAGTAGAAAAGTTAGGCTTAAGACCTGAAAATGATATATATTTGATCAAAAATCCCAAAAATATATTAAGATATCCATAATCAGCGTCTTCTAAGGCCCTAAAGCTTGTATCAAGGAGCTTAAAGACTGTATCCTTCTGGTTTGTATCGATAGTCTTTAGGAGAAAATCGCACATGGCCGACTTGTAGAGGATGATGTCGAAGTTCTTGGCACTTTTCTTGTAGGATTCTACTAAGTAGCCGTCTCTTATGCCGTAAAAGTCTCCCTTCATCTTGTACAAGGATAAGTTTACCTTCATAAATCTTCCTGTCAAAGAAAGAAGGCCGGAGTTTTTTCTGTAAACTCCCCTGGCCATAATGGAAATTCTTCCGACCTTGTCGGTAAATACTTCTATGATTTTGCTAGTCTCCTTATAGCTAAACTCCCTTAAGATAAAGCCTGTCACATCCTTAAGCTCACTTGTAGCCAAAGCGGTCCACCAGCTTTTCTTTCTTTCTCCAGTCCTTTTCTACCTTGACCCACAATTGGAGGTTGACCTTGCTAGATAGGAATTTCTCTATTTCCTTTCTCGCATCCATGCCAATCCTCTTTATCATCTGGCCATTTTTGCCGATAACAATCTCCTTGTGGCTATTTTTCTCCACCACAATTGTAGCCCTTATGTCTATTAGCTTCTTGTTAGATCTTTCCTTAAAGTCGTCAATTCTAACAGCCACCCCGTGAGGGACTTCGTTTGATAGGTTTCTAAGAGCCTTCTCTCTTATGATTTCTCCTACGATAAATCTCTCAGTCTTATCTGTAATCATGTCCCTATCGTAGTAGGCTGGACCAAAGTCAAGCATTTCCTTGATAGTATCTATGAAAACATCAATATTTTCCCCTTCAAGGGCTGATATTTCTATAATCCTATCGAAATCGCAAGCCCTAAAGTTCTCCCTGATATGGGCAATTTTCTCCCTATCAGCGAGGTCGGTCTTGTTAATTAGAAGGATCTTGGGAAGCTTAATTTTTTCCAGCATTTCTAGGATTTCTCCGTCAATCCTTCCAATTTCCTCCGAATCATCTACAACCATGGTGATGATGTCAGATTCCTTGAGACTTTCTTCTGAGAAGGTCAAAAGTCTTTCTTGGAGCTTGTTTCTAGGAGTTTGAATCCCTGGTGTATCAAGAAAGATTATCTGACTTTCCTCATCGTTATATATAATTTGTATCTTATCTCTGGTAGTTTGGGGCTTGTTTGAGATTATAGAAATCTTCTCTCCTATAATCTTTTCCATTAGGGTTGACTTACCAACATTGGCCCTACCTACTACTGAGACGAATCCTGATTTTATCATTGTAAATCCTTTTTGCCAAAACTATGTGGAAGAAGGTCTTCCAAAGTGTAGGTCTTATAATCATCTAGGGAGTTTGCTATTACGATTTTCGTATCATCATCGAAAAACTCCGCCATAAATTGCCTGCAGACTCCGCAAGGATATGTATCTATCAAATCTCCTGTGATAACTATTGTATCAAATTCTCTATAACCCTTGGAGATTGCCGCCGCAAGGGCAGATCTTTCCGCACAGATTGTCGGTGAATAAGAGGCGTTTTCGATATTTACTCCTTCGAAAACTTCTCCTTCCTTAGTTAGAAGGACTGCCGAAACCCTAAAGTGTGAATAAGGAGAGTAAGATTTTTCCTTATTGTCTAGGGCAAGTTCTATTAATTCTTTTATATCTTTCATGAAAATATCCCAAATATTGCAAGGGCCACGCTTATGCCAAGTATGGCTCCCCTAATTATCTCTTTTGTCGAATGGATGTCTGCCTCGTATCTGGATTCTGCAACTATAAGAGCCATAAAGGCCATAAGAATCATCACCATGGGATTGTCCATAAGGAGGATACCAATGGTCGCAAGGCCAAAGGATACGGAAGTATGTCCGCTAACAAAGCCTCCCCTAAAGGCAGTACCATGTCCCTCATAGAAAACTCCCTTAAGGAATATGGTTATGATTATGATAAGAGAAATCGAAATTACCGCCAAATGGCTCGGTCTCCTCGCAATCCTCAAGATTACTGAATCGTAGAAGTTGAGGAACTTATCAAAAAATATCATATAGCCCACAAAAAGTGCATTGAGGGCTGCTATGAAGGTTGCCGCGGCTGATACGTCCTTGGCGGACTTGGCAAGAGATAGCCACCTGCCGTCTGCTGCTATATCGACAGCGTTCTCAAGAGCTGTATTTACAAGCTCTAGGGCTATGACTGATGATATGGCAAAGATGAGAAACATCATCTCAATCCTAGAAATATTGAAAAACAAACTTGCCACAAAGACTATGGCACAAGCTAGGATATGAAATTTCATGTTTTTTTCGTGATTTATGGCAAAGACTAGGCCCTCATAGGCATAATCAAAACCTTTGAGAAACTTCTGCCCGTGGCTGAGGTTCTCCTTGGTATAAATTTTCCCATATTCGGCATTGGCGTATCTTTGCTCAAGCCTAAGCTCTTCCTTGATTTCTTCCTTTAGCTCGTCCCTAAATTCTAGAAACTTTTCATCATTCTTAGCAGCTTCTTCTCTTTCCTTCTCGTAGTCGTTTTTGTCCATATGGTCAAAGTTCTCGTGATCGTCGTTCTTGAAGACTCTAAGATTTCTCATGACTTCCTTCTCACGACGTCTCATCTCCCTTTTCTCGTCTTCTTCCATATGGTCGTATCCTAAAAGATGGAGGGTGGAGTGGCAGGTCAGATACATGATTTCGCGCCTTAGAGAATGGCCGAACTCCATGGCCTGGTCCTTGGCCACATCCAGACATATTACTATATCTCCCAGCATCTTATCAGCGTCTGGTAAGTCTATAGTATCATCTAGGGGGAAGGATAGGACATCTGTTGGCCTATCTACATCTCTAAATTCCCTATTTAGCCTATGAATCTCCTCTCTATCGACAAAGGTGATGGAAACTTCGTAGTCTTCGCCCAATCCCTCAGTCTTTAGGACTTCCTTGACAGTTCTTTCTAGGTCAGCATCCATTTCTATTTTTTCTTCTGTATTGTTTTCAATTAAAAGATGCATATCTCTTCCTATTCTTTCTTGCTATTAGCTTCCTTTTCTTTTCTCTCTGCCATTCTTCTCGCATCTTCCTTATCGTAAGCATCAATTATCCTTTGGACAAGAGGGTGTCTTACTACGTCTATAGAAGAAAATTCCATAAAGGCAATTCCTTCTACATTTCTAAGAATATGCTCTGCCGCCCTTATCCCGCTTTTCTTGCCTCGAGGAAGGTCGACTTGGGTCTTATCTCCTGTGATTATGGCCTTGGAACCAAAGCCAAGTCTTGTAAGAAACATCTTCATCTGCTCGTGGGTCGTATTTTGGGCCTCATCCAAAATCACAAAGGACCTGTCAAGAGTCCTACCTCTCATGTAGGCAAGGGGAGCGACCTCTATAAGACCCTTTTCTACGAGATTTTGATAAGTGTCAAAGCCTAAAATATCAAAAAGCCCATCATAGAGAGGTCTTAGATATGGATCTACCTTATCTTGAAGGTCTCCTGGAAGAAAACCCAGGCTTTCCCCTGCTTCGACAGCCGGACGAGTTAGGATTATCCTATCCACTTCCCCAGCCTTGAAGGCCCTAACTGCCATGGCAACAGCAAGGTAGGTCTTTCCTGTTCCTGCTGGCCCTATACCAAAGACGACATCATTGTTTCTGATCTTTTCAATATAAGACCTTTGTCCCAGGGTCTTTGGCTTAATTGGCTTGCCATCAGCCCTTGTGACTATCACATCTCCCAAAAGCCCCTTGATCACGTCCTTATTTTCTCTTTCGAGCATGTCTGCGTGATACTTGATCTTTTGAAAGTCTAGGGACTCGCCCTTACTTATAAGAGTAAGGAGTTGGTCTAAGAGATCTTTGGTAAGCTTAGTATTAAGCTCCTCTCCCTTAATCTCCAGGTCATTATCCTTAACCTTAATCTTGGTATCAAATCTTTCTTCTATATATTTTCTGTTTTTGTCAAAACTCCCAAACAAGCTAATAACTTGGTCAGGGTTTTCTATTGCTAATAATTCTATGATATCAATCCTCCATTAAGAATATTATACTATTTATTGTTACAAATATGTTGAAATTTAAAAAACTTCTATATAAAATAAAAGTTTATCAAATAAGGTCCCTTCTGAGGAAGGTCCCTAGTTTCTAATTGAATTTACATTGAGCGGAAGTAGCTCCCTTATCTCTAATGATCCTGGCCGCAATGAACAAAGTGAATTGATGGCAGACCTTAATCGAGGATTTTCGAGATAAAGAGCAAGCTCTGCTTGTCTCTGAATCCGAAAACTGACACCGTAGGTGTCATCTCGAGCTTGTCGAGAGATCTTTCTATTTTACATACCGTCGAGCGTAGTCGAGAGATCTCCTTGTATTATCCTAAATCAAGCGACTTGTAAATGATTTATAATAATCTCTCGATATAAGGAAGAAAGCAAGCCCTAGAGCTTGCATCCTACTTTCTCTTAGAGACAGGTTTCCCCAGAATTTCTGAGTAGATCAAGGCCTTTCTAAGAGTCCTTCTTCTGTTTTTATCTTTATTTTCTTCGTAGAGCTTTTCTCTCTTTCTCTTCTCTCTACTTTCTTCTATTCTTCTTTCAGCTGCCGGGTCTCCCTCTTCCTTTGTTATTCTGAAGTCTTCTTTGGGGAGCTTTCCTTGCTTTTGCTTAGTATTATTCGAAACTTTTTTCTTTATCTTTTTATTATCAGATCCAAACATCTCCCCGACTGGCTCATCCATATATTCATTTAAAAGCTCGTTAGTCTTCTTTAGCCAATCGTCGAAGGATGGCTTGCGTTTTTTCCCCTGGTCTTTTTTCTTAGGAAAGATTCTAGACATCTAGATCAGCCCCATCTTCTCCAGAAATAGATTCACGCATCTTTGTGTCGGCATTTACATTTTTGATATTGTAATAGTCCATCACGCCGAGATTTCCCTCTTCGAAGGCCTTGGCTATAGCTGTTGGAATCTTACTTTCTGCCTCAACTACCTTGGCCCTGTTTTCTTGCTCAAGGGCGATAGCTTGGGCACGTCTTTCCTCTGCCTTAGCTTGGGCAATATTCTTATCTGCCTCTGCTTGGTCTCTTTGAAGTTGGGCGCCGACATTTCTTCCGACATCCACATCTGCTATATCAATTGATAAAATCTCGAAGGCAGTTCCGCTATCAAGCCCTTTCATAAGGACTGTTTGGGAAATATTGTCAGGATTTTCTAGAACTTGGGCATGAGAATTAGATGAACCTACTGTAGTTACAATACCTTCTCCAACCCTGGCTATGATAGTCTCTTCACCTGCACCACCTACTAGTCTTTCGATGTTGGCCCTAACAGTAACCTTGGCTATAACCTTAACCTCGATTCCGTTTTTAGCAACAGCGGCGATCACTGGTGTGTTGATTACCTTTGGTGTAACTGAAACTTGGACAGCTTCGAATACATTACGACCTGCAAGGTCAATGGCTGCAGCTTGCTCAAAGGAAAGGTCAATGTTTGCTCTTTCTGCTGCAATTAGCGCATCAACAACTTGGTTGATATTTCCTCCTGCCAAATAGTGACTTTCCAAATCATTGGTAGAAATTTGAATCCCTGCTTGGTGGGACTTAATCATTGCATTTACAATCTTTGATGGAGAAAGTCTCCTAAAACGCATAGCGACAAGGGCTGGCATTGAAATATTTACTCCAGAAAATCTAGCAGTTATCCAAAGTCCAACCGGAACCATGGTGAAAAACACCACCAATAAAACGACAATTATGCCTAAAATTACAAAATTCATCATATCTCCTTTACCACAATGTGGCCATCTTTTACACTAACAACTTCAATCTTAGCTAGGGGCTTTATAAAATCTCCCTGGCTAGTCGCATCGTAATACTTCCCATCGATCTCAATCCTTCCAGTAGGTCTTAGAATGGACTTAGTCCTTCCCCTCTTAGCTAGCAGATGAGAATAATCGACTTTGGAATTGTAACCTCTCTCCCTACTATTTACACTTTTTAATATTTCCTTATCGAAAATATTGGCCCTAAAACCAAGAGTCACATAAACAGTAACACTTAGGATGATAGCAAGAGTTGCAGCTACAAGAAGAATCACTTCTCTGCCATCCATCATAAAGGAATTGTAGAGGGATAGTCCAACTAGGACCAGACCACAGATTCCAATAAGGCCGAAACTTGGAATAAAAATCTCAAGAGCAAGGAGAGTAACCCCCGCCACAAAAGAAATCAAAGGCCAGACTTCAGCGATTGGATGGGTAGAATTAGTAAAATAAAACACCCCCAAAAAGGCCAAAGCACTAATAGCAAAAAAGGCCTTCTTCTCAGTAAACAAAACTGAAATCAAGCTTACAACAGCCAGTACAAAACTTAAGCCAATAACAAGTTCAAACATCATACATTTTCCTTTCTGCTCTTAGTATAATTATCATATAAATTGGGGGAAAAATCAAGAAAAAGGGTGGGGAGATATTTTTTCTAAAATATCTTTTACTAAAAATGTTTTGATATTGGAATATCTGGATATTAGAATATTTCCCTAAGCAGGGTTGGACCCTTCGAACCTCTGGGAGACAACCTCTTGGGGCTTTCCGCATGCCCCATCCGGTTTTCTCCCAGGCCCTCTTTTCCACTCAACCCCGCGGGCGGCCTCGGCAGGGGCCAATAAAAGGAAGAAGTTCGCTCCGCGAATTCCTCTTAAGTATTGGGGTAGGCTTTCATATGGAAAGCCTTATTGAAGGAAGATGTAGGCTTGCATAGGCAAGCCTTTTTTAGTACAAATAAATAATATGATACGCTGTGCGAAAGCAAAGCTTACTCCTCTAATTCCTCATATACGAGTAGCATGTATAATCAGAGTGAGCGTTAAGAAAATTTATCTGTTTGAGCGTAGCGAGCTATAAATTTTTAGCGAACGATGATTAGGAATACCTAGCTACTAAACAAATTAAAACGAAGGGTTCCGCCTACTAAAAAAGATTGGCGTAAGCCAATCATCTAGTTTCGCACTCCGCCTAAGGAGCAGAGGGGGTGAGGGAAAAGGGGGTTTGGGGGAAAGCTGGAGGGGGCCTCTGCCGCCCCCTTAGCGTTCCCCCCAAAGGTTCGAAGGGACACCTTCATATAAAAGTATATTCCTATACCTATATAGATTTATATCAAAAACATTTTTAGTAAAAGATATTTTATAAAAAAATATCTCCTCCACCCCTTTTTAGTAATAGGATATTTAAAAAAAATCTCTAAAAAAGCCCCCTTTGTAAAAGGGAGCCTTTCCTGTATTATTAGTTATTTTTAACTTGATCTAGGATTTCTCTTGATCTTTCTATTACTTCGTTTGATTTGTCGATTAGGGCTTGGATTTCGTCTTCTTTTCCTTCTATTGCTTCTGGAGCTTCTGTTTGAAGGATTTCTAGGGCTCTCATTGTTACTCTTGAATCAAAGATTGCTTGTTCAAGTTCGTCTATTGCTTCTTCTTTTGTTTGAGGGCCTTCTGAGTCTTCCTTATCTTCCTTGGCTTCTTTATCCTCTGCTTTTTCCTTATCAGCAGCTTCTTCTTTGTCTGAAGCTTCCTTATCATCGGCCTTGTCTTCTTTTGAGTCAGCCTTATCAGCCTTGTCGGCATCTTTCTTGTCTTTTTCTTCAGCTTCTTTGTCGTCCGCTTTTTCTTCTGTTTCTTTTGATTCAGCGCTTTCTGTTACTTCTGTTTCGTTTTTGCTGTCATCAGCAGTATTTTTGTTTTCGCTCATGTTGTTGCATGATGCTAGTGATAAAGATAGTAAAAGTCCTGCTAGAACTACTTTGTTTTTAATTTTCATAATATCTCTCCTTTTTATCCTTATTTATTCTTTCTTCTTGTAAATATTAGACCAATTGCTGCAACTATAGCAACTCCTCCAACTACAGGAAGAATCGCATCAACACCAGTTCTAACCTTACCGTTTGATTTCTTGCTTGATGTTACAACCTTCTTGGTTGCCTTTTTCTTAGCATCTTCTTTGGCCTTAGTGCTATCCTTTTCAGGCTTTTCAGGATTTAGTTTAGCGTCAAATTCTTTTTTCAATTCATTAATATCATCAATTGTCTTAGAATTATCTGACTTAATTTCTTCTAATTTTTCCTTGTATTCTTTCTTTAATTTCTTCAAAGAATCTTCGGTTAAGCTGTCTGTTTTAGCTTGGTCGATATACTTTTCTAAAGATTCAATCTCAGCGTTAAACTTAGAATAGTAGTCACTAATATCAGTCTTAGCTTTCTTAACTTTATCAAGATTTGCCTTAGTCTTATCTGCCTTAAGGGCATCGTAAGCTTCGTCATAGGCTTTTTGAAGATCTTTTGTTGCTCTTAGGTATTCATCACTTTTGATAAAATCGTTGTGCTTATCTAATACAGCCTCGATTTCCTTTTCCTCTTCTGTAGAAACTTTTACACTAAGGGCATTTTTTGCTTCTTCCATCTTCGTCTTTCCAGCTTCTAACTCCTCGAGTGTAGTATATTTTTTGTTTTTAAAATCTTCTAGAGCCTCATCATAAGCTTTTTTCTTCTCGTCAGAAGCTTTTTTGTAGATGTCAGAACTTTTTACTTCTTCGTATTCTTTTAATAGCTTTTTATATTTAGATTCAAGTTCTGAGTCTTCCTTTTCTTCAATCACAATTTTATCAGCTGCTTCTTTGTAGACATTTATAAATCCTAGTAAGGCGCTCTCTTCTACATCTGGATCAATCATTTTTTTAGCCAAATCTAATTTAGCTGAATAATAATTTATTAGATTATCATATTCTGTTTTTTCAGCTTCGCTAGCTGCCTTAGCTTCGACTTTCTTATCTAATTCAGCCTTTCTAGATTTAGCTTTCTCATCATCTACATAATCATCAAGCATAACCCTAGCATCTAGACGAAGCTCGCTTAGGTCTTTCTCTATTCCCCTAGTTTCAGTATAGACATCATCTGGATATCCATATTTAGCTTCTTCTGGGCTTAACTTAGCAGGAGCTATATCTACAGAGTTTTCTTTCTTGTAAGCATCTACTGCCTTAGTCAAAGATTTAAGATTTTCTTCGATTTCTTCACTTGTATATTCTTTTGAAGCTAGGATATCATCTGTTTCTTTGATTACTTCCTTAAGCTCTTTAGAATATTCCTTATCAGCTTTTTTAGAAGCAGCCTCAAGTTCTGCTTTTAGTCTTCTAAGCTCCATTCTCTTTGGAAGGTTTTTCACTACAGTATAACCTAAGTCCATAGAAGCTGTTAAAAACTTTCCCTTAAGTTCTTCCTTAAGTTTTTTGATGGAAATCTTTTTACCTTCTTTTAAAGAATCTAATATATTTTTCTCTATTTCAGAATAATTAGACTCATATTTTGCACACTCTGCTTCAGTCGCAAGCTTATATGCTCCAGAATCTTTAACAGCCTTGTCTTGAGCTTCTAGTGCTTCTTTGATAGTAGCTTCGTCAGATTCTTCTGCATCAGCTGGATTAGCAGCTCCTACATTTCCAGGCTCAACCCCAGGTCCTACATTTAGGTTTTCATCACCATCGTCATTAACGTCTCCGTCAGATTCTGTTCCTGGATTATCTTGATTTAGATTTCCTACTTGATCTTTGTCAACTTCTTCTTTTTTGCCTTCATCAGCTCTTTCGCCAGATGGTTCAGCATCTTCAGCATAAGCAAGGTTATTTAATTTTAAATTATAATTTTGGCTAGTCTGTACAGGACCTAGGCCTAGGGCTAGTAAAAGTACAGCTGCCCCTAATTTTCTCTTATTCATCATATCTCCTATTGGTTTTCTATATTATATATAAATTATATAGCTTTCTAAGATAGATGTCAAAAGGTCTTCATAATTATAAGGAGGGCCTTATTAGCCCCATGTGAAAATGAGATATATTTTTCTAAAATATCTAAGAGTAAAAATATTTGATATTGAATATATCTATGTATTAGTATATCTCTTCGAGCAGGGTTGGACCCTTCGAACCTCAGGGAGACAGCTAAGGAATCCGTAAATTATTTAAAATAATTTATATTAAACTTTTTAGAAATAATATATCTGGGTAATTAGAATTTACTTCTTATGAAGGTGTCCCTTCGAACCTCTGGGAGACAACCTCTTGGGGCTTTCCGCATGCCCCATCCGGTTTTCTCCCAGGCCCTCTTTTCCACTCAACCCCGCGGGCGGCCTCGGCAGGGGCCAATAAAAGGAAGAAGTTCGCTCCGCGAATTCCTCTTAAGTATTGGGGTAGGCTTTCATATGGAAAGCCTTATTGAAGAAAGATGTAGGCTTGCATAGGAAAGCCTTTTTTAGTACTAATAAATAAAATATGATACGCTTTGCCAGAGGCAAAGCTTACTCCTCTAATTCCTCATATACGAGTAGCATGTATAATCAGAGTAAGCGTTAAGAAAATTTATCTGTTTGAGCGTAGCGAGTTATAAATTTTTAGCGAATGATGATTAGGAATCCCTAGCTACTAGATAAACTATAACGAAGAGTTCTGCCTACTAAAAAAGATTGGCGTAAGCCAATCATCTAGTTTCGCACTCCGCTAAGGAGCAGAGGGGGTGAGGGGAAAAGGGGTCCTAGGGGAAAGACTGGAGGGGGCCTCTGCCGCCCCCTTAGGCTGTCCCCTAGGGTTCGAAGGGACACCTTCATATAAAAGTATATTTTAATACCAAGTTATACTATTCATAAATATATTCCTGTATCTATATACATTACCATATAAAAGATTTTAGTCTAAGATATTTTAGAAAAAAATATCTCCCCACTTATTTTATGGCAAAATAAAAGACCCTTTGGATAAAGGGTCTTAAATCGTGAGTACCGCGGTTACTAAATTAATACTTTGTCTATAGAGTGCACTCTTCAGTGACTAAAGTATTATTAGTCTCTTTTTTTGCTTGCTGCGTAAGCAACTGAAGCTGCTGCAAGGATTCCAGCTACGCCTGTAACTCCTGCAACGCCTGTTTTAGCGTTAGAAGCTGCTTTTTTAGCTGCTGGTGCTTTTTCTTCTTTTTTATCTTCAGTTTTTTCTTCTTTTTTATCTTCTTTTTTGTCAGCTTCTTTTTTATCTTCTTTTTTATCAGCTTCTTCTTCTTGTTTGTTTATGTTTTCAAGAAGTTCTTTACCTTCTTTATCTACATCTTCAACTTCTTTTGTTAAATCTTTGATTTCTTCTAGGCTAGCTTCTTCAGCGTAAGCTGTTGAGAAAAGAAGGTCAGATACTGCTACTTTTTTGCCAAGAGCTTTACCAAGTTTGTTAACTGCTGCGTTAGCTTTTTCTAGGTAAGCATCGATAGCTACTTTGTTCTTTTCGTAAACTTTTGGAGCTGTAACTTTGATAAGTTCTACTGCTTTTACAGTAACTCTTGCATCATCGTAAGCTTTTTCAGCTTTTGCAAGAACTTCTTCTTTTGATTCTTCTGGTTTAGCTGGTGTGCTTGGTGTAGCTGGAACTGATGGAAGTTCAGATTTAACGCCTGAAAGCATTGTGCGTAGTTCGTTTATTTCTTTAGCATTTGCTTTATCTTTAAGTGTATCTAATTTTCCTTCAATTTCTGTGATTGTTTCTTTAATTTGTTTGTTTAGAGCTTCGATTTGACCATAAGCTGTGTTAACTTTTTCCATTGCTGTGAGATATTGTTGGTTAGCAATTTTGATTAATTCAGCTTGTAATCTTTTGTATTCATCTATTTGCTCTTGTAATTTATCGATTTCAGCTTTAACACCTGCAACTTGTTCTTTTGTTAATTCAGCGTTTCCTGCTGGTTTGTCTCTGTCGCCTTCTTTATCTGATTTTGCTTTCT
Source organism: Anaerococcus prevotii DSM 20548 (assembly GCF_000024105.1). Classification (GTDB taxonomy): domain Bacteria; phylum Bacillota; class Clostridia; order Tissierellales; family Peptoniphilaceae; genus Anaerococcus; species Anaerococcus prevotii. The sequence continues at coordinate 364,940 of NC_013171.1, read as the reverse complement.
CGATATTTTCTTCAAGTTGAGCCTTTCTAGCTTCAAGTGCTCCAATTTCTGAAGAATATGCAGCGTTAGCTTCTGCAAGTTTTGCTTTAGCAGCGTTTAGTTCTGCTTCAGCTGCTGCTAATTCAGGTTTTCTATCTTCAAGTTGTTGTCTAAAACGAGCTAGGTCTTCGTTTAGTCCCTTAATTTCGTCAACAGTCTTTTTTACTACTGCATCAGATCCTTCTGAATAAATGTTGTTAACTGCATTGTTAATATCTTCGTCTTTTGTAGCTGCGTATGATGGAGCAACTGCACCAAGTCCTAGGGCTAGTGCAAGAGCACCTGCTGCTAATTTATTTGTTTTCATAATTGTAATTCTCCTTTTGTGTTTAAAAAACTATTAATATAGTACTCACTTTACAATTATAATGATACACCACTTTCTAATATTTGCAACACATTTTCTACAAAAAGTGCAAAATTTTTAAATTTCCTCCACAATTGATAGATATTAGTTACAAATTGGTGTCAGATATATAATTGTTTATTACATTATAACACTTTTCGGACAGAATTAAAGCCCTTTTGAAGATTTTTTCTTTAAAATAATGAAAAATAATAAAAGAGATTGGATTTTGTAAGCTGAGGGCAAAGAAAAACCAGGGTTTTGGCCCTGGTGAGTTTTAAGATAAATTTAGAATTAGGCAAACTAGGCTAGTGAAAACCAAGAGATATCTCGACTCCGCTTTCGCTCCGCTCGATATAAGGGTAGTGTGGAGTCTCGACTTTCCCTTTTTCCTTATACCAACTCTTTCCTTTCCCTTATTACGACCGAAGTGGAGGGATCTATTGAACATCGCAACCACGCCATCTCGAAAAAAGCCCGTCCGGCTAGTGGAGGACAATGTGAGAGATTTTAAGTCTATGATGACCTGTTTATTTTAAGTTTAAGTTATTTACGAGAATAATTATCTACAGATATCCCCAACCATACACGTCCCAAAGTTCTGTAGACCTCTCGTCGCTTCCTTGTGGAAGCTCTGTCGAGGTGGCAACAAGGAATCCCGATTTTCCTCTCATCCTTATCCCGACCGTAGTGGAGGGATCTCTCTTAAGAGATGTCTCCACTACGCTTTGCTCCGCTCGACGGTAGTTTTCGGATTCAGGACAAGCAAACAGCTTGCCCTTTATCTTATTAACTTTGAACGATATTCATCGTTCTTCTAGCCTTTGTTAATATTAACAAAGGCTACTACACTATTTTGCTTTGCAAAACAGTGGCCCATGACGAGGGCTTCCTCGATTAAGGTCTGCCATCAATTCACTTAGTTCATTGTGGCCAGAACCATTAGATATAAGGGGAGGTGGTAGCTTCGCTCTCTTAGTTTTCCTCAAAAAACTTATACATTTTCTCAAAGACTATCATTCTGTGGTCTTCGTTTTTGAAGGAGTGGTCGGCTCCTTGTATTTGTTGGTAGTCTGCCTTTGGGTAGGCCTTTTGGAGTTTTTCATTAGCATCGTTAAAGACTAAGTCGTCCGCGTCTCCCCTTAAGATTAGGACCCTGCCCTTGTATTTTTCGGCAGCCCCGTAGATATTTTTCTTTAGGAAGTCTATGAGGAAGTTCTTGTGGAGTTTGACTCCTCCTATATCTACGTCTTCTACACTTCTTATGATTTCAGCGTAGGTTTTGCGGCCGTCTATTTCTGATTTTTTCTTTCTCATCTCGCCTTCGAACATGGTTTTGGCCATGACTTTGATGTAGTCAGGGTTATTCATATCACTTGCTGGAGCAAGGAGGCACATGGCTTTTGGCTTAAGCTTATGAGCCTTGAGGGTGGCTATAACTCCTCCTAGGGAATGTCCCACCCAGTAGAGCCTATCTTTGTCTACATAGGCTTTGATTTTGACGAATTCGTGGATGAGTTCCGCCTCTTTTTCTTCTCTCGATACGGTCATATCGTAGAAGTCTCCGTCAGACTCGCATGTTCCTGAAAAGTCGAATCTTACTACAATATAGCCCCTATCTGTTAGGTATCTGGCGTTTTGGACTCTAAAGAAGCTTGATCCGTTCCTATCTCCTCCGAATCCATGATAGATTATTACTGTTGGATATTTCTTATCTTCTGTAAAATCATCAGGAGTGTTGATTACTCCTCTTAGGATAATTCCGTCTTCTTTTTTGATTTGTGAATAGATGTATTTCATTATAGGTCGTTTAATATTCTTGCCATTTCTACTCCTGAGGCTGAGGCTTGAGATAGGGAGTGGGTTACTCCTGAGCCGTCTCCTAGACAGTAGAGTCTTTTCTTGTTTGTTTCGAATCTTTCGTCAACGTCTACTACGGAGTTGTAGAATTTGACTTCTATTCCGTAAAGTAGGGTGTCGTCGTTGGCCATTCCTGGGGCGATTTTGTCTAGTTGGTAGATCATCTCAATGATATCATCGAGTTGTCTTTTTGGCATAACTAGGGATAGGTCGCCTGCTGTCGCATTTAGGGTTGGTGTGGTGAAGGACTTGGCCATTCTTCTTTCTGATGATCTGCGGCCCTTGACTAGGTCACCAAATCTTTGCATGAGGACTCCTCCTCCAAGCATGTTCGAAAGCTTGGCAATGGATTCGCCATATTCGTTTGAGTCTTCGAATGGTTCGGTGAATCTATTGGTTACTAGGAGTGCAAAGTTAGTGTTTCCTGATTGAAGTTTAGGGTCAGTGAATGAGTGACCGTTTACTGTAAGGATGCCGTTAGTGTTTTCTGTTACTACATGGCCGTATGGGTTCATGCAGAAGGTCCTTACTACGTCGTTGTATTGCTTGGTTTGATACATGATTTTTGCTTCGTAAACATCGTCTGTTATATGTTTGAAGACTTCTGCCGGAACTTCTACTCTGACACCGATGTCGACTCTGTTTCTCTTAAGCCCAACGTCAAACTCATCGCACACGTCTGCAATCCACTTAGAGCCTGACCTGCCTGCTGCAAGAACTAGGTCTTCTGCTTCGTAGACTTCTTTTCCTGTGTGGATGATGTATTTGTCGTTTTCGTATTCTACCTTATCTACCATAGTGTTAAACTCGAAGTCTATGGTGTCTTTGACATAGTCGTAGATTCTTTGAAGGATTACCTTGTTTCTATCTGTACCGAAATGGCGAACCTTGGCTGATAGAAGGTGGAGGTCGTGACGAAGACATTTAGTCTTTAGGTCGTTTTTGTCTGTTGAGTAAAGCTCTAGGTCATCTCCCCCATCGAATTCCATTAGGACAGAGTCCACATATTCCATAAGCTCCATGGCCTTTTTCTCGCCTATGTATTGGTGAAGGTCTCCTCCAAAGCTTGTGGTTATGTTATATTTACCATCTGAGAGGGTTCCTGCTCCTCCAAATCCGTACATGATGTTACATGGCTTACATCCTATACAGTGATCGACTTTGCCTTCTGTTATAGGACAAGTCCTGTTAGCTACTTTCCTACCGCCATCTATTATCAAAACTTTCTTCTTTGTTTTTAGCTTGGTTAATTCATAAGCAAGGAAGGCACCGCTTGCTCCTGCGCCTACCACTACGATATCGTACTTTTTCATATACTCTCCTTTACATAATTAGCCTATTATATTATACAAGTTCTATGTCTTTAATGAAACTATTATTTATTTTTTAACAATCTTGTGATAGAATGTATATAATTTTATAAGGAGATATTATGAGAGAAGCATTTAAGAAAGCATTCCCATACACTATCCCTGTTATAGTAGGCTATGTCTTCCTTGGTCTTACCTTTGGAATCATGGTTAGTCAAGCAGGATTTTCTGCAATCCTCGCTCCTATTATATCACTTACGGTGTATGCTGGAAGTATGCAATTTGTATTGTTACCCTTGCTCAAAACCGACATTACCGTACTTGCTATCATCATCCTTACTCTTTCAGTAAATATCAGGATGATGTTCTATGGTTTGTCCTTACTAGAAGAATTTAAGAATTCGAGATCGAAGTTACTATTTATCCTGACCCTATCAGATGAGTCCTTCGCCCTGGATACTTCAATAAAGCCACCTGAGGGAGTAAATCGTGGGGACTTCTATCTAGCTATAGGTATCATCAACTACCTAGTCTGGGCTCTAGCTTCCTATGTGGGAGCCCTTTTGGGAAATATGATTAGCTTTAACACGACGGGCTTAGACTTTGTCCTAACTGCACTTTTCCTAGTGCTTTTGGTAGAACAGTTCAATGCTACCAGAAACCACAGGCCTTTGATGATAGGGCTAGCCATGTCAATTATAGCTCTATTAATCTTTGGCAAGGATAAGTTTATGATACCTGCCCTATTATTAATAGTGATGAGTCTGTTTGCTGTAAGAGGAAAGGTGGAAGATTATAATGAATAGAATGATTATGATAATAGGAGCATCTGCCATTACAACCTTTATGATAAGGTCAGTTCCCTTTGTATTTTTTAGCAAAAGAAAGCTACCTGATCTAGTAAAGTACTACGGTAGGTACCTACCCTTTGCCCTAATGCCTTTGCTAGTTGTCTTTGCCTTAAGAAACATCGACATCATCCATTACCCATATGGACTTGCTGAAATTATTGCATCAGCTGTCGTGATTTTCTTGCACTTTAGGTTCAAGAAGCTCTTCCTCTCAATTTCTGTAGGAACTATGGTCTATATGCTATTAATTCAAATAGTATTCGTCTAGTTTTACGGTAAAGTAATAAGTAATAAATAGAAAAGAATAATTAGGAGCTAATATGAACAAAGAAATATCAATATCAAACAACAAAGCCATCCTAAACTTCTCCAAGGCCTTCTTCAACAATACTGACGACCTTCTAAGAAGTGATGGCTTCTACGAAGTCCTAAGGTCCTTTGTCAAATTCCACAAAGACAATCACACAAGGATCTATACTTATCTAGAGAAATTCTTTAGGGCAAGTGATATAGATCAGCTTTCAAATGAGCTTAGGGATATAACAAAGATACTTACAGTAATGACCCTAGATGAGATTAGTGAGAAGATCAACAAGTACCACGACCTCAACAAGGAGCGTGACGCCCTAATAAGAATTGTCGAAGACATGTACGATTATTGGAGAAAAATCGAAAGATACTCCATCATCGAGAAAAACGCCGACAAGGAAGGGCTCGAAGTAGAAAACTTCCTAGGTTCCAATATCAGATTTAAGGACATGATCCTAGAAATCTACAGAAAAGTCGAAGTATCAATCACAGGAGTTAACCCAAAGGTCTTTAGACAAGTACCAGCAGGAGCCAACTCCTCTGTTATAGTAAGAAAGTCCAAAATCGACTATCCAGACTACCTAAAATGGCTCAACAAGATACCATTTATAACAAAGGTAATGATCGAAACTCCTTATATAACCTACACCAAGTCCAACAAGCGTGATGGTTTCTTCAAGGAAGTCTTCGACAATCCAGTTGAAAATATCGAAATAGACACAGAAGAATACCTCTGCTATCCAGCAAAGATTGCCGACAACCTAATCTATGTCTACTTCCACCAAGACTACATCACCCACGGCATATCTGCCTCAAACTTATTCGAGTTATGTGATGAAGAAGAAGCCATTAATACAAAGCCTGATGGAATATATATATTTGGAGTAAAGGACGATAGGGACCTTGATATCTTCTATGAAGATAAGGAAAATGACCTATTCATAGGCTACTGTAACTTCTGCGACAAGAAGGACTACTTCGGCTATCTTAAGAAAATGTGTCTAACCCTAAACAACATCATCTCCATGAAAAGAGGCTTCCTCCCAATCCACGGAGCTGGTGTCAATGTAGTCTTACAAAACGGTAAGAGTGCAAATATTGTAATCTTGGGAGATTCTGGAGCAGGCAAGAGCGAATCAATCGAAGCCTTTAGGTCCCTTGCCAAAGAATATATCCGTGACATGACGGTAATATTTGACGATATGGGCTCTTTCAGACTAAATGGCAACGAAGTTTTAGCCTATGGAACAGAAATCGGAGCCTTCGTAAGGCTCGACGACCTAGATTCAGGCTATGCCTTCAAGCAAATAGATAGGTCCATCTTTATGAATCCGGACAAGGTAAACGCAAGGCTAATCATGCCAGTAGCAGACCACAAGCAAATCATGGAAGGCTATCACGTAGACTTCTTCCTCTACGCCAACAACTACGATGCGCTAGAAGAAGGAGAAAAATCAATCAGCCTATTCGAAAACAAAGAAGAAGCTATCAAAGTCTTCAAAGAGGGTGCAAGAATGGCCAAGGGAACAACAACAGAAGAAGGACTAGTCAAATCCTACTTCGCAAACCCATTCGGCCCTTACCAAAAACAAGAAATGTGCGATGAGCTCATTAAAGAATACTTCGATAAGCTTTACGAAAACAAAATAAAAGTCGGAACAATAAGGACCCAACTTGCCATAGACAATATGGAAAGCGAAGGCCCAAAAAAATCCGCAAGAGAACTTTTTGAAATAATAAAATCTCTATAGAAATACACTCCCCTAGCCAGTAAAAAAATATGGTTGGGGAGTTTTTTGTCTTTGAAAATAAAATCAATATAAGGTTTGTAGCTATGGTATAAGCGCACTCATACATAGCAGAAAATCCCCCACTCTTCCACCTCTAATGGAATTGTCACAGTGAGTAGACGAACTGATGAAATTCCTTAATCGAGACTTTGCGAGGTGAAGTTCCTGGCATCAGCTCACTCTGTTCGCTGCGGCCAGAACCATTAGGGATAGAGAAAGGTAGGGTATTTCAACACCCCTTATCTCGAGCGGAGCGAAGCGAAGTCGAGAGATCTCTAGATATATAAGGATAGAAAAAAAGTTGGACTCCCCAATCTTCCACATCTAATGGAATTGTCACAGTGAGCGTAGCGAACTGATGAAATTCATTAATCGAGGCTTTGCGAGGTGAAGTCCTCCCATAGCCGGACAGGCTTACTATTGAGCCCGCAAACTACCGTCGACAGAGCTTCCACGGGGAAGCGACGAGAGGTCTGCAGAACCTTGGGACATATATGTAGGGGGTCTTTAGATGATTATTCTCATAAATAACTTAAACTTAATAATTTACATGTCATCACAGACTGTAGATCTCTCACATGCGTTCGAGATGGCGAATTTGTCTTTAGTTTTTCCCAAAGCATAGGCGATAAATCTCTGCTAGTTCAAATATCTTAAATCAAAAAAGAGATCCCTCCACTCCGGTCGGGATAAGGGTCTGGAATAGCTAGGATAAGGGTGAAAGCAAAAAGGGCTCTTGCTTTCTAATATCTCTCCCCTTGTGGGGATTTATTAGTTTGCAAGAGTCCTTCTCTTTATTAATAATTATTTATTTTAAATCGAACCTAGACTTTTCCTAGATACTAGTCTTTGCTTCTTCTTTTTCTTTTAGTTTCTCCCTGGCGGAGCTCATCATTAGTTTTACTCTGTTTACCTGGTTGACTTCGCTTGCGCCTGGGTCGTAGTCTATGGCTACTATATTTGCTTCTTCGTAGACTGATCTGATTTTTTTCATAACGCCCTTACCTGTAATGTGGTTTGGCAAGCAGCCGAATGGTTGGATGACTACTATATTTGGCGCTCCTTGTTTGATTAGTTCTACCATCTCACCTGCTAGAAGCCAGCCTTCTCCTGCTTGGTTGCCGAGGCTTGTTACGTCCTTGGCGTAGTCAGCTATTTGGTCTATATAGCAAGGCTCCTCGAAGTGTTTGCTATCTCTTAGGGCCTCTCTTACGACTTTTCTGTATTTTTCTACAAGGCTTATACCCATTTTGCCTAGCCAAGCGCTTTTCTTATCCTTGCCGTAAAGGTCTGCCTTGATTTCGGTATTTTTCATACAATACATTAAAAAGTCGGTTAGGTCTGGAAGGATTACTTCTGCCCCTTCTTTTTCTAGGATATCTTGAAGGTGGTTGTTGGCTTCTGGGAGGAATTTGACTAGAATTTCTCCTACGATCCCTGCCTTTGGCAATACTAGGTCATTTCTTTCGATATTGTCAAAGTCCTCTACTATTTCCCTTACCATCTTCTTGTAGTCCTTGCCGGTCATCTTTGGAGCAATTTGCTTACATTTGATGATCCAAGCTTCCTTTAGGCTATTGGTCTCGCCCTTATTTACTTCGTAAGGTCTTGTGGCATTGGATACTCTGTTGATTAAGTCTCCTAGTAGGATTGACCTCATAAGTTTTTTGAGAAGTGGTATAGATGAGGCTTTCTTTAGGTCAAAGCCTGCGTTAGTTTCTATACCTTGGGCAGACAGGGCAATTACAGGAATATCATCAAGGCCTGCATCCTTTAGACCCTTTCTGATGTAGCCTACATAGTTACTTGCCCTGCAGGCTCCTCCTGTTTGGGTCATAAGAAGGGCGATCTTACCTGTATCGTAACGGCCTGATTTTACAGCTTCTAAGAGCTGGCCTACTACTGTGATTGATGGATAGCAGGAGTCGTTATTTACGTATTTAAGTCCCGTATCTATTACATCGCTATTTATATCATCTAGGAATTCTATATTTAGGTCATATTCGTGGAAGACTGGTTCCATTATAGCGAAGTGCTCTCTTGCCATTTGTGGGGCAAGGATGGTGTAGCCTTCTTTTACCATCTTCTTGGTAAATTCTGGACTTTCGTAATCGAGCTTATCTAAGTCTCCTTTAAGCTCGTTACCTTCGATTCTCTTCTGGTTTAGGGCTTCTAGGAGAGATCTGATTCTTATCTTAACTGCTCCGAGGTTACTTACCTCATCTATCTTGATTAGGGTATAAATCTTGCCGTTGGCCTTTAGGATATCAGCTACTTGATCGCTTGTTACTGCATCTAGACCGCAACCGAAGGAGTTAAGTTGGATTAGCTCGAGATTGTCGGTTTGGCCTACATACTGAGCAGCCCTGTAGAGTCTTGCGTGGTAGGACCATTGATCAAGAACTCTAAGATCATAGGAAAGGTCCGGTGAATTGTAGGCTATGGCATCTTCTGAAAGCACTGGAATCTTCATTGATTCTATTAGCTCAGCAATTCCGTGGTTTACTTCTGGATCTATATGATATGGCCTTCCTGCAAGGACTAGGGCATTTAGATTTTTCTCATTAACAAAATCTAGGATTTCCTTGCCACGATTCTTGATTGCGTCGTGGTAGTTTTGCATCTCTTGCCAAGCAAGGCTTACCGCATTTCTAATCTCTTTCTTGCCCAAAGTTTTGCCTTGGTAGCTATAATCTTTAAATTCTTCAATAAGTCTATCAGCTATAATTTTCTCAGACTCAAATGATAGGTAAGGGGCCATGTATTTAATGTTTTTTAAATCATCGACATTATTTCTAATAAGGTCTGGATAGCCGCTTACTACCGGACAGTTCATCTGATTTTTGGCGTTTTTGTATTGCTTGTACTCATAGAAAATCGCTGGATAGAAGATTGTATCTGCATCCTTTTCAAGGAGATTTTCTATATGTCCGTGGACTAGCTTGGCTGGATAGCAGGCTGTCTCTGAGGAAATAGAAGATATGCCCTTCTCGTAAATTTCCCTCGAAGACCTATCAGATAAAACTATATCAAAGCCTAGGCTAGTGAAGAAAGTATGCCAGAAAGGATAGTCTTCGTAGATGTTTAGGACTCTTGGAATTCCTATTTTTCCGAAGGTGTTTTTATCCTTCAAGGTCTTTCTATTAAATAACAAGTCGTACTTAAACTTGTACATATTGTAATCGGCGAAGCTATGGCTTTCCTTAACTCCTGCTCCCCTTTCGCACCTGTTTCCAGTTATATATCTTGACCCATCTGGGAAGATATTAATAATTAGGGAGCAATTGTTAGAGCATTTCCCACATCTTGCATTCTTTTGCTCATAGGAGAAGGACTCAAGCTCGTTTATATCAGCAAGACTCGAATGACCTGTAGACTTATCCATTGAGATTAGGGCCATACCCATAGCACCCATTAGACCGGCAATCTCAGGTCTTGTGGTATCTCTGCCTGTAATTTTCTCAAAGGCTCTTAGGATTGCATCTCCGTAGAAGGTTCCTCCTTGGACTACGAGATTTTCGCCAAGGCTTCTAGGGTCTCTCACCTTGATTACCTTTTGGATGGCGTTTTTGATTACAGAATAACAAAGTCCTGCCGCTATATCTTCAACTTCTGATCCTTCCTTTTGAGCTTGTTTGACCTTGGAGTTCATAAAGACAGTACATCTTGAACCAAGATCTGCAGGCTCCTTGGATAGGATAGCTCTCTGTTGGAAATCCTCTACACTCATGCCGACAGATGCGGCAAAGGTTGAAAGGAAGGATCCACAACCTGATGAGCAGGCTTCGTTAAGCTGGATACTATCGATGATTCCGTCTTTGATATGCATAGCCTTCATATCTTGGCCACCAATATCTAGGATAAAGTCAACCTTAGGGTTAAAGAATTGGGCAGCCTTGTAGTGGGCAATGGTTTCAACTTCTCCATTATCTACACGAAGGGCCTTCTTGATGAAATCTTCCCCATAACCACAGATTCCGCTTGAAGCTATGTAGGCCTTAGGATTTTTCTTGATATAGCCATCCTTGAGCATAGAAATTACAACTTCAAGTGGCTTACCTAGATTCATCCTATAATCTTCTAGGAGGATTTTCTTATCCTCGCTTAGCCAAACCATCTTGCTAGTAGTAGAACCTGCATCAATTCCTACATATATTGGACCCTCGTAGTCGTGAATATCCTTATAAGCAACCTGACCTGTAGCGTGTCTTTTCTTAAATTCTTTGTATTCTTCTTCCGACTCAAACAAAGGCTCGAGTCTTTTTGTCATTTCAAGATTTTCTGGAACCTCACCATCAAGCCTTTCAATTAAGGTCCTATAAGGAATAAATTCCTTGGAATCTGCTGATAAGAGTGCGGCTCCAAGAGCTACGTAGATTTCGGCATTGTCTGGGATGGTGAAGGTGTTTTCCTCTTCGCCTAAAGTCTCTACAAATCTATCCCTCAAAGATGAAAGAAAGTGGAGAGGGCCTCCAAGGAAGGTAATATTACCCTCTATTGGTCTACCGCAAGCCAGGTTTGAAATAGTTTGGTTAACTACTGATTGAAATACTGAAATAGCTATATCTTCCCTGCTAGCCCCCTCATTCATTAAAGCTTGGATATCCGTTTTGGCAAAAACTCCGCACCTAGAAGCAATCGGATAGACCTTCTTGTAGGATTTCGAAAGCTCGTTAAGGCCTGTCGCATCAGTATCTAGAAGGGAGGCCATCTGATCTATAAAAGCTCCAGTTCCTCCAGCACAGATCGAATTCATCCTTTGCTCTACAGATCCCTTAAGATATGTAATCTTAGAATCCTCTCCTCCCAGCTCGATTAGGACGTCTGTTTCTGGAATATATTCTCTGATAGCCCTTGTTTCTGCTATAACTTCTTGGACGAAATCAATACCCAAATAATCTTCCAAAAACATACCACCAGAGCCTGTAACATTGACAGTTACCTCATCATCCTTGAAGCGATCAAAAGCCTCCAGAAGAACCGTCCTTACAGTCTCCTTCACATCTGACTTGTGTCTAACATAGACAGAGTGTAATATATTGAAATTTGTATCGGTAATTACAAGCTTGACTGTAGTAGAACCTACATCAAGTCCCATGTGTAATTTCATAAGATCCCTTTCTATTATAAATAAGATATACTTATATATTATATATTAACTAATTTTCCTGTAAATAATACAATAAGGAATTAAACAATCTGCTCAATCCCCTTATATCCTATTATACTACTAGAAATTAAAAACTATAATAGTTGGGGGAGATATTTTTTTCTAAAATATCTTTTACTAAAAATTATTTAGAATTGAATGTATTCATGTATTAAAATATATCTTTAAGCAGGGTTGAACCCTTCGAACCTCAGGGAGACAGCTAAGGGGGCGGCAGAGGCCCCCTCTACCTTTCTCCCTGAACCCTCTTTTCATTCACCCCCTCTGCTCCTTAAGCGGAGTGCGGAAAAGGTCGATTTGCTACGCAAATCTTTGTTGGTAGGGGGATCTCCTTGTTTTACCTGTCCTTGGGTTTAACAATGTCTAATCCCCGTCTCTCTAAAAATCGATAACTCGCTAACGCTCAAACAAATCGATTTTCTTAACGAGAGACTTGATTAGACATTTCTTCTCATCCATTAAGTGAGGGAGAGGTAAGCTTCGCCTTTGGCAAAGCATGTCATATTTTCTATATTTTACATATTTTTTAAAAAATTATTCTGCCGTAGCGAAGCTACTAAGAATATTCCTTGTTTATTTTAGATAAAAATAAATTATATACTTTAGTATATCTTACAAATAAGCTTTACCGGGTAGCATGTATAATCAGAGTGAGCGTTAAGAAAATTTATCTGTTTGAGCGCAGCGAGTTATAAATTTTTAGCGAATGATGATTAGGAATCCCTAACTTCAAGGCAATATAAAACGAAGGGTTCTGCCTACTAAAAAGATTGGCGTTAGCCAATCAACAAATTCCGCACTCCGCTAAGGAGCAGAGGGGGTGAATGACAAAAGGGTCAAGGGGAAAGGGTAGAGGGGGCCTCTGCCGCCCCCTTAGCCTGTCCCCTTGGGTTCGAAGGGTCCAACCCTGATTTTAAAATATTTTAATTATTCAGATATATTTTTATTAAAAATTTCAATCTAAAATATTTAGTCTCAGATATTTAAATATAAATATCTCCAGCAAAAAACTAGCCCCTAAGGGCCAGCTTATAGGGATTTTATTTTATTTTCTTCAAAAGCTCTACCAAGAACTTATAATTATTAGCCACAGATTCTATATTACATTTTTCTGCTGGTGAGTGGGCTCCTTGGATTTCTGGGCCGAAGGAGATCATTTCTACTTGTGGGATTTCTTTTTTGAATAGGCCGCATTCTAGTCCACCGTGGGTTGTGCCTACTATTAGGTCATCTCCGTGGATTGCTTTCCATGTTTCGTTGGCTAAATCTATTAGTGGAGTTTCTTCTCTTTGCCAGCCTGAGTATTGGTTTGTTATCTCGTAAGATCCGCCGAATCTTTCTACTATTGCCATGGCGATTTCTGCTCTATTTAGCTTAGCAGAGTCTACTTCAGATCTGATCATTGAGTGGAACATTATGGTCTCTTCTCTGTTTTCTAAAAGACCAAGGTTTGATGATGTTACTATATTGTCCTTATATTTTTTGTAGAGTCCATCTGGTAGGGCAAAGATTGCATCTAGGATGTCCTTACTTACTTTTTGGCTTAGGACTTTGCCATCATATTCTGCCTTTTCTACTGTGATTTTTCCTTTTGGATCTGAGTCCTTGTATTCGTTTAGGACATCTTTAATTCTTTTTTCAATTTCTCCAATAGCCTTATCCCTATCCTTAACTGCTACTAGGCCGTAGGCTGTAGTTGGGATGGCGTTTCTCTTAACTCCACCCTTTATGTCTGCGATTTGTACGCCTTCTATCTTGTGAAGGAGTCTGGCTAGGGTTTTGATGGCGTTACATCTGAACTTATCAATTTCCATACCAGAGTGGCCACCTTCAAAGCCAGAAAGCTCAATTGCTATGAAGTCGCCGCTTATATCTTCATATTCTTTCTTAAATTCTATCTCAAGGTCAAGTCCTCCCGCACATCCTATAGTAAGGACTCCCTCTTCTTCAGAGTCGATGTTTATTAGATAGTCTGCCTTAAGTTGGGATAGGTCTAGGGCGTTAGCTCCAACCATGGATGTTTCTTCGCCTGTTGTGATGATGGCTTCGATTGGTCCGTGCTCTAGCTTGTCATCATCAAGGATTCCCATAATAAAGGCAACTCCGATTCCGTCATCTGCCCCAAGAGTTGTCCCATTTGCTGTAAGCCAGCCGTCTTCTACTAGAAGCTCGATTGGGTCATTGGCAAAGTCGTGGTCTGAGTCGTCTTCTTTGACACAAACCATGTCCATATGGCCTTGGAGGGCAACGGTTGGTCTATCTTCGTAGCCTTTAGAAGCTTCTTTTCTGATGATTACATTAAGAGCTTCATCTTGAACTACTTCAAGATTTCTATCTTTGGCAAAATTAACAAGAAAGTCTGATACTGCCTTTTCATTTCCTGATTCTCTTGGTATTCTGCTTAGCTCATAAAAGTTAGCAAATACTTCTTTTGGTTCTATATTTTTAATTTCCATAATTCCTCCTATGTTTGCTTATATTATACTCATTAATCATTTCATTTTTAGCCCAAATTTCTTCTTGAACCTTGTCGAAATAGTCTCTAAGGTTTCTAGAATTTCTAAATTTCTTCCCATTCATAAGCTTGGTGTTGGCATTCATACCCAAGCCAATTATAGATTCTTTCTCTTCATTGATTATAATATTATATCTTTGGGAAGAATCGCCTCTCTCATAGCCTATGTTTTCGAGATTGGATACTATGTTCTTTTGCCTATAGAGATAGTATGGCTTGTAGGAATTTTCTTCTACGAAGTCTTCTATCATTTGACTTATCTTAAGGCTCTCTCCCCTTTCGGCCTTGACTTTTCCTTCAAAATACTTACTTCCCACCTTCATAGCTAGGGCGTGGAAGGTGATATTATCAGGCCTTAATGCTTCAAGGACTTCGAAGTTTCTCCTAAAAAGCTCGCTACTTTCTCCGATAAGGCCTATGATAAAGTCCATATTTACTATAAAACCAAGGTCTTTGGCTCCTTGGTAGATTTCTAGGAGGTGGTCATAGTCGTAGGTCCTCCCTGCCCTTTCGACAACTTCTTTGTTAAAGGACTGGGGATTAAGGGAGATACGGCCTACTCCTCCTGCCTTAAGGATTTCTAGCTTTCTTGTATTTAATGTATCTTCTCTTCCTGCCTCGAAGGTAAATTCCTTGTAGGAAAATTTATTATTTATTGCATAAAGAAGCCTTTCTAGGTCATCTTCGTCTATAAAGGAAGGAGTGCCCCCGCCGATATAGATGGCGTCTAATCCTTCTGGAAGATTGATATTTTCTATCTCGTAGATTAGAGATGAGATATATTCTCCCTTCTCCTTCCTATCTCCAACAATGGTAGGATAGGAGCAATACTTGCACCTAGTAGGACAGAAGGGAATGTTGATGTAAAGGGAGAAGTCTTGTGGATCAAATGACATGGATTCTTGTAAGTTCCTGATATCTTCAAGGATCTTAAGCTTCTTATCACTTATTAAATACTTTTCCTTAAGATCTGCTAGACTCATCTTCTCTAAGAGCTTGGATGGCTTAGACCCTGTAAGATAACCCCAGGGAGACTGATAGCCTGTCTCTTTTACCAAAAGCTCGTAGAGAGTTCTTTTAAGATCAGCTTCCTCGTATTCTATCTTTCTTTCCCTAAATATAATTTCCTTATCATATACTTTTAGACTAGCATCTTCATCAAAAACCAAGTCATCATGGTCATAGAAGATATTTAATATATCATAAACTTGTTTTCTTTTCTTATTATTTGCGACATAGAATTTCATAGGGATACTATACTAGAATTTCCTCCAATAAAAAAAGCGGCGAACCGCTTCTTACTTAATCTTCTTAAGAAAATCAAAGGCCCAAGCCCTATCTATCACTTCAGCCTTTTCTTCAAAGTATGGGCTGTATTGGTCGTAGATTTTCTCATAGATTTCTCTTAGGAAAGGAAGCTTCATAGAATCTCCCCCTCTAGTAATAATATCAAAGGACTCATCTAGACCGTAGCGGAAGCTTGCTACTTGGTCGTGACTTAGGCTTAGGTCATCACTTTCTAGAAGGATATATTTCATAAGCTCAACTGCCCTTAGGGAAAGTCCCGCCTCCATTAGGATAATCTTTTCCCTTAAGTCATTTATATCTGTAGTAAGGATTACTTCAAACTTTTCTGCCTCGTTTCTCCTTACAGCATCGAGGAGCTTGAAGGAAGACCTAAGGGCAATCCTGTTTTTGACATCGACGAAATTCGGATCATTGATAATCATAAACTTAAGAGAGTCATCTGTGTAGACAAATCTGTAGTTTAGGACAAACTCATGCCCACACTCAGGGCAGGTCGCTTGAGCGAAAGTGCCATCTAGGATTTTCTCCCTCTCGATCGAATCTTCAAAAACTGCTGTATTAAATTCACCATCAAAACCATGACCACATTCTGGACAGGTCATGTGAAATTCTTTTAATCTTTCCTTCATAATAACCCCTTCATTTTTCTTTCTAAGTTAATAAATACCCAAAAGAGCCTGTTTTATTCAAACTTTACTGATTTGAGCAAAGGCATGGCAAGGATAAAGGCTATAATTACAGAAATTAGAGCGTTAAATAGAGAAACTCCCGCCTTTGGTATAAGCTCTGCCATAACAGCTTCATTAGTAAAGCCCATCACAAATTTATTTGTAATATAAGTCTTTAGTAGATATAAGAAAACATAGGTAAGCTGACCAAAGATTGCTGCAAATGCTAGTCTTTTCTTATCGACAAGCTCTCTTCTCTTCCTATAAATTGCTCCTGCAACGAAGGCTAGGGCAAACTTTGTGACGAAAGTTATAGGTGCTGAAGTAAAATATACTGGGTCAAATAAGTCAAACAAGGCAGAGCCAAGTCCTGCCGCAAGCCCACCGAATCCTGGCCCCATAAGGATACCTGCAAGAAGACAAAATACATTGCCTAAATGAAATCTAGTTTGACCAAAAGGTGTCACGACTGGGATTTGGAAAAATCTAGAAAATATGTAGACTAAGGCTGTAAAAAGCGCAACATAAACCAACTTTTTGGTTGTTAAGTTTTTTTTCATAAAACCTCCTCGAAAATTATTTCATTTATAGTATAACACAAAATGTAAAGTAAAAATATAAGAGGAGATAAAATGAGTAAAAATTTAGGACCAATACATTACATGATGTATGAAAAAATTAAATTTCAAGATAAAATATCAGATTATATAATGGAAGGAAAGACAGAAGAAATCGATAAGAACTTCCCAAAGGTAAAGACAGATCCCCTAGAAGACTTAGTAGATCAAGAAAACATCCACGGTTGGCTATCTTCTAGAATCGATATGGTTGAAAACAGACTTGCAAGGGCTATTAACCTATCAGAAAATCCAGAAGAAAAATTCTACGAACTAGGAAAAATCGAAGGAAGTAAGGAAAAACTAGATAGCTTCGAAGAAGTCTTCGATAAACTAAACCTAAGACTTCTAGATGGCATGCCATGCGACAGAGCCCTAAGAGCAGGAATGGACGAAGAAGGCAACCTCCTTCTAATAACAGATACCAATCTCCACCAACAATACGAAGACGAAGTAAAAAACCCAGAAGATTCCCTAACAGATAGCTGTGAAGGAGGCCACGACCACGACAGCCACGAATCATTTGAAATAGGAAACGTAAGTGGAGTAGAAAACAAAAAAGAAAAATCCAAATACCACCAAATGAGATACGAATTCATAAAAGGCTTCCTAGAAAACAGTCCATTTAAGGCGGAGCTTTTGGATGGGGTGAATATTAAAATTAGTAGGGAGATATTTTAAAATATCTGAGACTAAATATTTTTAGGAAAAATGTATCTAGATACCAAAAGAATTCTTAAAGCAAGGGTGATCCCTTCGAACCCTTAAGAGATATAAAGGATTCTTAAAAAAGATTTTGAATTAAAGTTTTTAGAAAAAAAGATATCTGAATATTTAATACTTTCTTTTTATGAAGGTGTCCCTTCGAACCTTTGGGGGAACGCTAAGGGGGCGACAGAGGCCCCCTCCAGCTTTCCCCCAAGCCCCCTTTTCCCTCACCCCCTCTGCTCCTTAGCGGAGTGCGGAATTTGTTGATTGGCATGCGCCAATCTTTTTTAGTAGGCGGAACTCTTCGTTACAATTTATTTATCAGCTAGAGATTCCTAATCATCATTCGCTAAAAATTTATAACTCGCTTCGCTCAAACAGATAAATTTTCTTAACGCTCACTCTGATTATACATGCTACCCGGTAAAGGTTGTTTATAAGATATACTGAAGAATATAATGTATCCCTATCTAAAAAACCGGAATAATTCTCCGTAGCTTAGCTACATCAGAATTATTTCTTAAATAATATGTAAAATATAAAAAACATGACATGCTTTGCCAAAGGCAAAGCTTACCATTTCTCTTCCCCTGTGGACGGGTAGAAATGTCTAATCAAGTCTCTCGTTAAGAAAATCGATTTGTTTGAGCGTTAGCGAGTTATCGATTTTTAGAGAGACGGAGATTAGACATTGTTAAATCCAAGAACAAGTAAAACAAAGGGATCCCCCTATCAACAAAGATTTGCGAAGCAAATCGACCTTTTCCGCACTCCGCTTTAGGAGCAGAGGGGGTGAATGACAAAGGGGTCAAGGGGAAAGGGTAGAGGGGGCCTCTGCCGCCCCCTTAGCCTGTCCCCTTGGGTTCGAAGGGTTCAACCCTGATTTAAGAAATATTTTAATACATAGAAACATCTTTTCTAAGATTTTTTATTCAAAGATTTTTAAAATTTCTAGAAATGCCCTTAGCGTTCTTCCAAAAGCTTCGAAGGGACGCCTTCATATAAAAGTATATTCCAATACATAGATAGATTTATAACTAAAGCATTTTTAGCCAAAGATATTTTAGAAAAAAATATCTACCTCTCCCACTTGTCTATCCCATTTTTCTTAAGAAACTTTCTTTTCCTATAAGAAATTTCCGCTCCGTTTATTATTATCGATATTACCACTCCTATCAGTGTATCTAGGGTTCTGTTGAAGGCGAAAAGTACTGGGAGGTCTGTTGTTTGGTTTACGTTATCTAGGGTGATTGATAGGAATACTATGGCCATTATGGTTAGGGCGTTGTAGCGTTTTAGGTGGGCCATGATCCATATTATTAGGCCTACTATTAGGCTCATTAGGAAGAAGTCTAGGATGTAGGGATCCTTGAAATCTGGGATCACTATTAGATAGATTAGTCCTATGATACCTCCAAGGATTGTTCCTATTACCCTGTTTATACCTATATCTTTCGTATTTACTAGGTTGGTCTGCATAGAGATTATCGCCGCTATGGAAGAATTTATTGGAAGGCCTTCTCCTGGTCTTAGTTCTGATATTACCATGGAAAGAAATACGGCGAGGACTGTTTTTATTATCCTAAGGCCCGGTCTTTTTATGGTTGATATTTTAGCCATGGCTTTCTCCTTTTCTAAATTTAAAATCTAGCCAATTTACAAATAGGGCTGTAAATATTCCTATTATGGTGTCAATTATCCTATTTAAGGCAAAGGCTACAGGTCCTGCCACATCATGAGCGTGGTTGATAGTAACTGATAAGAATACAATTGCCGCAATGGTTATGGCAAGATTTCTCTCAAAGCTTGCAAGTACCCAGATAAGAATAGTTACGACAATCGAAAGAAAAAGGATATTTATCGGCTGAGGGAGTTTAGCACCTCCTATGTATAGTAAATATACTAGTCCTGTTAGTCCTCCAATTATAGTTCCAATCGCCCTGTTGATTCCCTTTACGAAAGTCGAAGCTACGTCTTGTTGCATACAGATAATTGCAGCTATTCCGCTATAAAAAGGAAGGCCACTTACTCTTAGACTTGAAAGAATCATTGATAGAAATAGGGCAAGTCCAGTTTTTATGATCCTTGCTCCCGGTTTTTTTATTTGCATAATTTGCCTTCGATATATTCTAAGAAGCTTTCTTCATTTACTCTGTTGGCTAGATAGACCTTTCTTCTAGAATTAACCCTGATCATCTCCCCAACATTTTCTTCATCGTCTACCTTAACGCCTGTTTCTTCAAAAATAAAGGCTTCTGGCTTTTCTACTAGGTAAAGTAGGAGGGGTCCGTATAGGAATCTCTTATCCTTATCATCCTTAAGTCTTTCTATAATCTCTTTGTTTTTATTATCTCTATCAAGAGCTTCTAGGAAGGAATCTGTCACTTCTATCCCATCTGCTAGGTTTTTGGCTAGGATGAAAATATCGATAGATGAGTTTAGGATTTTGTTTATGGCCTGAGGATCTTCCTTAAAATTAAAGTCAGGCCCATAGAGATTTCCCCCGCTTATAAAGATATGGGAAATATAATCTTCTAGGTCCTCGTATTTGTCTAGGGCCCTTGCTATATTAGTTAGGGGACCTGTGGCGATGATATCAATCTTCCCACAATCTTGAGCTATGTCATAGATCTGATCTTCTACATCCATTTCTTCCAGATAATCCTTGTGATTGTTATAATAGAAGATGTCTCCTGCTTTAGTTGCCATTTTATCTTCCTTGAGATTTTCCTCATAGCCCTTTGCTATAGGAAGGAAGAGTTCGTGACTTTCATTAAGGCCTAGGATATTATCTGCTCCGGCATCTGCTGTAATTTGGCTTCTGATTGATGAAAGGCCTACTAGCTCGAAGTTAAAGGACCTAAAGGCCATATCGAGCATGAGGGCTTCATCATTTGAGAAATTTGTATCTATATATAAAAACGCTTTTTCTTTTTCCATAATACCTCACTTTGACCTTACTATACTAAATTTTCCACTGGTTTTCAAAGTAGCATAAGCGAAGCCTTTATTAAAATTTCAACAATTGGGTAAGAAATATGTGAGGTGATAATATGAAAATTATTTTTAATAAAGAAGAAAAAGAAGCCCAGGCTATAGACGAAGGAAAAAAGGTCGGATTTTGCCAATATGAAGAAGATGGCAGCCTATGGAAGATAACTCACACAGTTGTAGATAAAAAATACGGCGGTCAAGGCCTTGCCGGAAAGCTCTTAGACCAAGTGGTTTCTGCTAGTAGGAAAAATAATAAGAAGATTCTTCCTATCTGCTCCTATGCAGTAAAGAAATTCGACGAAGATGAAAAATATAAGGACGTCGATGCAAGATAGTCCTCACAAGAAAAAGAGTGTTCATGGATTCCTCCCGTGAACACTCTTCTTTTATTGGTATTTTTTCTTGATATGCTTGTCACGAATTCTTTCTAGCTTATGAATTTCCTTTATCTCATCTCTGATAAAGAATATAGAAAATATCATAGTCACAAACTCTGTTATAGTCGCCACATGCCAGATTATCTCTTTGCCTAAGGCGAGAGGTAAGGCGTAGACTAAAATTGCCATTAGGACGTAACCTCTTACCATAGTTATATAGAAGTCATAGCGAGGTTTTTTTACAGAAGTCATATAGCCTGCATTTATGATGTTAAAGCCCATGATAAGGTAGGAAATGGCAAATATCCTCAAGGCTCTTACTGCAAAGGGAAGGAAAGCTTCCTCATAATCTGCTATAAAGACATTTACAAAAAACTCTGGCCTAAGCTCTATAATCACAAAGATCATAAGACTTAGGAGGGCTACTGTCCTTAGCATGTACTTTCTTATCCTTAAGACATCCTCATAGCTTTCCCTGCCGAAATAGAAAGAAAGAAGGGGCTGGCTTGCTTGGTTTACTGCAATCATGGTATTTACAACAAATATCATTATATAAGAGATTACAGAAAAGGCTGCAAGTCCCTCTGTCCCGTAATAGGCTGAGATTACATTGTTAAACAAAAGAATCACAAATCCAGAAGAAAGCTCGTTAAGGCTTGCTGGGAAACCATAGGATATGATTTCTTTAATCTTATAAAACTTAAGCTTAAAGCTCCTAAACTTAAGCTTGGCTTTAGGAGACATAAAATATGCCACATAACCTATAGTTGGAAGGACTTGGGCGATCCCTGTAGCAATAGCCGCTCCCCTCACTCCCATATGGAAGCGAAAGATAAATACATAGTCTAGGATAATATTTGTAAGGGCTGATACTATCATCAAAATCGTAGAAATTATCGGCCTACCATCTGCCTTAACCATAATCTCGAAGACATAGGCCATGACATAAAATGGAGTGAAAAATATTATCACAGACAAGTAGTCTCTTACTATATGACTTATCTCGGGGCTTGCTCCCAAGACCTTGATTAAAGGATCCATAAAGATATAGGTGAAAACCGATATGCTTATAGCAACTATCAGGGATAGGACGAGACCAATCGAGAAGAATTCATCCGCCTTCTCCTTGTCATCCTTGCCTAATTGGTAGGTTATTAGATTTAAGCTTCCTATGGATATCAAAATCGAAAGGGAAAAGGTCAAAGTTATAAAAGGCATGGCGACATTTACCGCAGAAATCCCCTCTGCCCCCACTCCCTGGCCTACGAAGATTCCGTCTACCATGGTGTAGGTAGAAAACAAAATCATAGTCAATATAGTCGGTATCAAGTATTTAAAATAAGATTTTAATAAAGTATTTTTCATTTCATCTCCTTCTGTTATAATAGATATTATATCTTAAAAATATATACAAAGTCGAGGATATTCCTTGATTTTAGAAGAGGTTTAAATGAAAGCTTTAAGAAAAAATAAATTAAGAGAAGCAGCCATCCTGTCGATGGCCCTAATCACTGCTGGAAATTCTGCTATTTCCGGCATCCTTGTTTTTATGCAAAAAGAATTTGCCCTGACAAGACAGGCTTCCGAATTTGTAATAACCCTATCATCAATCGCCACAATTATTTCCATCGCCCTAAGCGAATCTATCACTCGCCTTATAGGCATGAAAAAATGCGTCCAACTTGGTACAATCCTGGTATTTATAAGTGGTATCATACCCATAATTCATACATCTTACCAGACCATCCTCCTATCCCGAATCATCCTGGGCTTTGGGATGGGGCTTTTTAATGGGCATTCGGCAAACTATATTAGTGCACTTTTTACAGGAGAAAAGGCCGCCTTCCTCCATGGGATGAGAAGCTCTATGGAATATATTGGCCAGATGGCTCTGCTTTTGATCGCAGGGTTTTTAATCAAAATAAAATGGCCCCTAGCCTTTCTCTGCTATACTTTTTCAATCTTCGTATTTCTTTTCTTTAGCAAATACGTCGAAGATATTAGGCCAGAGGAAAGGAAGGGGAGATTTTTCATCAACAAACAAGTCATCTTCTATATTTTCTTTGCAGGGGTTATGATTATGAATATAACATCTCTTAGCATAAGATTTCCAACCATAGCGACCCTTCAAAAGGGAATGGATGCCAATATCAATGCCTATATGATAATAATTCCCCTATCTGGGATGGCCGCAGGCTTTTCCTTTGGCTATATCAACAGAGCCTTAAGGGAAAAGACCATACTTTTTGCTCTGATTAACTATATCCTAGCTAATATAATCGTGACCTTCTGGGGAAGCAATATGTATATCTTTATGGCCGCCATGCTGATTAGCGCAGCAAGCCAGTCCATAGCATCTCCCTATCTTTTCGCAGAGGCTATGAGATTTGCCAGGGGAAGTCAGAACAGGATCATAAACAATCTCATCTTTATAGGTTGTAATATAGGAGGCTTTATAAGCCCAGCCTTCCTATTTATAATAAACAAAATCCTCGGCACCGAGTCCTTGACCCAGGCCTTTTTAGGATTTTCTCTGATTTATCTCTTCCTTTTTCTAGTGTACTTTTACGAATATATTAAGGTTAAAAGAAGAGGTATAATTTAAACAAAAATATTTAGGCCCAAGTCCTGGGAGATAATTTTAAAAAGTTCCTTGCCCCTGACGGAGTTGCCGGTCTTATCAAGTCTTGGAGAATAGACAGCAAGGCCGCAGACTCCTGGGACAACTCCTACTATGGCCCCGCTTACACCGGATTTGGAAGGGATACCTACATTCATCAAATAGTCGCCAGAGTTTTCGTACATACCGCATGAAGCCATTTGGCTAACTACGATTTGGACGATTGATTCTGGCACTAGCATGTCCCTGTTTTTGACCGCATAACCCTTGTTGGCAAGGACTGCTCCCATAGTGGCAAGGCCTTCGATATCAGAGCTTATGGAACAAGACTTGATGTAAAGCTCTAGGACCTCGTCGGGATTTGCTGTAAAAATATTTTTACTCTTAAGATAATAGGCTATGGCCTTGTTTCTATCTGTAGTCTTCATCTCAGAATCGAAGACATCTTCCATCAATTTACTTTCCTTAAAGTCAGATATTGTTTGATAAAAATTTAAGATTCTTTCAAATCGCTCATCATTATCCCTTCCGAATATCATAGAAGTCGTAGTAATGGCACCAGCATTGATAAAGGGATTGGCCGCCCTATCTCCTATTGGGACAAGAGAGTTAAACTCGTATTTGGTTGGCTCACTGCCTACCTTCTCGTAAACATCTTGGGGATTATTATCAGTTAGGGCAATGATTAGATCTACAATTTTTGATATGGATTGGATGGAGAAAACTATATTCTCATCGCCGAAGTTAAAGGCATCTCCGTTAGTCGTAACCAAGGAGAAGGCGAAATTATCACTGTCCACGTTCAAAAGCTCTGGGATGTAGCTTGCAGGCTCCCCCATTCCTATGTAGTCTTTACTTTTTTCAATTGCATTTTCTAATTTCTCACAAATTAATTCTCTATTATATAACATAAGTCACCTCTAATATATGATACCCTTTATCAAGTATAAAATATGTTGTACAATATTATAAAGGAGTTATTATGAGAGTTATAGATATTTTAAATAATGATGAATGGATAAGAAAATACGATTTTTATGAAGGCTTTATGGAATCGATTTATTATGACAAGCTAGTAGAAGCCTATGAGAAACTAAACTACGATATACTTTTTGTATCAGATATTCACGGGAGAAATCATATAGAAAGGGTAGTCTTTTACTCTGTCCTCCTAGCCTATGCCTACAAGCTAGATGATGACGATACTTATATATTAATCAACGCTGCAAGCCTACACGATACTCAAAGGCAAAATGACGGTTGGGATACAGAGCATGGACAAAGGGCTGCCGAAAAGTCCATCCCTTACGCTCATGACGTGAAAGAGTCTGACTTAGCCATCCTTAAGGCAGTAATTGCTGCCCACTCCAGAGAAGATGAAATAATGGATGAGACCCTAAGAGAATTTGTAGGAGAAAAAGACTTCGATAGGGCAAAAGTCCTTGCCAAATACTTCAAGGACGCAGACGGACTTGACAGGGTTAGGATCAATCACCTAGACCCAGCCTATCTAAGAAATGATTTTTCTAGGGGTCTAGTTGATTTTGCCTATGAGTTTTATGAGAACTTCTAAATTTCTCCTTAATTAATTAGCAATCTATGCTATAATAGATATAGAGATTATTGCAAGGAGAATATTGGTGAATTTTAAGAAGAAATTATTAACAAAAAGTCTTATCCTAGCTGGCCTTATCTTAGCCTATCCAAAAACAGCTCAAGCAGATAGCATAATGCTTAATAGGGAGAAGACTGAAGGAGTAAATGTAAGAAGTGAAAAGTCAAACTATGCTGAAATCTTGGGAGGTATAGAAGACTTTAAGAGATATGAAATCAAGGCTGAAGATAAGTTTTGGTATACTATAGATTTTGAAGGAAAAAAATCCTATGTGGGAAAGGACTGGTTCTATAGGCTAAAGGAAGTCAAAGTAATAAAAACCTGTGACCTAAAGACTGCACCAGACAAAAACGCCAAAAACAAGAATCCCTATAGCTTATTTAGCCCAACTAAGCTCACTATCCTAGACTTCGTTGAAGGCACCGACTATGTAAAGGTCGCCTACAATCCAGCAGAAGCTAAAAATAAAAAGATCAATATAGATGAAAATGACAAACTTAAAGATAAAGATGTCGATATGGACGAGCAGGTTGGTTTCGTTAGGATTTCAAGCTTAGACCTATCCAAAAGAGATAAGAAATATATAAATAAGCTTAAGGAAAACTACAAAAAGCTCAACGAAACTAAGGAAAAATACGAGAAAATCGAAGAAGAAAATCAAGAAGATGAAGTAGTCTATGAAGTTATCTATGTGACCTACTTTACCGACGATGATGGCGAAGTCATAAAAAGTGATGATTCTCAAATAGGTAAGAGTATCTACAACTACGCCCTTGACTATGTGGGAAGCCCATATGTATTTGGAGGAGTGTCCAAGGAAAATGGAATAGATTGTTCTGGCCTAGTCCTAAGAGCCTACGAAAACTTCGGCCTTGCCCTCCCTCACCTTGCCAAAAGCCAGGCAGAATACGGAGAAACTGTTAAATTTGGAGAAGAGAAGGCAGGAGACTTGGTATTTTTCGGATCAAGCTATTACGATATCTACCACGTAGGAATCGCAGATGGTATGGGCAACATGGTCCACGCAGCAAGCCCAGGTCAGGGAGTAATAGTAAGCCCAATCAACGATCCATTTGTAATCAAGAGAATTTTCGAATAATTAAAGTATAATAAAAATGTGTGATAAGTATTTTTATCCAAAGCCCTCCTAGAAGAGGGCTTTTGCTTTGTTAATTTTCACAAAATAAAAGCAAATCCAATTAGGAGCTAAAAAGTCTTTTGCTAAAGGATTTGCTTTATTTTTATTAATTTATTCTAAGGAATCTACTTTCCTTCCTTTTTGCTTGCTTCAAGTATTGCCTTTTGAAGTAGTTTATTGTAGGCCTCGTAGGCTTCTGCTATTCCGTAGAAGTGGACTCCGTCCGTTCCCTCGTAGTATTCAGGATGCTTCATGGCTTCCTCTTCCCAAGGCATGTAGGTAACGAATTTATATTTATCTGCGATTTTTTTCATAGCTTTACTTACCCTGTGAGGCTGGTCATATCTGCTATCATAGCAAGATACAAGGACGAGCTTAGTCTTTTCTGGAAGGGCCTTTATTACTCTTTCAAGAGATTCTACAGGCTCTTCCACGGCATTGGTCCCAAGGGATAGGACTACTATCTCACCAAGCTTTCCTTCCTTCTTGTATTCTTCGATTATATCAGGAGCTTTCTCCAGAAGTCTACTTCCTTCGGCATCTACGGAAGTCCCCGGGATTTTCTCTTCTATATATTCCCTATTTCCCAAAAGCACAGAATCGCCAAGGATTGTCGTAGTCACTTCTTTATCTTTTAGGATTTCGTCTGGATTTTCATCCTCGTAGATTTGTTTGTCGACTTCCTTCTTGTCCTTATCAATTTGTCCTAGGTCTTGTTTAAGTGATGAAATCCAAATTTGTTTTTCAAGACTTACCATATCATCTGAGGCGTAGGATAGGCCTATGGCACTTACAAAAGAAATTACCACGACACTTACGAGACTTATAATCCTCACCCTGGTGCTTGGATCTATCTTTAATATCCTAAGGTCAACAGGCTCTCCCTTAAAGACTGGCTCGAAAATATGATAATTTATCATCACGAGAATTCCTGTCACTATTATGGTCATAAGGAGAGCTGTTGGCTTATTAAAGGCACTTTCCATTATGACAAAGACTGGCCAGTGGAGGAGGTAAACCGAGTAGGTATATGGGGCGATTTTCTTAATTGGTCTTACTTCTTCTATATCTTCATTAGATACAGCTGCAAGGATTGCAATAATTGTAAGAAGGTCGGTTAGGAAAAATCCTAGTATATAGGTTACCTTCATATCGTAAGATAGGGCAAAGGACATGATTAGGATAATTACCCCTGCTCCTATACTTGCTTCCTTGTAGGGGATCTTCCTGTAGCCAAATCTTTTGACAAAGCAAGCCACAAAGGCTCCCATAAAGAAGGAAGATAGTCTTGTAAAGTCAGAAAAGTAAACAAAGGACCTATTCTTATCAAGAGCAGTCATCCCTATGGTAAGTCCTAGGCTTAGGATATAGAGGATTAGGCTTGTTAGGAAAAACCTATTGGAGAAGGTCTTTTTTACGTTTTTGCTCCCCTTGCTCGTCTTATAGATAAAGTTGGTAAGTATGGGCCAAAGCAGATAGAAGTGGACTTCTATAGCGAGAAACCAAGTGTGGAGGAAGAGGTGTTTGACAAATTGTGACTCATAGCTTCCTCCAGAAAGTATCTCATAATAATTGCTAGTAAAGGAAAGACTTGCTATAAACTGGTCAAAATAAGAAACTGTAAAGTCCTTATTTATAGCAAAGGCCATAAGGCTCACTACAAAGATCATGAAGAGGACTCCAGGGAAAATCCTTATAAATCTCTTCTTGTAATAGGCTACAAGGTCTATTTTTTCATCCCTATAGACTTCATCCAAAAGATGAAAGCTTACCAGAAAGCCCGAGAGGACAAACATGATATTTACTCCCAAAAATCCTGCTGGAAGTATTTCCTTAAATATATGGTAGATTAAAATTATAGATATACCGTAAACACGGAGATAATCTAGTCCCTTAATTCTCATCTTCTACTTCCTCCCATTTTCCCTTTGCCTTCTTGTAAATTCTTCCATCATTGAACTTAATCTTAACCTGGCCATTTTCTTTTATATAATAAAAGTTATCGCCTATATAGACTCCATCTTTGCCGATTCTTCCCTTATCGAAGTCTCCCTTAAAGATTCCTTCCTTAGCCTTTAGGACTCCATTTCCTTGAAACTTTCCTTGGTAGAGATCTCCTGTATAGGTTAAATCATCGGTCAGCCTATAATCTTTGACAGCTTTTGTCTTTGGCCTTCCTATGGTATAGATTCCTCCGAGGATAAAAACTCCCAGAGAGAATTTGGCAAAATATTCTAAAAACTTCTTATATTCCATATCAAATCTCTTCCAAAAATCCTCTAACATCGCTCTCACTTGTTCTAAAGGTCGTTACAAGCCTTACGATATTAGTTCCTTCTAGTTTCTCCATCACTTCAAATTGGGCTATCTTTTGCCATCTTTCTAGGTCCTCATCAGACAGGTTTACAAATATCTGATTCGACTCGAAGGGATAAGTAAGCTCATAACCCTTTGCTTCAATCCCTTTGGCAAGATTTCTAGCCATGGCATAAGCCTTTCTGCTTCCTCTTAGGTAGAAGTCATCTTCACAGAAGACCCTCTCCCACATGATTCCAGAGATAAAACCCTTGGCAAGCATGGCTCCCTTTTGTTTGATTAGCTTTAGGGCATCTTTTTTGAGCTTATCATTTACTATAACTAGGGCCTCACCAAAAGGAAATCCCGCCTTGGTTCCACCCAGATAGAAAATATCGCACATAGAGGTCAAGTCCTTTAGGCTATAGTCGCACTTTTCACTGACGAGAGCAGCCGCAATCCTTGCTCCATCTATAAAAAGATACATGTCATTGGCCTTGCAGAAATCATAGATATCCATAATCTCAGCCTTGGTGTAGACTTCTCCAAGCTCTGTGGTATTTGAGATGTAGACCTTTTTGGGTCTTGTGCTAAATTCAGTGTCAAACTTTCCAATTTCTTTTTCTAGGATATGGCGACTTATTTTTCCTGAATCGGAATGACAAAGTTCGACCTTAAGACCTGTCGCCTCAATTGATCCTGCCTCATGGCCCTTGATATGGCCAGTTTCCAGGGCAAGGATTGAGTCTTGCTGGCGCATGTCAAGACTTAAACCAACGATATTGGCAGAAGTCCCCCCTGGGATAAAGTGAATATCTACACTAGAGTCACCCAGAGCTTTTCGAATTAGGTCTCTAGCATTTTCACAGTGATCGTCGAATCCGTAACCGATATTTGCTTCATCTATTTTTTCTTTAAGAGCATTCAGGATTTCTGGATAGCAAATCGAATTATAATCATTAACAAAAAAATACATAAAAACTCCTTTCCTATATTATAACAAAGTAAGAAAGATTTTGGGAAATTTTTATAAAATAAGCCACATAAAAACAGACTCTAATTGAGTCTGTTCTTATCTAAATAAATCCGCATCAAATTCCAATTCCCCACCTACTATGTTTGCCTTGATAGGGTCCTTGCTGAAGGATTTGATATCTAGAGTTAGAGTTCCATTATCCTTGGACCACTTTCCTGTATAGACAGTAGAGCCCGTTTCTAGTTTTACATTTTTGTCATTATCCAAAAATAAGCTATAGTTATCAATGAAATAATAGCCTGCAGGCTCTTCTTTAGCCTTGAAGTTGTCGTAGTAGGTCAGGCCGTCGACTTTGAGACTGCCATCATTTAGATAGCTTAGAAGGTCATCTACTAAGGCAAAGCCCTCGTAGGATATATCATAGAAGGTATCTGTCTTATCATCTAGGCTCCTGTGGGTAAGACCATCTCTTATAAGCTCTATACCAGAATCCTTATCGATTAGGCCTATATAATAGTCAAAGGCCTTGGTCATATCACCGACTTTCTCCTTGCTATTAATCTTATAGACATAGATTTCCTCTCCACTTCTTATGGCCTTACCCATAAATTCATGGCTGGTAACTGAGGTTAGTTCACTTCCCCCTATATGATCTTTTATATACTTGCTAAACTTATCCTTCTTGTCATCAGATCCTTGATTATTTTCCTTCTTGTCGTCCTTTTCTTCCTTGTCTTCTTCCTTCTTATCTTCTTCTTTATCCTGATTGTCTGTTTTATCTTCATCGCTAGGAGTCTCATCTGGGCTTGGAGCTTCTTTTTCTTTAAGGCCTTCTACCTTATAGTCTCTTGTCTGGTTGGTAAATTTAATATTAAAGTCTTTGGCCTTGTCATAGTTAATGGATATTGTAATATTTACAAGCTCTCCATTAGTCAAGCCATGCTCCTTACTTACGCCGAAGCTGGTGTTTTTTTCCAATTCGTCTATTAATCTTGCTGTTGATACCTGCTCCTTGCTTTTTTTGTCGTAGATTTTTCCCTCGTAGTCGTTTATGAAGCTTTCCTTATCATATTTGATATCTAGGCCTCCATCCCCATTTTCTCCTACAGCACTAATATTTAGATAATAGTTTAGGTCGATACTTAATTCTTCTATTTGGGAATCCTTGTATTTTTTGAAGCCAAAAAAAGCCACGAGAGTCACAAGGATAGCAAGGAGACCTGTGGCGATTAGCTTTTTAGTCTTATTCTCCTTCGGAGGACCTAGCTCTTCTAGAAGGTCGTTGATGTCTTTATATATTTCTTCTTCGTCGTCATAGTAATCATCATCGTCTTCTAAGCCCTCCTCATCTGACAAGTCTTCTTCTAAATCTTCATCCACATCTTCCAAGGCTTCTTCCCTATTTTCTCTTACATCACCATCTCTTGAAGGGCTTTCCTCCCCACAAAAAGGGCAAACCTTGGACTTATCATCAATTTCTCTATTACAATTTTTACATTTCATACTATCTCCTAAAAATAGGCCCCCTTGTGGAGGCCCAAAATTTTCTTATATTTTATACATCTTCTACTGTAAAGTAAGGCTTACCGCTCGCCTTTGGTGCATAGCTTCTTCCCTTAAATATTATAAGGATAAGGAGGGTTGCGATGTATGGGATCATTGAAATAAACTCTATTGGGATGCCGATTGAGGTTGAACCTAGGTAGGTTGCAATTGCCTGAGCTAAGCCAAAGAATAAGGATCCTACAAGCACTCCCTGTGGCTTCCAGTTACCAAATATTACAGTAACAAGGGCGATGTATCCTTGACCTGCGATTAGGGTTGGCGAGAAGGATGAAACTACTGCAAGAGACATGCTAGCTCCTCCAAGGCCACCCATAAAGCCAGAAAATATTACTGAAAGATATCTTACCTTTACTACATTGATATTTAAACTCTCACTTGCCTTTGGATGTTCTCCAACAGCTATAACCCTAAGTCCTATTTTAGTCTTATATAGTACAACATACAAGACCACTACCATGATTAGTGATAAATATACAGTCGCATATTGGCCAAAAATATTGTCAAAGACTTGGCTAGAAGAGATTCCCCTAAAAAGTCTTGGTATCTTATTTTCGAGTGGGATTGAAGGAGTTTGGGTCGCTCCACTAAAGAACAATCTCGATAGGAAAAGCGCAAGACCAGGAGCAAGGGTATTTATTGCTATACCTGATATAGTCTGATCTCCAGCAAGACTTACAGAGACAAAGGCATGGATTAGACCAAAAAATGCTCCAGCAAGACCTCCTCCTAAGAAGGCTAGCCAAGGATTACCTACATAGTAGCCTAGGACCGCACCAGTTAGGGCTCCTATAGTCATCATTCCCTCAAGACCGATATTTACAACACCGGATTTTTCACTCATCATTCCGCCAAGTCCAGTAAGTAGAACTGGGGCAGCATTCGAGAAGGTATTTCCTATGATTAGGGCTAAGATTGTAAGATTAATCATAATTCCTCCTTCTTTTCTTCTATCTCTTTGTTGACATAAGACATGTCTACAGCAGTTTTTTCATTTCTCTTTTTAGAATTTTTCTTTCTAATTTTTGCCTTTATTATTCTAAATACCAAAGGCACAGCTGTAAAGAGGATAATAGTTCCAATAATAATTGAGATAATTTCGCTTGGAACTCCCATAGTTCTTTGGAGATTGCCTCCTGCATATTTCAAAGATCCAAAGAAGAGTCCTGAAAATATTACTCCAATAGGATTATTTGATGCAAGAAGAGAAACAGCCAAGCCATCGAAACCAAAGTTTTGCATGGAAGATAGGATCGATAGGTTGTAGGTAAAGCCTAAAACTTGGGTCACACCTGCAAGTGAGCATATTGCTCCAGAAATCGCCATAGATTGAATAATCTTATTTCCCGCGTTGATTCCTCCATATTGACTTGCTTCTTTGTTGAGGCCTACTGCCTTTAGCTCATAACCTAGGGTTGTTTTATTCAGGATATACCAAACAACAATCACAGCAACTATGGCTATAATAGTTCCCCAGTGGATTGGCGCCCTAAAAAACTTGGAGAAAAATCCATCGAATCTCTTGGCAGCGTCAGTAAAGAGGGTAATCTTTGCATTATCAGCCACATCGAAGGAACTCATAGAGTTTGGTTGTCTAAATCTATAAACTACAAAGTTTTGGAAGTAAAAGGCAATCCAGTTGAGCATGATAGTAGAGATTACCTCGTGGATGCCGAATTTCGCCTTGATAAAACCAGCTATAGCTCCATAAATTGCTCCGATAACCATGGCAAGGACTATGGCTACTATAGGAAGTAGAACTGGAGGTAGATTTAGATTATAGCCTACAAGAAAGGCTACTACAGTTCCAATTATAAATTGGCCCTCTGCTCCCATGTTGAAAAGTCCAGTCTTAAAGGCGAAGGCAACACCCAAACCAGTCATAATAATAGGGGTCGATGTTACAATTGCCCATCCCATATTCCTTGGGCTCTTAAATACTCCCAAGAATAGATTCTTGAAGCCTTCGATTGGATCAAATCCTGCTATTACAAGAACCAAGGCTCCTACCAAAAGTCCCAAAAGTATTGATATTATGGTAAAAAGTATCTTAGATGAGCCTAAGCTTTTTCTTCTATTTACTTTATTTGTCATCGATACCTCCTGCCATAAGTCTTCCTATTTCAAACTCGTCTGTCTCTTTAGGGTCCTTTTCTCCTACGATTTTACCATCATAGATTACGAGGATCCTATCTGATAAGTCCATTATCTCATCAAGCTCGAAGCTTATAAGAAGTACTGCCTTGTTTTGATTTCTAAGCTCCACTAGATATTGGTGTATAAATTCTATAGCTCCTACATCAAGTCCCCTAGTAGGTTGGGCTGCTATTAAGACGTCAGGATTATTTGAGATCTCTCTTGCGATTATTACCTTTTGTTGGTTACCACCAGAAAGGCTTATCGCTTTTTCTTCTATATCGTCTGGTCTAATATCAAATTTCCCTACCAAATCCTTGGCATTATCGTCTATGTTTTTGAAGTTGAGTCTTCCTTTTGTAGAAAATGGCTCTTCTCCTACTCTTTCGAGTATTAGATTGTCCTTTATAGGATATTCTAGGATAAGTCCTCTCTTTTGCCTATCTTCTGGGATAGAATTCATACCAGTATCAAGGATCTTTCTCGTAGAAGCGTTGGTTATATCTACTCCATTTAGGTTCACGCTTCCTCTATTTGCCTTAGTCATTCCAGTTATGGCATCGATTAATTCTGTCTGTCCATTGCCATCAACTCCAGCAATTCCTAGAATTTCTCCAGCGTGAAGCTTTAGGTCAAGGCCTTTTAGAGCATCAATTCCTCTCTTATCCTTAACCCATAAGTCCTCGATATTTAGGACAACTCCGCCCTTTTCGATTGCTTTTTTGTCGACATTAAAGCTTACATCACGGCCTACCATTTTTTCAGCTAGGATGTTTTCGTCAACGCTTTTGACATCGACCTTGTCTATAAACTTACCTCTCCTAATTATGGTACAAGTATCAGCCATGGCCTTAATTTCAGATAATTTGTGAGTTATAATTATGACTGACTTGTCTAGCTCGGTAAGTCTTTTGACTATTTCTATAAATTCCACAATCTCTTGTGGGGTAAGAACTGCCGTAGGCTCATCAAAGATTAGGATATCTGCCCCGTGATATAGGGCCTTTAGGATTTCGACCCTTTGTTGCATACCTACTGATATGTCTTCGACCTTTGCCTTAGGGTCGATTGTTAGGTTGTACTCTTTGCTTATCTTTTCTACCTCAGCGTAAGCCTTTTTCCTATCGAGGAATAATCCCTTGGATTTCTCATAGCCAAGGATAATATTTTCTGTTACAGTCAAGGGCTCTATAAGCATAAAGTGCTGGTGCACCATACCAATTCCCGCTTCGATTGCCTTTTTAGGAGTCATAGAAGCAAAGGTCTTGCCATTAATTGTAATACTTCCCTCGTTTGGTGGAAACATGCCGTAGAGAACATTCATAAGCGTTGTCTTGCCTGCACCATTTTCTCCAAGGAGAGCGTGGACCTCGCACTTGTGAAGGTCAAAGTTTATATTTGTCAAGACTTCCTTAGAGCCAAAGCGCTTTGTGATGTTTCTCATACTTACAACTGGGGCCTTATCAAAATATTTTTTCATAGGTTTCCCCCTTAATAACTTTCTACCTTTATCATATCATAAATCTAAAAAATATTATAAAAAAAAGACAGAAAACTTACTCCCGAATGCTCAGGAGCAAGTCTGCTAATTTTAAATTTTACTTATCATATCCCATAGAATTGAATTCTTCTTCGTTTTGTGGAACTTCGATTTTGCCATCAACGATTTCTTTTCTCAATTCTTCTACCTTGTCTTTAACCTCTTGGCTAACTAGGTCGTTTTTAGCGTAAGCAATATCAACTGCTTTTCCATCTGCAAGTGTAAATTCTTTTGTTGTACCACCTTCGAATTCACCCTTGTTAAGTCCGTCGATTACAAGTTTAACTGCATCGCCTACACCCTTGATTGTAGAAACTAGCATATGATCTGGTGCTTCTTCTGATTGGTCACGGTCAACTCCGATAACCCATTTGTCGTTTTCTTTTGCAGCTTCGATTACTCCGATACCAACTCCACCAGCAGCGTGCATTACAACATCTGCACCTTCTTGATACATTTGGTTAGCGATGTTTTTACCCTTAGCTTGGTCTGAGTAGCTGTTTGCGTATTGTACATCTACCTTGATGTCAGTACCTTTTTCTCTAGCAGCTTGTTTTACACCAGCCTTGAAACCATATTCAAATCTGTCAATTACGTCTGATACTTGTCCACCTACGAATCCTACGTGGTTAGATTCTGATTTCATTCCTGCAATATATCCTACTAAGAATGAGTTTTGGTGGTCAGCAAAGGTAATACCTAATAGATTTTCTGCCTTATCGATATTTGCATTGTCGATTATAGCGTATTTTTGTTCAGGATTTTCCTTAGCTGCAGTAACTGTATCGTTGTATAAAGCGTAACCTACAGTTAGGATTAGATCTGATTCACTATCTAGGGCAGATTCAAGGTTTGGTTGGTATTCTGCTGTTGAGTGTGATTCTATATAATCGAAGTCAGATTTTCCTTCATCCTTGTAAGCGTTAAGTCCTTCATAAGCTGATTGGTTAAAGCTCTTATCGTTAACTCCACCCTCGTCAGTTACCATAGTAACTTTTACTGTTTCACCAGTAGGAGTTTCAGCTTCGCCATCCTTATTTTCTTCTGCTTTATTTTCGGCTGTCTCGCTTGTCTCAGCAGGAGCCTTTGCATTATCATCCTTCTTATCATTTGCTGTATCTCCTCCACAAGAAGTTAGTGCAAGTGATAAAGTTAGTGCAGAAACAACAGACATAATTTTACTAATTTTCATATATTCCTCCCTAATTATGCTTGTTTAGTTACATGATAATCATATAATATATCTCATATTTTGTCCATAGTTTATGTGTAAATTTTAGCTTTTATCAAATTTCTATGTTTGATTTAAATTTTAAATAAAATACTTGATATTTTTTAAAGTCCATGCTATACTATAAGTGTAAATGTTTTCACAATTTAATATCCGAGGAGCCTGGCAACAATATATTTTACTTGTTGCTTTTTGTTTACTTATCTGATATCTATATTAGGAGGAATTTATGAGAGATATTATAATGGGTGAATTTTTCGGAACAATGATTCTTATACTACTCGGTGACGGCGTAGTAGCAAACGTTTTACTCAATAAGAGTGGACAAAAAGGTGGAGGCTCTGTCCAAATCACATTTGCATGGGGTCTTGCAGTACTAGTCCCTGCATTTATATTTGGAAAACTATCTGGCGCAAGCTTTAACCCAGCTTTATCAATCGCCTTAGCTTTTAAGGGAGATGTCGCTTACTCTGACTTACCAGCTTATATCATAGCTCAATTGGCTGGTGCCTTCGTTGGTGCTGTTTTGGTATATATTCTCTTTAAAGACCACTACGATGCAACTAGCGATGAACCACTCACTGTAAGAGCTACTTTCTGTACAGCTCCAACTATACCAAATACTTTTAGAAACCTACTTTCAGAAATCATCGGTACTTTCGTACTAGTATTTGCTATCCTAGGTCTTTCTCAAGTAGACGGAGCAGGAACTGTCGGAGTTGATAAGTTTTTAGTATTCGGAATAATCGTCTCAATCGGTATGTCTTTGGGTGGACTAACAGGTTATGCCATAAATCCTGCCAGAGACCTTGGACCAAGAATTGCCTATGCAGTACTTCCATTCAAAAACAAGGCAGACCCTAACTGGGGATATTCTTGGATTCCAGTAGTAGGACCAATCTTAGGTGGTCTACTAGCAGTAGTAATCTATAACTTTATCTTTATATAAGATTTATAGAAATTAGAAAATAGGAAGTGAGTTTATGTTTGATGTAATTATAATAGGAGCAGGCGTGTGCGGGGCCTCCATTGCCAGGAGGCTATCCCGTTACAAACTTGATATACTCCTTCTTGAGAAAGAAAACGACGTATCTATGGGCGCAAGCAAGGCCAACTCTGCCATAGTCCATGGAGGATATGCAGAAAGCGGCAAGGAGCTTAGGGGTAGGTTATGCTATCCTGGAAGAATTTCTTTCGAAAAACTCAACGAAGAGCTAAACTTTGGCTTTTTGGCCAATGGTTCTCTTGTTTTAGCCTTCGATGAGAACGATATGAAAATGCTTGATGTCCTCTATCAAATGGGCAAGGAAAACGGCCTCGATGATATAGAAATCATAGGTCAAGAAAAGCTTCGCGAGATCGAAGAAAATGTATCCGATGATGCAATAGGCGCCTTATACTGTAAGGGTGCGGGAGTTTGCTCTCCTTATGAATATGTAATAGCCCTAGTAGAAAATGCCATGGACAATGGCTTAAAGCTAAAACTTAATAGTGAAGTCGTAGGAATCGAAAAAGAAGAAGATGTATTTAAAGTTAAGACAGATAAGGGCGAATCTTTCGAAGGAAGATTTGTTATAAATGCGACTGGACTTAATGGTGCCAAGGTTTCTTCTATGATTACTCAAACAGATTTTGATATTCACCCAAGAAGCGGCGAGTATCTAATCATGCAAAAGGGAACTGGATCTCGCATTAAGCAGGTCCTTTTCCAAACACCTAGTCCTAAGTCTAAGGGTATTCTTGTAACTAGGACCTATCATAACAATATCTTGATCGGCCCTGATGCAATAGATGAGGAAGAAATTGACCTAGGTACCCACACAGAAAGACTAGAAGAAATCTATAAGCTAGCACAAAAGTCTGTCAAAGAAGATGTCCTAAACTTAAAGGAATTTATAAGATCTTTCACAGGACTTAGACCAGCATCTTCAACTGGAGATTTCATAATCGAAAATACTAAGACTAATGGCTTTATAAATGTTGTCGGCATCCAATCTCCTGGTGTTACTTCTTCGCCTGCAATAGCAGAGATGGTCGAAGATATCCTAGTTGATATTGGACTAAGCTTAGAAGACGATCCATCCTATAATCCATATAGAAAGCCAATAATCGAGTATAAGGACCTTGAAGACTTTAACAAAGTAAAAGATAAGGTCGACCTCCCTTTGGGAGATCCAGAAAGACTTGTTTGTAGGTGCGAGCAAGTAAGTGAGAAGACCATTAGAGATGCTCTTAATAGAGGAATCGAACTTACAAGTTTTGACGCAGTCAAGAGAAGAACCCGCTGCGGTATGGGCTTTTGCCAAGGAGCCTTCTGTAGAAATAGGGTCCTTGAAGTAATGGAAGACGAATATGGTCATCCTATAGAAAACAAGAAGTTTGACAGCGAAAACTCAGGAATTTCTAGGATTAATAAGAAAGATATAAATGAATTAATAAAGGAAATCGAAAATAAATAAGGTTAAAATAAAGACTCTTGATTTTATCTTTAACTGGAATGAGAAGACGAGGAAAATTCCTCGTCTCTTTCCTTTACAGAAATCTTGCCCTTATAGCAAGCTTCTTGAGATTCTTATCAATTAGATTTTCCTTAGAATCTTAAGAAGTTTAAATAGTAAACATATGGCTAGTTGAGAATAGATCTAGGATGATAAGCCTTAGATATTTTTATAAGGCTAGTATTCTCATTATTAATTTTTCTTAGGATATTTAGGATTTTCCACTTAAGACCAAAAGAAAATCGCCCCTAAGGGCGACTCTTAATTTATTTATTTTTAGCTAATTTTAGTATTCAAAGCCAAAATATTTCTCGACTGCCTCATGTTGAGTGCCGTGTTTAAGTTTGACTACTGCCTCATCTCCTCCAATTATATAAGCAAGTCTTAGGGCAAGGTAGTTGGTCACGGCAGCTCCCCTTCCTGTGGTGATATTGCCATCTGTCACTACAATCTCATTATCTACATACTCCCCTGTCTGGTCCATCTCATCTTTCATATCTGGGAAGGATGTGGCCTTTTTGTCAGATAAAATTCCTGCCTCATTGAGGACTACTGGTCCTGCACAAATTGCTCCTATGATTTTTCCCGCATCGTTAAATCTTCTTAGAAGGTCTAAGACTTTTTCATTATCCCTCATAGCATAGGCGCCCTTTGTGCCTCCTGGAATATAGACTCCCATATAGTCTTCTTCCTTTATATCAGAAAAGCTAATATCTGCCTTAAAGGAAACATCCTGACTTGTCTTAAGCTCTTTACTTTCCTCGGTAGATGCTATATCAAGCTTAACTCCAATTCTTCTAAGATAATCAATTACTGTAAATATCTCTATTGTCTCGTTGCCATTTGCCACTAAAACTAAAAATTTATTCATCAAAACTCCTTCTTATTTGTGATAAGGATGGTTATTTATTATCCTAAAGGCCCTGTATATTTGCTCTGAAAGGATAACTCTCATAAGCTGGTGGGGATAGGTAAACTTGCCAAAGGAAAGCTTCTTATTAGCACGCCCCGTTACATTTTTGGAAAGACCATTCGATCCGCCTATTACAAAAACTAAATCTCTTCCCCCTCCCATAAGCATCTCATCTTTGATAAAGTCTGCGAAGTCCTCGCTAGTCATCTCTTTACCTAGGATTTCTAAAGTCACAAGGAAGGCTCCGTCCTTGATTTTGGATAGGATCTTTTCCCCTTCCTTATCCTTTATATCTTCAAGCTCCTTTTCAGAAAGGCCTTCGGGCGCCATAATATCTGCCACTTCTACAATTTCAATATTATTGTAGGCTCCCATCCTTTTGATATATTCATCTATAGCATCCCTATAGAACTTCTCCTTAATCTTTCCTACTGCGACTATCTTTATGTTCATTAATCTTCCTTGATGTAAGATATAAAGGAATCATATACTTTTGAGTAGCCTTCCTTAAGCAGGGAATCCTTGATATAGTTTTTAATCTCGCTAGTCTTATAGACTTTTCTAGGGTCAGAGTCTAGGGTATCCAATACATCATCTACAATTATCGCAAGATCAGATGTGTTCATGGCTGCCTTCTCATCTCCTGCAGCATTTTTGATAGATCTTTCTATCTTGTCTTTAGAAAATTTTTCGACAGATCCAGACCTCTTGATTACATAAGTGTTCTCCTTATCTTCCAGCATTTCGCCTACAAGGTCTACGTCAAGAGTAGCAAGATCACTTCTTATATCGTCTAGGCTAAGTTTATTTTCATCTAGATATTTTTTGATTTCTGTACTTAATTTAGTCATTTCTTCCTCCTCGCTTTTTATATTTATACCCAATGATAATTTTTTGGCATAAAAAAAGCAGATTTCTCTGCTTAATTTGCTCTTAGAGCTTCTATGGCTGATAGTTTGGTTGCTCTTCTGGCTGGAATGTAGCCTGCAAGGACTCCTACCATTGATGAAAAGCCAACTCCTACTAGGGCTAGCCATATTGGAATTAGGAGGATTTTAGCATCTTCTCCCCCTCCCATAAAGATCCCCGATCCTTGGGCGAGTTTATTTATCACACCTCCTATAAGTAGGGAAATTATAAGTCCCACAATTCCTCCGAAGAATCCTATAAATCCTGATTCTATTAGAAACATGGACCTTATGTCGTTGATGGAAGCACCTATTACCTTCATAACTCCGATTTCCTTTTGTCTTTCGTAGATGCTCATAAGCATGGTGTTGATTATTCCTATAGCCGAAACTATAAAGGCAACGGAGCCGATTCCCCCAAGTATAAGGGTTACAATCATACTGGTCTTTTTAATTTCTTCGGCAGATCCTGCAGATGATTGGGTCTGAAAGCCCGCCTTTCTTATGGCAGTTTCTACATCTTCTAGCTTTTCAACATCTTCTACTACAACATTTAGATTATCATAGCTGATCTGTCCATCATTTTTGACCTCTACTGGCTTGCCGTCTGGGCCGAAGTTTTGGTTAAGCTGTGGGCTTTCTAGTTTCTTATCTTCCTTTTGGAGCTTCTTGTAGAGGCTTTCGTTAATCACTGATGACCAGCCCATTACAAAGGACTTGGAGTTTAGAGTTCCTGAAATCTCTACAGGAATATCCGCATAGGTCGGTTTTTTCTCTTCACCATTTTCCTGATTTTCATTTCCGAAATTGACCCCATCGTCGTTTTCATCCTGCCAACCCAGTCTTATAAAATACTTATGGCCCCTGTAGTCGAAATCTTCTACAGGCTCTCCGGAGTAACCTCCTCCTTCGCGAACCATCTTCATAGGCCTAACCTCAGATCCTAGGATAATCTTATTGTCATCAGTCCTATTCATCTTAGAACCTGAGCTAAACATATCTCCTGTAAGCTTATCGATTACATCATCAGGCATTACTTGGATTTGGCTATCAAGGCTATAATCATCTTCTCCTTCAATTTTTATTTCGCTATAGAAGCTTTTGAAGGGAACTACGACCTTGACCCCGTCTATGCTTTGAAGTCTCGAAATACTTGCCTGGTCAACCTTAGTCGAACCCCCATTATTTTCCGTGAGGATTGTAATAGAAGTAAGACCTCCGAATGATTCAACCATATCCTTCTGTTGTTGATTGATCCCCAGGGCGAAGGCTATCATTAGGATTATGGAGCTTGCTCCTATAACTACGGATAGAACGGTTAGAACCGTCCTAGACTTCCTTCTGACGAGGTTTCTTAGGGCCATCTGGAATCTGTCACTAATCTTCATCGTCTATTATTAGCTCCTCGTCTTTTTTAGCCTTTCTTTTCTTCTTCAAAAGTATGAGAAGGAGGGCTGCAAGGACTATAATTCCTATCCAGATAAATGGAGACGAAAGTACTGATGAGTTTTCTTCCATTGGAGGAGCCTCTCCTATCATCTCTCCTGTTTCAGGATCGATCATTCCGTTTTCTCCTTCAAATCCTCCCATTACCTCAGTACTAAATTCCTTAGTCTTCTTGTAGGCCTTGCCCCTGGAGTCTTCGTAGATTATCTCTATAGTTCCAGAGACCTTACCTTCAGATTTAGGAGTTATGTTACAAGAGAAGGTCTCCGTGCTTCCTGCATTGAAGTTTCCGATAAATCTCTCGTTTTCATCTACGTCGAAGCCATCTCCCTTGACCCTTACCATTACCGTATCGAGATTGTCTTTTCCTGTGTTATAAATATTTACAGATAAAGATCCAGGAGTATTGGCATTTAGCTCTCCCAATTTGACCTTGCCGAAATTCACCCCAGACCTTTGGGCTACAGGGATGCCTATAGTCTCTGTGCTCTTGTATTGGTTTCCCCAATAGTCTTCGTATTCCATTGTGAGATTTACCACATAAGGACCTGGAGTTGCATTTGGTAGGACGCTCATTGTTATGTATTTACTAGTCCAATCCCAAGGGTAGAGGGCCGCTACATAGAAGGTATTTGACCTATCAACTGGTGTAAAGACAGATCCGTCCGATACTAGGGTATTGTTGGCAGTGCTCGTATTTTGTGGAGCGGATGCCAGGGTTTGCTCTAGGGTAACCTTGAGATTATAGATAGTGTTTTCGTTATTAGTGTTATAGAGGGTAAAGGATAGGTCGAAGTTCTCCCCTGCCTCTGCTATAGTTGGGCTAAGCTCATAGTCTGAGATTATAAGCTTGGGTTGATTTTTGATAGGACCTTGGGAAGAGCCTATATCATTTGCCCCTGGGCTAGCTTGGCCAGAGGAAGTTTCAGCTGTATTTGTAGTTTCTGTCGGGTTAAGATTCGCCATCATTTTCTAGTACCTCGTCAATTGTGTATTTTTCGTGAATTTTCTCTAAACGTCCATCTCTCATAAAAAGCACCTTGTCAGCAAACTCGGTCATCTCGTCATCGTGGGTTACCATAATAAAGGTTTGCTGGTTTTCTTTGGTAATCTTTTTGATAAGATTCATAATCTCAAAGCTCGTCTTGGTGTCGAGATTTCCTGTTGGCTCATCGGCAAAGATAATCTTTGGAAGACCGACAAAGGCACGGGCTATGGAGACCCTTTGTTGCTGACCACCGGAAAGCTCGTTTGGCTTGTTGTCCATCCTATCAGAAAGACCCACTTCCTTTAAGATCTTGTAGGCCTCCTTCTTTCTCTCCTCCCTACTAAGTCCCTTGAAGGTTAGGGGAAGGGAGACATTCTCCCAGGCTGATAGATAAGGAAGGAGATTGTAGGATTGGAAGACAAAGCCTATATTTAGGTTTCTAAATTTAGTAATCTGTTCCTCGTTAAGGTCGGTTAGGGAGA
This sequence comes from Anaerococcus prevotii DSM 20548, assembly GCF_000024105.1. Taxonomy (GTDB): domain Bacteria; phylum Bacillota; class Clostridia; order Tissierellales; family Peptoniphilaceae; genus Anaerococcus; species Anaerococcus prevotii. The sequence continues at coordinate 321,729 of NC_013171.1, read as the reverse complement.
TATTTCCGTATTTTATAGATCCCTTGGTCGGTCTTTCAAGACCTGCGAGCATATTAAGTAGGGTAGACTTACCCGAACCGCTCGTTCCCAAAAGAGCCACAAACTCGCCCTTTTCTATATCTAGGTCTATCCCATCCAGGGCCTTTATGATATTACCACCTAGCTTGTAATATTTCTTAAGCCCTCTGATTTCTATTAGACTCACTAGTCTTCCTTTTCTTCCTCTTTCTTGAAGTGAGGATTTTTCTCCTTGATATATTCATCATAAAGCTTCTCATCTAGGACAATGTCGATTTCTCCTATGAGATTTTCTACATTTTCTTCTGTAAATTTCCTCTTAAATCTGTAAAGTCCGTCGGAATCATCAGCCTCGAAAATTCCTCCCATATCATAATGGTCATAGCCTTTTTCAGCAGCATATTTTACTTCTTCGTAGTTTATCTGATAGTTTTGACCCATGTCCTTATGCTCATCACTTGAACCACCATAAAGGGCTAGGGCCCTGTTTCCATAGCAGATTAACATAGATGAGCAAAGTGGAGTCTCTTCTAGATAAGAAACTGAAAGTCTTATCTCGTCCTTGTAATTATCATAAAGAGCCTTGAAATACTCGTAAGGTCTATGATTTATTCCAGCTCTTTCGGCAGTATCTACTACTTGCTTGTAGAGGATATCCACTCCTTCTTCCCCGACTTCTCTGGTCTCGATTCCGTCCCTGTAGGATTTTCTAGTGTGTTTTCTAGTATTTTTGGAGAAGTTCTTGAAAATCTCTTCCCCGTCTCTTCCGTCTATGTCTAGGACCATGTTAAGAAGGGGCTGAGATGAAGTAGTCTTATCGTGACGGATAGTAATTCCGTTTTCCGCATAGAGCTTAACTAAATCCTCATCCATACGAACTAATGGGTCTATACGAAGGAGGAAGCCATCATTTTCCTTAGCAAAGGCACTCGCTTCATCGATTAATTTCTTCACCAATTCTATATCTCTTAGGTCACAGACAGGTCCTCTCGTAGCATAGAAGAAGTTCTTGCCGACCTTTCCATCTCTTATATATATAACTGAAAGGGCTCCCTTGATTTCGCCATCTTCTTCGACATAGAAGTAGACGCTTTCCCAATTAGCCTTGATATTCGCCCAGCGCATATCCTGCATGAAGTTGCCATATGGCGAATTCTTGATAAAATCATTGTATTTTTTAACTAAGTCCTTGTTGTTTTTATCTAAAATCATATTACTCTCTCTTTCACTTCAAATTAACTGTTATGCTCCTAGCCATACATTTACTTAATTATAACAGGAGCTAGGGTTTTTTTCAATATATTCTATTGATAGATTAGCCTTCCCTCATCATAAAACCAGGTGATTTCTTGGAATTTCCCTTCATAAATCTCAAAAATCTTATCCATTGACTCAGAAAGCCCATCGCTTTTTTTCATATTATCATAAGAATCCCAGAAGAGCCTACCTTCCCTATTATTTTCGATAAGCTCTCCCTTAAAGTCACTTGTCCTAAAGAGAAATCCCATATCACGCCTTCCTTCGACAATCCAAGTTATAAGACCAACAAGCTTAGGATTTTCGATCTCGAGATTAGTCTCCTCCTTGGCCTCTCTAATGACAGAATCGGTAAGGCTCTCCCCTTCCTCGACCTTGCCTCCAGGAAAGGTAAGCCCCTCCCGGCCATACTTTTTTACCTTGTCAAGAACAAGAACCCTATCATTAACTTCATCACAAATCATTACCATATTCATTAATCTAGTCTGCATAAACCCTCACTAACTTTAACTTCTCTTATTATTATATGTTATTTATAATTAAGTAAAAGTTTGTACAAAAAATTGGACCCTAAGGCCCAACTTTTATTATAATCTCTCAAGCTCGATTTTAACTGTCTTGTCATTTAGTTCTATTTCTTCACTTGTGAGGTCTTTTCTTTCGAACTTATCTGCTAGGGTTTCTTTTGTGATTTCTTCTTTGAATTTCTCTAGAGATTTGTTTAGTTCGTCGGATGCTTGGTAGTAGATATTGATTCTGTCTGTTACTTCAAATCCACTATCTTTTCTCATGTTTTGAACCTTGGAGGTAAATTCTCTCGCATATCCCTCATCACGGAGGTCTTCTGTGATTTCTGTATCGAGTATTACGAAGACATTGCCGTCCATTTCTACATCGAATCCTTCTTTGGCAGAGATTCTTATGTCTAGATAGTCTTTTGTGACTTGATAAGTCTCATCTCCTAGGGTGATTTCTTGAGGCTTTTCTTCAACAGCTTCTATGAATTTCTTGGCATCGGTGGATGCTAGGAATTTAGCGAAGTCGTTGACTTTGGATTGGAAGATTCTTCCTACTACTCTAAAGTCTGGTTTTAGGAAGTAATCCATGAAGTCTGATAGGTCGTCTTCGAAGTCGACATCCTTTATGTTTAGCTCTTCCTTAACTAGACCTGTAAGGTCTGCGATTTTTTCCTTGTAGGCTCCGTCTACTATGATTTTGGCTAGTGGTTGACGAACTTTGATTGATTCTTTCTCTCTTGAAGCTCTACCGAGATTTACTATCTTTCTTACAAGGTCCATGCTTTCTTCAAGGTCTGTATCAATCATTTTCTCGTCTGCCTTAGGGAGGAGGCTTGTGTGAACAGTCTTTTCTCCTGTAAGTGATCTAAAGACTTCTTCAGCTATAAATGGTGTGATTGGAGCGATGAGCTTGGATATTGTAAGGATTGCATCAAATGTAGTCTTGTATACTGCTTTCTTGCTATCTGTAAGCTCTGAGTTCCAGAATCTCTTTCTATTTCTTCTGATGTACCAGTTTGATAGATCTTCTACTACGAAGTCTGAAATCATGTGAACTACCTTGTTGTAGTCAAAGGCGTCCATTGCTTCTGTGTAGTTTTTGATTAGGGTGTTTAGTTTGGAGTAGAGCCATTTATCTATTTTTTCAAGTTTTAGGTCGCTAAATCCTGCTATTTCCTCAGCACTTAGTTTATCTGTTTCAGCGTATAGGCCGAAGAAGTTGTAGACATTTTCGAATGTTCTAAAGAAGTTGTTCTTAACTTCGATTAGGCCCTTTTCGTCAAACTTGGTTTGCATCCATGGTGGAGATACATAAAGTGAGTAGAATCTTACGGCATCTGCCCCGTATTTATCAAAGAGGGCAAATGGATCGAGGGTGTTTCCTTTGGATTTACTCATCTTTTGACCATTCTTATCTACTACAAGGTCATTTACTAAGACATTTTTGTAAGGTGCCTTGCCTGTTGTGATGGTAGATATGGCCATTAGTGAGTAGAACCAGCCTCTTGTTTGGTCGATTCCTTCACAGATAAAGTCTGCTGGGAAGTATTCTTCAAAGTCTTCCTTGTGTTCGAATGGATAGTGAAGTTGGGCAAATGGCATTGCTCCTGAGTCAAACCAAACGTCGATTACATCAGGAACCCTATGCATGGTGCCTCCGCACTTATCACATTTGATAGATACGTTATCTACATATGGTCTGTGAAGTTCTATATCTTCTGATATATCCTCGATTGCACGTTCCTTTAGCTCGGCTCTTGATCCAACTGTATCTGTGTGGCCGCATTCATCACATTTCCAGATATTTAGTGGAGTTCCCCAGTATCTTGACCTAGATATAGCCCAGTCTTTTACGTTTTCGAGCCAGTTTCCAAATCTCTTGTCCCCTATAGTTTGTGGGTACCAGTTTACGCTTTTGTTGTTTTCTACCATGGCATCTGAGAACTTGCTCATTTCTATATACCAGGATGGTTTTGCATAATATACTAGTGGTGTGTGGCATCTCCAGCAGTGTGGGTAGTTGTGTTCTATAGTTTGTTTGTTAAATACCTTGCCTTCTTCTTGGAGGTGTCTCCAGATTTTTTCGTTGGTATCAAAGATAAATTCGCCCTTCCAAGGAGTTTCTGTAAAGCATCCTTCAAGGTCAACTGGTTGGACAAAGGCAAGTCCGTATTTTCTTCCTATTTGGTAGTCGTCCTCACCAAAGGCTGGAGCGGAGTGAACTATACCTGTACCATCTTCTGCAGAAACGTAGTCGGCAAGGGTTATGATAAAGGCCTTGTCATCTCCTACATTTACATATGGCATAAGTTGTTCATATTCCCAGTATTCCATATCCTTGCCTGGGAATTCTTCTACGACTTCGTAGTCCCTTTCTCCCATAAGATTTTCAGCTAGGGATTTGGCACAATAATAGTAAGAATCTTCATCTGCTACGTAAAGCTTAGCGTAAGTAAGCTCTGGGTGAACTGATAGGGCCACGTTTGATGGGAGGGTCCATGGGGTTGTGGTCCATGCTAGGAAGTACTCGTTATCAGTCCCCTTTTTCTTAAACTTAACTGTAAGAGTAATGGTCTTATCCATTTGGTAACCTTGGGCAACCTCGTGGCTTGCAAGACCTGTACCACAACGTGGACAGTAAGGCATAACCTTGGCTCCCTCGTAGATATAGCCGTTTTTGAAGGCCTTATCTAGGAGGTACCATTCTGTTTCTACATAGTCGTTATCCATTGTGACATAAGGATCATCCATGTTGTAGAGATAGGCCATCCTATCTGACATCTCTCTCCATTGGTCGGAGTATTTCCAAACAGATTCCTTACATAACTTGTTGAACTTTTCGATTCCGTATTCTTCTATGTCGTTTTTGTCGTGAAAGCCTAGGGTCTTTTCTACTTCTATTTCTACAGGAAGACCGTGTGTATCCCAGCCTGCCTTTTTTAGGACCTTGTAGCCTTGCATGTTTTTGTATCTGCTTGTCATGTCCTTAAGGGTACGAGCGATAACGTGGTGGATTCCTGGTCTACCGTTTGCTGTTGGAGGTCCGTCGTAGATTATGTATTCTTCGGCATCCTCTCTTGTAGCGAAAGTCTCGTTAAGTAGGTCTATTTCTTGCCAATACTTTTCGACTTCTCCTTCTCTTTTCCTTACATCTTTGCTGTCTAAAGATTTAAATTCTGACATCAATAACTCCTTTTATTTCTAAAAAATAAAACCGTCCTTAAAAAGGACGGTCCACCGTTTTAATAGACAATTTAACGCAATTGTAACGTAATAAACTACTAATTCATTTATTAGACTAGAAGATGATCTTCGCCCAAAACGCCTCTAGCAGCTTTCACCTAACCTGCCTCTCTTTTAGATTGATAGAGGGTTACTCTTCTTCTTAACGTCATATTTATATTATAATATAATACTAAGACTGTTTTTTGTCAAATATTAATTCCTATATGTGTCTAACTATCTTAAACTTCTCTAGGTTGTAGACATCAAACTCGTCAATATTGGCCCTGTCCTTAGCATCTTCATACATCTGATAGTCGCTTTCGTAGTCATTTCTGTAGACTATAACTGGGTTGTTGTTGTAATTTAGTAAGAGGCCGTGGTAGACTCCGAAGTCTTCGATTTTGGCGATTGGCTTAACCTTATTAATCTCTAGAACTTGGATATAAATATCATCTAGGTCATCTTCCTTGATAGCTAAGGCATTGTTAAAAATTCCGAGATTGACTGTCTCGTTGATTATATCTAGGCCTATGTTTTTCCTGGTTGGATAAATTGATCCTGCCCTTTCTCTCTTATCTCCCATTTTTATTTCTATGATTACACCGTTGTGGTTATCTTCAAATTCCTCATCGTACTTGTCGAGATATTTTCCCGTATCTAGATAGTGCCTTAAGGAATCGAAAGCTAGTTTTACAAATTTGTCCATTTTCCTATCCTAATAATTTCTCTATATCTTTTTCCATATTCTCTGGCTTCTTATTTGAACCGAAGCGTGCTACTACATTTCCTTCTCTATCTATCAAAAACTTGGTGAAGTTCCACTTGATAGCCTTGCCAAGTCCTTTCTTTTCTTCCTTAAGGAAGGTATAAAGTGGGTCTTCATTTTCCCCATTAACGTCGATTTTTTTGAATCTGTCAAAGCTTGTCCCAAAGTTTAGGGCACAGAAGGAATCTATCTCTTCATCAGATTCTGGAGCTTGATTTCCAAATTGATTGCAAGGAAAGTCCAAAATCTCAAAGCCCTGATCCTTATATTTCTTATATAAGGCCTCGAGAGCGTCGTATTGTTTGGTAAAGCCACAGTGGGTAGCTGTATTTACTATAAGAAGGACCTTTCCCTCATATTTACTAAGGGAGATTTCCTTATTATCTTTATCTAAAACTGTAAAGTCATATACACTAGTCATAAAACCTCCTTGACTCTTCTAGTATAGATTATACAACTTGGGAGTATTTTTGCAGTTGACATTTTTAATAATTAGTTATATAATTGCATTATCATAAACTTTATATAAAGAAGAGTAGTACAAGGACTTGATTACAGAGAGCTTCGTTTTGGTGAAAGAAGTAGATGGAAGTTGTATGAAGATGGTCTTTATCTAGGAGGCTTCGATATTAGAGGCCTACGTTAGCTTACGTTACAAAGCAAGGGTATGTTTGTACCTGATAAGTTTATATGTGTGAGCATATATTAAATTAAGGTGGTAACACGGATTTTCGTCCTTAGGTCTTTTGGCCTAGGGACTTTTTTTATATAAATTTTATGAAATTTATTTAAGGAGTTACTATTATGAGTAAATACAAAAACATTGACACAGCATGTGTCAGAGCAGGTTATGAAGCAAAAAATGGAGACAGTAGCATCCCTCCAATAGTGCAGTCGACTACATTTTCTTATGAAAAGACAAGTGAGATTGCCGACCTCTTTGACCTAAAGGAAAGTGGATTTTTCTATACAAGGCTTGGAAACCCTACTATAGATGCTCTAGAGAAGAAAATCGCAGATCTTGACGGAGGAGTCTGTGCAGTAGGGACAGGATCGGGACAAGCAGCCAACCTCCTAGCTGTCTTAAATATAGCCAAGGCAGGCGATAATATAGTCGCTGTAAATAATATTTACGGTGGAACTTACAATCTTTTCGCCAATACCCTAAGGGATTTGGGTATAGAAACTAAATTTGTAAATAACAACGACTTGGATGAGCTTAGGGCTGCTATTGATGATAATACAAAGCTAGTCTTTGGAGAAACTATATCAAATCCTAAGGCAAGTGTACTAGATATCAAATCCTACGCAGATATTGCCCACGAGCATAATATTCCATTGATATTAGATAATACTCTGGCAACACCTGCCCTTCTTAGGCCAATTGATTATGGTTGTGATATCGTGACTTACTCTTCTTCTAAATATATAGATGGTCACGCAGCAGCCCTCGGCGGTCTTATTGTAGATTCTGGAAACTTTGATTGGGAAAGTGGAGATTTCGATAGACTTACCAAGCCAGATGAATCCTACCACGGACTTATCTTTACTGAACAATTTAAAAATGCTGCCTACGGGGCAAGACTTAGAACAGTTGGCCTAAGAGATTTCGGAGCAGTTATCTCTCCACAAAACGCCTTCCTTACAATCCTTGGTCTCGACACCCTAGCCTTGAGAATGAACAAGCATTCAGAAAATGCCCTAAGGGTCGCAGAATTTCTGGAAGATAGCGACAAGGTAGATTCTGTTTCCTATCCCTTCCTAGAATCCTCCCCATCTTATCCTTATGCCAAGAAATATCTTAAGGGAGGCTCTGGCGTCGTATCTTTTGAGATAAAAGGAGGAAGAGATGAGGCGAGCAAATTCATCGACTCCCTTAACTTAATCACGCTCGCTGTCCATGTGGCAGATGTAAGAAGCCTTGCCCTCCACCCAGCTTCTTCTACTCACAGGCAACTATCTGATGAAGAGCTCGAAAAGGTTGGAGTATCAAAGAGCCTAATCCGACTTTCAATAGGAATTGAAGATGCGGATGATCTAATCGAAGATATAAGCCAAGCCCTAGATAAGGCTGTAAGGAGATAAGATGCCAGTAATAATACCAGAAGATTTAATATCCAAAGAAACTTTAGACAAAGAAAATATATTCACCATGGTAGAAGAAAGGGCCAAGTCACAGGATATAAGAGCCCTTAAGATTGGCATAGTTAATCTAATGCCAACCAAAAAGGAAACAGAAGTTCAGCTTCTAAGACTAATCTCAAACACTCCCCTCCAAATCGAAATAGATTTGATAGCGATGGCAAGCTACAAGTCTTCGAATTATCAAAAACATCTGGAGAAGTTTTATGTAAGCTATGAAGAAATAAAGGATAAAAAATACGACGGCCTAATCATAACCGGAGCTCCCCTAGAGCATAAGGCCTACGACGATATAATCTACTGGGAGGAGCTTAAAAAAATATTTGAATTTGCAAAGAAAAATGTCTACTCGACTCTTTTCATCTGCTGGTCTGCCATAGCAGCCCTTGATTATTACTACGGTGTGAATATCGACTCCTTGGATAAGAAAATATTTACAGTTAACAGGTACTATAAGCAAAGCTCCGATCCTCTCTTTCTGGGCTTTGACGATAGCTTTTATATGCCAAACTCAAGATATAAGACAATCAGAAAGGAAGAAGTCGAAAGAATTCCAAAGCTTAAAGTCCTCCTAGCCGATGATAAGATGGGATCTACTATAATTAAGAGTATCGACAACAGATTTGTCTTTAACCTAAATCATCTAGAATACGATACTAATACCCTAGATGATGAATATAGGAGGGACATAAAAAAGGGACTTGGGACCAAGCCTGCCGAAAACTATTATCTAGACGATGATCCAAATAAAAAAATTATCCAGAGATGGAGATCAACTGGATACATATTCTTTAACAACTGGATTAACCACTATGTCTACCAACACACCCCATACAAGATCTCAGATGTAGAGACAATTAAATAAAGATTAAAAAAGCAGGAGCTTATAAGCTAACTTGTTTCGTCAATTTTCGATTTGAGATAAGTTAGACCTCCTGCTTTTAATTTTAAGATATTCATGGCTTAGAAGCATTTCTAAATTATGGATATTTCACTTTATCAGTCCATTAAATATTGATGCAGGTCCAGTCTTGGGATGCTGTCTTATTAATTCCCTGTATAAATTAAAAACATTAGGGTTTAGGCCCTTAGCTATGCCTTTTTCTAGATTTAGGATTGAAAGATCTTCCTTAAGATAATGGACCCTATTCATAAAGCTTTTATCATAGTTTTTCTTGTATCTAAATAAAATTTTCTTCTCTTCTGTAGATATTTCATCATCCTTAAGCAATTCATCGATAATCCTATCTAAATTTTCTTCATTTAATTTCTCCATAATTAATCTTCCCCTATTATTTTAATTTAAGGCTTTAAGTTTTATTTCATAAATACCAACCTTATTCACTTACCCTGTCCCTATGACTATAAACACGATATTCGTACAGAAAAATAGAAAAGATTGTACGTAAAAGGGGCTGTTGCAAAACTATGAATAATCATCGTACTATCGTTAGAAGGTTCTCTTAGGAAATTTTACCTCTCCTAGCCGGTAGGCTAATTGGCGCCTGCCGGCTGATGGAGGCGGTTAGCCTATCGGCGTAATGAGATTTTCCGTGGAGGTTCTTCTAACGATAACAGTACGATTTATTCATTCTGCAACAGCCCCCTACTTTATTTTACAAATCTTTCTACTATCATAGCTGCCCCAAGGTCTGTGCTTGTGTTGATGGCTGTGGCTAGGGGGTCTACTATGGTTGCTATTAGGACCATGATTGGAATCGAGCTTTGAGGGAAGGCAAAGGCTGATATGAGGAAAATCTCTCCAGTATAGCCTCCTCCTGGAACTGCCCCCATAACTGATGAGGCTATGACTGATACTGCTATAGCTGTCAAGAGATTAGAAGGATCTAGTAAGTCTATTCCAAATATAGGGCACAAGAGGGCAATCTTTATTATTTGGATCAAGACCGTTCCATCCTTGTGGAGATTTGCCCCTATGGGAAGGACTATTGAATTCACATCTTCTCTGATTCCAATTTTTCTTCCTGCCTCAAGATTTGGAGGAAGGGCTGCCGCAGAGGAACTTGTCCCAAAGGCTGTAAGAACTGGTGGCCACATATATGTAAATAGCTTTTTGCAAGATTTAAGTCCTCCCCCGATAAAGGCCATGATGAAATTTACAAAGAAAAAATATATGATTGAAGCAAGGGCAAATATCAGGATTGTCCTTGATAGGGGACCTACAATCTGTTTGCCATTTTCTCCTAAAAGGACTGCAAAATATGCACCCAAGCCTATTGGAGCAAGCTTCATTATATATGAAATAATCTTTGTAACGACCTTAGAGGATTGATCTATAAAGTCCTTTACAAGCCTTGCCTCATCAGCAAGCTTAGATATAGCAAGTCCTACGAAGAAGGAAAATACTATAAGGGCCATCAGATTTTCCCTGGAAAGTAATTTAGAAAAATCATCCACTGTAAGCATGGATAAAAGATCGATGCTGGGACTCTTCTCTATTTCAAAATCCTTGAAATTAAGGACAGCATTCTTGCTAGGGTCAAGTATTTGAGTAAAAACTATCATATAAAGCGCTGCAAATAGGCCTGTAATAATAAATATTAGAAACATAAGTCCTAGTATCTTTCCGATAGTCTTGGTAGTCTTCATCCCCGTAATCGAAGATACAATTGATGTGAAAATCATTGGAACTATTGATACATACAAGAGATTTAGGAAGATATTGGCTACTCCTTGAAGGCTCTTTGCAGATTCTCCTAAGATAAGTCCTAGAATAGCTCCAATAAACATCGACAGTAATAGTATTAGGGAAGATTTATTTTCTTTTAAAATTTTCATTTAGACCTCCTTTTGGGTAAAAAAATACCAGCCCATATTTTCCATGATTATTATTTCAAATCTTGGAGAGACAAATGCTTTTAGAAAATAATGAGCCAGCATTTTATGCTAATATTTCTTGTTTTGGAAGTGATTAATTTTAGATAGCTTTCAGAGAATCGAAGACTAAATCCAAAATCTTTTTTATTTGCCTTGTTTTTCTAAACAAGCAAGACATTGGATCGCAAAGAGCTTCGCTAACTCGGATCATATTGGCTTTCTCCAGAATCACTCCGCTTCGAAATACCCATTTAGGGTATTTCTTGCTCCTATGTATCTGCCTTGTTTTTTTATAAACAAGGCAGACAATAAATCGCAAAGCGCTTCGCTATTTTCTCACCGCGAAAGTATACTTTTTCTTTAGTTTTACTCCGCTGCGAAATACCCATTCAGGGCATTTCTTGCTCTTATGTATCTGCCTTGTTTTTTCTAAACAAGGCGGACAATAAATCGCAAAGCGCTTCGCTACTTTCTCACCGCGAAAGTATACTTTTTCTTTAGTTTTACTCCGCTGCGAAATACCCATTCAGGGCATTTCTTGCTCTTATGTATCTGCCTTGTTTTTTCTAAACAAGGCGGACAATAAATCGCAAAGCGCTTCGCTACTTTGCGACCCTACCAGGTCGGGTAGCGGCGCTTACCAAGCAGGTATCCATGCTCCTTTTGTTATTTCTTCCATGTCTTTTTTGGTTTCTTCTGTTTGGTAGTATTTTACGAATTCTTTGTATTCTTCGTTGTTTTCGTCTTCTTTTCTTACTGCTATTAGGTTGATGTATTGTTTTACTGATTCTGTTTTTGGGTCTTCTTTGAATATTGCTGTTTCTTTATCTAGTCCTGCGTCTAGGGCGAAGGTGTCGTTTACTGCTGCTAGGTCGCAGTCGTCTAGACTTCTTGTTGTTTGGGATGCGTCCATTTCTATTAGTTCTAAGTTTTTAGGGTTGTCTGTTACTTTGTCAAGTCCTATTAGGTCGCCTGCTTCACCTTCTACTTTGATTAGACCTGCTTCTTGAAGTAGGAAGAGGGCTCTTGCTCCGTTTGTTGGATCGTTAGGTATGGCGATTTTGGCTCCGTCTTCTAGCTCGTCAATTGATTTGAGCTTGTTTGAGTATAGGGCCATTGGGGCAAGCATTGTATCTCCGATTGATACTAAATCTGATCCTTTTGATTCATTAAATTCGTTTAGGAATTTGTAGTGTTGGTAGGCGTTTAGGTCGATATCTCCTGCTAGAAGGGCTTCGTTTGGCTGGCTGTAGTCTGAGAATATTACAAGCTCTGCCTTCTTGCCTGTTCCTTCTTCGTATCTTTTGATCACTTCATTTAGGACGTCGTTGTATTCACCAACTACACCAATTTTAATTGTGCCGTCTTCTTTTTTTGAAGTATCTTCTGTTTTTACTTCTTCTTTGCTATCCGCTGGTTTTGCTTCCTTGTTTGCTCCACATGCGCTAAATCCTAGGACTAGAGCAAGTGCTAGGGCGATTTTTGTAAATTTTTTCATTATTTCCTCCTATAATTTACATTTATATTATTAAAGATATTAATCTTAATAACCTATCTTAGTTTAAATATTGGGATTACTGCTCCCTTGTATTCGTCTTCTATGACCTTTTTTGTTTCATCTGTTAGATAATAGTTTTCTATGAAATTTTTGATATCTTCATTATCCTTATTATTTTCTTTTACTGCTATTACATTTATAAAGTTCTTGGCTCTTTCGTTTTCTGGATCTTCAAGAAAGATTGAATCTTCTGTTGGTGAAAGTCCTGCTTCCATAGCCATGTCAGAGTTGATAAGGGCTGCATCCACATCCTCTAGGGCTCTTGAAACTTGGTCTGCTGGAAGCTCTACAAACTCTATGTTTTTAGGGTTTTCTGCTATGTCATCTAGGGTTATAAAGTCTCCGCTTCCTTCCTTAATCTTGATCACTCCTGCAGATTCTAGGATGTATAGGGCCCTAGAGTTGTTTGATACTTCTACAGGTATTGCAATCTTTCCTCCTTCAGGGATTTCTCCTATCTCTTTAATTTTTTGTGAGTAAACTCCCATTGGCGATATTATTGTATCCGCAAGATAAGTGAAGTTTGCATTTTGGTTTTTGTTATAGTCTTCTATAAATATATAGGTCGCAAAGGATGATAGGTCGATGTTACCGTCCTTTAGGGCATCGTTAGGTTGGTTGTAATCGTTAAATCTTACAAGCTCAATCTTTTTGCCAGTATCCTTCTCGTATCTTTTGATGGCATCTTCGTATTCGACATTTCTCTCTCCTACTACTCCAAGCTTAAGAGCTTCTTTGCTTTCGTTTTTATCTGCCCCGCCACAGCTTGTGATTAAAACTGCGAGGGTCAGGGCCGATATAATTCCAAATATTTTTTTCATATTTCCTCCTAGTGACTAGTTTTTCTAATGAGTATGTTTGATACTCCTTGGATTATAAATACTATGATTAAGATTATTACTACTGATATTAGGACCACGTCGTCCTTGTACCTTTGATAGCCTACCGCTATGGCAAGGTCTCCGATTCCACCTCCACCGATTAGGCCAGCCATTGCTGTAAGACCTAGTAGGGAGATTAGGGTTATGGATGAGGCTCTGATTATGGAAGGAAGTCCTTCTCTAAGATAAACTGACCAGATTATCTCAACCGGTCCCTTACCCATCGCTTCTGCTGCTTCTATCACTCCAGAATCTACTTCCGCTAGGGCCTGTTCGACTTGTTTTGCGAAAAATGGCACTGTAGAAAATATTAATGGAACTATAGCTGCAGTTGGACCTATCCTGGTGTTAACTATAAGCTTAGTTATTGGTGCGATTAGGGCAAGTAAGATTACAAAGGGGATTGCCCTAAAGGTGTTGGTTATCTTATCAAGCACTGAGTAAAGTTTTCTGTTTTCTAATATTCTTCCCCTGTCTGTCACAACTAGGATTACTCCAAGTATGAGGCCAAAGATTCCTGCAAATATTGCAGAAACGACAAGCATGTGTAGGGTGGCCCAAGTTTCTTTTACAATCCTATCTGATATGGATAGGGCATAATCAAAGTATCCCATCTCTACCTCCTAAAATTCTAATTCTTACATCTCTTTCTTCTAAATAAGTAAGGACTTCATCAAGACTTCCGTTAGATCCCTTAAAGGTAACTATGAGGTTACCCACTGGTGTTTGGCTAATAAATTCTATATTTGCTGCAAGGATGTTGGTCTTTATGCCAAACTTATCATAGATTTCATTAATGAGTGGCTCGGTTGTGCTCGCTCCCTTGTAGTTAAGTTGGACTAGGATTTCGTCTTCTTTTAAGATTCCTATATTTTCCTTAACTTCTTCGATTGTAGCTTCGACATTGGTTGAAGTTTCTACGAATTCTCTAGTAAGTTCTTCTTTTGGATCTGAGAATATGTCCAAGGTATTTCCTTCTTCGATAACCCTTCCGCCTTGCATCACGGCACATTTGTTGCAAAGGTCTTTTACAACTTCCATCTGGTGGGTTATGATTACAATAGTAAGCTTTAGCTTCTCATTAAGCTCTTTAAGGAGGGCCAATATTTGCTTGGTAGTCTTTGGATCTAGAGCACTTGTCGCCTCATCGCAAAGAAGGATCTCAGGATCTGAGGCAAGGGCACGGGCTATGGCGCATCTTTGCTTTTGCCCTCCGGAAAGCTCTCTCGGGTAGGAGTCAGCCTTATCACCAATTCCCACAAGCTCTAAAAGTTCCTTGGCCTTTTTGATTTTTTCTTCCTTTGGAATTTTATCTCTCTTGATTGGAAAGATTACATTATCCAAAACTGTAATATTATTCAAAAGATTAAAATGTTGGAAGATCATTCCGATCTTCTTTCTCCTATTTCGCAAATCCTTCTTAGATAAGTCTAGAAGCCTTTCTCCCTTAACTATGACCTCTCCTTCACTTGGTCTTTGGAGGAGGTTGATAGTCCTTACAAGAGTTGACTTACCCGCCCCAGAAAAGCCCACAATCCCGTAGGCATCTTGTTTTTCAATTTTGATACTTACATCATCGACTGCCTTAAAGCCATCAAAGTCGACTGTAATATTTTTTAGCTCAATCATATTTCCCTTCCTAAACTTGTAATAAAAAAAGTCCCCAGCTTCCCGAAGGAAACTAAGGACGAAAATTCGCGTTACCACCTTAATTCATATACGTTCACACGTATAGGCACTCATCAAGTACAGACATACTCTACTTCTGTAACGGGAAGACCCGTATAGCTCTAATATCGAACTATCCCATCAAAGGCCATCTTCATCTAAATCAACATCCACCCCTTTCACCAAACGGGGCTCTCTGTAGAATATCTTTCTAGACTACTCTTCTTTTCAAATGGTGTCAAAACTTTATTTATTTGATAATCCTATAATACCATGGTATTTTTTCCTTGTCAAATAATTTGAAATAATTTGTATAAGTATTAGTTTTATTATATCTATAACTAAAATTTGCTTAAAGGAGCATAGCTTAGTATAATGATATCACATAGGGAATGTAATTAATTTTAACACATAAAAAGCAGGAGTTGCAGCTCCTGCTTTTTATTTTGGGCTAGTTATCATCATCTAAAAACTTGCTATCTAACCACTTACAAACATAGTAACTAGCTATATTTATCGCGATAGCAAACAATAAGGAATGTAATTTTGACATTTTAACACCTCCTATCCGTTACCAGTATAGGGATGATAACACTATAATTATAGCAGATTTTTATAATTTTTAGGGAAAATTTACCCTTAAAAGATAGATAAATTTTCATTTTAAGCCAATAAGTATTATAATATAAATGAATTTATAAAGGGAGGTAATATGGTAGTATATAATCCAAAATCTAGCAAGGCTAGTGAATTTATTAACCATGAAGAAATTTTAGAGACTCTTGATTATGGTAGAGAAAACGCCCATAATAGAGAGCTTATCATAGATATTTTAAATAAGGCAAAAAAGGCTAAGGGCCTAAGCCACAGGGAAGCCTTTGTGCTTTTATCTTGTAAGGAAGAAGACCTAAACGCAGAGATCTTTAACCTTGCCAAAGAGCTTAAACACAAGTTTTACGCAAATAGAATAGTGCTTTTCGCTCCTTTGTATTTGTCTAACTATTGTGTGAATGGTT
The DNA here is from genome assembly GCF_000024105.1 of Anaerococcus prevotii DSM 20548. GTDB lineage: Bacteria > Bacillota > Clostridia > Tissierellales > Peptoniphilaceae > Anaerococcus > Anaerococcus prevotii. The sequence goes on along the minus strand of NC_013171.1, from coordinate 305,842 downwards.
GCTCTTATTGTCCTTACCACGGACAAAACAGAACTATTCCAAGAAGAAAGCTAAGTCAAGAAGAAATTCGTGAGCAAGTTATAGCTCTACAAGACTTAGGACACAAGAGACTTGCCCTAGAAGCTGGAGAAGATCCAGTAAATAACCCTCTAGAATACATACTAGAGTCGATAGATACAATCTATAATATTAAACACAAAAACGGAGCTATAAGAAGGGTAAACGTAAATATCGCAGCTACTACTGTTGAAAATTACAGAAAGCTTCACGAGGCAGAAATCGGAACTTACATCCTCTTCCAAGAAACTTACAACAAGGAAAATTACGAGTCTCTCCACAAGTTTGGTCCAAAATCTAACTACGAATATCACACTGAAGCAATGGATAGGGCCTTCGAGGGAGGAATCGACGATTTAGGACTTGGAGTTTTGTATGGACTCGATTCTTATGAATATGAATTTGTTGGCCAATTAATGCACGCAGAACACCTTGAGGCGAGATTTAATGTCGGCCCTCATACAATCTCTGTGCCTAGAATCCAACCTGCTGACGATATTGATCCAAACGACTTCGACAATTCCCTATCAGATGAAATGTTTGAGAAAATCGTAGCCTGCATCAGAGTTGCAGCACCATATACTGGTATGATCGTATCTACTAGGGAGAGCGAAAAGGTCCGTGCTAAGCTCTTAGACCTTGGTATTTCCCAAATCTCCGGAGGTTCCAAGACTTCTGTAGGAGGATATACAGAAAACGAAACCAAGGGAAGTGATCAATTCGAACTATCAGATAACAGAACTCTAGATGAAGTAATCGACTGGCTAATATCAAAAGACCACGTACCAAGTTTCTGTACAGCTTGCTACAGGATGGGAAGAACTGGCGAGACCTTTATGGGCATGGTCAAAAAACACGGAATCGGTAATATTTGCCATCCAAACGCCCTCACAACTCTCGAAGAATATGTAATAGATTACGCAAGTGATAAGACAGCCAAGGATGCCGAAGCCCTTATCCAAAGAGAGCTAGCTAATATTCCAAATCCAGAAGTCCGTGAATCAACTAGGGAAAATCTAGAAAAAATCAAACAAGGACAAAGAGACCTTTATATATAATATGAAAACGCAAAATAGTGAGAGAGTTCATATAGGAATATTCGGTAAGACCAATGCCGGAAAGTCTACCTTCTTAAATTATATGACAGGGACTGATACTGCAATCGTATCTGAAGTTGCTGGAACTACGACAGATCCAGTAAGAAAGGCCATGGAGATAACGGACTTTGGCCCAGTCCTTTTCATAGATACAGCTGGGTTTTTCGATAAAAGCACTCTCGGCAGTAAGAGAATTGCCAAAAGTCTAGCTATAATAGATAAGTGCGATATCTTTATATATTGCTTAAGCCTAGATGAAGACTTTGAAATCTTAAAGGAAATAAAAAAGAGAAATAAGCCAATAATCTATGTTGCAGGCAAGCAAGATAGAGATGAAGGGGCTAAGATTTACGAAAAATACCAGGCCCTTTCCCCTATCACAATCGATGTGAGAAATAAGGACGACAGACTAAAGATCTTCGCTAAGATAAAAAATCTTTACAAAAAAGAAGACCTAACTATCACCAGAAATCTTGTAAAAAGCGGTGATATAGTACTTCTAGTAATCCCACAGGATAAGGCAGCCCCAAAGGGTAGGCTTATTAAGCCTCAGGTTATGACTATAAGAGAGCTAATAGATAAGAAGGCTACAGCCATAGCTTGTGACCTTGATAGCCTAGAAAACACCCTAAAGGCCCTAAGGGATAAGCCAGACCTTGTAATCTGCGACTCCCAAGTCTTTAAGGAAACAAAAGATCTACTAGAAGAAGGAATAAGACTTACTAGCTTTTCCATTCTATTTTCTGCCTTTAAGGGAGACTTAACCTATTTTATAGATTCTGTAAGAAGACTTGATGGGCCTTTAGAAAGAATACTAATATCAGAAGCTTGCACCCATCCTCCTATCGATGAGGATATTGGAACAGTCAAGATTCCAAAGATGTTGAGAAAAAAATATCCAGAGCTTAAAATAGAATTTAATAGGGGCGATGACCCTATCGACTACAATAGATACGACCTAATCATATCTTGTGGTGCTTGTATGTTCAATAGAGCTACTATGCTAAGCAGGGTAGATGAAGCAAAGAAAAGAAATATCCCTATGACCAACTACGGCATAACTATAGCTTATCTTAAGGGAATCCTCGAAGACGTATCTTTGCCAGAATAAAATAGACCTAAAAGCTTTTACTTGTACTTAAGGCTTTTAGGTCTTTTCTTATGAGTATTTTCTTGTTTTCTTATCGTAGGTTATGACATCTCCCCTGTCGGTTACGATTTCGTATCCTGCATTTTTTATTCTAAGTTCAAGGCAAGCCCTACATTCTGCCGCCTCATCTCCTGTACAGATTTTATTATCATAGAGTGAGTATTTCTCCCTCACCATAGTTGGCGAAAGATTTGGCATTAGAACATTTGCCCCTGCTTGTAGGCCTCTTTCTCTTCCCAAGGGATTGATTGTTCCTAGGGCTGTTGTAGCTGGTATTAGGGCATAAGGGAAAAGAATCCTAAGGATTGAGACAAGTCTTAGGGTCATCTCAAATGATCCATTAGGAAAGTCCTTGAAAGGAGTATCATGCTGGGTCATGTAAGGGCCTATTCCAATCATAGCAGGCTCTAGCTCTTCTAGGAATCTCAGGTCCTTTATGATATCTTCTGTCTTTTGGTAAGGAGATCCTACCATAAAGCCTCCACCTACTTGAAAGCCTATTTCTTTTAAGTCTCTTAGGGCTTGTCTCCTACTTTCAAAGCTCATAGTTTCTGGGTGGAGCTTTGAGTAATGGTCCTTGTCTGAAGTCTCCTGCCTTAGAAGATATCTATCAGCACCCGCTTCAAACAATTTCTTATAAGATTCGTAAGATCTTTCTCCCAAAGATAGAGTGATGGCCACATCATCGTGGAGATTTTTAATTTTTTTGACTATATCCACGAACATATCATCTGTGAAATGTCCATCCTCCCCCCCTTGAAGGACGAAGGTCCTATAGCCAAGCTTATAGCCAAGGTCTGCACAAGCGAGAATCTCCTCCTCACTAAGCCTGTATCTTTCGACCTTGTCGTTGGACTTTCTTATTCCACAATAGTAACAGTCGTTCTTGCATACATTTGAAAACTCTATTAGACCCCTGACGAAGACCTTATCTCCATAGATTTCTTTTCTAATAGCATCAGCCTTCTTGTTAAGCTCATCTGTGAGGGATTCGTCTTCTATCCATCTTTTTAGAGTTTCATCATCGTAGTGTTTGCTATTCTTAAGTTCCATATAAATTTACTAACTCTTCTTTCTCTTTTTGTCTTTTTTCTTCTTGTCTTTTTTCTTTTTCTTGGACTTCTCTGCCTTGATAGCCTTTTTTTCGACCTTTTTCATAAATTCTTCAGAGTCTTTTACCTTGACAAATTTTGACTTAATCTCTCCAAAGGATTGATCTTTCTGCCCCTTCTTGCAATGACCAAGACAGCCTGTCTTTAGTTTAAATCCGTATTCGTCACTAAGTTTTTCTAATTTATCTATATCAACGTTTGAGCATTTTTTACATACTTTTACTTTCATAAAAACTCCTATAAAAAAATCAGGAGACTTTTGCGAGATTGCAACAGCCTCCTTGGGTTTGGTAAAATAAATTCACTAATAATATACTGCTGTTACTTAGTTTTGCAAACGAGATTTAGCTTGTATATTCTTTAAATTTTAATAATCCTAGTCCCTAAAAAGCTTGTAAGGAAACTTAGATTTTTTAGCTCTTATAAGATAAGCTTCTATATCTCCATCAAGCTTGGGGAGGAAATATTCTTCTAATTCATAAAATCTTTCCCTAAAAAGAGCTGGATAGGATTCATCTAAGAAAAGTTCCATCCCTTTCTCAAGTCCCACAAAGTTTTCATCAAATATCATATAAAGATACTGGACTAGATAGTCGTAGTCTGTGTAATCATATCTATATAAGAAATTTCTTATAAATTCTTCCTCCTTGGGATCTAGGTCGTAAATATCCTTGTAAAGCTCTAAGTCCTTTAGGGGGAAGCTTTGGCTTATGGCAACCTTCGCTGGAAAAAAATAAGAATCTGCCCTAAGGATCTTGAAGCCTTCTAGAAAATTATTTTCACCAGAAGAGGACTTACCGATCTGGGCAAGGGAGGCAGAAGCCAGGGCTATATCTGGGTCAAGTCCCAAGTCTTTAGCCATTTTTTCTGCAGTTTTTCCGCAAAGCCAGGATTTTATGATCCACCTATCAGACTTATCCTTAAAGCCTTTTTCTAAATAATCTATTATCTTATCCTTGTTGGGAATATTCCCAAATCCTTCTTTATACATCTAATCTTATCTTTCCGTAAGCATAAGTCTTAGAAGACCCATCTTCTAGGGCAAAGGAGAATTCATCTCCGCTCTTTTTACCTAAGGCCCTTACGCTTTCCTTATTCCTAATTTCATTTCTGTAAACTAATTTGATATAGCCTATATCCTTGGCGAAAATATCCGAAAGTTCCTCGATATAATCGAAGTAAACTGCATTGTTCACATGGAAATTTGTATCTATATCTGCCTTCCTAATTTGGATATCCTTAATAAAGTCAAGGTCTTTTTCTAGTTTCACATCCCTAGCAGTGAATACTTCCTCTTCTCTACCATAGGCCTTTACTAAATCATCTAAGATTTTTACCGGGCGAAGTCTTTCTATATCCATCAACAGAAATACTGCCTTGGCCACTATGATGGTTTGTCCATTTTTTTCTACTATAAAATCCCTATAGGCATAGAACCTATTCATATGGGTCGGTATGGTTGTAATTTCTATCTCATCATCGAGTTTTACATTCCTTCTTATATCTATCTCCCATGAATAAGCAATCCATCTGAACTTTTCCATATCAATATTCTTCTCGAGGAAACTTGCTTGCTCGAAACTAACATCAAACATCAAGGCCGCAAGATTTCTCATGGTCAAATAGCCATAGCGGTCGCAAAACATATGTCCTATAGTATATTTTTTCTTATATTTCATAATTCTCCCTATATTGGTGCAACATCCATAAACATTTGAGCTATGTTAAAGTAAACTATAAGACCCAGGGAGTCAACTATGGTTGTGATAAGGGGACTTGCCATTATAGCTGGATCTGCTCCGAGTCTTTTGGCAATTATCGGAAGGAGAGATCCCACGACCTTGGCAGTAACAACTATAAAGAAAAGCGTAACTGCAACCATAAGGGCAATCTCTAAGCCTACTTTATCAAATAAATAGCATTTGAAAAATCCTACTACTGACAAGAATAAGCCACATACCATTCCAATCCTACATTCCTTCCATACGACCTTGGCCCAATCGGATAGTTCTATGTCCTTTGTAGCCATAGCACGGATTACAAGGGTTGATGTCTGGCTTCCTGCATTTCCCCCAGAGTCTGTTAGCATAGGTATAAACATGTTGAGGGCGATTATCGACTGGATAACTGCCTCGTAGCTTTTAAGTATGGTTGAGGTAAAGGCAGATGATATCATAAGAAACATCAGCCAAGGAATCCTGTTTTTGGCAAGATCCCAAACACTCATCTTGCTGTATTCTTCCTCTTCTGGTGTGGTAGCAGCCATGATTTGGAAGTCTTCTGTTGCCTCTTGCTCAATTATCCACATGATATCATCTACCGTGATAATTCCCACAAGCCTATCTTCCTTATCCACTACTGGTAGGGCAGTAAAGCCGTATTTTTGGAAGGTCCTTCCTACATCTTCTTGGTCCTCGTCTGTCCTAACTGTGATTACATCCTCATAGAGAAGGGTTGATATTAGGGTATCTCCATCACTTGTGACGAGATTTCTCAAGGACACGTAGCCTAAAAGCTTTTTGGTAGAATCTGTAACATAGCAAGTATAGACGGTGACCTTGTTATTGCCAACCCTTTTTATAGTCTCTAGGGCCTCTTTTACAGTCATTGTTATCTTAAGCTCCACAAATTCTGGAGTCATCAGACTTGCTGCAGAATCTTCTGGAAACTTAAGATATTGGTTAACTTTCTTTCTCTTTTCTGTATCGGTATTTCTTAGAATTTTTTGAACGACAGAAGCTGGCATCTCCTCTAAGGTGTCGATCATATCGTCAAAGTCTAGTTGGCCCAAAAGCGAATGAAATTCCGTATCATTTAGTCCCTTTTTAATCTTATCCTTATCCTCCGGATCAAGCTCTGCAAAAACTTCTATTGCATCTTCCTTTTTGAGGAGTCTGAATACAATTAGGGCATCTTCTGCGCTTAAAGTCGATATGAATTCTTCTATATCTACAGGGTTAGTCCTTCTCAAAAGCTTGGAAAGATTGGTCCCATCACGTTTTTCTAGAAGTGAGTTTAACTCTTCTACTCTTTTTGAATAATCAGCATGATTTTGCATCTATTCACCCATTTGGTCTAAGAGGACTTGAAGGGCCTTTTTGAATTGATCATCCTTTGAGAAGTTCTTCTTTGAAATCTCAAGGCCTTCCTCAGTATTTTCTACTTCGATATCAGGCTCTACTCCGACCTTATTGATTTTTGCACCTGATGGTGTGTGGTATTCGCTGATTGTAATCTTAGCCCCTGATCCATCATCTAGTGGGAAAAGTTTTTGTACAATACCCTTACCAAAAGTCTTCTTACCGATAATCTTAGCCCTATCTCTGTCCTTGAGCGCTCCAGATAAGATCTCGCTTGCTGAAGCAGAGTTTTCATTTACTAGGACTGTCATTGGGATATCGTCTTTATCTTCGTCACTTTCTTCAGTGATTACTTCTCCCTTCTTATCTTCTGTAGTTACTATAACTCCCTTATCTAGGAATTTATCTGCTATATCGAGACAAACGTCAAGAGATCCACCAGGATTGTTCCTAAGGTCTAAAACAAGCCCTTCCATTCCAGCATCTTTTAGCTTCTTGTAAGAGGCCTCGAAGTCTTCTCCTGTTACATCATCAAAGGACTTGATATGGATGTAGCCGATCTTCTTATCTCTTATCTCCATAAGACTTTCATCTATCGTATCGACTTTAACATCACGTCTTGCGACTTCCATATCTATATCTTTGAAGTTCTTGCCATCTTCTTCCATTCTTCTAACAGTGATTTTGACATTAGTATCTTCCTCACCTTTCATAATAGCGACAGCTTCTTCCATTTGATCTGCAGAATATTCCTTGCCTTCGACCTTTATTATATAATCGCCTTCTTTAAGGCCTGCCTCAGAAGCAGGAGAACCATCAAAGACTTGAACGACTTTGATAAAGCCTTCCTTACTCGCTTGAACCAAAACTCCGATTCCCTTATATCTCCCGTCAAGAGTCTCCATTAGCTTGGAAAACTCATCCTTGCTGTAGTATTGGGTGTAAGGGTCGCCGAGATTGGCAAACATTCCCTTAAGAGATCCCTCATAGAGGTCCTTTTCGTCATAATCAAAGAGGAAGTTCTTATCAAGTAAGCTCTTTAACATATGCATATCCTCAATATGCGCTTGGTCTTCACTCTTATTTGTAGCATTTAAATCACGATTTAGGCCAACAATATAGCCTGTAAAACCAACTCCTGCCGTTAGGACAAGAGCCAATATAACTTTTCCAAATTTTTTCATATAGCCTCCATAATATATACTATACTATATCACAAAACGGGTAAGAATACATTTAAGAAGAGAAATAAAATCAATTCTCAGTAAAGATTTGATAAATGCTGAAAGTTAACGGTTCTATGGTATAATAAAGAAAAGTAAAACTAGAAAAAGGAGTTTTTATGAAAAAAAATAATCTTAAAAAGGGAATAATAGCAATAGCTCTCGCTACAAGTTTCGTTCTAGGAAGTGGACAAAGCTTAACAAATGTACAAGCAGCTCCAGAAGTAAGCCAAGAAAAAAGCGCAAAAGAAATATACGAAAATGTTTTTAATGAATTGAAGAATACTTACAATTCTTGCCTTAACTTATATGATGACTACACTTATATAAACTCAACATCTTATCCAAAAGCATCTTTTGATGGAATAATGGAAAAGACTAAAGCTTTCCTAGAAGAAGAAAAGGGTTTAACTAGTGATGAAGCTTACAAGATAGAAGCAGAAAAAGCCAAATCTCAATTAGCCTTGCTAAATGAAGCAAAAGATAAGCTAAACGGGGAAAGCGTAGATACAGAGACCCTAGCCAAATTATTAATGGAATCTCAAGATTTTGTGAGAAATGATTCCAATTATAAAAATGCTCCAAAAGATAAAAAAGACCTCTATGATCTTGCAATCACAAATGGATACCTAGTTTTCAACAAAGGATCTAACAAATTATCTGAAGGCGAATACGAAAAAGCCGTAGCAGATATAAGAGAAGCAAGAGAAGCTATAATCAGAGCTGTTAAGGAAAATGCAGCAAAAGAAGAATTAGGCACAAAAATTAAAGATGCAGAAGAAATTGTTAAAAACAAAGACAAATACACCGAAAATACCTACAAGATATTTGACCTTGCTCTAACAAGTGCTAAATCAATAGAAAGTAATCCTAATTCAAAGCTTGAAGACTATGAAGGTATTGTAGGTAAATTAAAAGAAGCTAAGGAAGGCCTAGAACTTAAAGAAGATGCCGATAAAATCAAAAAGGCTCTTAAAGAATTAAAGGCAGCTAAAGAAGAGCACGAGCTAACAGTTAAGGCTTGCAAGATGCTCCTAAACTACCCAGCTATTGCCAAAAATTACGGCAATCAGATCAGAGCATATCTAGAAAAATCTGCTAAGGTAATAGAAAAATCTAACAAGATTTTAGAACACTACGGAATGCTATAAATAGGAAATAGGAGTAAGAATGATTAAGAAAAAGATATTAGCCCTAATATTTACAATAAACTTTGCTTTTCTAGCAACTGTTCCAAGTTTTCCAACTATATCACCAGTAAGCATAAGCTATGCTGAAGAAGATAAGATGGCAAGTCAAAGAGAGCAATTGCAAAACGGAATTAATGATAGCGAAAATATTTTCGCATCTAAAGCCTACGGCCTAATAAACAAAGAAAGCCTAAAGGCAGAATACAATGGGGCCCTAGAATATGCTAAGTCAGTCCTTAACAATAAAGATGCAAGCTATGAAGAGCTTAGAAATGCGACAATAGGACTTAACGAGGCTAAGAATAATCTAAAAGAATATGGTAAGAAGATACTAGCCGTTCAAGAATTAAAATATACAATTGAAGAGCACAAGCTTACTATAGAAGCTGTCAAGTATATAATGAGCGAATATCCTGCTATAGCTCGTACAATGGGTGATAGGGCAAACGACCTAATAAGAAGAAGTAACGAGGTTATAGCAAGAGCAGAAAGAATAATAAGTCAATTTGAATAATTTTGTAAAGTGAGATCGGCCAAACTGGCCGGTTTTTCTTTATACTTGCATTAAGTTGGCTTTCCGGTTAAATATATAAGCAATTTACTTAAGGAAGATAAAGGGGGATTTTTGGATACAGCATCATTATTGATCTTGTCAGTGGGCCTTGCCATGGATGCTTTTGCCGCAAGTATCTGCAAGGGCTTATCTGAGAAGACACATTCTATAAAAACAGTTTGTCGGTTGGTTTTTGTTTCGGCTTTTTCCAGGCCTTTATGCCAGTTATTGGATTCTTGTTGGGAAGAAGATTTGCGGAATCTATAAAGGCTATTGATCATTGGATAGCCTTTTTCTTGCTTTTGATCTTAGGACTTGAGATGATAAAAGAATCAAGAAATGCCTATTGTGAGGTTAACCGTGGCTTTGACTTTCTTTCCCTATCAAAGATGGGAATTGCGACCTCTATCGATGCCTTGGCAGTAGGAGTAGGACTTGCCTTTTTAAATATAGATATAGTAAAATCTGCATCTACAATAGGAATAGTAACTGCCCTTCTTTCAGTAATGGGCTTTAAGATTGGCTCTAAGCTTGGAATGAAGAGTAAGCAAATATCAGAGCTTACTGGAGGAATAATCCTCATAAGCCTTGGAGTAAAGATTTTAATCGAACACTTATTTTTACAATAATATCGACTCAAAAACTCCCCTTAACGGGGAGCTTTATTTTTACTGGTTAATTAGATTTAATTTCTTAAGAAGGGTCATAAAGGCAGATAGGACAACTGCCACAACTGAGGCTAGGACCATTCCCTGTAGGTGGATTGCTCCAAACTTTAAAGAAAGCCCTGAAAGACCTGCTATAAATATTACTGATGTCAAGACTAGGTTGATTGACTTGGAATAATCTACCTTCTGATCTACCAAGAGTCTTATACCACTTGTACCTATCATTCCATAAAGAAGGAAGGTTACTCCTCCTATTACATTTCCTGGAATAGTCTGAATAATCGCAGCCAAAGGTCCAAAGAAGGCCATGATTATCGAAATAACTGCAGCTCCCCCAATAACTTGGACTGAATAAACTCCTGTGATAGCCATAACCCCGATATTTTCTCCATAAGTTGTAGTAGGAACACCACCCACAAATCCTGATAGGGCTGATGAGAAGTTATCGGCAAAGATTGATCTGTGTAGACCTGGCTCTTTTAAAAGATCTCTTCCTATGATATTACTTGTTACAACTTGGTGAGAAATATGTTCACTTGTAATTACTAGGATTACCGGAAGCATGGCAAGGATTGCACTGGCAGAAAACTTTGGAGCTGAGAAGTCTGGTAGGGTAAAAAGGCTCGCTTCTCTTACTGGAGTAAAGTCTACCATTCCGAAAAATACCGCAGCAATGTATCCTACCACGATTGAGATCAAGATAGGAATTGTTGAGAAGAAGCCCTTAAAGGCAACTGATCCAATGATTGCTGTAAATAATGTTATAAAAAAGACCAAAAAGTCTTTCTTTGAAGCTGTATCTGTCATAAGATTGGCCCCAATTGTTCCTCCTGTTACAGTATTTCCAGCAAGCTCAAAACCTATAAGAGCAACAACTGCTCCCATAGCTGCAGGTGGAAGAAGAACATCTATCCAACTTGTCCCAAACTTATATATTATATAAGCTAAGATACAGCCGAGAATTCCGACCACAATAAAAGCACCCTGAGCATACTGGAAACCTTCATTTGCGATAATAGCTGTACCTGGAGCTAAAAATGCGAATGAAGAACCCAAATAAGCAGGTGCTTTTTGTTTAGTAATTAATATAAATAATAATGTTCCGATACCATTCATCAATAATACGATACCTGGATTAATGCCAAATAAAATAGGAACTAAGACACTAGCGCCAAACATTGCAAAAGTATGTTGGATCGACAAGGGTAACAATAATTTTAATGGAACTTTTTCTTCTACTTTGTAGATTTTTTTAGAATTTTTCATAATACCTCCCTAAATTTCCACATGATATTGTAGCAAAATAGAGAGGACTTGTCAAACTAAATCATTAAAATAAATTTCTATCTAATTTATCTTTTTTTCACAAATTAAATCGACTATATTATTTTCCACGCCAATAATTCTAAAACCTAGGTCTGTATGGATTTTATAAGCATATGTTCGTGTTTTCTCAAAATTATTATGAAGATATTGTATATTTTCAAAGGAAAAAGCCTTATCGATTAGTAATTTAAGACCAGCCTTACCGTAACCCTGTCCCCTATACTCATTTTTAATTACAATACCTATATCCCTGGTGCGAAACCCTAAGCTTGAAGGATGAAAATTTACATCACCTACAAATGCTTTTAAGTCTTCATCATAGATATAGGCGTAAAAATAATCACCTGGATTAAAAAAATAAATATCATACCGTCTTTTCCGAAAGCTTCTATCGTGAATTATGCAGCCTATGGTCTTATCGTAGCCAGCAAATTGCAGATCATATCCTTTGTTGTAAGCCATAGTAAGAGGATCATTTAATAGAATTTTGGCAAAATCTAATTCATTTTCTTTTGGTATATATAATTTTATATTATTCATTTTTTGTTCTCACACACAAAAAGTAAGTGGTTGCTAGCTCCTAGTGTTTCTGGATTTTTGCAATTATTAAGGTGGAAGGCTAGATAATTATTAAATGATTTTTCCGTCATTTCTTCCAATTTTTGACTTAAAATCTCAGAAAATCCATCGCTTGAAACTATTTCTTTTATAGTTAAGCCTGATTTTTCAATCATTTCTTTTGCTTCCTTTAATTTGAAAAATACAAAAGGCCTATCAATTAATCTTTGTTTCTCACTAATATATGAATCACTTGAAAAAATATTTGTGTTGTAGTTAATAGTTTCGCTTATTAAGACTGTGTCGTGATTTATAAAAGATATTAATATATAACCATCATCTTTGCACACTCTTTTTGCCTGTCTAAGGACATCCATTCTGTCTTCTTTCCTTGATAGGTGATACATTGGCCCAAATAAAAGCACTATATCAAAATAATCTGATTCTAGATCTTTTAAGTCATAAGAGGACTTATTATAGACTTTTATGTTGGCAAGGGCTTTTGACTTAGACTCTAAAAGTTTGAAATTTGAAGATGATGGCTCAAGGGCTACTATCTCACAAGCTTTTTGACCTAATGGAAGGGTGTAGGCTCCAGTTCCAGCACCAACATCAAGGATTTTTGAGTCTGAACTAATTAGTTTTTCTATTTCTGTTAAAGTAGTTATTTTTTCTACAAGACCAGTTCTTGATTTAAGGCGTTTATCTTCATCAAATACCTTATATAATTCTTCGTTCCTATCTAAGTCGTTATCAATTTTTAAAATCTCGCTCATATCCATATTATAACTCCTTTAAAATTAATGTACCTTGTTAAAATATTTATTCTATAATATATGTAAATATACTTAATCAAAAACTGTAAAACTTTCTTCATAGGTAAATTAAGAGTTGGAAACTATTTTCTAACGAAGCTAAATATTTGAAAATTAAAGTATAAAATATAAAATATCATTAAGAGAAGCAAGCTCATTAATCTCCAAAAAAGCCCTTGATTAAACTTCAAGGAAATGTAGAGTATGAATCTTCATGAGATTCAAGAAAAAAAAGGCAGTAGGTGCGAACTACTGTCTTGTCTTTTACTTATTTTTGATTTTTTCACCTATAATCTAATGATATATATTTCCTAAATAAAAAATCGACAAATCTCATTTTAGTGGATTTGCCGATTTCAAAAGCCTTGTAGGCTACATTACAAAAGGTCTTCGCCTTTTACTGCATCTATTATTTCGTCTTTTATATCGTCTACCTTATCTCTAACTTTGTCGATTTTGTTGTTGTTTTTGAGGTATAGATAAGCTCCTACCGCTGTTGCAGCAGCTGTAAATAGAACTTTTCCTACTGTATTTTCTTCTTTTCTGCCTCTATTGTTTTTATAATCAAACATTTCTGCCTCTTTCTTTAATTTTCAAAAGAGTAGATTTTCTACCCTAGTTGACCTTTCTTTCTATATCTTGATTATACTTTCCATATTATTGATTTTCAAATTAGTTTTTATTAATTTATATGTTTTTATTTTTAATTTATCTTTAGTCTTCTCTTACAAGTGGCATGGACATACATCTTGGTCCTCCCCTACCTACTGTTAGGGTTGATGAGTCAAGCTTTATTACTTCTATGCCATTTAGCTCAAGCATTTGATTAGTTACGGTATTTCTCTTATAAACAATTACCTTACCTGGAGCAATAGCTAGGGTATTTGATCCGTCTGTCCATTGTTCTCTAAGGGCTGCTATAGGATCTCCTCCCCCGCAAGGGAGAAGTTTTATTTCATCGAGCTTTAGAGAATCTTTTAAGAGGTCGTCTAAGGATTTTTCTATTATATCTTCTACGATCTTATCGTCTTTTTTGCTAAATTTAATAGCATGGAAGGTAGAAATTATTCCAGGATGGTAGGTGAAGGTGTCGTAATCGATTTGAGTAAAGACAGTATCTAAGTGCATGTAGGCTCTTTCATTAGGGATGTTTATTGCAATTATTTCTTCTATTTTAGATTCCTCATCAAATAAGATATTATGAGCTAGGTCCTTGATGGCAGCAAGCTGAGTCCTTTGGCTAATACCTATCATCAAGAGCTTCTCGTTGATATTTAATATATCTCCGCCTTCGATATGGTATTTCTTTCCCCTACCATAATAATTCTTAGTACCCTTGTAATCCTTGTGGTGGTTAAATATGTAGTCAGCATAGATAGTCTCTCTTGATCTTGTCACTGAATACATTGTGTTGATGGATACTCCCTTTCCTATTGTGGAGAAGGGATCTCTAGTAAAGTAAAGGTTTGGCATGGGATTTATAGCAGTGTATTTATAGTCAAATAAGACGTGGTCATTTTTGATTCCTAACTCATTTAGGGTAAGACCTGCCATAGTTTTTAGGACGAATTCTTTCTCGTCTTTGATAGAAGCTAAGAGCTTTCTCGCCTCACTAAGGACTAGGTCATCATCTATATCTGCCTCTTTTAGGTATTGGTCAAGGAATTTTTCTTTGAGGTCCTTACTATCTTTGAGAGTCTCTGCCATCAAGTCTTCAAGATAAACTACCTCTACTCCCTCATTTCTAAAAATTTGAGCAAATGCGTCGTGCTCTTCCTTGGCCTTGTCCAGGTCCGGTATGTCATCAAAGAGTAACTCGTCCAAGGCATTTGGTGTAAGATTTAGAAGTTCATCTCCAGGTCTGTGAACGAGGACCTTCTTGAGTTTGTTGATTTCGTTATTTACATTGATATTTTTCATAATTTCTCCTTAAATATCCTTAAAAAAAAGGCAGTTTCTTTCTCAAAAAACTACCTATAATCAATTAGCCCAGCCAACATCTTTAATTTTATATCTTAATTATACCAAATTTTATAGCAAAAGAAAAGCTTACCATTCCTTAAACTTGCAAACTTTATCGATTAAAATATAATATTAGTTAGGAATTTTTAATATATTAGGAGGGAAACTAATGAAAAAATTTAATATAGCATCTCTTATGCTTGCGACAGCTCTTGTCCTAAGCGCATGTGGAAACACAGCTGACAACGAAGCTGACAAGAAAGAAGATACTAAGGTAGAAGAATCTGCCGAAAACAAAGACGATAAGGCTACTGATAACAAAGAAGAAGCCGACAAGGAAGAAGAAAAGGTTGAAGAAGTTAAGCCAGAAAATGCTGAACAAGCTGAAGGCAATGTAATTCTTCACAGAGGATATCCAAAAAGCGAAGGAGCAAGATCCTTCCCACGTATAGTTGTTGCAACAAGCGGAGATAAGATTGTCGGCGTATCTATCGATGAATACCAATACGCTGGCGCTGATAAAGGATATGAGGCCGTAGCAAATTCTGATAAGGGATTTGGAGAAGGAACTGCTGAAGGTAAAGTCCTTATTTCAAAGATGGATAACGAAGAACAATACTCATCAGAAATGAAAGAAGCAGGATCTCCTACAAGTCTTAAGGAAACTTACGAAGGAATATCTCAGTTCGTAAAGGGTAAGACAATCGAAGAAGTTGAAACATTCCTAAAAGACAAGAGTGAAGACGAAATAATCGAGGCTGTAACAGGAGCAACATTTAAGTCAACTCCTGCCCTACTAAACTACGTAACTGCAGTTGCAAGAGATGACCAATTCGTATCAGTAGGACACGCAGAAAATCCAGAGGATATTACATTCAAGGCTATAACAGGAGCTCCTCACGGAGAAAAATCATTCGCTGACTGCGTCCTAGCTATGGAAGGCGACAAGATCATCGCAGCAAGCTTCGACGAATTCCAATACATGGAAGATGCTGAAGGAATTACAAATGCAGAAGATGACTTTACTCAAGGCTATGCTGACAGCAACAAAGTCCTAGTTTCTAAGCTTGAAAACAATGATAAGTATTCTGCTCTAATGACAGAAAAAGCTCAATCAACAGTTTCAATCAAGGACAACTTTGAAGCAATCGAAAAATTTATTTCTGGTAAGACTGCAGCAGAAATTGAAGAAGCTATAGCAGCAAAAAATGAAGACGGAACAATTGATTCTGTAACAGGAGCAACCCTAAAAGATACTGCAAACTACCTACAACTTATAGTAGATGCTGCAAAAAAATAAATCTATTAAGTCAAGGGCACACAAGCCTTTGGCTTTTTCTTTGCATAAGTTTACTTAAGGAATGTTTTTAATATTAAAATACTAGCCAAAAATTAAGGACTAGATCCTTATTGCCTTTTTACTTTATATAGATGATTAATTATCTTCAATTAGGATATAAGCTATATAGGAGGCTCTTATGAAATTTTCTGATGAAAACCTATATACCATGTCCGAAGCTAATTCTAATTTTTCGAAGATAAGGAGGGCGGCTGATCAAAATGGTTATGCTGCAATTATCAAAAATAGTAAGATATCTTATGTCCTACTCCCCTATGATAAGGTAAAGACGGAAGAAATTCTGAGGAATGAGGATATGGAAGAGGTTGCGAGAAGGCTTATTGAAAAGATAAAAGACGAATATAATATCCAGCTCAAACTAGATATTGAGTAATTTAAAACAGGCAAGATTCTTATTTCTCGCCTGTTTTTCTGTAATTTTTATTGAGCTTCAAAGTCTGCCTTAAATTGTGGCGCGAATGCTTCAAGCTCTGCCTTAACGTCTGCATTTGGATTTGAAAGGATGCTTTCAAGTAAACTTGCTACGTCATTGTAGGCTTGTTGGCTGCCTGGAGCAAGTGGTCTAGAGAATAGTTTTTCACTTGCCTTATCAAGAATTGGTGCGATTTTTGAATCAGATGATTTGTAAGTTTCATCTTCAACTGCAGATTTTCTTGCTGGCATGTAACCTGTAGCTATAGCAAATTCAACTTGTGAATCCTTGCTAGCTAAAAATTGCATGTATTTAAATGCTGCTTGTTTTTCTTCATCACTTGCCTTGTCAAACATGTAAATATTTGTACCTTGTTGGAAGGCTTCTTTTGCTGGGTAAGGAGCTGCAGCATATTCGAATTTATCGTTTAGAGCTTCTTTTACATATACTTCACCAGCGTTTGATCCTACAAATGAACCAACTTGTTCGTTTGCAAACGGACCAGATAAGTGTTGGTCTGTCCCTGCTATTCTAAAGTATCCTTCTTTGATACCTTCTAGATAATATTCAACAGCTTCGATAGATTCAGCTGAAGCAGGGTCTAGATTTTCATCAAATTCGATTCCCTTGTTTTTTAGATATGTTAGGTAGAAGTTTGATAGTGAATCAAATCCTGCCCCAGGGATTCCTTTTGCTTCGTAAATTTTCTTAGCATTTTCTTTTAGCTCTTCAAAACTTGTAGGCTCTTTTAGTCCTAGTTCATCATAAAGATTTTTGTTATACCAGAATACTTCTGTTGATTTGTTAAATGGTAGAGCTTCAATCTTGCCATCTTTTTCTAACTCATCTCTTACTCCTGGCAAGATATCATCATAATCATCCATGTCTTTTTTAACATAGTCTGTAAGATCTGCTATCATATTAGCGTCTTTGAATTGAAGCATCCAGTCAGGATAAGCTTGAGTTATTGTTGGAAGGTCTTTAGGTGATTGCATTGATGCAACGAGGATTTGGTTTAAGTCTCCGTATTTTCCTTGACCTTGAAGAGTAACCTTGATGTTTGGATTTTCTTCTTCAAACTTCTTGGTCAAATTTTCAAGAGCTTCTCCTTGACCTCCACCCATAGCGTGCCAGAATACTATTTCTGTTTGACCTCCTGCCTTATCTTCTTCTTTTCCTTCTTCCTTCTTGTCATCTTTAACTTGATCAGCACTTTCTTCTACCTTGCTGTCTGCCTTTTCTTCACTTGTGTTTTCATTAGATCCGCATGCTGTGAATACTCCTAGTGACAAAACTAGAGCCATTAACAACGATAATTTCTTTTTCATAAAATCTCCTTTGTTATATTTTCCTTCACTAATATTATATACCCTTTTTCTATCTTTTGATACCCCCGTAGGAAACACCGCTTAAGATTTGTTTTCTAAAGAGGAAATATAATATTAAAATTGGCATTATAGTAATAGTACTTGCTGCCATTTGAAGGTGAATTAACTGGCCTGCTTCAGTAGCGAAGGCTGATAGACCATTTGATATAAGTCGCATCTCTGTGGTATTTGTAACAAGGATTGGCCACAAGAAGGAGTTCCATCCTGTAATAAAGTTTAAGAGCCCTATGGTAAAGAGATTTGACTTGCTCATAGGAATCATTACTTTTCTAATAAACTCAAAGTCACTTGCCCCATCGACCTTAGCTGCCTTGTAGAAATCCATCGGAATAGATTTGAGAAATTCCTTTAGGTAAAAGATATAAAATACTGATGCCAAAAAAGGAATTATAAGGGCAGTATAAGTATCTATGAGTCCTAATCTTGCAATTGTTGAAAAGTTAGTAAAGATTATAATCTCAAAAGGAATCATTAGGAGCGATAGCATGAAGGCTTCTAGGAGTTTTTTGTATTTGAAATTACAAAAGTTTAGGGCAAAGGCCGCAAGGGTTGTAGTTATCAAAGTAACTATGGTATTGGTCAAAGATACAAAAACTGTATTTAGAAAATACCTCCCAAAAGGAGCAACCTTCATAGCCTCGACGTAATTTGAAAATATTGGCTTTTGTGGAAGAAGCTTAGGCGGAATGCTCGTTACTTCTTGAAAGCTCATTAGCGATGATGAAATCATATAAAGAAATGGAAATACTGTAATAATCGCCATGATTACAACAAAAATATATCCAATTATTCTTAAAACTTTTTGCATTATTTTGCCAACCTTTCTATTGCCTTCTTCTGTAAGAAAGTAAGTAAGAGGAGGAATAAGAATAAAATCACTCCTGCAGCCATAGCCTGACCGTATCTGTATTCCACATAGAACTTGTTGTAGATATAAAATACCGCAGTTACAAGTCTATTGCCGACACCTGCCCTGCCATTAAAGAGGGCAAAGATTGAATTGTAGACCTTAAAGGCTGTGATAAAACTTGTCAAAAACAAGAAGGTAATGATTGACTTAAGCTGTGGGAGGGTGATCTTCCTAAATTGCTCCCAGCTACTTGCTCCAAACATCTCAGCAACCTTGTAATAATTTTTATCAATTGACCTAAGACCTGCGAGTATTACTATAATATTAAAGGCCAAGGCGTTCCATACACCAAAAATTATAAGGGCTGTCATATTATAATCAGGATCATTTAGAAAGTCTATCGGTCCAAGACCAACAAATCCTAGGACATAATTGATAAAACCGTATTGGCCGTGGAATAAATATCTAAACACAATACCTATAGCTATAACGCTGGTTAGGTAAGGGATAAAGAACAAGGTCTCGAAGAACTTACCTCCCTTGATATTGGTATTTAGGACTAGGGCTATAAGCATAGATATAATTATTGATAAGGGAACAACTGTTACCGCATATATTAAGGTGTTTATCATAGCCCTCTTAAATAGAGGGTCTTTTAATACAATCGGAAAATTTGAAAGGCCTACAAAGCTAGGTGCGAGTATGTTGTTATTTTGCATACTCATCACAAAGGTCCTAAACAAAGGATAGACAGAAAATACAAGGATAGATACAAGGGCTGGGGCCAGATATAGCCAAGCCTTGTTGTTTTTTTCTGCAGAATACTTAAGCTTTTTCATTAGTAAACCCTACTTCCGTCTTCTTCAAAAATATAAATTGATGGATAGTCTATATAAATTCCTATCTCATCGCCTGCTTTAATCTTAAGCTTGCTATCTACTATCATCTTAGAAGATACATCGTCTAAGTCGAAGTGAAGGATCATATATCTTCCAATCATCTCTATAGAATCAACCTTCACCCTGATATCAC
The DNA here is from genome assembly GCF_000024105.1 of Anaerococcus prevotii DSM 20548. Taxonomy (GTDB): domain Bacteria; phylum Bacillota; class Clostridia; order Tissierellales; family Peptoniphilaceae; genus Anaerococcus; species Anaerococcus prevotii. The sequence goes on along the minus strand of NC_013171.1, from coordinate 286,009 downwards.
TCTCATTATCAAGGATGAAGTGCTCTGGCCTAATGCCTACTAGGTAATCTCCATCCTTTAACTCTTTTTTAAATCTTTCTTTCTCGAAATCCTCTAGCTTAAGCTTTAGATCTGACGAAATTAGGTCATCACCCTTCTTTTCAAATTCAAAAATATTTATAATAGGATTTCCTATAAATTTCGCAACAAAGAGATTTGCTGGATCAAGGTAGAGATTTTGTGGCTTGTCGTATTGTTGGATAACTCCCTTGTCCATCAAGGCTATGTAATCAGATATGGAAAGAGCCTCTTCCTGGTCGTGAGTTACAAAAATCGTAGTTACTCCAACTTCCTTTACTATATTTCTAATCTCTTCTCTGATAGATAATCTAAGTCTAGCATCTAGGTTACTTAAAGGCTCATCTAGGAGAAGGGTCTTTGGATTTTGGATAAGGGCACGGGCTATGGCGACTCTTTGTTGTTGGCCACCAGAGATTTGTCCTGGCTTTTTATCCTTTATCTCTCCAATATAGGCAAGATCCATGTATTTTTGGGCAATCTTGATCGCTTCTTGCTTTTTTACTTTCTTATCTCCAACTGTAAGTGGAAAGATAATATTTTCTAGGACTGTCATGTGAGGATAGAGGGCGTAGTTTTGGAAAACCATGCCGATATCACGGTCCTTGGGGTGTTTGTTTATTACGCTTTCTCCATCAAACTTGATATCTCCCTTTGTCGGATCAAGGATGCCCGCTATTATGTTTAGTATAGTAGACTTACCGCAACCAGAAGGACCTAGGAGAGTAACCAAGGCTCCATCTTCTATATCTAAGTTGATAGACTTTAAGGCCTCGTAACCATTTTCATAAACTTTGTTCAGATTTTCAATATTAATCATAATACCTCTTTAATACTTATTCTAAGGGAAAGGTCAACAAGATTACAAGCATAGCGAGCATCAGCCCTATACCTATTAGGGTGAACCAGTCTTCTTGTTTCTTTAGGGCCAGAATTACCAGGGCTATCGATAAGAAAAATAGGAATAGGTAAATCTGTATAAAAACCTGCTAACAAAAGTCAAGGAGAAAATCGAATTAATTTTACTTTTCTACTTGTTATTTAGAGTTTAAATTTAAGCACAACAAATAAGCCGCTTACAATCGGCTTGTTTTAACTATAGCAATGTTAATTCTAGGCTACTTTTAATAACTTCTTTTCTTGTTTTGATGCCATAACTTTTGCATAGTAGGTTCTTAAGAATTTATTTAATCCTGCAAATTTACAAATCTTCTTAGCCTTTCCATCTTTTTCTTTTTTTACCATATACAGATATATATCATTTTCAGTATCTTTTGCACTCATCATGCATTTCATAGCTTGATAACCTACTTTTCTTAGTATTGCATTGCCTCTTTTTGTTATTTTTCTCTGATCCGCTTTGAAGTTACCTGACTCATATGGTGGTGAATCTATTCCTACAAATGATATTAAACTTTTTTTGTTTTTAAATTTTGATAAGTCTCCAAATTCTGCTGTAATTTGCACTGCTAATTTATCTGATATTCCTGAGAATTTCTTTGCTTCTTGATATTCTTCTAAGGGCTCGGAAATTTCTATCATTTGTGATAAAATAGTATGTAGAATTTGATTTATATGTTTTATCAATTCTATCCCTTCTTGTATGCTAGTCTTTATATATGAGCTATTAGAAGGTTGAATTGAGATACTTTCCTCTGCGAGCTTGTATATGGATTTAGCTTTATCAGCATTAGGATGGTATCTCTTTTCTTTTGCCCAGTTTTTAAAATCTTCTATGAATTTTTCTTCTGGTTTTTCTAATACTAGGTCTTTGTGCCACCATATTTCTAAGAAGTCTAATAGTTTATCTTTTGAAAAGTCTCCTGAAGCATGTGGTATTAATTTCTTTATTCCTGGAAATGTTTGACTTATTGTTTGATCTATGAAGTTCATTTGATTGATTCTTAAGTCCATGTAGTGCTGATAGGATCTGTTTAATTCTTTTAGAATTCTGAAACTTTCTGAATCTACTTTATATTCTTGTAATTCTTTCCAGTACATCAAGCCATATTCTGCTATTTGTATGGCATCTATGTTATCATTTTTTGCTTTTCTAAAGTTAAGTACTCTACAAAACTGTTTCATTTTCAAAGGGTTTACTACACTTACAAAATATTCTTTATCTTTTAATTCATAGAGGATTGGAAGATGATATTTACCTGTTGCTTCCATGATTATTTTTACTTCTTCATTTAACGTATCTAGTTTCTTTAAAAATTCTTCTACTTTTGTTTTGTTAAGATGAACATCAAAAGGCTTCCAAATGATTTTGCTACCTTGTTCTAGTGCACAGACTGTAAACTTTTCTTTTGCTATATCTATTCCTATAGATATCATTTTATTACCTTCTTTCTTTTGATTTGTAGTTTCTACCTGCACCATTACACTCATTTTAGCTCGTGACACGGACGTTTTGCCCAACCTGCTTAATCGAATATGAATAATGAAGAGGTAGTTGACAGTTTTTATGACGGATATTCTAACCCTAAAACCCCCTCGTCATACTACATCTTCATTATACAAAAATAGTGCAAGATAGAAATAATTTTCTTTCTTACACTATTTATGGTACTAAATTCCCTCGTCGAATTTTTTGTAAACTAACATCATTATCACTACAGCCGAAAGCAAAAGTATAACCGAAATAATAATCTTGCTCTTCTTATTTTCCATAATTGAATTAAGAAAGCTTATAGCAGCAATTACCATAAGCAAGGGCCATAATAGATAATCGAAAAATAAATTTATCATAATACCTCTCGCTACAATTATATCATATATGAAATTATATTCGATAGGATTTAACTATATTTTAATTAATAATTCTCGAATTCTACAAAAAAATACCAAGCAAAAGCCTAAACTCTTGCCTGGTACCTTAATTATTCTACTGGCTTTAACAAGTCAGACTTGATATAACCTGCCTGACCATTTACTGATACTCTTGACCAGCCGTCCTTTTCTAGGAGAACTAAGATCTCATCTCCAGGATGAGCCTCGCCTACTATCTCGGAATCTGTCGTTGGATCAAGTCTTATATTTACAATATCTTCTACTTGATAGTCTACTCCAGCCATCACATCAGACTTTTCATCTTCTTTTGTTTCATCTTTTGGAGCCTCGCCCTGATCATTTACTTCAGTATTCTCTTCTTGAGTATCTTCTTCTCTATTTGTATCTTCAGCCTTTTGACTAACCTGGCTTTCTTCATTTGCATCTGGATGACGCTTAGATTGGTAAGTGTCATTAGCACATGAAGCCATACCAAGGCTTAGAGCTAATATCATAAGTACTTTAATCTTTTTCATTAATCTTCTCCAAACATTTCTCTAACTTCAGCTTCGCTGTAGATGTAGTTGGTTAGAACTATACCTAGGATTTCTGCATTTACATTCTCAAGTTGTTTTATAGATTCCTTGTAGATATCATTATCCTTGTTGGCAAAGGTAGTAAATACTAGGACCTTATCGCAAAGAGCAAGGAACATATTGGCTTCTGGTATATCCTTGTTTGCAGTTGTATTTACGAAGATATAATCAAATGAATCTCTTAGGCTTTCTATGAAGTTTTTGATGTCGGATGGTTCTAGGAACTCATCTGCATAATCAGAAACCTTGCCCGAATACATTAGGTAGATATTATCGAACTTTTCATCGAACTTGATAAGGTCGTCTTTTGGATAATCTCCAAGGACTCCATCGATAAAGCCTCTTTCCTCATGCTTGTCAGTCAAATCTTCAAGGGCAGGCTCCCTTAGATTGGCATCGATTATTAAGATCCTATCTCCTTCTTCAGCCAGATGCTTGGCCATTATATAAATATTTAGGGCCTGGTCGGTGTGGTTTGTAGTAGATGTAAATCCTATAAGCTTATCGTCATTGTCGAGATTTTTTATTAGCTTATCTTCAAGATCGTAAAAGGCTTGAAGAGCTATTTCTTTTTTCTCTTCGTCTTTTTTCCTAAACATCTAATTCTCCTTTACTGTATGGGGCAAGCTTACCAATTATTGGATAGTCCTTGTTTGTAGTATCCTTATTAGACCTATTTTGTTTATTGATTCCATAAAGGATCTCGTCTTGGTCTATTATCGTAGTTTCACCGAAATCTTCTTCATCGACATTTATTGGATCAATTTTTTGTGTGCCTGTAAAATCCCTATCATCATCGTTGTCATTATCGTCATCATTATAGGCGTAGGATGAGTAGTCCTCTTCCTTCTTAAAGCTTACTCTTCCGTCTTTTACTTCTCTTTTGGAATCAGAAGTGATTTTCCCATAATCATCTTCATAAGTTTCGTAATCTTCAAGGTCTTCTTCAAGCTCTTCTACTTTTTGCGCCTTGGCTAATAGGACCTTGTTATTAAAGGAGTTAACCCTAATCATTCCAATAAGAGTCGCTATGACAAATACTCCAAGTCCTACAATAGATGCGTAAGTTTTGCCATTGTTTACCCTGCCTGCAGATTGGTAGGAGTATTCCATAACTTTGGCATCTGTTCCGTAAATATTTCCTATAACTCTAACAGCAAGGTCTGCGTATTCATCCGCTATGTCTTCTGCCCTTAGCTTATTAGTATCTGTAACTACAATATCTACTACAGATGAGCCTTCTATAGGCTCTATGCTAAGTTTTGCATCGAGCACTCCCAAAGACATATCTATTCCTAGGTTGTCGAGTACTGTCTTTTTAATCTTATTTGAGTTAATAGTAGCCGCGTAGGTACTTGCATCTCCTGCATTCTCATTTACATTCTCAATATCTGTAGTTATAATCTTACTTTTTGCCCTATATTCATTAAAACCTGAATAGCTTAGGGCGAAGTAGAAGATAACTGCTGCTAGTATTCCACAGATTAGTCCTGCTGGAATTGCACTAAATAGCGATCTTTTTTCTTTCATTTTAACCTCCAAAATCCTTAGCGCCTTCAATCATCAACTGTCTTGCTTTTCTTATGCCTAATTCTCCTACCTTATCAGGATAGTTTCTAACAAAATATTCTATATAAAACCTATACATCTTAGGAAAAAGTGCCCTGGAAAGTTTTCCCTTATCATAGAAGAACTTCTCGTCAAATCCTGTAAACCAAGTTGAATCGTCATTGTAGATTTTCGCTATAAGTTTAGTAGAAGTCCTCACTCTTAGCTTATTTCTAATGCAATCTGCAATAAATATCGAATCTTCACCAGATCCATTTCCCGTACCTGCTCCAAAATATGTGGACAATAGTATATTTTTCTCAAGGATCTTCTCTCGCTTAAAGGCGAAATGAACTGATCCATATCTTAAAGCATTGTAAATCTTTAGGTCTTTTTCTTCCTTGACCTTGATAGTCTCAGCCCCATCCTTATAAATTATGGTCTTCATCACAAAAAAGTCCACATCAGGATGTTCGATAAAGGCTTCCTTGATTTTTCTCTCATAATCATCTTCTAAGACTTCATCGTCATCACAAAATAGGACGACATCTGCCCTAGAATTTAAAATAGCGAGATTTCTCGACCTACCAAGGCCTCTCGTATCGGTCGATATCATCCTTACCTTAAAGCCATCTTCCTCGACTTCCTCGTAGGAATTATGGTCTGTTTGGTTTATAATTAGGCAGTCCGTACTTAAGTTAAATCTCTTATAAAAACTAATATCGCATACATTCATAGCAGAAATTAAAACTTCTATATTCATACTACCTCGTACTTTCTGCCTTTTCCCAAGTTGCCTTACTCTTACCTGTAAGCTCGTTTTTTGCTCCGAGTATTTGGGCAAGCATCATCATAGAATAATATCTTGGAAAATAGACGATCTTATTTTTTGCCTTGCTTACTTGACCCAAAATGGCAAGAATTAGAAAAGCAACTTGGCCTAGAAGGATTAGCTTGTAGATAAATCCTTGTCTAATAAGAAATATATTACTTATAAATAATACTATATGAAAGAAAGCCTGCAAGAATCTTAAGGTCTTATGGTTAAAGTGGAAGAAAGAAAACCAACCGTATTTGAAAATGTTTAGCCTTCTTAGATTGGTTCTAATATTCGTAAGAATCCTTCTTTGCATCCTGACCTTTCTCTTAAACTCATCGCTTGTAGTAGATCCGGCCTTCTCAAAAGCTAGGGCATCCTCATTATAAAGGGCCCTCTTACCGTTAAGGCCTGCGTGAAGGGGCATCTCGTAATCGTGAGAGCTTACTAGATCGTAATTCCTATAGTCCTTCTTCCTACAAGCATAAATCGCTCCATTTCCTGCAGCTATGGTTTTAATATTGGACTCGATTTTTCTCATAGTAAGTTCCATATTCCAATAGGTATTTTCCGCTACAACCGAAGCCGTCTCATCTTCTTTGTAGATAAGAGACCCGCAGACATATTCTATATCATCTGAAGTAAAATAGGAAACAAGCTCACTTATGGCATCTTCCTTAAAGATCGAATTTGCATCAGAAAAGACTAAAATCTCTCCCTCGGCGACCTCTACCGCCTCGTCCTGGGCGTTGGTCTTGCCCAAATGATTTCTTACAGTATTTACTCTAATGTCAAAGTCCGGATGACTTTTTATAAAATTTTCACTAAGCTCCACCGTCCTGTCATTTGAGGCATCATTTGCAATAATAACTTCAAAGTCTGGATAGTCAGTTTTTATAATATTATTGAGCTTCTTCTCAATGACTTTCTCCTCATTATAAGCTGATATGATAACCGAAACCTTGGGCTTGTATGTGTAATCTTTTATATTTTTTCTTTTTATAATTTTGTCTAATAACAAAAGTGTCAATGGGTAGCCTATCATGGGATAAAATATCGCAAAGGCCGACACCCAAAATATTATCTTCATAAGCACTCTCCTTAGCTTATTATATAACATTCATTATACTGTAAGCAAATTAAGATTGCTCTTTTTCAAGCTTTTTTTGTAAGAACTTGTAAAAATTATCACTAGGGATAAACTAATAAATAAGAAAGGATACATAATGACAATAGAATTAGACATAATACAGACTCTAGGAATTGGGATGATTGCCTACATTATCGGAGTCTTAATTAAAAACAAATTTGAATTTTTTAGGAAATTTTTCATTCCATCTCCTGTAATAGGAGGTCTTATTATTAGCCTTGTGATATTTATAATCAAGGAAAGGGCCAAGATCGATTTTAAATTCGATGGAACTCTCCAAGACTTCTTTATGAATATCTTTTTTGCATCCATAGGCCTCGCCGCATCCTTTAAGAGTTTGAAAAAGGCGGGGATAATCGGCCTTAAGCTTGCAATCGTAATAATTATCCTCCTACCCTTACAAAATGTAATCTCTGTAGGAATTTCCCTCATCCTTGGCATAAATCCCCTCCACGGTGTGGCTATGGGATCTACTTCAATGACTGGAGGAATAGGATCTGCCATATCTTTTGGAAAAATCATGGAAGCTAAGGGAGCAGTGGGAAGCACCTCCATAGGAGTAGCAGCGGCGACCTTCGGACTTTTGGTTGGAAGCCTTGTTGGAGGACCTGTCGCAAAAAGACTCATCAAGACCCATTCACTTAGGTCAAAGGGCGCCTTGTACGAATCAAAAGATAACAATATTAGAAGAATAATAAATCAATCTTCCTTGATGAAGGCCATAATACTGGTAAGTCTGTCAGCCTTCTTGGGAACTTTTATAAACAAAATCCTTGCCCTAACTTCCCTAAGCTTTCCCTACTATGTAGGCTGCCAATTCGGAGGCCTTGTCGTAAGAAATATCTACGACCTACTAGGAAAAGACGTGGACCTTACTAATGTAAATATAGTAGGAAATATTTCCCTCAACCTCTTCCTATCTCTTGCCTTAATCAACTTGAATATTTCGGCAATAATAGGCCTTGCAGGACCTATGTTTGTAATCCTAATCTCCCAAGCGATTTTTATAGGAATCTATACAAGTCTTGTAACCTACAGATTTTGTGGCAAAGACTATGATGCTGCAGTAATGGCAGCTGGTCATTGCGGAGTAGGCCTCGGCCAGACACCAAACGCCATGGCAAATATGGAAGCAGTCATAGAGGAAAAGGGGCCAGCAGATGTTGCCATGTTCGTATTTCCGATAGTATTAGCAGTTGCAGTAAATCTCTTCAACCCTCTAGTCATTACATTTTTTATAGATTTATTGGCATAGGAAAGGCGGTCGACAAGACCGCCACTTTTTGTTTATTTAATTTTCACACAAAACGCGTCCCAGGCCTTAAGCTTGCCTGAATTCTTAACTTCTTTGACATCTGTATTAGAAATTACAATATCAGTATAATCTTCTTCTAAGTCAAAGTCTTGGCTTTCCCCAGAAAAATTAACCACAATGAGATATTTTTCTAAGTCAGTCTCTCTTGTGTAGGCGAAGACTTTCTCATCTGTTTCTAAAAGCTTAAAGTCAGCGTCTACTAGCCAATCCTTCTTTTTCCTTAGGTCAACTAGTTTTTGGTAGGTGTAAAATATTGAATCAGGATCTTTTAGAGCTTCTTCTACATTTATTTCTTTGTAATTTGGATTTACAGGAAGCCAGGTTTTATCCGCCTTAGAAAAGCCCGAATTCTTGGAGTCGTCCCATTGCATAGGAGTCCTAGCGTTGTCACGACCTATAACAGATATCCTATCTAGGATCTCTTCCTCGTCTTCTCCCTTTTCTAGACATTCCTTGGCATAATTTATTGACTCAATATCTTCAAATTCTGCTAAGTCCTTGAAAGGATAATTGGTCATGCCGATTTCTTCTCCCTGATAGATATAAGGAGTTCCTCTCATAAGATGAAGGAGAATGGCGAGAGCCTTGGCTGATTTTTCCCTATATTCGTCGACATCTGCCCAGAGTGAAAGGACTCTAGGAAGGTCGTGGTTTTCCCAAAATAGCGAGTTCCAACCCTTGCCAAGCTCTAGTTCAGTTTGCCATTTGGCGAAAATTTCCTTAAGCTTGCTTACATCAAGGTCCTTTTCATAGAACCATTTAGCCATACCCTCCTTGTGTTGGAGGCCAATATGCTCAAATTGAAATACCATGGAAAGCTCTTCGTTATCTGGATTTGAATATTTCTTGGCAATTTCAGGACTTGCTCCCCAAGTCTCACCAACTGTCAATAAATCATGCTTACCAAAGGTATTTTTGTTCATCTCTTTAAGGTAGGTATGAAGCATTGGTCCATTTTCCTTGATTTCTTTATCAGGAACTTTGCCTAGTAGGTCTATTACATCCATACGGAAGCCCCCGATTCCCTTATCAATCCAGAAGTTCATCATGTCGTAAATTTCATGACGCAAGTCTTCATTCTCCCAGTTAAGGTCTGGTTGCTTCTTGCTGAATAAGTGGAGATAATATTCGCCAGAATCCTCATCATACTCCCAAGCAGAGCCAGAGAAGGTAGATTCTAGGCCGTTTTTCTCCTTCCTCCAGATATAATAGTCACGCTTAGGGCTAGCTTGATTATCTCTCGCCTCTATAAACCAAGCATGCTCATCTGAGGTATGGTTTACAACAAGATCCATGATGATTCTAATATCTCTCTTCTTAGCTTCATCTAGGAGCTCCTCCATATCATCCATATTGCCAAAAATATCTGCAATAGCCCTATAATCAGATATATCATAGCCATTATCATCCATTGGACTCTGGTAAACTGGAGAAAGCCAAATCGCATTGATCCCGAGCTTTTCCAGATAATCGAGCTTAGAAATAATTCCTCTAAGATCTCCTATTCCATCATTGTTTGAGTCCATAAAAGACCTTGGATAAATCTGATAAATAGTCGCCTTATGCCACCAATGTTTTTTCATATTCCACCTCTCTAAATTCTTTTCTAAATTCTTTAAGGCAAATTTTGCCCCGTAATTTCATTGTAGTCCTTTTCTAATATCTAACAAATATTTTTAACTAATGGTCTTTTCTGTATCAATATCGAAAAAATGTCCCTTGGCTACATTTAGGCTAAGCTTCACACGCTCTCCTGGATTTCTGTACTCCATTGCCCCAACTCTTGAAGCAAACTCATTATTTCCTTGTTTTGTATAAAGAATTGTTTCATTTCCAAGTAACTCTGACATTACGACTTCCGCATCAATAGTTGAACTTGGGTAGGTCTCTCTTGCTATTTCGCTACTTGATATATCTTCTGGTCTTATGCCGAAAATAGCTTTCTTGCCAATATAGCCCTTCTTTTCTAGGGTCTTTCTGTGACCTTCTGGTATTTGTATACAAAGGCCATTACTATCCATCATCTCAGATCCAAGAACAGTTACTTCAAAGAAGTTCATTGAAGGACTTCCTATAAATTCTGCCACAAATTTATTGACCGGCTTATTGTAAAGCTCATAAGGAGTTCCTATTTGCTCTATCCTTCCTATGGTACCAGACCCGTCTGGATTTTTCCTTGAGCTCATTATTACAATCCTGTCAGCTAGGGTCATGGCTTCGGTCTGATCGTGGGTTACATATATGGTTGTTGCTCCTATACGGCGATGAATCTTGGAAATTTCTGCCCTCATTGAAACTCTAAGCTTAGCATCTAGGTTTGATAGGGGCTCATCCATCAAGAAGACTTTGGCTTCACGCACAATTGCCCTTCCCATTGCCACACGTTGTCTCTGACCTCCTGAAAGATCAGCTGGTTTACGTTTTAATAGTTCTGTCAATCCAAGGATTTCTGCAGCTTCCTTGACACGTCTATCAATTTCGTCCTTTTTTAGATTTCTAAGTTTTAGGGCAAAGGCCATGTTATCGTAGACAGTCATATGAGGATAGAGGGCATAGTTTTGAAATACCATGGCGATTTCACGGTCTTTGGCAGATTTTTCATTAACTAGCTCATCATCTATGAAAAGCTCTCCTTCTGTAATATCTTCAAGACCTGCAATCATACGGAGGGTAGTAGACTTACCACAACCAGAGGGTCCTACAAATACTATAAACTCCTTGTCCTTTATGTCTAGATTGAAATCTTCTACTGCATAGTGAGTAGATTTCGGATATTTTTTGTATATATGATTTAATTTTAAAGTTGTCATGTGCTAATTCCTAACTATATATTTAAAAATTCTATTTCTTTATCATTTTCAGTAACTTTATAGGTTAGATTCTTAAGATCTATTCTTGCTTTAGCTACTGCACTTCCATCTTTATTCTTACGGGTAATTATTATTATGTTTTCTCCCTCATTTTCGACTGAGATCGAACCTTCTAGGTCAAAAGCTTCTGACCTATTTCTAAATTTAAAAAGCATTAGGAGGGCTTTCACTATAGGTCTTTCTACTTCCCTAGCTATCTCCTCATTGGAATAATAATGACGATTTATATTTCGACCTTCTTTCGTTTCTTCAAGAAGCTTTAAGTCGTTTTTCCCCGCTAGAAATCCCACATAATAAACCTGAGGAATTCCAGGAGCAAAAGCTTGGATAAGGCGAGCTATAAAATATTTTTTATCATCATCTCCAAGAGCTGAATAATAAGTAGTATTGATCTGATATATATCGAGATTGTTATATTCTGCTGTTGAATATTTCCTATTAACATTGGCTCCAACCTTATAAAGCTGGTCTGTAGTAAAGGCTATTTCATCATCGGTCATTATATCTTTTACATCAACCACACCAATACCATCGTGAGTATCTAGGGTGGTGAATTGTTTCATAGGGCTTTTTTCTAACCAATTTTTAAGTCTGTCTACCTTTCCAGAATAAAGGCTATATAAAGTTAGCATCGGCAAGGCAAAATCATATATAAAATAATCATGACTTGCTATTTTAAACTGTATCTTGTAATGTTCGTGAATTTCAGGCAGTATTTCTACATTATTTTTAACTGCCATCTCTCTTATCTTATCTAGTAAATCCCATATTTCAGGTTCTACAAAAAAGTCATTTGTATCTAGCTTTTTGATAGCGTAAGCAAAGGCATCAAGTCTTATAATGTCACAGCCCTTTTTAGAAAGATTATCTATATTTTTCTTTATAAAGTCCATAGTGACTTCAGTTCTAACATCTAGGTCAATCTGCTCTTCTCCAAATGTATTCCAAAGATTTTCAACCAATCCATCTTTAAATTTAATTTCTTGCTTGGGAGCCCTGTCTTTTCTTTTATAGATTAAATCTATATCGGCTTGGCTAGGACGATTTTCTGGCCAGAACTTATCCCAATTTAGGAATAAATCTTTATATTCACTATCTTCATGCTTTTCCTGATAGTCCTTATAGTACTTTGACTTTCGAGAAATATGATTGATCATAAAATCAAACATAAGATAGTATCTTTCTCCTAAGGCCTTAATATCTTTCCAATCTCCAAACTTAGGATCTACCTCGTCATAATCGATTGGAGCAAAACCCCTATCCCCTGTCGATGGAAAGAATGGTAATATATGGACACCCCCTACGGCATCCTTAAAATATTTTTCTAAATTTTCTTTTAAATCTTTTAAATCTTTGCCTAAACTATCTGAATAAGTAATAAGCATAGTTTTGTTTTGAATTCCCATAAGTTTCTCCTATTTTCTCATAAGTAGATGTGCCTATTTAACAGCACCCTTGCTCATTCCTGAAATAATATTCTTCTGGAATATTAGATAAACTATTGTGATGGTAATAATACCAACAACATAAGAGGCAAAGCTTGGACCGTAGTCACTTAGGTACTGACCTGTGTAGTTGTATTGGAAAAGAGGTAATGACCAAAGGTCTGATGACTTGTTAAGTATCAAGAGTGGTAGCATAAAGTCATTCCAAAACCAAAGGGCATTTATAATAAGGGCAGTAGCGTGCATTGGCTTTAGCATAGGAAATATAATTTTCCTATAGGTTGTAAATCTATCAGCTCCATCAATCTCAGCTGCCTCATCCAAGCTATCTGGTACGCTTAGCTTGATATAACCTACATAGAGGAACAAGGTTTGTGGGATTGAATAGGTTAGATATAGGATTACTAGGCCAAAGATATTTGCCATTCCAATACGACTCATCATAACTGTAATAGGAATCATAATGACTTGGAAGGGTACAAAAATCCCTAAAATTAAAAGGATATACATGATGTTGAATGCACGGGACTTTGACATATTTCTTGCTATTGAATAAGCAGCAGCTGGTATAAATATAGTTACTAGGACAACTGATGCTATTGTAATTATAGTTGAGTTTAAGAAATATTTTCCGATTCCGTCTTCTATTAGGCGCTTAAAGTTATCCAAGGTAACTGGATTTGGAAAGCCAAAGAAGTTTTGCATTATATCCTTGGTCGTTTTAAAGGAACTAAAAATCGTAGCTAGTAGAGGAATCAATATTAGGAAAGATCCCACTATCAAGAGAACATACTTCCAGAATCTATTATTATTTTCTTCTATTTTCATATTTTTCTCCTCATACTTCGTAACGTTTTGATATCTTAATCTGAACAATAGAAACTATGGCTATAAGCAAAAATAGTATCAGAGCTATGGCATTGGCATAGCCGTATTGATTGCTCTTAAAGGCATAGTTATAAACCAAAAGTCCTATAGAGGTTGTGGAATTGCTAGGACCACCCCCTGTAAGGGCAAAGATTTGATCAAAGGCTGTAAGCCCTGCCTTAAGGGCCATGATAAAGACCATAGATATGCTTGGCAAGAGGTAAGGTAGTTCTATACTCCAAAATGTCTGTCTGCTAGTTGCTCCATCAATGGCAGCTGCTTCTTTTATCTCTGTAGGAATTGTCTGTAGGCCTGATAGGAAAATTATAATTGGCATAGCAACTCCCTGCCAGAGCATTACAAATATAGCAGCGAAGATAGAACCATAAGTCGTTCCCAAAAGACTAGTCTTTAGGAATTCTATATTTAAAGATTCTCCTATGGCTGGAAGTCCGTAGTTAAAGATTTGTTTAAAAATCAAAGATACGGTTAATCCTGATAGGACAGCTGGGAAGAAGAACCAGGCTCTAAAAAATGTTTTTCCCTTGATTTTTGAATTTAGGGCTCTAGCTATTAATATACCAAATACTATTTCTCCAACTATAAGGCATATAGTTAATATCAAGGTAAAGCCTAAGGCCTTGAAGAACTTCTCATCAGTCATAAGGATTGAATAGTTATTTATTCCTACGAAATCAAAGTTATAGGTAAGGCCTGTCCAGTTGGTAAAACTATAAAAGGCTCCCTGTAACATTGGAAAATAGAAAAATATGGCTTGTAATATCAAAGGTATGATTAAAAAGGTCCAACCCCAATGTTTATTTAAAAACTTTCTCATATTATTTACTCCTTTTTATTGCTAGCTTTCATCGGATTAAAGAAAGCATTGAGCTCCTTAGCTAATTGGGCCCTGTCTTGTGTTAGTAGATAATTAGTTGTAGCTTGGAAGAAGTCCTCTTCACTATTCCACTCTTGACCCAACCAAACATAATGTCTGTCGGTAAAAGCAAGCTTATACAAAGGTGCAAGTGGCGAATCTTCATTCTCCTTTACTCCCTTTACAGCAACCGGTGATCCATCTACGTCGTAGTACTTTTGCATAGCTTCCTTACTTGTCATGTATTCTAGAAAGCGGTCTGCTTCTTCAGGGTGTTTAGTATTTTCTGATATAGAAAGTGCCAAGTCTCCTGCTCCTACTGTAACTTCCTCTCCCTTATTTACTCCTGGGAAAGCAAAGGTAGCTACTTCAAATTCAGGGTTTTGTTGGCTAATTGCCGCAAGTACCCAAGATCCACCAGCAAGCATTAGGGATTTTTCTGTTGCGTAGGCAACCACAGAATCATTGTAGGAGGCCCCTTCCCAGTTTCTTTGAGCATTTCCCTTATCTGCTAGCAAGTCTAGGTACTCGCTGTCTTTTACTAGAGTATCGTCATTTTCATTTATTGAATTCACCTCAGAATATCTTAAGTAATCGTTTGCTCCCTCATCACTACCTGTTATATTAATCAAAGAAAGTTGATGGTATCCATTTAGAGTCCAACCCTCACTACCTGCTACGGCAAAAGGAACTTCTCCCTTAGCCTTGATATCTTCTACAAGCTTTTTGAATTCTTTCCAAGTTTCAGGAACCTTTAGCCCTAATTCATCAAATTTTGTCTTATTGTAGTAGATACAATAGAAGTTAGCTGATAGAGGGACATTGTAAATTTTGCCGTCTATGGCGTACTTTTTTTCATAATCATTTACTATATTGGAAAGATAGCTCGCTTCGCTTAGATCTTTAAAGTAGCCCGCCTTGGCCCATTCCTTAAAGTCCATATTTTGTGGGTAGATATTGACGATATCTGGGCTATCGCCTGCAAGCATACGGGTTTTAAGAACTGTTCCGGCATCCGGTACGCTTGTCATGTTTACCTTTATGTCAGGATTTTCTTTTTCAAAATCTTTTACTATTTCCTCTAAGGTGTCGACCATTTCTTTTTTCTGGTTGAAAAATTCAATTACGACCCTACCGTCTGCGGACTTTTCTTCCTTATTAGAACAGGAAGTAAGATTTATGAGAACGATCAAAAAGAAGACCATCCTCCTTATAATAAATCTCTTATTTTTTTTCATTTCTTTCTCCTTCTTAGAAATTTAAGCTTCGATTTTAGTAAAGTAATATTGTTTGCTTAGGAAATCTCCCCCATTCATTACTATAGTTAGACCAGCATACATAAGCTCTGCGCCTGAGTAGACCTTATTTGTTCCATGCAAACGATATATGCTTTCTTCTTCAAGGCCTTTTAGCTTAAGGGTAGTTTCAATCTCTTCTATAGTTGAAAGTTTCCTTACATAAGTCACTAAAATCCTATCATCCTTTACAAATTCTACAGCAACTTCATTAGTCTCTTCGACAGGGTTTATTAACCTGTATTGTCTTCCAAATTGAATTATAGGACGGATTTCTTTGTACAAGTTTACTTGCTCTTTTATCTCGTTTTTTTCTTCCTCGCTTAGCTTGCTTAAATCTAGTTCATAACCAAAATTGCCCATCATAGCGACATGACCCCTAGTTTTAAGAGGAGTTACTCGCTTCATCTGATGATTAGGTGAGGCTGAAACATGGGCCCCCATGCTGATAGTTGGATAAAGGAAAGTCGATCCATATTGGATAGGAAGCCTACTTATGGCATCTGTATTATCGCTTGCCCAAACTTGTGGGAAATATCTCATAACTCCAAGATCGTTTCTTCCACCACCTCCTGAGCAAGATTCGAAAAGTACATCCGAATGCTTTTCTGTTAAATACTTAACTAGATCATAAAATCCTAGCATATATTTGTGGGATTGCTCCATCGTTTCGAGATAGTCTTTACCATTTCCAATATTTGTAATATTTCTATTGTAATCCCATTTTATATAATCGATATCATGATTTGATAAAAGATCATCTAGTATTTCTTTAAGATAAGCCACAACCTCTGGATTCGCTAAATTAAGGACAAGTTGATTTCTTGAATAGCTATGGCCCCTCTTAGGCGCTTGGATAGCCCAATCTGGGTGCTTCCTATAAAGATCACTATCAACAGAAATCATCTCAGGCTCGACCCATAGGCCAAATTTCATCCCCTTTTTATGAACATCACTTATAAGTTCACTAAGCTTACAACCAATCTTTTCCTCATTTACCTGCCAATCTCCCAGAGCCCTATTGTCATCAAAACGATTGCCAAACCAGCCATCATCAAGGACGAAAAGCTCAATTCCAAGCTTACTTGCTTCATCAGTTAAGCTAGATAATTTTTCCTTATCAAAGTCAAAGTATGTAGCCTCCCAGTTGTTAATCAGGATTGGTCTTTTCTCATAAGCAAAGTTTTTGGCCATGATATGATTTTGAACAAAGCTTTGGCTTTCCTGGCTTAGTTTTGTAAGACCCTTATCTGAATAAGTTAGTAGGGCCACTGGAGTATCGAAGCTTTCACCTGGCTTAAGTCTCCAGGAGAAATTGTCGTCAGCAATTCCAATCGACATCCTGACTTCATTTAATTGGCTTTTCTCTACATTCGCTTGGAAATTCCCGCTATACATTAGCTGAAGGGCCCAAGCTTCTCCATAATCTTCATTTGCTAGAGTTTCTGCCAATATTATAGCTGGTGTTTGAGAGTGGCCAGAAGCCCCACGATTTGAAAATACCGAAAACATTCCCTGATCTACTTTTCGACGGCGGAGAGTTTTCTCTCTAGCGTAGGCTCCCTGTAAGCTTATTATATCATAAGAAGAAGCAGGCATATCAAACATAGCAGATAAATCTCTGTGAATAACTACTTCTTGGTTCGACTTATTTACCAAGCTTGTAAAGGTAGATATGGTTGGTGAATCCTCGTATGCGGTGTAATAGATTCTTAATTCAAGCTCACTAACTTCATCCTCCAAAATCAAAAGCAAGGTCTCAGTCTCTTCTCTAGAGTGTGGATTTGGAAGGCCTTTCGCATCAACTTCATAATCTAAAATTTGGCTTTCTTTTATTTTAAAATGTGTTAGTTCATTGTTGTCATGCTCAATTTTAATCGATGGATGCCTAAAATCCCCAAAGCCATGGACTCCAAAAGCTTGCCTTTGTGTATCATAACTATAGGTCCTGTCATCGGGATTTTGTGTTGCTGAAAAAGCGTGGTCCTTTTCAAATATAGTATTGGAAAAATTATATTTCTTTATACTTTTTCCTAGGTGTTTAAGTAACAAATCTCCATCACGATTTTCTAAAATCATCGACAGGCCCTTAGCATGTACATAGTATAGCCTATCTTCAATAATAATTCCCATAGATTCCTCCTCTATTTATATAAATTATATAATATGAAAGCGATTCCTTGAATGGACTTTTGTTGTTCCTATATGGTAAAATGTTACTATTGGAGAGTGCTATGGTTATTTATTCTGAATTTGATACACTTAGTATGGATCTTGCGGTTGATTTTGTAGGCTACGAAGACTGCAAATCTTTGCAAGATTTCGGCCCTGCTATAAGGGATAATTATGTCCTTCACTATATAAGTAGCGGGTCGGGCTATTTTCATTACAAAAAGAAAAAAATTTTTTTAAAAAACGGTGACTTGTTTTTACTAAAGAAAAATGAGCTTACCTACTACCAGGCGGATAAGTACGAGCCTTGGTCTTACTATTGGATTGGTATAAACGGCAATAGGATTAAGGATTATCTGTCCTTATCTAGCATCCATGAAATTTCTTATATCAAATCATCTGATACTTGTAATACGAAAAAGCTAGGAAGCATAATAAAATCGATGGTCGAGGATTCTGAAAGTATAGACGACCATAACCTAAAGCTTCTTAAACTTATTGGTCAAAGCTACGAAGTCTTGTATGAGTTGATTAGGATAGGTCCCCAAAATAATAAAAAGACGGTGGGTAGTCGAACGAAAATATGCCTTGATTGTAGGCGTATAATAGAAACCCAATACAATAAGGCCGATTTATCAATCCAAGATATTGCCTCTAAGCTTAATATCAATAGGACCTATCTGACAAGGATCTTTAAGGAATACACAGCTATGTCTCCCAAACAGTATCTACAAGAAATTAGGATGAAAAGAGCCTCACAGCTTCTAGAAAATACCAAGGAATCGGTAAAGGTAATCGCTTATTCGGTAGGCTTTAAGGATCCCTTGTATTTTTCCAAGGCCTTTAAGGAATTCTATGATAAAAGTCCTAGCGATTATAGATAGGAATAATATTTATATCTTCACATAGAAAAAACAGCTAGATTAGACTTAACTTAGTCTAGCTGTTTTGGTGTTTAAAGCAAGAGGTGGTGTGGCAATTTATTCTTCCTATGGCTTCTAGGAAGGAGTGAATTGTAACTGGTCCTACGAAGGAGAAGGACTTATCTTTCATGTCTTTTGATAGTTTCTCGGAAAGTTTGCTTTTCGCAATTATCTCTCCTTCTTTTCTCCTGTAGTCTATGGGCTCTTTGATGAAGTTTTCTAGGTACTTATCGAAAGATCCGTATTCTTCTCTTACTTTTATAAAGGCCCTGGCGTTTTTTACCAAGGCTATTAGTTTTTTCTTGTTTCTGATTATTTTATCATTTGCCATAAGCTCTTCGATTTTTCTATCGTCATAGGATGCTATTTTCCTATAATCAAATCCGTCAAAGGCCTCCCTCATAGCTTCTCTTTTCTTTAGGATTATCTCAAAGCTAAGACCCGCCTGCATGAATTCTAAAACAAGGATCTCGAATATATAGTCATCGTCGTGGCTTATATTTCCGTATTCCTCATCGTGATATTTTTCTAAAAGCTCACCTTTGGCCCATTCACATCTTTTCTTCATCTAAACAAATAAAAAGTAAATAAATACTATGATAGCTAGTATTATTCTATAGATTCCAAATGGAATGAAGTCATTGTTTCTAATGTAGGCCATGAATTTCTTGATAACAAAATAAGCCACAAGAAAGCTTAGGACCATGCCCAAAAGGATCAGAATCCATTGGTAGGCAGTAAATCCGCCGAAGTTTTTGATAACTTTAAGGAAAGTTGCCCCAAGCATAGTAGGAATTGCTAGGAAAAATGAGAATTCTGCTGCAGCAGATCTTGATAGTCCTAGGATCATGGCTCCCATAATTGTTGCAGCTGACCTACTTGTTCCTGGAATCATGGCAAGGGTTTGGAATAATCCTATAGCAAGTACAGTCTTATAGGAAACCATGGCTATATTATCGTGCCTAAAGCCCTTGTTTCCTTTATTTCTTTTTTCTACAAAGATTATTATTAGACCCCATACTAGTAGCATAGTTGCAACTACCATTGGATTAAATAGGTGCTCGTCTATGAAATCATCAAAGAGTAGACCTAAGACCATGGCTGGAAGGATTCCCACTATGACTCTTTTCCAAAGTTCTATTGTCTTCTTATCTGGATGGGTTAGTCTAAAGTAGAATCTAGATTGTCCATTTAATTTATCGTAGTTTCTAGGGAAGTATCTTTCTGTCTTTTCCCTATCCCAAGGGTTGAGCCTTTTAAAATAAATCACTACGACAGATAGGATTGCCCCTAGTTGGATGATTATATTGAAGGCGTTGGAAAAGCCTTCTGGTTCAAGCTTTACAAATTGGTTTACTAAGATCAAATGCCCAGTCGATGATACTGGCAAGAATTCCGTAACTCCTTCTACTATAGAAAGGATTAGGACTTTTATAAAATCTATTATCATTCAAATTCCTCCAAAAACGAGTGTTTTTCTCCCTTTATTTGATAGCCTAGGACCATATCGCAATTGACATTTTCTGCTGATCTTAGGATTGACTTTTCAACTTCTGGGTTATCTTTTTTAAGTTCTGCTATTAATTCTTTTATCTTCTTTCTAGTATAAGATTCGCTAGATTTGGTGACTGTACAGGCACAATTTAGGGCAGATAGAGCTACGTAATCCCTCCATCTTTTGATATCATCCTCATGAAGATAATAAAGAGGCCTAATTAGCTCCATATCCTCAAAGTTTTGGGCAATAAGCTTAGGCTTCATAGTCTTGAAGTTTCCTGCATAGAGGACATTCATCATGGTTGTCTCGATTACATCATTCATATGATGGCCTAGGGCTACTTTATTGCATCCTAACTCCTTTGCCTTGGCATAGAGAAAGCCCCTTCTCATCCTAGCACACATATAGCAAGGGTAGTCTCCCTTGGTTATGGTCTCGGCTACTTCGAAAACTTCCGAATCATAAATTGTCCCATCTATATTAAGATAGGCTAGGTTTTTTTCTAGTAGGTCTCTGTTTTCATTATCGTAGCCTGGATCCATAGAGATATATTCTACATCAAACTTTACCCTAGAATGCTTATGTAATTCTTCGATAAGCTTTGCAAGAATCAAGGAATCCTTGCCGCCAGATATGGCAACAGCGACCTTGTCTCCTTCATTTATCAAGGAAAACTCCTTGACCGCCTTGATAAAAGGCGACCAGATTTCCTTCCTGTATTTTTTTATAAGTGATCTTTCAATTTCTACTAATTCCATTATAACTCCACTATTTTTGAAGGAATGTATCTTTCACAAACCTCCAAGTTTATATCTTTTTCTGTATCAAGTCCCAAACTTGTAAGATAATTATCTACTGTCAATCTCGAAAGCTCTGGGGTGTTGTTGGTATCTGATAGGTGGGATAGAAAAACTGTCTCATTCTTACCAACTAGGGCATCTGCTAGGGCTTCAGCCGATTGGTCATTTGATAAGTGGCCCATCTTCCCCATAACTCTAAGCTTAAGATTATGTGGATATGGCCCAAGTTTTAGGGCTTCTAAGTCGTGATTTGCTTCCATATAATATATATCAGAGCCCTTAATCTCGTAGGCGATTTTCTCATCTATTATTCCTGTATCAGAAATAAGACTTATCTTTTTATTTCCCAGATAGATAACATATCCAACAGGTTCCATAGCATCGTGGTGGATGGATATGGGTAGGATATCCATTGACTTAAAGTTTATGAACTGATTTGTCTTAAAAATTTTTATATTCTCTTCCTTTAATCTCTTAGCCTTCTTGGCAAAAGCCTTCCAGGTTCCCTCGTTGGCATAGATTGGAATATCAAATCTTCTCGATAGGACTCCTGCTCCTTGGATGTGGTCGTTGTGTTCGTGAGTGAGAAATATCCCATCTAGATCCTTTGCTTTCTCTCCGATTTGGGCTAGGAGATTTTCTATTTTTCTTCCGGAAAATCCCGCATCGATTAGTATGCGAGAACCCTTGTACTCAAGAAAGCTTACATTGCCTGATGATCCAGAAGATAAGGTTACAAATCTAGACATCTAGATCAAAATACTCCTTAAGAAACTTAGCTATGGAAGGCTCTTCGTTTGATCCTATTACAAAGTCTGCCGCATCTTGGGCTTCTTTCATGCCGGAAGCCATGGCCACACCACATCCTGCAAAGCCCAAGCTCTTCACATCATTCATCCCATCACCAAAATACATGATGTTTTCTCTGTCGATTTCAAGCATTTGGGCTAGTTTCTTTAGACTTTCAGACTTGCCTGAGTTTTTGTTTAAGATCTCTAGAAGACGCTTTTCATTTCTCATAATCTTATAGTCTTTGACAAGCTCTTTCTTATTTTCCTCAGTGAACTTATCGAGAAGGTCCTTTTCTCCTGCAAGGGCAATCCTACATATGCTGTCCTCTATATCTTCAAACTTTTCAAACTTAAACCAAGGCATAGAAACTTGCCATTGGTCGTACAAGAAGGCATCATTTGGGACTTCTGCATTTAAGTAGAGGATATTCATGGTGTGGATTGTAATCTGTAAGTCTTCTTCTCCTACCAAGCTCTTGATCTTTTCGTAATCTTTCTTTCCTAAGGGATTTGAGATAAGGGCCTTGCCGTCGGCATTTCTCCTTACAAAAGCTCCAGTTCCGCAGATAGAATAGTCGTCATAGGCCATAAGGTCAAGCTTTTGACGCATCCTCCACATACCATTGAAGGTCCTGCCGGAGTTTAGGACTATCTTAATTCCCTTTTCCTTAAGTTTCTTTATAGCTGTGACGTTTTCGTCAAGCATTTCTTTTTTATCATTTACTAAAGTACCATCTATGTCAAATACAATTAATTTTATATCTTTTTTCATAAGTCTCCTTTTCGTTTTAGACTATATTATAATACTAGATAAGGGCTTATTTTCAATCTGATTGAAGGCTAAGACAAAGAAGTGTTATAATAATTAAAAGCGTTAATTTCAAAGAAAGGATATATCTTGAAAAAGTACAAAGCAAAAATAAAACTTGTTATAAAAAGTGATAGAACAAACTTCTACGGACCAGGCATAAACGAGCTCTTATTATTAATAGATGAGTACCAATCGACAAAAGAAGCAGCAGGAGCCATGGGCCTATCTTATTCCAAGGCACTTAAGATTATCAAAAGATGCGAGAGGGAATTAGGCTTTGATATTATAAAAAGCCAAAGAGGTGGAGCCGATGGGGGAAAGAGTATTCTGACAGACGAAGGAAGAAAGATAATGACAGCCTACAAGGACTTTAATAACGAAGTAAACGAGGACTTGGAAGAAAAATTTAACAAATATTTCTCCTTTTTAGATAAAAATTAAGGGCTAAGCTAGAAGCTTCGCCCCAATATCTTAACTATTTAACATAATCCATCACAGCCTGGGCCACCTTATCAGCTACATTTTCCTCAAAAGCTCCTGGTATGATGTATTCTTCATTTAACTTATCCTCATCAACCATTTGGGCTAAGGCATTTGCCGCAGCAAGCTTCATCTCATCTGTTATGGCTGAAGCATGGGCCTTCAAGGCTCCCTTAAATATTCCAGGAAAGGCTAGGACATTGTTGATTTGGTTTGGATAATCGCTCCTACCTGTCGCAAGAATTCTCGCACCAGCTTTTTTGGCCTCGTCATAGTCGATTTCTGGAACCGGATTTGCCATAGCAAAGACAATAGCGTCTTTATTCATATTCTTTATATCTTCTCCATCTATAATATTTGGAGCAGATACTCCTACAAAAACGTCAGAATCCACCATAGCTTCCTTTAAGCTTCCCTTAAAGTTTTCCTCATTGGTAAATTCGGCAATTCTTGCCTTAACAGGATTGTCTCCTTCTAGATGGTCTTTGTTGATAGATCCCCTAGAGTCACAAACTATAATATGACCTACTCCATAATCTCTTAAAAGCTTAGCTATTGAAAAACCAGCAGCTCCCGCTCCGGAAATTACGACCTTGATATCTTCCTTATTCTTTCCTACGATCTTAAGGGCATTAATAAGGGCTGCAAGAGTTACAATTGCAGTTCCATGTTGGTCGTCGTGGAAGACTGGTATATCGAGCTCTTTTTTAAGTTTTTCTTCTATGTAGACGCATCTTGGAGATGATATATCTTCGAGATTGATTCCGCCAAAGCCTGGAGCTATGTTTTTTACGACATTAATTATCTCATCAGCATCTTGAGTGTCAAGGACGATAGGCACAGCATTTACATCGCCAAACTCCTTAAACAAAACAGCCTTTCCCTCCATAACAGGCATGGCAGCCTCAGGACCAATATTACCAAGTCCTAGAACAGCAGACCCATCGCTTACTACTGCTATTGTGTTGGCCTTTGATGTGTAGGTGTAGGCCTTCTTCTTATCTTCGGCGATTTTCCTACAAGGTTCAGCAACTCCTGGTGTGTAGGCATAGGTCAAATCTTCTGCATTATTAACTCTGGCCTTCACTTCTGTTGCAACTTTTCCCTGCCATTTCTCATGTTTTTCTAAAGCTTTTTCATATACATTCATAGATTACTCCTTTTCTTCCTATAATAATTTTAACATAGAAAACGATTTTTTGAAACATAAGAAAAAGCCCTCACTAGGCTTTTCTTAAAATCTTCTTTATCCAAGAATTTGAAGAGTAATTTAGTATATTTTTCTTATATACTCTACTTGCTATTTTATAGGCAAGAATTATAGAAACAAGCATGATTAGTATAGATATAAGTCCATAACCTAGGCCTACACTTGACCTTATAAGTCTCATCGGCATAAAGAAAACCGATACAAAAGGTAGGTAGGAGAGAACTTTTATTAGAAGGGTTTCTTCCTTGCCCATAAAGCTTAGGGCTATTACAAAGGCAAAAATTATCACAAGAATTAGGGGTGTTCCAACTTTGCCGGCATCTTCTTGTTTTTTGGCAAGAGAACCTAACATGGCCGCAAGGATCATGTATATAAGTAGGCTTAGGATAACAAGACTTGCAAGCTCTACTAGCATCAAGACATTTATATCTCCTAAAAGAGATCCTAAGTCTATATTAAATTTTTCAAATAGTCCATATCTTTTGGCTCCAAAATAGGCTAGAAGGGCGAGTATTAAATATATAGCTGTCTGGGTTATGACTGCGAGGAAGTTACCGAAGATTTTTCCTGCAAAATATACACCTGCCTTTACTGATGAGAAAATAAATTCTATCATCTTTGAGCCTTTTTCTGTAGCAATTTCCACAACTAGGATATTTGAATACATTACTAGCATCATATACATGTAAAATACAAGAGCAAAATAAGCACCGTACATGATAAAGGACTCTCCCCCTTCTTCCTCAACTAGTTTGAAGGAAGGTTTCCTTTCTAAAATTTTTAGCTTATCTTCTCCTAGTCCCGCTCTTTTTATATTTATAGAGTTTTGAACTTCCCTAAGGATAGAATTAAAGGCGGCTATTTCTTGGCCATTTAGGTCTCTTGTATGATATTTTGCAGATAGACTGCCATCTTCTTCCCTAATTTCTACAAAACTTCCTATCTCTTTATCTTCCATGGCCTTTCTTGCTTCGTCTTTATTCTTTAGCTTATAGGCAGAATTTTCTGTAAAATAGGCTCCTATCTCATCTTCTGCAACTATATAAGTTTCTTTTATGCCATCATCAGCAGAAAAGTAAGTGATAGCTCCACTTATAGCCATCATTATTATCGGCATAAAGACAACTAGCCAAAATGCTGGAGATTTGAGTTGTTTTTTCCAAGAATCTAGGGCTACAGTAATAAATCTAGACATTTTCTTCAACCTTTCTTGTAAATATTTCGTTCAAATTTGGAGGTGTTTGAGCAAATACAGGAATATAATCAAACTTTTCTCTAAGTCTTTGGTAAATTTTTCTTCCATCGATTGGGTCGTTTAACTTTATCCTATAAGTATTTGAATCTTTCGTATATGTTATTGCAAAATCATTTAATATATCGGAAATATCTCCTTCACATTCTATTAGGAGTTTGTCTTTTGGATAAGAATTCCTTATCTCTTTAGGGGAGCCTTCTAGAACTACTTGACCATTTTTGAGCATAACTAGCTTCTTACACATATCTTCAATATTTTCCATATTATGAGATGAAAATATTATAGTCGTCCCACTTTCATTAATTTCCTTAATAATATCTTGTAGGAGCCTTATATTATAAGGATCAAGACCTGAGAAGGGTTCATCTAAGATTACAAATTCTGGCTTGTAGATAAGACTTGCCAAAAGCTGGACCTTCTGCTGATTTCCCTTGGACAAGTCTTTGATTTTATCCTTGAGGCTTCCCTTTATTTCAAATTTATTAAAATAGGCTTCTAGGGTTTTCTGATCTAGATTTTTCATTAAATTTAGCCTAGCAAAATATCTAATCTCTTCGGCTACGGTCTTCTTTGGTGAAAGGGACCTTTCTTCTGGAAGAAAGCCAATTTTTTCTAGGGGAACTTTACTCACCTGCTTATTATCATAGAGGATTTCTCCCTCATATGAGTCAAAAAAGTCCATAATACACCTAAAAAGTGTAGACTTACCAGCCCCATTTTGTCCAATTATACCGAAAAGATCTCCCTTATTAACATTAAAACTCACATGGTCTAAGGCCTTAAGCCTTCCAAATGATTTGGATACATTTTTTATCTCTAACATAATCTCCTATCCTTCAAACATATTAAGCACAAGTCCTAGAACAAATGGGAAAAGTATCACTGCAATGAAAATTACCTTAACCCAATTATTGGCGAAGTTCATAGTAGTTCCAACGCCTACTCTTTTTTCTACAAATATTGCTGGATCGTCTGGATTGTAATAAATTAGACCACCTAGGATCCACTTATCATCCTCCTCTTCGTAGCCATATCTACCAGTTTTATTTAAGGCTGAACCGTCAACCGACCTAAACTTTCCTATAAGAATGCTACCTCCTATAGAAAACCCAATAGCAATTATGCCTAAGACCTTAACCAAGGAGTCGTCTCCAGTTTTCATAAAGGAAGGAATTCCTACTTGGAATAAAACTATAAGTAAAATTGCCGATGTTGCAAAATAATAGGTCCAAATCCTCCTAGTTTCTAAGAGCCTATCCAAGGACTCTTCTGGCATATCTGGGCTAATTCTCATCTTTGATAGAAGTTGGGAAAGATTTGCAAAAAACATCACTGCTAGCATAAAGAAACTTACTATAGTTGGGGATTGGATAGATAGGTAAGATTTATGAGCTATCCCATCAATTTCTCCCTTGCTATTCATATGCATAATTAATTTATCTGGAAAGTTTTCATAGTCTAGGTGGATTCTTATGGCAAAGATTATCACTATAAGGAGGAGGCCTAGGTATATGCCAAAAAATTCCTTCTTGTTAAATATTTTTATCTTTGAATAATCTAGACTTACAACTTTTCTCTTATCTACTTTTTGATCCTTTGCTAATACTTTTAGTTTCTTGTTAGCAAGAACTAGGGGAATATAAGTTAGAAATATTGATAGAATATAGGCTAAATTAAGCAAGGCCTCATTTTCTATAAGATAGCTTAAGCCGACTATAAGTAAAGCTAGGGCAAATCCTACAAGGATAGTCAAAGTCCTATAGTCTTTTACTATCTTTCTTACTTCCCTATCCTTTTCTAAGTCTTCCACTAGTCTAACTCCAAGTACATAGCCCCTCTTGGAGTAGGATGTGACGAAGGCTTGGATAAGACTTATCAAAATAATAATTATCCCGTAAAATACTGCAATACTCATATTTTCATTCATCTTCTCCCTCCCAAATATTTCCTATTAGCCTATCAAGGTCGGATTTTTCTATATTTTTGACCTTAGCAAGGGCTATGATAAAATCAAGTTCTTCTTTTACTTTTCTTTTCTGAAGTTCACTAATATCTTTAGTTTTATCTACAATCTTCGAACCAAAACGCCTATCCATGACTATGATTCCGTCTTCTTCTAGCATCTTGTAGGCCTTGTTTACAGTGTGGAGATTAACTCCAATATCTGATGCAAGTTGCCTAACTGATGGAAGAGTCTCGCCGTATTGTAAGTCATTTTGGGACAGGGATTTGATTATCCCGCGTCTGATTTGCTCGTAGATTGGCTTTTCAGATGCAAAATCAATTTCTAAGAACATAGACCCTCCTTACAATTTATTTGATTCTTTCTTGTTATAGTTATTATATAACAGTTCTATCAATTTGTAAATAAAAAAGAACTCCTTGCAAAATATAAATGAAAATCGCCCAATCACTAAAAGACATCCCTTAGGAAATCGACTCTCTTAGGAGGGTTTCCTTAGAAGATTTTTACTAGTAATTAGGCGATTTTTCCCTTTCTCAAGAGCCCTAAAAATTATAATGATTCATGGGTAGGGTTATTATTTCGTTGATTTCTTTGGGAAGTTTGATATCTCGCATAAGACCTAGAAAGCTTATGGCGTCTTTCCCGTATTTTTGTCTTATCTTATACAAGGCTGTATCGCAATTTTCGTCTTTAATTAATTTTTTGTAGTCAGAGAAGACGTCCATCTGGCTTCCCCCACCTTCCTTTCTAAGTTTGATTGCCCTAATGCCTACTGCCCTTACTGGGAAGTCCCACTTGTATTTTTCTTTAAACAAATCGAAGCCCTCTCTGGCAAGGACAATGGATGACTGACTAGCGAGCTTGATTGGTTTTTGGAAATTGTAGGATTGGAGTTCATTATTTCTTACAAAAATTTCCACACCGAAGGCCTCAAGTCCCGCTTGTCTTAACCTTTTTGATACAGAAAAAGAAAGTTCTTGGAGGACATTGAAGACCTCTCTATTATTAACTAAGTCTTTTCTACAGGTTGAGGAGTTTCCTATAGTCTTTACTGGCTCTTTGTGGTCTCTGTCATGGACTGGCCTTATATCTAGACCATTGGCATACTCCCATAGGTAGACTCCATTTATGCCCAAGAGATTTCTTATAAGATCTGGATCTGTATTAGCAAGCTCTCCTAGGGTGAAGATCCCTATTCCATTTAGCTTCCTTTCCGTAGCCCTACCCACTCCCACCATTTCCCTTACAGGAAGGGGCCAGACTATTTCTTTGAAATTATCTTCTCCAATGATGGTAACTGCGTCAGGCTTTTTCATATCTGATCCGAGTTTTGCAAAAATCTTACAAAAGCTTACCCCGACACTGACTGTTATACCGACTTCCTCCTTCATCCTCTCACGAATTTTATTGGCAATCTCCTCCCCAGTCCCAAAAAGATGGGCCGATCCTGTTACATCAAGGAAGCACTCGTCAAGACCAAAGGGCTCAACCTGGTTGGTGTATTCATAATAGATTTTCCTCGCAAGCTTAGAGTGTTTGAGGTATTCGTCATAATGAGGAGGAACTATGGTAAGATCAGGACATTTGGCGAAGGCCTGCCATAAGGCTTCACCCGTCTTTACCCCAGCTTCCTTAGCTTCTTGGCTTTTGGCAAGGATAATCCCGTTCCTATTTTTAGGGTTTCCTGCGACAGCCATTGGAATTCCCTTAAGCTTTGGGTTAAGTTTTTGTTCTATTGATGCATAACAAGCGTTCATATCTGAATGTAGTATAACTTTTTTCATAATTACTCCTTGAATTTCACAGACTGTTAATGTATAATTTAGACAATAAATGACTTAAGAATATTATAAGACCTTAAGTGTCTTTTGTCAACCATTTTTGTAAATAAGAGTCTGTAAGCTAAAGGAGAGCGTATGGCATTTGCTAATAAAGTAAAAGAACTAAGAGAAATCAAAAAGTTAACCCAAGAAGACCTAGCCAAGTTGTGTAATGTCTCAACCAAGACCATATCAAGATACGAGCTGGGAGAATCCAAGCCAAGATACAGGAAGACCTATGATCTTTTGGCAAAGCATCTCGATACTACTCACGACTACTTGGTAACTGATGAGGACGAATTTATCCTAAAGGCTAGGGAAAACTTTGGCGAAGGTGGAGCAAAGGATGCCCAAGATATGATAAATGGAGTAATTGGCCTAATGGCAGGAGGCGAGCTTCCTGAAGATGACAAAAGAGCGATCCTCGATGCAATATCAGAAGCCTACTATATAGCCAAGATGGAAAATGAAAAGAAGGATCAATAATGGGAGTATCCTACGATAGTATCTACAAAAAGGCGAGAGAGGTCATAGATACCTACAAGTCAAGAGATCCTAGGGATATCCTAGAAAGAAGAGGAGTCCACCTTATAGCCTTTAAGTCAAACACCAAACTTTTAGGCATGTATAAGATCATTAAGGGAGTAAGTTTTGTCTTCTACAATCCTTTCGTAGATGAGAGAATCCAAAATATGGTCTTTGCCCACGAGCTAGGCCACCATCTCTTTCACGAGGATGCCGCCGCCAATGATCTTATAGAGTATGAGCTTTTCGATATAAATTCAGAAATGGAGCTTGAGGCTAATATCTTTGCAGCCCACCTCCTCTTAGATGAAAACTGCCTTATCGAGGACGTGAAGGAAGGCTATACCTACAATCAACTCGCCAGTATGTATGATGTAAATGTAAATCTTATGATCTTTAAGTTAAACGAAATGCACAGGATGGGTATGCCTATAAGAAAGGAAAGCCCCTCAAGCTCGACCTTTTTTAGGGATATAGAAGATTGTAAGTGTAATTACTAAGCTTAGATTTAAAACTTCTCTTTCTATAATTGACCTAATAATTTCTTTTGGAAAGCTTGTTCTTAGCTTTATTTCAATTCCTAAAAGAAATTATTGCACCAAAAAAGACCTCCAGGAGGTCTTTTAATTTTTCTATTTAGCTTCTTCTACGACCTTAATTGTCTCATCCTTATCTAGGCTTGATCTTGCGTAGATTGAGTAGTTTTCTCTTTCTACTACTAGGTATCTAAATGATCCGTCGTCCCAGAATTTGCCGTCTTCTTCGCCTACTTTTACATCTTCTGCGTCTTCTGGCATTGTGTAAAGTCCCTTGAATCTTTCCTCATTGTCAGAAACTTGTACAGTAATTTTTTTGGCAGGATTATTCTTTTGACCAAATTCTATAGTCAAAAGGTCCTTCTTCTCGTCCCTGAAATTTTCTTCAAAGTCTTCTGGAAGGTAGTTGTAAGCTACATCATAGATTGGACTGTCGAACTTCTTGTCTGAAGTCTCTTTCTCCCCTTCTTCCTTCTTATCTTCTTTAGAATCCTCATCAGATGTCTTATCTTCTGCCTTTTCCTCTACCTTTGTTTCTTCCTTACTATCTTCACTGTTCTTCGCATCATTTGAACAAGCCATTAGGCCAAAAGCTAGGGCAAGAGTCATAGCACTTGCAAAAAACTTTTTAATCTTCATTCCCTCTCCTTAGTTTATCCTTCATTAAATTCGTTATCAATTATACTAAATTTCTATATCTTATACAAGTCTTTGCGAAATCTAGTTAAGATTCTTGGAAATCGAAAACAGCTCTGGCTAGTACTTCTACGGCAGGGGCTATGGCCTTATCAGAGCAATAGTAGTTCTTGCTGTGAAGGGCTTCTTTCGGATGTCCTTCTTCCCCACTTCCAAACCAATAGAAAAATCCAGGAACTTCCTTCATAAAGAAGGCAAAATCCTCACTGGCCATGGTGTGGCCTTCCTTTAGGATGTTCTCTTCTCCCAAGACTTTGCTAGCGGAAGAAAGAGCCCTTTCATACATGTCTTTTCCATTATATACAGAAGGAATCTTTTCTGTGTAGGTAATCTCATACTTACATTCGTAGGCTTTTGCCATATTTTCTACTATGGCCTCCATCCTTTCAATGGATCTTTCGAGATTTTCCTCAGAAAGAGAGCGAATGGTGGCAGATAGATGGGTCTTATCGACTACTAGATTGTCTTCTGATCCTCCATTTATAGAATTTACAGAAAGGACGATCGAGTCGAAGGGGTTGGTGTTTCTTGAAATTATGGTCTGAAGGGCCATGACTATATTTGATGCACAAACTATAGGATCTATGTTAAGATGAGGCATGGACCCGTGCTGACCCTTACCGAAGATATCTATCTTGAAATTTACCTTGGCACTCATCAAGGATCCCTTCTTTATTATAGCCTTCCCGAAGTCGACTTCTGGCCAATTGTGAAAGCCTAGGACCCTATCGATCTTAACCTTATCGAAAAGACCCTTGTCTACGTATTCCTTGGCCCCTCTGGTGATTTCCTCGGACCTTTGAAAGATAAATACTACATCTCCCGAAAGCTTATCCCTATTTTCGCTAAGGAGTTTCGCCACAGCCAAAAGACTTGCTGTGTGGTAGTCGTGGCCGCAGGCGTGCATGGTATTTTCTTCCCTTGATTTGTAGGAAATATCGGTCTCTTCCTTCTGGGCCAGGGCGTCGATATCTGCCCTAAGTCCTATGACCTTGCCAGCTTTTCCTGTCTTAAGCCTTGCAATTAGCCCTGTTTCTATAGGAAAGTCGATTATTTCGACTCCTTCAAGTTTTTCTAGAAATTCTCTTATAATTTCAGTCGTCCTATATTCCTTGTCAGAAACTTCCGGGTGCATATGGATTTGGTGTCTAATTTCTATAATTTCTTCTAAATCGCTGTAAGATAATTTTAAATTCATATTATTTCCTTTATATATATTCTTAGTATGAATATACTTCTAAGAAAATTTCTCACAAAAAAGAAAAGCTAGATTTCTCTAGCCTTTCTCAAAATATTTATTTAGTAAAAAGTGGCATATCTTCTTCTACTGTTGTATTTCCTGCTATATTAAAGTTTTCTACCAAGAAGTCTACAACTGTTGGTGATAGGAAGGCTGGAAGTGTTGGTCCTAGGTGGATGTTTTTTACTCCTAGACTTAGTAGGGCTAGAAGGACTATTACAGCCTTTTGTTCATACCAAGCGATATTGTATTCAATTGGTAACTCGTTTATGTCAGATAGACCGAAGGCATCCTTTAGGGCTAGGGCAATTTGAACGAGTGAGTATGAGTCGTTACATTGACCAGCATCTAAAACTCTTGGGATCCCATTGATATCTCCAAGACCTAACTTGTTGTATCTGTATTTTGCACAACCAGCAGT
This sequence comes from Anaerococcus prevotii DSM 20548, assembly GCF_000024105.1. Lineage (GTDB taxonomy): Bacteria > Bacillota > Clostridia > Tissierellales > Peptoniphilaceae > Anaerococcus > Anaerococcus prevotii. The sequence continues at coordinate 253,256 of NC_013171.1, read as the reverse complement.
AAGGATTACATAGTCTTCTGGTAGGGCCTTGGCAAAGTCTGTGTAGTAAGATCTTTCCTTGTGTCTTCCGTCACAACCTGCCATTACTACGAATTTCTTGATATTTCCTTCTTTGACTTCGCTAACTACCTTATCAGCAAGGGCTATTACTTGATTGTGAGCGAAACCTCCGACAACTTTTGTATCCTCAAGATTTGTTGGAGCTTTACATTTTTTGGCCATTTCGATAATTTCAGTAAAGTCCTTGTTGCCATTTTCGTCTGCTTCTATGTGTTTACATCCTGGATAACCTGCATTTCCTGTTGTAAACATCCTGTCTTGGTAGGTGTTATTTTTCTTCATTGGAACGATACAGTTGGTTGTCATAAGGATTGGGCCGTTGAATTTCTCGAATTCTTCGTTTTGGCTCCACCAGCTATTTCCGTAGTTTCCGTGGAAGTTGTCGTATTTTTTGAATTCTGGGTAGTAGTTTGCTGGAAGCATCTCAGAGTGGGTGTAGATTTCTACTCCGCTATCCTTTGCTTGATCTAGAAGCATCTTCATATCGTGAAGGTCGTGACCTGAGATTAGGATTCCTGGCTTATCTCCTGCAGAATAATCTACTTCTGTGATTTCAGGATTGCCGTAAGTTTCTGTATTAGCCTTATCAAGTAGGGCCATAGCCTTAACACCGTGGCTTCCTGTCTCCATCACAAGGTCAATTAGCTTAGTGATATCTGTATATCCTTTTGTAGTCTCTTCAAGGGCTTTTGCAATGAATTTATCCACTTCGATATCTCTAAAGCCTAGGACATTGGCATGGTGGTTGTAGGCAGCCATTCCCTTAAGTCCGTATATTACAAGCTCTGTAAGAGATCTTTCGTCTTCATTCATTATATTTAAAACACCAACTTCGATTGCTTTTCTAGAAAGCTCGTCGTCATCGTCTGATGAGTATAGGGCAAAGTCAGAAAGACCTTCCTTAGAAACTTCTCCCAAAAGCTCATCTTTCATAGCTATAGTTTCCTTTACTATAGCTAGTATTGCCTCAGTGTCGAAGTTTGCATTGGTGATAGTTACGAAAAGGTTGTTAGATATCCTATCGTAAAATCTATCTTCTACTTCTCCTTTTTTATTTATTACTTCAGCAAGTCCCTTTGTTACATATACGAGAAGGTCTTGGATATTTGCTGTATCTTCCTTCTTGCCACAAACGCCCTGGATCTTACATCCTTCATTCTTGAAAGTTTCTTGACATTGAAAACAAAACATAAATTAACTCCTTTTTTCTTTTTTCTTAGCTTAACTATCTCTATTATAAACCACTAAGACATATAAAATCTGTAACATATGTTACGTTAAATGATTTTTGTTAAAATATTAGTATATTAATAATAAGAAAGATGATGTAAACATGAAAACAAGGAGGTACTATGTCATTTTTAGATAAAATCAAGAGTGCTTTTTCTGGAGATAGTAAGAAAAACGAAGCTGTAAAAGAAGTAAAAGAAGTTAAAGCTAACGAGATAATTCTTGCTCCACTTACAGGAGAAGTTAAGGACATCAAGGAATGTAGCGATCCAGTGTTTGCCCAAGAAATCGTAGGCAAGGGAGTAATCATTATCCCAACTGAAGGAAAAGTTTATGCTCCAGTTGATGGCAAAATCTCAATGCTTGCAGAAACAGGACACGCTGTAGGAATCACATCAGATGATGGCACAGAGCTACTAATCCACATCGGACTTGATACAGTTGAGCTTGAAGGAAAACCATTCGATATCAAAGCAGAAAACAATGCTTATGTAAAACGTGGAGATCTTCTAATCGAATTTAACATCGAAGAAATCAAAGCTGCTGGTAAGGAAATCCAATCACCAGTTATCATAACAAACACAGATGATAAGACAATAACAAGCCTAAAACTTGGTCAAATCAACCACGGAGAAGATTTACTAAAAATTGAAGCTTAATAATAAGGGGACTGTTGCAATTGTAGCAGCCCTTTTTATGTTGATATGGAGGAAGAATTGAAATTAATAGGAGTAGATATAGACGGCACTCTTCTAAATAGCAAAAACGAACTTACTGCTAGGACGAAAGCTAGTCTTATTAAGGCAAGTAGAATCGGCCACAAGGTCGCAATCATCACAGGCAGGGACTTTTATGCGGCAGACTTTCTGGCAAAAGATCTTGATTTTGATAAGTTCGGAGGACTTGTCTCTTCATCTAACGGAGCCCATGTCTATGATATGAAGGCTAAGAAAACAATCATAAACCACACCATAGACCATACTCTAATAAGAGAAATGATAGGCTTTGCCAAAGGGCTCGGCTTTGACTATATAATCTATCATAAGGGAGAAATCTTAGCAGAAAACGAACATGCTCATAGCCTAGAATATCTGGCAAGTAAAAATAAAATGCCTTATAGGATTATCGAAAATTTAGAAGAGAAAATAGATTTTCCCCTTAATAAAGTTCTTTTCTCAGCAGAGCCTTCAATCATAAATAAAAATATAGAGAAGTTTAAGGGAAAATTTGAAAGCCAAGTAAACCCCATCCACTCCATGCCCCAATTTCTCGACTGCATGCCCCTTGATATCAACAAAGGCAGGAGCATCCTAGAAATTGCAGACTTCTTCTCGATCGAGTCCAAGGACACCCTCGCCTTTGGAGATGAGATTAACGATATGGAAATGATACAAATGGCAGGGACTGGAATCGCTATGGCTAACGCAAGCGAAATCTTAAAAAAAGAGGCGGACTTCATCACTCTTTCAAACGACGAGGATGGGATAGCCTATTATATAGAAAAGAATATACTTAAGGAGAAATAATGAAACTAATCGGAGTAGACGTCGATGGAACTCTCGTAAATAGCAAGAGAGTCATCACAGAAAGGACAAGAGAGGCCTTGATTTCTGCCATGAAAGCTGGTCATAAGGTCGTAATAGTTACAGGAAGACCAACCGCTGGAGCTAGAAATCTTGCAGAAGCCTTAGAATTTGATAAATACGGCGGTCTTATTTCAAGCTTTAATGGAGGAGCTATCACCGACTTTGCCACAGGTAAGGTCCTCGCCAACCACGAAATGGACCATGACATTGCAGTAGAGATGATAAAACTTGCCAAAGACTTGCCCCTTGAGACCATGGTGCCTTATATGGATACAGTTTTTAGCCCAAAGATCGGCCCTTACACAGAAGGTGAGGCAAGAACTCTCAGGATGGAAGCTAAAGAAGTAGAAGATCTCGACCAAACAATCGACTTTCCTGTAAACAAAATCCTCTTTGCAGCAGACCCTGACCTAATAGATGAGCCAACTAGTAAGATTAAAGAGAGATTTGGAGACCTAACAGAACAAGTCAAATCAGCAAGATTCTATTACGAGGTTATGCCTATGGGACTTTCTAAAGGAAATAGCCTTCTAGAAATCGCAAAAATTTTTAACATAGACCAAAAAGACATCATTGCCTTTGGTGATGAGATGAATGACGAAACTATGATAGAGGCTGCTGGAGTAGGAGTCGCCATGGGTAATGCAGTAAGTAAGATAAAAGAAATAGCAGACTACGTAACCCTCACAAATGACGAGGACGGCATAGCCTACTATCTAGATAAATTCATATTATAGGGCGTATTAATAAATCATCTCCTGCCATTTAGATTCTTCTAGGAAAATCCCAATCTATCACAAGATAAGTAGGAAGAATTTCACAGGCAGGAGAATTAATTTATAAATTCACTAACTTTTGTAATCTTCAATATTTATCACATGGTCGAAGCTTTGAAGATAGGCTGGGTCTTGGTTGTGGGTGATTACTATTCTTGTTAGCCTATCTAGGCTTTCTATTAAGCCTTCGATTGACCTAGCGCTTTCTGGGTCAAGCCCACTTGTTGGCTCATCAAAGATAAGTAAATCACTTCCCTTGTATAGGGCCCTAGCAAGCTCTAGCTTCTTCTTCTCTCCACCAGATAGACTTCCATTTTTGATTAATCCATCCTTCTTCTCATGATAAACTCGACTTAATCCTACCCTATCGATAATTCCTTCGATCCTATCTCTATCAATCCCATCATCGCCCATAGCGATATTGTTTATGAAAGTATCCTCAAATACTATAGGATTTTGTGGAATATAGTAGATATTATCATATAAGTCTTCTTCCGAAAATTCTTTGAAGTCGCCATTAGCAAAGGAAATCTCTCCCCCATAGTCTTCATTTACCTTCATAAGAATCTTGGCAAGAGTAGACTTACCAGATCCGGAATTTCCGATTATAGCATATGACTTAGCTTTTTCTATATCCAAATCCATCTTATCAAAGACCTTGATATCTCCATAGGCGAATGATAGATTGTTTAGTTTAAGGTCTAGTTGTGGAGTCTTTCCTTCTTTCTTGCTCTCTTCTATATCAGGAATTTCACTAATTACCATCTCCTTTATCTTCTTTGTAGATAAAATGTTAACCAAATATCCAAAAGAATCTGCTAAAGTCGCTGTAGAAATCGAAACTAACTTTAGAGAAGCTAAGAGATCTGATAATTGTAAGTATTGATTTTTCACCATAATACTACAAATATATGTAACTAACAAAGACGATAAAATATTAATACTAAAAAGAGTTTGACCAAACATGCTAATGGAAACATTTAGATGGGTCAAAGATTTCAATAACTTATTATCATCTATATCGAATTTCTTTAAAAAGTATTCTTTATTCTTTGATTCCTTAATTACAAAATATCCATCTAGAAATTCATTCAATCTATCAATATAAGATGAGTAATTCTCAGACCTTAAAATTTGCAAATCTGAAATCCTCTTAGAAAAAACTTTAGAAACTCCCCCAGGAAAAATAACAAAAAATATGGTAGCTAAGAGAATATAAGGATGAATCTTATAGAGGCCTATTATGTATACTATGGCTTGTCCTATACCAATTATTGCGGATGGTAAAGTCATCAAATAATTTAACCTTAACTGATCGACATTCTGATCTACTTGGGTGATGTATTCTCCCTTATTTTTCCCAAAAAAGCTAGATGACTTGGTATTAATTATTCCTTCCAAATAATCATGCCTTAAGTCGCTAGATATGTATTGGGTAAAGAGCTTGCCGTTTCTCTGGGATATATAATATGATAGACAGGCAATAAGAACATACAAAATTGAATGAATAACAATCTTACTAGCACTTCCCTCGATATTCCCCAAAACGACATCTATTATTTTAGTACTAACTGTGCAATATAAGTAGATAAAATAAACTTCAATTACACCAAAAATAACCGACAAAATCAGATTCTTCTTATATCTGAGAATATACTTTTTCATCAACCCACCTCTTTCTTAACCTTATAAATAATTTTTGAATAAAGCTTAATAAGATATTCATTCCTACAAGATTTTTAACTTTGTTATCTTTTATTTTACCAAAGTATTATAGAAAACTCTATGACAAATTGTCTATGGAATAATATTTAAATATATGATAAAATAATTATTTAGGTGATATATATGAATGATAGAAAATATATTTTTGGTAAATTCTTAAAGGATATTCGAAATAAGAGAAATTTAAGTCAAGAGAGATTGGCTGAGCTTAGTTTTATTAATATTAAAACTATTTCTAATATGGAAAATGCCAAGGTTAACTTTGATTTGGATAACTTGGATAGACTTTCTTCTATTTTATTTGTCGATTTGATTGAAAAGTATTTTGAGATAATGTATGAGGATAGCTCAAGCATCGAAAACATCATTTCATCCTTAAATAGCAAAGATAGGTATGAGGGGAAAGATCAGTCCCGTGAGATTAATGAACTTATAAGAATAAAAGAAAGAACTTCTAGAGATGTTGTGAAGGTTAAGGCTAGCAAGTTGATTATGTTTTTTAGGAGCATGGAAGTCAAAGATAACCCCGCTCTGAGGAAGAATTTAATCATAGATGCCCTAAATTCTGATGGTGAATTTAATTTCAACGATCTAAATAATAATTATTATGATAATATAGATTATAGGATATTGATGAACTATGCAATGTGTTTAGATGATCAACAAGAAAGGCTAAGAATTTGTAAGTTTATAGAAGATAGCGAAGTCTTAGATAAAAATATCAGAGCAATTTTGTACCATAACATTAGTAATATTTATTACATTTTGGAAGATAACAAGAAAGCTCTAGAATATATTAATATGGCCCTAGCTTATAATTCGAACAATCCTAAGTCCGCTGTAATGCTTTATACAAAAGCTATTATCCTTATGGATGATAAGCTTCCCTATGAAGATTATATAAGAGAATCCCTCGATATTTCTAAAAGAACTGATCCTGATACTTATAATTTTATCTTACATAAATTTAAAAATAAAAAGACCAAGCTTTCTTGTTCTAAGGAGCAATTATGATTGAAAGAGTAACAGATCTTGTTAAGGAAATTCTTATTAGAAAGAAGGATATTGACCTTGCTGTGGATATGACAGCAGGGAATGGGAATGATTCAGCCTTTATCCTTGATGTATTGGGAGCAAAAAAGCTAATTGCCTTTGATATTCAAGAGGCTGCAAGGGAAAATACCTTAAAGCTTCTTGGCCCTAGGGATAATTTTACCTTTGTTTTGGATAGTCACGCCCATATTGATAAGTATGTCAAAGAAAAAATTGACTTGGCTGTCTATAATCTAGGCTACCTTCCAAATTCTGATAAGACTATCACTACTAGGGCCGATTCTACTATAGAAAGTTTAGAGAAGGTCCTAAGTCTTTTAAGAAAAAAGGGCAGGGTACTTATAACCATCTATCCAGGCCATGCCCAAGGAAAGATTGAAGCAGATATGCTCGATCATTTCCTAGAAGAACTTGACCCAAAGGACTTTGCCATTCTCAAACTATCCTACCCAAACAAGAAAGACATCTCCCCTTATGTAGTCACAATAGAGAAGAAATCCTAAATATTTTCTCTAATAAAGTCATTAGTTAAGGCAAATACCTCAAGTCTTTTCTCGTAACTTGTGAAGTTATGGCCGACATTTTCTATTTCTATATATTTACAATCCGTGAACTTCTCTTCTAGGAGGGTCATGGATTCTTTTTCTATTACTGGATCCTTCTCTCCCCTAATCATAAGGACCTTGCCCTTATATTCTTCCGCCATTTCTAGGAAATTATATTTCCTGCTATCTTCTACAATCTTAGCCGATAGTCTAAGACCTCCCAGGTCCTTTTCCCCAAGTATTTGACTTTTGGATAATTCATCTAAGGACCTTATAAGATTTGAATTTTCCAAGGAATAGTTGCTTCCTGGTGCATAGAGGATAAGGCCCTTAGGGTCCTTAAGCTGGGCTAGCTTTATGGCGACAGCCCCTCCCATGGAGTGGGCTCTGATAAATATCTTATCTCTATCTACAAATTTTTCTTTTTCTACAAAGTCATAGATAATCTGAGCATCTTCTATCTGTCTAGTGAAGGTTAGATCGAAAAAGCTTCCCTCGCTTTCTCCGAATCCCCTAAAGTCAAATCTATAAACCAGAAAACCCGCCGCAGTAAGATATTTAGCATGCTGGATAGACATATAATTAATCCCATTTCTATCATCCATAAGACCATGAAAGAATATTAATGCTGGGTAATTTTTATTTTCACAAAAATCATCAGGAGTATTGAGGACTCCCCTGATTAAGTCATTGTTTTTTGCTCTGATACTTTTATATAAATATTTCATATCTCCTCCTAGTATATACTTACCCCGAAGCTTATGTAAAATCTATTCAAGCCTATTGACCAAATGAAATGAAAGTGATATCATTATGATATCAAATATATAAGGAGTAAAATATGGACAAGTTAGAAAAGAAACTCGAAAACTCTGATAATGTCGAAGAAAAGATCCTTAAGGCAAAGAAGAATGGTCTTCTAATGCTTTTGGTCTACTTTATTCTCCTGGCAGGAGCAATTTTAACGATAGCAGTAAATGGAAATATTATCGATAGTGGTAATTACACAAGTCTAAATATAGTATTTCTAGTAATAGGAATAGTTTTTGTAGCCTTAGGATGGATTATGCTTTTGGGTCTTAAGCTTCTAAAACCTCAAGAATCATTAGTCCTAACGCTTTTTGGTAAGTATATCGGAACTATAAAGGGCGAGGGCTTCTATTATGTGAACCCTTTCGTTTCAGCAGTAAATCCTGCTGCCAACACCAAGCTAGGCCAATCTGGAGATGTAAGTGATGGCATAAAGATTTTTGATAAGTCTAATTCCTACCAATCTACCAATAAGAAAATTTCCCTAAAGGTAATGACCCTAAATAACAGCAAACAAAAGATCAACGATTATTTAGGAAATCCTGTAGAAATTGGTATAGCAGTAATGTGGAAGGTAAACGACACTGCCAAGGCAGTATTCAATGTAGACAATTACAAGGAATATTTGTCCCTACAGACAGATACAGCCCTAAGAAATATCGTTCGCCAATATCCTTACGATGTAAACCCTCATTATCAAATTGACACAACAGGCGATGGAGAGCCAGATGATGGATCTCTTAGAGGTTCTAGTGAAATAGTAGCTAGAAGAATCAAGGAAGAAATTCAAAAAAGAGTAGAATTTGCAGGTCTTGAGATAATAGAAGCAAGGATTACCCACCTATCTTACTCATCTGAAATCGCCGCAGCAATGCTTCAAAGACAACAAGCATCAGCCCTAATCGACGCTAGAGCCATGATAGTAGATGGAGCAGTGGGCATGGTAGAGATGGCTCTTGCCAAGCTTGAAGAAAATGGAGTAGTCGACCTAGATGAAGAAAGAAAAGCCGCCATGGTATCAAACCTCCTAGTTGTTCTTTGTGGCAACCATGAAGCAAGCCCAATAGTCAATACAGGAAGCTTGTATTAATGGCCAAAAAACAAATACCCCTAAGGGTATCGGAAAAACTCTACAAGCAAATTGCCCAATGGGCCGAGGATGATTTTAGATCAATAAACGGTCAGATAGAATACCTCCTCACAGAATGTGTCAAACAAAGAAAAAAAGACGGCAAATATGTCTCAGAAACGATAGATGAACCAATAGACTTAGATATTGAGTAAAGAAAAAGTCCTACTGTAAATATTATTTTCTGTAGGATTTTTTGTTTGCAAGTTTTCTTATAAAACTAGATTTATATAATAGATGCTTTATAGACTTACCTGGTCTATAGAAGATAAAGCGTGGACCTGAAAATCTCATAATCTCGCGGATCTGATCTCGCCTTACTGGCTCATAGCAATGGATCTTACAATAAGAGCAAAAGGGCTTATTAGAACCATGAGGACAAGAAGAAAGCTTACTTTTGACATAAGCCTTAAGATCACTAATCTCACCATCAGAAAACCTATCATTCTTCCTATGAAACAAATCAATCATATCACAAACAATCTTATATTCTTCATTAAGCTTCTTATCCATAAATCCCTCCTCTGTGCTAATACTATACTAGATATATCTATCTTAGCCTTTCTAATCTGTAGATTAGATTAAGAAAACAAGGATAACTCCCTAAATATAAAGTTAAACTATATAACGAATCATACATGCATATAAAACATTAAGGGAGTTCTCAGGACTGATTGGTGAGCCAAAAGACACCTCAAGCTAGATATATTTGATAAGCCTTACGTAACTTGAACCCTGTGACTTCGTCCCTTGCAGGGGGTTTTAAATGCCTTAGCATTTGAAATATATGAGGCGAATGAAATGAGCCCAGTAAACACTTATGAGCGTGCTCATAACCGGTTGTGGGTAAAAAAAAACACCTCATAGAGAGATGTTTGGTGGGCCTTGAGGGACTCGAAGCCTGTGACCATGTCCCTTGTAGGGTTTTAAATGCGTTAGCATTTAAAATCTCTGAGGCGAATGGAATGAGCCCAGTAAACACTTATGAGCGTGCTCATAACCGGTTGTGGGTAAAAAAAAACACCTCATAGATGAGATGTTTGGTGGGCCTCCAGGGACTCGAACCCTGGACCTACCGGTTATGAGCCGGGCGCTCTAACCGACTGAGCTAGAGGCCCACAATAACTTCCGTTAAAGTGTTACTTAATTTTAAAGTGGTGGACCTGAGTAGACTCGAACTACCGACCTCACGCTTATCAGGCGTGCGCTCTAACCACCTGAGCTACAGGTCCATATTTGGCAGGGGAGACAGGATTTGAACCCGCGACATCCGGTTTTGGAGACCGACGTTCTGCCAGCTGAACTACTCCCCTAGATTGAATAGTTATAATAACCGGTCGTTGATATAAACCTATCCATCCAAAAAAATTGGTGCCCAGAGGCGGAATCGAACCACCGACACGGGGATTTTCAGTCCCCTGCTCTACCGACTGAGCTATCTGGGCTTGTTATGGCGGAGAAGGAGGGATTTGAACCCTCGCATCCCTTTTGAAAGGATCTACTCCCTTAGCAGGGGAGCCTCTTCAGCCACTTGAGTACTTCTCCTTAAGCTTGTTAATAAGCTTACATATCCGCTAATAAAAGCGATATTGGCGGAGAGGAAGGGATTCGAACCCTTGTGAGCCAAAGACTCTAACGGTTTTCAAGACCGCCCCGTTATGACCGCTTCGGTACCTCTCCATATATTTAATTATCGATAAGTAATCAAATGGCTAGAAAATAAACATATCCATAAAATTAAATCGTCGAGGATATCGACGAATTTCCAACACCATCCCTAAAACGGGATGAGTGCTGATAATTGGTGACCCATCGGAGATTCGAACTCCGGACACCCTGATTAAAAGTCAGGTGCTCTACCGGCTGAGCTAATGGATCATATTGGCTGGGATAGCAGGACTCGAACCTACGCATACCAGAGTCAAAGTCTGGTGCCTTACCGACTTGGCTATATCCCAACGTTCAAAGCACGGTATAATTATATCATAACTTAAATCTGCCGTCAAGCTTTTTTTTATAATTAAGTTCTTACCTTTTCTATTAGAAATTGTCTTTGGCGCGCCCTCCAGGATTCGAACCTGGGACACACGGATTAGAAGTCCGATGCTCTATCCAGCTGAGCTAAGGGCGCATGGAGCGGGTGAAGGGAATCGAACCCTCGCAACCAGCTTGGAAGGCTGGGGCTCTACCACTGAGCTACACCCGCAAAGATGTAAAAGGTTGGTGGGGATGAGCGGATTCGAACCACTGAAAGCAAAGCTAACGGATTTACAGTCCGTCCCATTTGGCCAACTCTGGAACATCCCCACATATTTAATTATCCAAATTCTTATTGGAGCTGATGATAGGACTTGAACCTACAACCTATTGATTACAAATCAATTGCTCTACCAATTGAGCTACATCAGCATATTGGATCACTATTGCAATCCAAATGGCGACCTGGATGAGATTCGAACTCACGACCTCCGCCGTGACAGGGCGGCATTCTAACCAGCTGAACTACCAGGCCATAAACAAACTACTTATTGATAAGTAAGTTACAGTAATATCTAATATTTGTTAAATATTATGGTGGAAGTAACAGGGCTCGAACCTGTGACCCCCTGCTTGTAAGGCAGATGCTCTCCCAACTGAGCTATACTTCCAAAAGTAGAATTAATTGAGAATTAATTCTATTTACTCATCGACTTGCTGACAAAGTTACTATGTAACTTTGAAACGCCGCGATGTCTGACCTTCAATCAATTTGCTGCGCAAATTGTGATAGGTCATGATGGTGACCCTACCGAGATTCGAACTCGGGATACCACCGTGAAAGGGTGGTGTCTTAACCGCTTGACCATAGGGCCATAATTGTTGCAATTATGCTTTAATTGTTTTTAATAAAATGGTTGCGGGAGTAGGATTTGAACCTACGACCTTCGGGTTATGAGCCCGACGAGCTACCAAACTGCTCCATCCCGCGTTAATTGTAGAGTAGTGGTAATAATGGTGCCGAGAATCGGAATCGAACCGATACGGTGTTTAACCACCGCAGGATTTTAAGTCCTGTGCGTCTGCCAGTTCCGCCACCCCGGCGCATCAATAATTGGCGCTCAGGGTGGGACTCGAACCCACAACCTACCGGTTAACAGCCGGGTGCTCCACCATTGAGCTACCTAAGCATCACAGTGATTTAATTATAACATTTATCTCAACCACTGTCAACATTTTTATCTAACTTGCTTAGATATTTGTTTAGCTACTTCCTAGTCTCCCGGGAGGTTTCCCTCCGAGTACCATCGGCGTTATGAGGCTTAACTTCTGTGTTCGGTATGGGAACAGGTGTATCCCTCATGCTATCGTAACTATACTATAGGCTAACAATCTTTCACAAGCCTCCCCTTATAGGGGAGACTCACTTATAGATTTTTTGTTTAGCGGCTTCCTAGTCTCCCGGGAGGTTTCCCTCCGAGTACCATCGGCGTTGTTAGGCTTAACTTCTGTGTTCGGTATGGGAACAGGTGTATCCCTAGCGCTATCGCCACTATACTTTTTTGAACCTTCTAAATAGCAATAAATATTTCCAGTCAAGATGTAAAGTTTAGTATCCATTAGCTTAATACATTACTGCACTTACACCTTGGACCTATCAAAGGTATTTTCTTTACCTACTCTGAGAAATCTTATCTTGAGGCCTGCTTCGTACTTAGATGCTTTCAGTACTTATCAATTCCACACGTAGCTACCCAGCTATGCTCCTGGCGGAACAACTGGTACACCAGAGGTGTGTCCATCCCGGTCCTCTCGTACTAGGGACAGATCCTCTCAAATTTCTTACGCCCACGCTGGATAGGGACCGAACTGTCTCACGACGTTCTGAACCCAGCTCGCGTGCCTCTTTAATGGGCGAACAGCCCAACCCTTGGGACCTACTTCAGCCCCAGGATGAGACGAGCCGACATCGAGGTGCCAAACCTCCCCGTCGATGTGGACTCTTGGGGGAGATAAGCCTGTTATCCCCGGGGTAGCTTTTATCCGTTGAGCGATGGCCCTTCCATGCGGTGCCACCGGATCACTAAGTCCGTATTTCTACTCTGCGCAACTTGTAGGTTTTGCAGTTAAGCTCGCTTCTGCCTTTGTACTCTACGAATGGTTTCCGTCCATTCTGAGCGAACCTTTGAACGCCTCCGTTACTTTTTGGGAGGCGACCGCCCCAGTCAAACTGCCCAACTGACAATGTCCGATGCCCTGATTCAAGGGTCATCGTTAGAACTTTAATATTAGAGGGTTGGTATCCCAAGGGTGACTCCACATACACTGGCGTGCGTGTTTCTAAGTCTCCCAACTATCCTGTACGTCTAATCTCAAAGTCCAATATCAGCCTACAGTAAAGCTCCACGGGGTCTTTCCGTCCTAGCGTGGGTAAGTCGCATCTTCACGACTACTACAATTTCACCGGATCCTTTGTTGAGACAGTGCCCAAATCGTTACACCTTTCGTGCGGGTCGGAACTTACCCGACAAGGAATTTCGCTACCTTAGGACCGTTATAGTTACGGCCGCCGTTTACTGGGGCTTAAGTTCTAGCCTTCGCATACGCTAAGCCTTCCCCTTAACCTTCCAGCACCGGGCAGGTGTCAGCTCCTATACTTCATCTTTCGATTTTGCAGAAACTTGTGTTTTTGGTAAACAGTCGCTTGGGCCTGGTTTCTGTGGCCAGATCGCTCTGGCTCCCCTTCTCCCGAAGTTACGGGGACATTTTGCCGAGTTCCTTAACAAAGGTTCTTCCGCGCGTCTTGGTATTCTCTACCTCCCTACCTGTGTCGGTTTTGGTACGGGCGCTTTGGTCTTGATAGTGACTTTTCTTGGCAATTTGAAATCAGCTACTTCTCTACTTGTGTTTTCGATACCTATCAAAGCTTAGCCTTATGTCATGCGGATTTGCCTACATGACAGCCTTACTTTTTAGACTAGCATCCATCAGCTAGCTTAGCTTATCCTCTTGCGTCATCACTTCTCTATAGCGACTTTAAGCGGTACAGGAATTTAAACCTGTTATCCATCGGCTACGCCTTTCGGCCTCGCCTTAGGTCCCGACTTACCCTGAGGGGACGAGCCTTGCTCAGGAATCCTTAGGGTTTCGACGGGGATGATTCTCACATCCCTTCTCGCTACTCATGCCAGCATTCTCTCTTGTATGCGCTCCACACGTGCTTTCGCTTATGCTTCGTCGCCCATACAATGCTCCTCTACCACTGATAGAGGTATTAAATCTAGACATAAAGTTTAGAATACTTGTTTGACGTTTTACCAGGTTATATTTTTTAATCTTATATAACTGTTCGGTGATAATTGAGTATTTTACAACTTACCTTAATTACGTAATTTGATTTGTTACTCGTTTATCTTGATTGTTTAAATATTTCCTAGCTCAAGTATTTTTTCTTTATTTCGTAGATTTAATTCCTCTATCAATCCGAAGCTTCGGTACTGGATTTTAGCCCCGTTCATTTTCGGCGCAAACCCACTTGACCAGTGAGCTATTACGCATTCTTTAAATGCATGGCTGCTTCTAAGCCAACGTCCTGGTTGTCTTAGTAGGTTCACATCCTTTTCCACTTAATCCAGATTTTGGGACCTTAGCTGTCGGTCTGGGCTGTTTCCCTTTCGACTTAGAAGCTTATCCCCCTAAGTCTGACTCCTTGATCTGATTTTTTGGCATTCGGAGTTTGATAGGTTTTGGTACGGTAAGCCGCCCTAGACCATTCAGTGCTCTACCTCCTTAAATCTTAATCAAAGGCTAGCCCTAAAGCTATTTCGAGGAGAACCAGCTATATCCGAGTTCGTTTGGTTTTTCGCCCCTATCCACAGTTCATCCGATACGTTTTAAACCGTACCCGGTTCGAGCCTCCAGTGAATTTTACTTCACCTTCACTCTGACCATGGATAGATCACCCGGTTTCGGGTCTATCGCATCTAACTATTCGCCCTATTAAGACTCGCTTTCGCTTTGGCTTCATCTCTTAAAGATTTAACCTTGCTATATACGATAACTCGCTGGCCCATTCTACAAAAGGTACGAGATCACTCTTTAGAGCTCTCTCTGCTTGTAGGCACTAGGTTTCAGGTTCTGTTTCACTCCCCTTTCGGGGTTCTTTTCACCTTTCCCTCACGGTACTTGTTCGCTATCGGTCACATGTTAGTATTTAGCCTTAGGGGATGGTCCCCCTATCTTCACAACGGATTCCTCGTGTCCGGTGCTACTTTCCTCCCTGGTTTATTTAGTTTTCGTCTACAAGACTTTCACTTTCTTTGGTTCATCTTCCCAGATGATTCGACTAACTAGATATTCCTCAATGGATTAGGCTCTTTTCTTTTCGCTCGCCGCTACTTGGAAAATCGAGTTTTCTTTCTTTTCCTCCTGTTACTTAGATGTTTCAGTTCACAGGGTCTTGCTTTACTAAGCTATGTATTCACTTAGTAATGACTGTGTCTTCCACAGCCGGGTTTCCCCATTCGGAGACCTAGGGGTCACTGCTTTTTGTGAGCTCTCCCTAGTTTTCGTTCACTTACGTCCTTCATAGCCTTCATGTGCCAAGGCATCCACCTTGCGCCCTTTCTTTCTTGACTGGAAATATTTTTTGCTATTTAGTTTTCATCTTAGCTATGCTAAGTGGTTCAGTTTCTAATGACTCTATCTTTTGCCAAACTCGTCGGCTTGCTGACAAATCATAGATTTGAAACGCCGCGACGTCTGACCTTCCATCAATTTTGCTTTGCAAAATTGGGATAGGTCATTATGGTGGAGATAAAGAGATTCGAACTCTTGACCCCCTGCGTGCAAGGCAGGTGCTCTCCCAGCTGAGCTATATCCCCATATTTTATGTTATTTTTAATTTAAGTTTTTTAGATACCTTAATATTTTAATATCAACGACCTTTATTTCTTTTCCGTGTGAGAAGCTGACGTATCAGCTTCTCATCCTTAGAAAGGAGGTGATCCAGCCGCACCTTCCGATACGGCTACCTTGTTACGACTTCACCCCAGTTACTGACCCTACCTTCGACTGCTGCGCCCTAAAAGGTTCGCTCACAGGCTTCGGGTATTGCCAACTTCCATGGTGTGACGGGCGGTGTGTACAAGACCCGGGAACGTATTCACCGCAGCATTCTGATCTGCGATTACTAGCAACTCCAACTTCATGCACTCGAGTTGCAGAGTGCAATCCGAACTGGGACAGGCTTTTTGAGTTTTGCTTAACTTCGCAGTCTCGCTTCCCTCTGTACCTGCCATTGTAGCACGTGTGTAGCCCAAGTCATAAAGGGCATGATGATTTGACGTCATCCCCACCTTCCTCCGGTTTGTCACCGGCAGTATTGCTAGAGTCCCCAACTTAATGATGGTAACTAACAATAGGGGTTGCGCTCGTTATGGGACTTAACCCAACATCTCACGACACGAGCTGACGACAACCATGCACCACCTGTATTACAGTTCGCCGAAGCGATAAGAGTCTATCTCTAGACCCCGCCGTAATATGTCAAGACTTGGTAAGGTTCTTCGCGTTGCGTCGAATTAAACCACATGCTCCGCTGCTTGTGCGGGTCCCCGTCAATTCCTTTGAGTTTCACACTTGCGTGCGTACTCCCCCAGGCGGAGTGTTTATTGCGTTAGCTGCGGCACCCAGATTATTCCAGACACCTAACACTCATCGTTTACGGCGTGGACTACCAGGGTATCTAATCCTGTTTGCTACCCACGCTTTCGTACCTCAGCGTCAGTTTATGGCCAGAAAGTCGCCTTCGCCACCGGTATTCCTCCTAATATCTGCGCATTTCACCGCTACACTAGGAATTCCACTTTCCCTTCCATACCTCAAGATGAACAGTTTTAAAAGCTTACTATAGTTGAGCTATAGGATTTCACTTCTAACTTGCTTATCCGCCTACGTACCCTTTACGCCCAATGATTCCGGACAACGCTCGGACCTTACGTATTACCGCGGCTGCTGGCACGTAATTAGCCGGTCCTTATTCATATGGTACTGTCATTTTCTTCCCATACAAAAGATTTTTACAACCCGAAGGCCTTCTAAATCACGCGGCGTCGCTGCATCAGGGTTTCCCCCATTGTGCAAAATTCCCCACTGCTGCCTCCCGTAGGAGTCTGGGCCGTGTCTCAGTCCCAATGTGGCCGTACACTCTCTCAAGCCGGCTACTGATCGTTGCCTTGGTGAGCAGTTACCCCACCAACTAGCTAATCAGACGCGAGTCCATCTTACACCGATAAATCTTTGATGATAGCTTCATGCGAGACTATCATATCATAGGGTATTATTCGTCGTTTCCAACGGCTATCCCCTTGTGCAAGGCAGGTTACTCACGCGTTACTCACCCGTCCGCCACTAATCCACTTAAGGTCACTCCGAAGAGATCATTTAAGCTTCATCGTTCGACTTGCATGTGTTATGCACGCCGCCAGCGTTTATCCTGAGCCAGGATCAAACTCTCATAAATAGTTTGTTATGAGAATCTCTGATCAAGACTCTTTCATTTACATCTGACTTATATCAAATGCGTGATTTAAATTTTGTCCTTATCTTTCGACAAGAATCATTGTTATATAAAGAAATTAACTAAAGGTTTTAGTTGTTTTCGTTTATATCTTATATAACTAAAAGTTATATAGATCGTTGATATTAATTTTTTAAGGTTCATGTCATTCGCTTACCGCGTTGACTCTTATATAGTACCACGGTCATTTTCTTTTGTCAAGCTTTTTTTGAATTTTTTTATTTAATTCAGCTTTTCTCGCTTGCCATCTCCCGAATGACAATTAATATGATACACGCTTATTTTCTTTTTGTCAAATTTTTTATTAAAAAAATCGCCGATTTCTTTTAAACAGCGATTTTTACTTATTCTTCTTCAGGATTGTAGTTGACTATGGCTACCATCTTTCCATCTTTATCTTTTATTTTTCTTATTTTTTTGTCAAAGTCTAATCTTTTCATCCATATATTTTTATCGCATCCTAGACATTTTAGTTTTATGTCTGCTCCCATTCTTTGGATTTGCCATAAATTTTCTCCGCATGGATGACCTTTCTTTAGGCTTACTATATCATCTACTTTATATTTCTTCATTTTCTTCATACTCCACTAGGGCACTTTTTATTTTTCTTTTTTCCATTTCGTATTTTATCATCTCGCGAGCCTGTCTTCCTATTTGCCATTGCTCACCATCTTTTACTGTTGCAGTAATTCTCACCTTATAAGAGAAGGCTTCTAGAGAATTTATCTCAAATATCTTAAATCTCTCTATAAATAAGTCCTTATTTTCTTCTTTGTCTAAGAGCTTCTTGCTGATATCGTCAACCATCTCTTTTATTTCATCTAAGGGTGTATCGTAGGATACTGAAAATGTTGTATCAGCAATCATTTCTCCTCTATTGAAGTTTTGGACGCTTGTTATTTGTGAGTTTGGTATTATATGAAGTGAGCCGTTAAAGTCCCTTACCTTGGTTACTCTAAAGTCTATATCTTCAACTTCTCCTTCAATCCCCGCTACTTTTATCCATTCTCCTACTCTTATCTTATCATCTACTATTATTAGGATTCCTTTTATGAAATCTTCGATGACAGTTTGGGTTCCTAAGGCTATCGCCACACCTCCAACTCCTGCTGTAGCTATGAGGGTTGAAGTATTTATCCCAAATACGTCTAGTATTAGGGTTATTGCTATGAATATTATCACTACTCTTACGACAGAGTATATGGCACTTGATATGGTGTTTACCTTGTTTTGATTAAGAGATGATTTTTGCACTGCTTTACCATCTAGCAACTTATTAATCAATCTTCTTAGGATATTTAATATAAGCTTACTAGCTATAAATATTATGGCTATGGCTACAAGAGTGAATATTATCTTGTTTTTCATCAAATCTCTTACGACTTGTGTATCTTCTATTTGATCAATCATTTATTATCCTTAATATCTCTTCCGTTAATTTTTCATGAAAATCACTAGCTAAATGTATGCCGTCAATAAATCTTCCTTGGACCTTCCTTGCATCTATCATATAAGTATCCTTCCTATGTGATAAATCTTCTTTGAAAATCTCATAGAGTAAGTCTATTTTATCGTTGGTCATTTTGTAGGCTGGAAATATGCTTTCCTCTTCTACATAACTAGGGATTATCAGAACTTTTTTTGAAACATTCGACATATCTAGTATACTTTTTAGATTTTTATAGGCAAACTCTGCAGATATTCCATTCAAAAAGTCATTAGTCCCACCAAACACCACTAATATATCATCATCTTCTTCCACCTTAAATCTTTTGTACCTTGCTAACATTTCCTCCGTTGTTGATCCATTAACACCTAGGTTTCTAACTAGAAAGCCCGCTTTCTCGAGAAAGCGGGTATAGTTTTTATCTTCTACAAGATAGCCTTGTGTGAATGAATCGCCTAAGCATATTATCTTTGTCATATCTTCTTTAAGGCAAGACCTGTTCTTGATGGGATGTAGATCTTGATACCGTCATAGTCAGTTCCAGAAAGCTTTTCTGTCTGATAGGTAAAGTCGTGACTTATCCTGTCAAACCCTCCAAATCTTCCTTCGTCTGTATCCATAAAAACCTTAAATTCTCCTATATCGTGGATTGGCAATTGGAAGGATTCGTAGGAGTTTTCTGGGTGGAAGTTAAAGATATATACTATATCCTTGTTTCTAAAGGCTATGATTTTTCTATCATTATCTATCCACAATCTGTATGTCTCGTTGGCTAGTTGATCATTTTCCTTAGAAAATCCTATCATAGCATTGTCGAAATTGTTTAAAAATTGATATTTTAAGTCTTTAGAATCAGCTAGAGACCATTGACGTCTAGCATAATGGTAGGAATATCCGTTTCCCTCTCGTGGAAAGTCAATCCATTCAGGATGGCCGAATTCGTTACCCATAAAGTTAAGATAAGCATCAGCTCCCATGGATATTGTAATCCATCTTATCATCTTGTGAAGAGCTATGGCCCTATCGATAATCATGTTATGGTCATCTTTTCTCATATTCCAATACATTTCTTGATCGGCTAGCCTAAATATTGTAGTCTTTGATCCTACTAGAGCCTGGTCGTGGCTTTCTACGTAGGATACTCTCTTTTCTTCTGGTCTGTGAGTTGATAGTTCATACCACATCTTAGATAGGTCCCAATCTTCGTCTCGTTTTTCTAGAGATTTCTCCCAGAAATCCGGCATGCCCATAGCAAGCCTATAGTCAAAGCCTATTCCGCCGTATTCTATAGGAAGACACATTCCTGGCATACCGCTCATATCTTCTGCTATTGTTATGGCATCTTTTTTAATTTCTCTTATGAGTTCATTAGCAAGCTGCAAGTAGTTTAGGGCTTCTATATCCGTGTTCATGGAGAAGTATTTAGAGTATGAGTCGAAGGCTTCTCCTCTTCCGTGATCTTTGTAAATCATAGAAGTTACACCATCAAATCTAAATCCATCGAAATGGTATTCCTCTAGCCAATATTTTATATTTGATAGAAGAAAATGACAGACTCCAGGTTTCTTGTAGTCAAATAATTTGGAATCCCAATCAGGGTGATTTCCTTCATCCCCATCGTGGAAGAACTGGAAGCTTGTTCCATCAAATTCATTGATGCCTTCAGCTGTATTTTTTACAGAGTGGGAATGAACCAAGTCCATTATCACATTGATGCCTTCCTTGTGGCAGGCATTTATTAGTGACTTTAATTCGTCATTTTCTCCATACCAGGAGCTTGGCGCAAAGAAGTTTGATACCTGATAGCCAAAAGACCCATAGTAAGGGTGTTCTGCTATAGCCATAAGTTGGATTGTATTGTATCCATCCTTTTTAATTCTTGGGAGGACATTTTTCTCAAATTCCTTGTAAGAAGAAACCTTGCCTTCTTCTCCAGCCATTCCTATATGGGCTTCATATATCAAAAGATCGTCTTTTTGGATTTTGAAGTCATCATCTTCCCATTTGAATTTCTTCCTAGGATTTTGGATAAGGGCTGCATAGTCAAGATCTTCGTTTCTCTCAACTCTAGTAGCATACAAAGGAATCCTATCTCTTATGGCTCCATTTGCATCTACCAAGACCTTGATTCTTGATTTGTGAGGGAGAGTCCTGATTCCTTTTATCTCGATTTCCCAATCTTCGTCATTTATTTTTGTGAGAGGATGGGAGCGTCTGTCCCATCCATTAAAGTCACCTATAAGATAGAGACCATCTGCATTAGGAGCCCATTCCCTATATATCCAGCCAGTTTTTGTCTTGTGAAAGCCGTAATAGTTGTGTGCGTTGGCAAATTCGGCGAGTCTTTTTCTATCTCCTAAAAGTTTTTCTTTTTGCCTTTCGTAAGATTCCATCCTCAAATTAATATCATTTTCGTAATCTTTAAGCCAAGGATCTATATTTAACATTTCCCACTTTGCCATAGCATACTCCTTACTTTCTTTTCTATAATTATTTTTCTAATACTTTTGCTGTTATTTCTTTTGGTACTTCTTCGTATCTTACAAATTCCATTGAGAATGAACCACGTGCTGATGTTTGACTTCTAAGGTCAATTGCATAAGTTAGAACTTCTGCTAGTGGAGCTTCGGCAAGGATTACTTGACTTCCGTCTGCTTGTGGCTCCATACCGAGGATTCTTCCACGTCTCTTGTTCATATCGCCCATCACATCACCCATGTTAGCATCTGGAACATTTATTTCAAGTTTCATTACAGGTTCTAGTAAAATAGGATCTGCTTCTTCTATACCCTTCTTGAAAGCAATTTTTGCAGCAGTTTTGAAGGCTTGTTCATTTGAATCTACTGGGTGGTAGGATCCATCATATAAGGTCGCCTTGATTCCAGTAACTTTATAGCCGCCTAGTGGTCCTTCTGCTAGGGATTCTACTAGACCTTTTTCTACAGCTGGGAAGTAGTTTTTAGGAACTGCTCCACCGAATACTTCTTCGTCAAATACGAAGTCTTCATCAACTGGTTCAAATCTTATAAATACATCTCCGTATTGACCTGCACCACCGGATTGTTTCTTATGTTTTCCTTGAACATCTGATTTGGACTTAATAGTTTCCCTATAAGGTATCTTGTATTCTACAACTTCTGTGTTTACTGAATAGTTATCTTTTAGTTTATCCATCAACACTTCTAGTTGAACATTACCCAGTCCTGATAGGATAGATTGGCTTGTCTCTTGATTTCTTTCTTCCTTGAAGGTTGGATCTTCTTCGGCAAGTTTTTGTAAGGCTTCTGAAATCTTATCCTCATCATTTTTACTTAGGGCCTTGATAGCGAAGAATAAAACTGGTTGTGGATATTTGATTCTCTTATATTCTATTTTGTTTTCCTTAGTAGCTAAGCTGTCACCAGTTGATGCAGAATCTACCTTAGAGAAGGCTCCTATATCTCCTGCTACTAGCTTATCTACCTTTATTTGTTCCTTACCTCTAAGGACAAAGAGATTTGCTACTTTCTCTTCCACGTCCTTACTTACATTATATATCTTGTCGTCTTTATTTATAGTTCCTGATAGGACTTTAAAGATAGAAATCTTACCTACAAATGGATCTGCTATTGTCTTAAATACTACAGCAGAGAAAGGTGCATCTTCCTTTGGTTCGAATGCTTCATAGCCTTCTTTTACCCTGTAGCCTATATTTGCTGCCTCATCATCAATTGCTGGCATGTATTTTACTATGCAGTCAAGAAGTGAAGTTAGGCCGATTTGTTTTTCGCTAGAACCTGCTATTAGAGGAACTACATCTCCTTCGAGTATCGCCTTGGATAGACCCTTCATGAATTCTTCTTCTGAGAATTCTTCTCCCTCAAAGAATTTCTCCATGAGGCTATCGTCTGATTCTGCAACAGCTTCTATAACTTGGTTGTAGACTTCTTCAACCTCTGCCATTCTTATTTCAGGAATATCTACTTCCTTTTTCTCGTCATTTTCATAAGTGTAGGCTTTTTTCTCGATTACATCGATAATTCCTTCGAAGTCTTCTCCTTCACCTAACATCAAGGTTAGAGGGATAATCTTCTTGCCAAATTCTATATGAAGATCTGAAACAACCTTGTTGAAGTTGGCGTTTTCTTTGTCTAATTTATTTACGAAAATTATAGAAGGTAGGTTGATCTCTTGGGTGTATTTCCAATATTTTTCAGTTCCTACTTCTATACCATTTTCTCCATCTATAACAAAAAGTGCTGATTCTGCTGCTCTTAGGGCTTGCAAAACTTCACCTTCAAAATCGAAAAATCCAGGAGAATCTATAAAATTAATCTTGAAATCATCATATTCGATTGGAACGATTGAAGTTTGGAGGGAAATATTTCTCTTTTTCTCTTGTGTTTCATAATCCGAAACAGTTGTCCCTTCTTCAACCTTTCCCTTTTTATCGATCACACCAGTTTTAAATAATAGTGATTCTGTCAGAGAGGTCTTACCTGCTTTGGAGTGACCGACTAAAGCTAAATTTCTGATTTTTGATGTGTCATAATTTTTCATATTTACTCCTTTGTGAAAACATTTATTCTTTTGTATAATAAAATGCTCTTTTTTAAATTTATACTATAATTATATAGCAAAATGAAAAATTTATCCACTAATTAGAAAATGTTTTCACAAAGTCAATTAAAAAAGCCCCAAATCAGGGGCTTAAAAGATTATTTTCTTTTTAGATAATCTAGTACAGTCATAGACTTCCTTAGTTTATCGTCTGCTATATATTTATTTATAGCTCTTAGGGTTTTCTTGTTATCTCTGGTAGAGAAAATAAAATCTCCATTGCTTTTGGTATGAATGGCAAATCTCGTGATTTTCTTCTTAAAGATAACAGCTGCAGTCACAAGCCTAATTTCTTTCCGAGGTATTTGGATAAAATCTGCCTTGTTCCTGTCATTGTAATATTCAAAAGCCCTATCGCCAACCATGACCTTACCTTGAGAAGTAAGGCCATTTAGGTTAGTGGCAGGGATAGTTAAATCGACTTTGGTGTTTTGCGATTGAACCATTACATAATTCCAAAGAATCTAGCGATGATTCCTATTACGAATAGGGCAACTATTATAGCAATTGGAGATACATCTTTCTTTAGAAGTTTACAGATTCCTAGAGTTAGTAAAAGTGGTACAAGACCTGGAATCAAACTATCCAAGTTATCTTGTAGGGTTGTTACCTTTACTGGATCTAGGGCTGTGGCACCTATGTTATGATATTGAGTTAGGGCTTCTTTGATTCCTTCAGCTCCAGCTGGAAGAGATGCCCAGTCGATATATGAACCTGGTTGTTGAGTGATTTCTGATACATTTACTGCGAAGTTGATTGATACCCATCTTTGTACAAGGGCTCCTACTATAAACATACCGAGGATTGATGCCATAAGGGTAACTCTACCTAGAAGTCCTCCAGAAAGGTCTTTAGTTATTTCGTTACCTGCCTTATATCCCATCTCTTGAGTCTTCCACTCAAATATATATCTTATTAGATTCCAAAATACAAAGAATATTATTGGACCTAGTGGGTTTCCTGAAAGAGCTAGGGATGCTCCTAGAGCTCCTAGAATTGGTCTTAGGGTAAACCAGAAGACTGGATCTCCTACACCTGCAAGTGGTCCCATCATACCAACCTTAACACCGTTGATTGCCGCATCATCAATTGGAGTTCCATTTGCTCTTTCTTCTTCCATAGCAAGGGTTACTCCCATTACTGGGCTTGATACGTATGGGTGGGTGTTGTAGAACTCAAGGTGTCTTTTTAGCGCTAGTTTTTGATCTTCTTTGTCCTTATATAAAGCCTTGATAGCTGGAATCATTGAGAAGGCCCAACCACCATTTTGCATTCTCTCGTAGTTCCATGTTCCTTGGAGGAATTGGTGACGGTTGCAGACCTTTCTACGAACAGATTGATTTAGGACAATTCTTTCTTCATTATTGTTTATATTTTCAGTCATAATTGCTCCTTTTTAATAATCGTTTATGATATCTCCTAGAGGATCGCCTGATCCTTGTCCTCCACCTTGGTTACTTGTTGCAAGATTTTTAAGAGTCATATATACAATTGCAAGTACAACACCTATTACACCAAGACCGATTAGGGTGATTTGATCGATTGCAGCGAATACAAAACCTAGGGCAAAGAATGGCCATGTTTCTTTTGTACTCATCATGTTGATAACCATGGCATAACCTACAGCTGCTACCATTCCACCACCAACTGCCATTCCTCCTGTTAGCCATTCTGGCATAGAGTTTAGGGCATCTGTTACAACCTTTGGAGGGATAAAGCAAAGCACTAGGGCTGGTATTGCAATTCTAAGCCCTTGCATACATACACCCATCCATGAAAGAATTTCAATCTTTCTAAAGTCAGCGTTTTCTGCTGCTGCATCCATTCCGTGAACCATTGGTATAGCAAGAGTTCTTGCTATCATTGTAAGGAATAGTCCTGCTACAGAAAGTGGGATTGCAAGCGTAATAGCAGTATTAATCGCACTAGATACATTCTCGCTTCCACCTTCTAGGGCAAGGACCATTATAATAGCACTAGCTACTGATGCGAGCGCTGCATCTGGGGCAACTGCCGCACCTACGTTTGCCCAACCGAGGGCTATTAATTGTAAAGAACCGCCCAAGATTATGCCTTCTTTTAGGTGACCTGTTACAAGACCTATTAGGGTACAAGCAACAAGTGGTTGGTGAAATTGGAATTGGTCTAAGATTCCTTCACATCCTGCAAGAAAAGCTACAAGGACGATCAAAATAACATTAAGTATATTCATAATTTCTCCTATTAATTAATATTTAATTCTCTTTTAGCTTTTTTCATCAAGTTGTCGAAATTTTCGTTCTTGTCTGCTGGAACTTTTCTGACATCGATCTTTATTCCGTATTCTAGGATTTTGTCAAAACATTTAACATCATCAGCATTCATTGAAACAGCGTTTGTAAGGTTGATATCTCCTTGTTTGTAAGCCATTGATCCTAGGTTAACCTTATCTAGCTTTCCGCCTAGTTCTAGGAATTCTAGGACATCTTGTGGTTTTTCAAACAATAATAAAGCACGAGTTGCTCCAAAACGTGGATCATCCATAATCTCCTTCATCTTCCAAATAGGGATTACGTGAGCCTTAACTCCTGGAGGAGCTGCTTCCATTACCATGTTCTTTCTTAGCTCGTCTTTGCTTACGCTATTACTTACAACTATGATTCTGTCAGGATTTATTGACTTTGTCCAGCTTGTAGCGACTTGTCCGTGGAGAAGTCTTGTGTCTATTCTTGCAAGACCAATATCGATCTTACCATCTCCAAGAACTGTTCCTTCTGGGATAGATCCCTTAGGAATATTATCTTCCTTGACTTCTGTTTTCGCTTCTTCTACTGGGTTAAGATCTTCCGGCTTAATCTTAACTCCTTCTTTGGCTGATCCTACTATAGCCTTTGCTATATCATGAGATTTCTCTGCAGTAAATCTCTCGCTTAAAGCTTCTATAACCATAGGAAGGTTCATGCCAGCAACGATTGCCCATTTATCCTCGTTTCCCTCAAATAAATTTGAGCTTTGGTTAAATGGTGTACCGCCCCAAAGGTCAACCAAGAAAAGAATCTCTTCAGTATCTAATTTTTCAATGGCTTTTTCGAGATTTGCTCTAAAATCATCGGGTCCCATTGAAGGTAGTAGGCATACTGATTCGAATTTTTCTTGCTCGCCAAAGATCATTTGAGCGGATTCTTTGATACCATCGGCAAAACCGCCGTGGCTTGCGAGTATTATTCCTACCATACGAACTCCTTTCTTTCTAATAATACATTCGTACTATATCTATATTATAACACTTTGCCCTAGATTATATAAATAATTTAATCATTTGGGAAATCTATAGCAGCGAACTTCCTAGCTTCTGTGAGAATCCATGAGGTATCAAGACTTATCTTAAAAAGCTTTCTCGCCTTTTTCATATCCCTTTGGCTAATAATTTCTAGAAATTCTCTAAATTCATAGACCATCCTATGATAAGGCTCATTTACGTTTACTTCTTTGAAAACATCTTTCCCTGATTCTTTAATCCTGAAGGTTGAAAATGAATTGATAGCGTCAGTTATTTCTATTGTTCCCCTATCTGTTTGGATAGTATTAACCAAACTTGCATCAGAGTCCTTGCTGCCTATGGCAATAGCCTTAAAGTCCCCATAATCTAGGTAAAGGATGCCTGATGTATCAATCCCCCTTTCCATATTAGGAAAATACTTAACTGCCTTAGGCCTTCCAAAAAGCATAGATAGGTAATCCACATTATAGAAATTGATATCCATAAGGGCCCCTCCATTCATCGACCTATCAAATACTGGAGCTATTTCCCCTTCTTTGAACTTATCATATCTAGAAGAATATTGGGAATAGTTAAATGAAACGATTTTTATTTCTCCCAATTTCTTAAGCTCATCTCTTACAGCTAGGGCATTAGGGATAAATCTATGGCTTGCCGCCTCAAGAACTATTAGTCCCTTGGCAAAAGCCCTGTCAAATATATCCTTAGTCTCTCTTAAGTTTCCACAAAAAGGCTTCTCGCATATAATATCCTTTCCCTTATCTATAGCTTTATCCATAGCTTCATAGTGGAGATTATTTGGCAAAGCGACATAGATTGTGTCTATATCAGGATCAGCTAAAAGATCATCTATGCCTATATAGTATTTTCCTATATTAAATTCCTCTACTAGATCTTCTAACTTTCGTTCATGGCGGCCTGCTATGGCCACTAGATCTATATTTTCTACTTGTTCCAAAACTGGCAGCACTTCTTTTATAATCTTACCAGATCCTAGTATACCTAATTTCATTATCGCCTCCTTTCTTGATTTATTTTTAGTTTTGAATCTTTAAAATCTTTTCCCAATAGGGACCTTTTTTCCATAAGTTTTATAAAATACCTTGAAGATATAAGGCTTATTATATAGATCAAAATAGAAACTACCAGAGTTGGCCAAAAGGCTTGTTGGGTAAATTTTGAATCTGGCACAAAATTTATGACCACAAAATAGGAAGTCCATATTTGAAAGAAGCTATTTAAAGGCACTGTTAGGTAGATATCCCTATAGGACTTATAAGATCTTATAAGAATAAAGCTTAGGATGTCTGCTAAAAATGCACTAGCCCAAATTGCTACTACTCCAAAAATTGTAAATTTGAGTACGAAAAATCCAAATACAAAGGAAACTAGGGAAATAATTCCCATTCTCTTTGTCCTAAGGATTAGGGCTGTAAAAATAAAGCTATAAGCTGGTGCCATGGCCAAAAGTCTTCCTCCTGGTATAGGCAGGGCCCTGCCTACAAAGTATAAGATGGTACCTAAAATGACCATCAAGGCTACGGATATGGCCATAAGGGTTAACTCTTTGGTTTTGATTTTTTTCATCTTTCCTCCTTAATTAGTCTCTACAAGAACTTTACCCGTTATCGATAATTTTTTATTGAAGTATAGTTAAAAAAACGGAGGAATTATGACTTACAATTTATTAAAAAAAGAAGATTTTGAAAACTTAGGCCTAACAGTATTTCTCTATGAACACGAAAAGACTAAGGCCAATATTATATATGTAAAAACAGATGACGAAAACAAGACTTTTGCTATAAGCTTTAAGACACCACCGACTGATTCTAAGGGCAAGGCTCATATAATGGAGCACTCTGTCCTTAATGGATCGAAGAAATACAGGACCAAGGACCCCTTTATGGACATGGCTTCATCAAGCCTTCAGACTTTCCTAAATGCCATGACCTATCCTGACAAGACCGTCTATCCTGTATCAAGTGAAAACGATAAGGACTTTTCTAACCTAGTCGATGTGTACCTAGATGCAGTCTTTAATCCCCTAGCCATAGAGAAAAAGGAAATCCTAGACCAAGAGGGCTGGCACTATGAAATGGAAGATGGGAAAATCACTGGCATATCTGGCGTTGTCTACAACGAGATGAAGGGAGCCTTGTCCGATCCTGAAAGTCTAATCTATAACGATATAAATTCGCTTTTATATAAGGATAGCCCTTACGAGTATGAATCTGGAGGAAATCCAAGAGAAATCGGTGATTTGACCTATGATGAGTTTGTTGATTTTTACAAAAACCACTACCACCCATCCAACTGTCTAATTTATTTCTATGGAAATATGGACATAGACCCACTCCTTACCCGCTTGGACGAAGAATACCTAAGCAAGTATGACTACGAAGACTTTGATAATGAAATAGAAGTCAAAGAGAATTACTATCCTGAAATAATCGAAGGCACTTATCCAGCAAGTAAAATCGAGGAAGACTCTGATTATCTTTCCTATGCTTTCCTCGCAAGCTCTGCCCTTGATAGCAAAGACTATCTAACCCTTTCTATCCTTGTAAATACCATCTTTAATATGGACTCATCAAAGATTAGAAATGAAATTAATGAGAAACTTGCTCCAGAGTACTTCTACGCAAGACCAGGATATGGCAATAGGTCTTCTGTCCTAATCCAAGCTCAAAAGACTGACGGAAATAAGGTCGAGGACTTTGTAGAAATAATAGAAAATGGCCTAGAAGAAGCAAGTAAGAATCTTTCTATAGAAAGTCTTAAGTCTGCCTTTTCTATATTTGATTTTGCCCAAAGAGAGAGCCTAAATGATACTAGTCGCGGACTTTCCTATATACTAATGACAAGTCTTGATGCAGATCCCTTCTCTGTATATAGGCTGGTCGATACCCTAGATGAGCTAAGAAAGCTAATCGGGACTGGTTATTACGAGGATTTCATAAAAAAATACTTCCTAAATAACAAAACCAAGCTCGTCCATATAGCAAGAGCCGACAAGGACTATAGGAAAAAGCAAGATGAGGAATTCAATGAAAAAATCGAAAAGTTAAACGAGGAGATGACTCCTATATCTCTTAAGAAAATCGAAGATGACCTAGAAGCCCTTAAAGATTATCAAAATAGGGAAAACACAGCAGAAGAGAAGGCTACAATACCAAGACTAGAGCTTCGCGATGTGCCTACGACTCTTCCTAAAACCCCTAGAGAAGTCCATGAAGATAAGTTCAAATTCGTCTACCACGAACTTGAAACAAGCGGTCTAATCTATGCTAATCTTTACTTTAATATTGATCATTTAAGCTTAGATGAAATGCAAAATCTCCAGCTAATTGGAGAACTCTTAGGATCAATTGATACCAAAAATATTTCCTACAAGGATATAGATGATGTAATATGGCAATATCTAACAGGACTAAACTTTACTATAGCAAGCATTAGGATAAATGACGACAAAATCGAAAATAACTTTAAAGTAACTTTCAAGACTACTAGGGAAAATATTCCAAGAGCTGTGGAAATAGTGAAGGACTTTTTGGTAAATACAATCTTTGATGATCAAAAAAGAATCCTCGAGCTTCTAAGGATAAGAAAGTCAGTCTTTGAATCAGGCATGTATGATTCAGGCCATCTCATAGCCATAAATAGGAATAATTCCCATATAGATAAGCTATCCTATATCAAGGAGAAACTTTCTGGAATAGACTACTATCTTTTCATAAAAGATGCTATCCAAAAAGCAAGCGAAGACTTTGATACTTTAAAAAGCGAGCTAGAAAATCTATATAGAAAAATCCTATCTACAGATCTGACCTTAAATATTACCGGAGATAGGAAAGATTTTGAAAGCTTGAAGGAAAATATCTTAGAAGAATTTGCCTTCCTTGATGAAAGATTCGACAAAAAACCACTAGATTTCAAGAAAAATCCAATAAAAGAAGCCATCTTATCTGATGCAAGTGTAAATTACATTTCCAAATCACGAGACCTCAAGGATTTAGGTCTTTCCTATAAGGGGAGCTTATCTCTTGCAAGCTCAATAATATCAAACCCTTATCTATACGAGTTAATCAGAGCCAAGGGAGGGGCTTATGGAGCAGGGATGATTATAGATAGGTCAGCTCTTTTTTCAACTTACTCCTACAGGGACCCTAATATAGAAAAGACTCTAGAAAGCTATGATAAGATTTCTGAAATCGCAAGAAAGCTTGATATGGACGATGGGGAATTCGCTAACCAGCAAATTTCAACCATGGGTAAGTTTCTAAGACCTAAGTCTCCTTCCCAAAAGGCAGATAGTGACTTTGTTAATTACAATAAGGAAAATCCTAAAGATGAAGAGGAAATCCTAAAAGAGATCAAAGAAGCAGACTTATCTGATATAAGAGCTTTGGCAGATATTTTAGATAAGGCCCTCGCCTACAATAATATCCTTGTTTTCGGAAATAGAGGAAAAATCCTTGAGAAAAAAGACTTATTCGATAAGATAGTCGATCTAGCTGATTAAGATAATTAACTTATATTACAATATATTTAAATTTATTTTATAATATCTTGATTTGTAGTATGATGTAATTAAGAAAACAAAAGGAAGAATTATGTCAGATAAAAACAAAAAACACAAAAAATCTTTTTATGACTACGCAGAGGATATAGAAAGCTTCGACTTAGATGACATCCCTTTCGCAGAAATCGGCGTAAAGATCAAAAACTCTGTCAACGGAGCCATAAAGGCTTTCTCATCTTCTAGTAAGAAAAATGTGCCAGCAACTAGAAACCCAAAAGTTTGTGAGCAAAAGCCACCTCAAGCAGGATTTAACATTTTAGCAAAAATAGCTTCAATAATTTCTGCCCTTTGCTTTTTTGCAATTACCATAGATTCCTTCACAGAAATGCACTATGGTGGCGGATTTACTATGTTATTTGCATCCCTTATATCCCTAGCCCTTACTATATCAGTTCCCTATGCCCTTTGGAAATTAGGAAATAGGTATAAAAGACTATCCAATAACTACGTCAGATTTCTAAGAGAGCTTGGAGATAATACAGTAATCTCCATAAGAGATCTGGCAAGTGGGGTTGCCCAAAGTGAGGAAGAAACTACAAAAGACCTCCTCTACATGATGAGGAAAAACTACTTCAAACAAGCAAGAATTGTAGAAGATGGGAAGATATTTATCCTAGATATTCCAACCTTCAAGCTCTATAAGGAAAAGCTCGACCAGATACCTTCTTACAGGAAAAACCTCACTGACGATGTAGAAATAGACGGAGAAAACCTATCAGTAGAGGACCTAAATAAGGAAAAATCCCAAGAGATCATTGCCGAGTCAATCACATCTCTTGATAAGTTAAGCGAGAAAAGAGACGAGATAGAAAGTCCTAGCTTTAAAGAGTCTTTAGGAAATCTAATAGAAAATTCTACAGATATTCTGAAGATCATAGAAAAATATCCAGATAAAGCAACAGGCCTCGGCAAGTTTTCAACCTATTACTTGCCAACAAGCCTTAAACTTGCCACTTCCTACAAAGAATTTGAAATGATAAATTCTAGGGATGCTAGGATAGTAAAATCTATGGAAGAAATCGAAGAATCAATCAAAACTATAGCCGAAGCCTTCGACAAGATGAAAATCGACCTCCTAGACGATAGAGCCATGGACATAAAGACAGAAATCGACACAATTAACCTCTTACTCAAACAAGAGGGACTAACAGAAGATGATTGGAGTTAATATGAGCGATATAGAATTAAGACTAGACGGATTATCAGAAGACGATAAGCTCGATACAATAAGTGACAAAGAAATTGACCTAGTAGAAAATAAAATCACATTTTCCCCTGACGAAGAAAAGATGATCGATGAGTTTTCCAAAAAAATCGATCTAGAAGATACAAATATCATCCTCCAATACGGATCTGGTGCCCAAAAAAAGATTTCAAACTTCTCAGAAAAGACCCTGGATACCGTAAAAAACAAAGACCTTGGAGAAATTGGCGGCCTCCTAGACAAATTGGTTGTAGATATAAAGTCAATGGATGCGGAAGAGACTTCTGGCCCTTTAGGATTTTTCAAAAAACAAGTAAACAAGATAGATGCCCTAAAATCTAAATATCAATCGGCGGAAAAAAACATAGGAGATATATCCAAAATCTTAGAAAACCACCAAATAACCTTGATGAAAGATATTTCCATGCTCGATCAGATGTATGAGCTAAATGAAGACTATTATAAGGAAATCTCAATGTATATAGAAGCAGGTAATAGAAAGCTTATGGCAACTTACAACGAGGATATACCTGCTCTTGAATCCAAGGCCCGTGAGTCTAACCTCCCTCTTGACGCCCAGAAGGTAAACGACCTAAAGGCTCAGGCCAACCGCTTCGAGAAAAAGCTCCATGATTTGGACCTTACAAGGATGGTCTCAATCCAAATGGCCCCACAAATCAGGATGGTCCAATCATCAAACTCAATTATGGCAGAAAAGATTCAAACAACCATAGTAAACACCATTCCACTCTGGAAGAACCAAATGGTCCTAGCCCTAGGCATGAATCACACCGACCAAGCCATAAGGACCCAAAAGAGAGTTACAGACTTAACCAATGATCTCTTAAGGAAAAATGCAGATACCCTAAAACAAAACACAATCGAGACTGCTAAGGCCACAGAACGTGGTATAATCGACCTAGATACAATTAAGCATACCAACGAGGCTTTGATTTCAACCATAGAAGAAGTTAGAAATATCCAAATCGAGGGTAAAAAGAATAGAGAGCTTGCCAAAGCTGAAATTAAAAGCTTAGAAGAAGAACTAAAAAGAAATCTTAACAAATAAGGAGAAAGAATGACTGAACAATTAGAATTTAAATTCGACTGCCAAATGTTAATAGCAGGCGAGAACCTAGATGAAGACGAAATATTTGACTATATAACAGAAAACCTAGAAGGAGACAGCCTCCTTGCTGTAGGAGATGAAGATCTAATAAAAATCCACTTCCACTCCAATAAACCTTGGGAAGTCTTGGAATACGCAGCAAGCCTTGGAGAAATCCACGACATAGTAGTAGAAAATATGCAAAGACAAGCCGAAGGCCTTCAAGGCTAAAATAAAATTTAAGGGGCTGTTGCAGAATGAATAAATCGCACCATTATCGTTAGAAGAACCTCCACGGAAATTTTGCCTCCATGAGCCGGCAGGCTCCACTGAAAATTTCCTAAGAGAACCTTCTAACGATGGTACGATGATTATTCATAGTTTTGCAACAGCCCCTTTACGATATTTTATAAGTTAATTAAACTTCTTTATTATCAAAAATCTTAAAAGAAACAAGTAAAGACACTAGATTTAATAAGATTATAAAAATAAGAATTGCAAAAGCTAAGGTGTTTTCACTTATAGATAGATTTCCAAGCAAAAATCTTCCCAGATTTTCTTTATTTTTTCCTATTATCATAAATATAGCAAATCCCAAGAGATATGAAATAGAGGTTAATTGTCTTGTTTTATTTGATCCTAATTTGTACATCAAAGGTATTTCAATTAATGAAATAAATTCAGATGCAACTATTAAGATAGATAAAAATAGGAGTAAGCTTAAGTTTTCAATTTTCACTTTCAAGAAAAATATTAATGCTAGACTAATTAAAAGTGATGTTAAAGTTATAATCCAAAGAAAGACATATCTTGATATAACAATTTTTCTTCTTGAAAATCCACTTGCTATCAAGTACCTATCTACCGAGTAGTTATTGTCCGTTTCAAATAAAGCACCTATAAGTCTTATAGGAATTATTACAAAGTACATTGGAAGTATAAAAAATTTATCCATTTTTACAAAAGATATTCCTACTACTCCTGTCAATAAATATAAGTAGATAAATATCTTTTTTATTACCAAGAAATCTTTATATATCAAGGCTCTCATTGTATTTCTCCTTTATCATAAAAACCATAATATCTTCTATCCTAGCCTTATCCATATCAAGTCCCTCTGGGACCAAGCTTTTTTCTATGAGGCATTCTATTCCAAAAGAATGCTTTCTCACTCCTACAATAGCTCTCTTATCTAGGCTTTCAAACTCATCTTTACTTAGAGTAGCAATACCATATTTCTCTTTTAAGTCTTCTTTATTCTCTAAAAAAATTATTTTTCCCTTATGGATAAAGGCAATTTCATCAGCTATTTTTTCCAGATCAGATAATATATGAGAAGAAATAAGTATACTTTTATTCTCATCTTGAATAAAATCTAGAAGAAGATCTAGTATATCGTCTCTTGCTATGGGATCAAGGCCACTTGTCGCTTCATCCAAAATAAGTAAATCTGCATTGTGACTTAAGGCTAGGATAAGAGATGTTTTCATCTGCATTCCTCTAGAAAATAATTTTAGGTCTTTATCTTTTGGTAAATCGAATTTTTCTACCAAATTCCAAAACATATTTGATTCCCATAAGCTTCCAAAAAATAAACTATGAAATTTTTCTACTTGCCTTAAATTCATATCTTGAGGTAAATACAAATCATCAAAAACAAAGGCTATCTTTTTTCTTTCATTTTCGGTCAAATCCTTCTTCTTTTTACCAAATATGTAGATTTCTCCTTCTTTCTCTTCAATATTAGATAAAATGAGCCTGATACTAGTAGACTTCCCAGCTCCATTTTCACCTATCAAGCCTAAAACGGAACCCCTTTTTATATCAAGGTCCAAGGGACCAAGATGAAAGTTATCGAATTGTTTTTCGACCTGTCTAAGACTTAAGATATCATTCATATTCTTCCTCCATTAGATCCAGTAAATCATGAAGTTCATCCCTGCTAAAACCTATAAGCTTAGATAAATCGATAGCTTCTTTTAGTTTTTCTTCGATTTGTAAGGTATATTTTTCTCTAATAAACTGGGGATTAATATCCTTTACGAAATTTCCCTTGCCAGGAACCGAATCTATCAATCCATCCTTAATTAACTCATCATAGGCTCTTTTAGTAGTAGCAACACTTACTCTAAGTTCTTTTGCAAGAAACCTAATAGAAGGCAAGGCTTTATTCTTGTCAACTTCATCATTTAAAATCGCATCTTGTATTTGGTTTTTTATCTGTAAATATATAGGATCATCACTCGAGTATTTAATCTTTATATTCACTTCTTCCTCCTACTGTATATATTGTACATTAACAGTTAAACTTTTCAATCCTCAACAAAAAAACCCTAGCAATTTATGCTAGGGCGACTAGAACTATCAATCCAAAAGCTGTTTAAGTCTGCCAACAACCTTGTAGTCAACTTTCTTCAATTCTTCTATATTTTTGACTCCGAGTAGGCACATTATTATTTTTATCTTGTATTGTAAATCCTTTAGGAAGTCCTCACAAGCTTCGTAGCCTCCATGAAGGAGGTATCTTAGGACTTCTCCACTCATAGCAGCCATATCAGCTCCTATGATAATTGATTTTACGATGTCTGTCGCATTTCTTAGGCCACCTGATGCAATGATAAAAACATCTTCCGATACACTCCTTACATCTATGATGGACTTCGCTGTAGGGATTCCCCAATCGTAAAATTCAGAAAAGTCTGTTTCCACATCTCTTAGGTCTTCGATTTCTATGAAGTTAGTTCCGCCCTTTCCGGCTACATCGATGTATTCTACTCCCATATCTAGTAGCTTACTGGCAACACTTTTAGAAATTCCTGATCCTGTTTCTTTTACTATTATAGGAGTATCGAGTTTTTCTACAAGATTTCTAATATTTTCACCAAGTCCCCTAAAGTCCCTATCTCCTTCTGGCATGACTAGCTCCTGGGCTATATTTAGGTGAACTTGCATAATGTCTGCATCTATCAAATCTTTGGCGAAAATAAAATCTTCAAGGCTTCTCTCAGATCCTAGATTTCCGATTTTTATTATATCCTTATCCTTAAGGAGTGTGAAGGAATCACGACTTTCCTCGTCCTTTATGGCGATAGCCTCACTACCTGAGGCCATGGGTATGCCTACTGCTTCACAGATTGAGGAAAGGTCTTCGTTGATATCACTTCCTGCTTCCCCTCCTCCTGTCATGGCGTTAACCATAAGGGGCATGGATATTCTTCTTCCTAGAAATTCTATTGAAGTATCAATCTCTTCCATATTCATATCAGAAAGAGCGTTGTGTTCAATATAGATATCTTCCAGCAAGGTATTTGTTATGATTTCACTTTTAAGATAATTTTCTATATGTTCATCTTTTCTTTGTCTTCTATCTTCCATTTCCCACCTATCATTCATCTTTATCACTAGTATCAGACTTTTCTACCTTTTCCTCAGTTTCCTTTGGGCTTTCTTCCTTTTCTTTAGGAGCTTCTTCAGGAAGAGCCTCTTCTACCTCTTCTTCTACATATTCTGGCTCATAATATTCGTACTCATAGCTAGGGGCTGGTTCATAGTAATGTGGTTCGGTATCTTCTATTATTTCTTGCCTAACAGGGGCCTCTACTTCTGCCTGTGGAACTGGATCTTCTTCGACTTGATTTTTTCTTCCATCTAGGATATTCCCATCCTCATCTATACCCGCCTTGGTCCTGTCCCAATTTTTAAGTTTAAAGTTTTGAAATTCCTTGTCTACCAATCTCCAAGTCTTCTCAAATTCTGGTAGATAGTAGCTAGTTCCTTCAATTGTTTGCTCTCTGCCTGGAACTGTAAAGGTTGAGACCTGATCTGATGAGAACTTGTCAATATTGTTGGTCAAGTCCATTAGAACTCCCATTGGAAGGTTGGTCTTTACATATTTTAGGTAGTTAGTTGCAAAGGTCGTTAGGTTGATTTTTTCTGACTTTGATACTATTTGATCTACCATGGCCTTCATAAATCCTTGTTGGGCCTCAACCCTTCCTATATCTCCGTTTTCATAAATTTTCCTAGTTCTGAGATACCATAGGGCGTGCTGGCCGTCGAAGTGATTCATCCCTTCTCTAATCTTAAGGCTTCCTACGTCTATCGAAACTCCCTTAGGAACATCGAAGTCTACCCCTCCTAGGGCATCTATTATATTTTCTACAGCCTTGTAGTTTACCTGGACGTAATAGTCGATATCAAGGCCCAAGAAATTTCTTAAGGTCTGGATAGTAAGCTCTATTCCACCAAAGGCGTGGGCGTGGTTTACCTTATCGAACTCTTGTCTAATCTTTACCCTAGAGTCTCTTGGGATAGATAGGATGTCGATTTTTCCTGTTTCAGTATTAGCCTTGACTAACATTATGGTATCTGTTCTTGTAAAATCGTCATTGTCATCATCGTCTGAATTCTTATCAACTCCTACAAGCAAAAAAAGGTGTTCGTGTTCATTACTTCCTATAGCATCATCATCAAAGGAGAAATCATCCCCATAGGTTTTCTTGAGTTCATTATTCTCCAGCTTATTAAGGATGGTATTAGATCCAAAATAAGCAATTATGGCGACAAAAACTATAGCCAAAAATTTTTTTATCCTCATTATAATTCCTTATCTAATTTTAGTAAAACTTTCCTACCTACTATTATATTCGAAATAAATACTCCTACAAGATGAGGGCCTCATCTTAATCTTCTAAATAAAAAAGGAGCCTAAGCTCCCTTATGAATTTACATCTCATAAATTCAATATCTTCCCTTGTATTTGAGGGCTTCTGCCATGGATTTGATTGCTACCATGAATGAAGCCTCCCTCAAATCGACATTTTCCTCTTCTGCCATATCGAAGATTCTTTCAAAGACCCTAAGCAGATCTCCTTCTTCCTTATCCTTAACCTTGTCATAGTCAAAATAATATCCAATTTGGTTTTGGATCCATTCGTAATGACTTACTAGGACTCCACCAGAGTTGGCCATGATATCTGGTATAAGGACAACTCCCTTATCTTCAAGGACTTGTGCTCCACCTGGTGTTGTTGGACCATTTGCCCCTTCTGATATGACCTTGGCCTTTATGGTCTTTGCGATTTTTTCTGTGATGACATTTTCTAGAGCACAAGGAAGGATTATATCTGTATCTAGGGCAAAGAATTCTTCGTTACTAATCTTTCTAGAATCAGCATAGTCTAGGACTGAAGATCCATCTTCTTTTAATTTCCTTAATTCTTCTACATCTAGGCCATCTTCATTAATAATGGCAGAAGAACCTGATGGAGCTTTTCTATCACTTGCATTTACAGCAATTAGCCTTGCTCCAAATTCAGACATGTATTTGGCTGCAAAGTAGCCTACATTACCAAAGCCTTGGCAGATAAAAGTTTTTCCCTTAAGGCCCTCATCTTTTCTCTCATATGCGTATTTTACAGCAAGGGCTACACCAAAACCTGTTGCCTGATCTCTTGCAAAAGATCCTCCGAGGGCAAGAGGCTTACCTGTAAAGGTCGCAATATCTTCCCTTCCCTGATTTAGGGCTATATATTCATCGATGAAATACCCCATAATCTTGGCGTTTGTATTTACATCAGGAGCTGGAATATCTATTCTACTTCCTAAATAATTATTAGTAGCACGAACAAAACCACGTGATAGGCTTTCGATTTCTCTTTCAGAAAGCTCTTTAGGATCTACAATGACACCACCCTTGCCACCTCCTAGGGGAAGGCCCAAAAGAGCGACCTTGATACTCATCATCATAGAAAGAGCCATCACTTCTTCTCTTGTAACATTTTTATCAAATCTTATCCCACCCTTGGATGGACCTAGGGCGGAAGAATGGGCTGATCTAAAGGCCTTAAATACCTTGGTCTTGCCATCGTCCATCTTTATAGGAATCGCAACTTCTATAAGTCTTTCTGGCTCTTTTAATATTTCATAAACAGCAGAGTCTAACTTAAGCTTATCGCAAGCCTTCTTGTACCTATCTCTAGTAGCTTCTAATATATCTAATTTCTCACTCATATTAGCTCCTTAATTTGTTTTCTATTAATAATAATACATACAAATTTATTACTAGTCAATTTCTGAAAAGAAAAACTTCCAAGACAAAAATTTATCCTGGAAGCTTATTTACTCCTTAGCTCCTAGAAGCTGGTCTATAGTAGTTAGGCTAGCTCTGTAGGAGTTTGATATAATATCCGGAGTTGTTGGATTTTCCTCGTTGATTTTTCCTGCTGGATCATAGCCTAGGGTGTTGGTGTAAGTGAAAACCAAGCCTGAATTAGGCATTACAGAGTTAATCACTCCAAGAGTTATCCCATCTCCCCCAGTCGTATTTCCTATAAGGGTTGCTGTATTTGAATATTTCATGAAGTTGGCGAAGCCTTCTGCTGCCGAGAAGACATTTCCATCTACCAAAAGATACATAGACCCATCAAAGCCATAGTCCTTGTTAGAAGTGTCAGGATTTACTGTAATTATATCCTTCATGTAAAAGTCAAAGCGCTTAAGGTCTTCTTCGTTGTCGAGTTTAATAGCCGATATATCTACATTAGAAAGTCTTTCGACATTGTATCTATCGTCAGAAAACATGAGCTTGGCCTGGTTGGACTCTTTGAAAAAGAGCTTATTTGTTACAGTTTTGGGCCCAGTTATAAGCTTTGGAAGGAGGAAATTTTGCCAATATTCCATATTACCTCCGGCATTTCCCCTTATATCAATTGCAAGGGCCTTGTAGAGGTGTTTGTTTTTTAAGAATTCTTTTAGGACCTTGAGGTCTTCTGTATATTTCTCACTTCCTGCCATAGACTTTACCCTAAGGATTGCTATATCATCGCTAGCTTCTTCAAATTCTAGATTTACTGTAGTATCCTTATCAAAAATGGCCGATCTTCTAGAAAGACTAAGGGGGCTATCTACATCACTTTGGACCCCTTCTAGACCGTACCTGTTTCTTACAACCTGCCTATTTAGATTTAAAAATTCATAATAAATCGAAGGCGATTTCCAGTTTTTTGAAAAATAAAGGAGGGTCTTTTCTACATAGGCCTTATCGGCAATTCTTGTATGATTATTCCTTAAATCTCCACAAATCTCTTCCATGACCTTCATAAAGTCTTCGTCGTTTTCACAGCCTTCTACCATCTTCTTGTATTTATCATAATTGTTTAGAAAGTCAATATTGTGTTTTCTCTTCAAAACTCCAAAGAAGGGGTAGTTGTTTTGGATTTGGTTGAAGAAATAATCGAAATCTTCTAACCTTTCTTCCTTGGTCAATTCCTTGGGTCTTTGGGCCTTTGGGACTTGAAGTCTTAGGGGCTCGTCTAGGTTCTTGTACCACTTTAGGTACTCATCTACTGTAAATCCCGTAATCTTGTCTGGAAAAAAGCTCCCATCAGATAGGATAATCCCTGAGTTATCGAACTCTCTCATGGCCCTCTTGCTCTTCATAGAATCAAGCCTTCTTCCAACGCAGGAAGTCATTATGATTAAGGAGAAAAATATAAGGCCAAGCTTTAATTTCTTATTCATCTAGAAATCCTCCATTTAATACCAAATCTCTCTTGTAGAGATCGTAGAGGAGGGGGATATTTCCTATAGGATTTACCAAGGAATATATTATGATAAATACTATAATAAAGGATAATCTATTCTGCTCAAGTCTTCTAATAGAGGCTTGGCTATAGTTTTTATTTTTGAGGTTGGCGAAGGAAAATACAAGGGCAAAGACTCCGAAAACTATTTCAAAAATCTCCCTATAATAAATGCCGAAGGCAAGGACTCCTAAGCCTGCCAGAAAATAAAGAAGGCTGCTTAGTTTTACTAGGTTGTTGTATCTTTTTATGAGATTTCTTTCTCTCTTATTTCTCTTTCGCATATCATAATTCCAAATTCGGGTAGACTTTCATGAAATTATCGTCTACGACTCCGTTTTTATAATTTAAGAAACCCGCCATGGCAATCATTGCCGCATTATCTGTGCACAAAATTACAGATGGATGGTAGAATTTGATTCCTTCCTTATCGCATTCTTCCTTAAGTCTTTCCTTAAGCCTAGAGTTTGCAGCAACTCCCCCGCTTACGGCAAGAGTCTTAAGGCCTGTTTCTTTAAGAAGCATCATGGACTTATCTACCAAGACATCGACAACAGCTTCTTGAAAGCTCGCTGCAAGGTCAGCCTTGTTTACTTCTTCTCCCCTTTGTTCAAGCTTGTGGGCGTAGTTTAGGACTGCTGTCTTAAGACCTGAGAAGGAAAAATCATAAGATCCCTTATCTAACATCACCCTAGGAAAGTCTATAGCGTCCTTATTTCCTTCTTTGGCTAGCTTATCGATCTTTGGTCCTCCTGGATAGCCTAGTCCAATTTTTCTTGCAACCTTATCGAAGGATTCTCCTGCTGCATCATCTAAGGTTTTTCCTATGACTTCATAGTCAGTGTAGGAATTGACCTTACATAGGTAGGTATGACCTCCGGATACGACTAGACTTATGAAGGGAGGTTCTAGGTCCTTGTTTGACAAATAGTTGGCGCAAATATGCCCTTGCATGTGATTGGCACCAATCAAAGGAGTACCTGTAGCAAGAGATAGACCCTTAGCTGCAGAAATCCCAACCAAGAGCGACCCCATAAGTCCTGGTCCCTTGGTTACAGATATAAGATCTATGTCATCATAACTTAAATTAGTATCGGCTAAGGCCTTCTCTATTAGGGGATTTATAGCTTCGAGATGCTTTCTACTTGCAATCTCTGGCACAACTCCTCCGAAAAGTGCATGAATATCAATCTGTGATGATATCAAATTCACCAATACTTCTCTATCGTTTTTGAGAATCGCAACAGAACTATCGTCACAGCTTGTCTCAATTCCCATAGTATAAAAATCACTCATATAATTTCCTTTTCATATTGTAGGCATCTTCTCCCAATTTTTGATAATAGTTTTTCCTGATGCCATCTTTTTCAAAGCCAAACTTTTCATAAAGTCCTATAGCCTTAAAGTTTTTGACAGAAACTTCTAGCCAAATTTCCCTAGCTCCGCTCTCCTTACTTTTTTCTATAAGGTGGGATAAGAGTTCTTTACCAATACCACGCTTTCTGTAGTCTTCATCTACTGCTATGGTAAAGATTTCTACTAGGTCTAGGACCTTGCTCGCTATGTAAAAGCCCACTATCTGACCATCTAGCTCATATACATAGTGGTTTAAGAACGAATTGGCAGTAAGCTCTTTTATAAGATTCTTCTTAGTCCAGGGTTCAAAGAATGAAGCATTTTCAATCTCGTAAACCCTATCAGCGTCCTTTATTTCCATCCTTCTTATCATTTTTGGCTAACTCTCTTTCTGCCTGACTGGCTCTAAGGTAGTTTGGAACAATCTCATAAAGCTCTTTTTTCGGAAAATCTTCCTCTATGGCAATCTTTACCAGAGACCTTCCTATAGAATTATTGAAATTTAAAGGAAGGCTCATAGCTTTATCAAACTTATCCTCATATTTTTCATTCAAAGTTCCGATAAGCTCAACATCACGTCCTAGGTCATTTACCCTACTTGCAAAGTCATCTATGGTATACAAATCTTCCTTGATCACTTCATTAAAGTTTTCATCATATACTGCCGCATAGACTCTATTACCCCTGGCATCTATCATTGGAACCTTTAATCTAGCTGATGATGAATTGTTAGCAAGGGCTAGGAGGGTTGATATGGCAATAAGATCCTTACCTGTAGCTTGGGCTAGGGTCTTTGCTATGGTCATCCCAATCCTAAGGCCTGTAAAAGAACCTGGCCCCTTGCTAATAACGAACTTATCTATATCTCCTACCTTCATCCCCAAAAGATTTAGCAAGGTCTCAATCATAGGAACCAGAGATTCGCTGTGAGTTTTCTGTTGGTTGACATTAAAATCTCCAATAATCTCCACCCCATCTGATATAGTCACGGTCGAAATCATTGTAGATGTATCAATTGCTAAAATATTCATTTATTTCACTTCCTCTAATTGACCCAGAGTCAATTGTAATCTCTCTCTCATTTTCTCCTAATTTTTCTATACTTATATTTATCATATCTTCAGGCAAGTAAGGCCTTACATTTTCTGCCCATTCTAGTATTGTTATGGCATCTTCCGGATAGAAGTACTCCTCGAAATCTATATCGAAGATCTCTTCAGGATCATCAAACCTATAAAGGTCCAAATGATAAATCTTCTTATCCCCTTCATAGATATTTACAATGGCAAAAGTAGGAGAAGAAGAGTCCTCTATGGCAAAGTACTCTGATATATAGCCAGTGAGAGTAGTCTTTCCCGCTCCCATATCTCCCTTAAGATTTATAACATCACCCTCTTTTAAAAGAGGGGCAAATTTATAAGCAAATTTTTTTAATTCTTCTAAGTTTTTAATAATCATAATTCCTCTTAGCTTCTATTATACTAAAGAAGGCCCAATAAAAAAAGCCCAACCACAATGATTGAGCTTAAGAA
The DNA here is from genome assembly GCF_000024105.1 of Anaerococcus prevotii DSM 20548. Lineage (GTDB taxonomy): Bacteria > Bacillota > Clostridia > Tissierellales > Peptoniphilaceae > Anaerococcus > Anaerococcus prevotii. Next base: position 209,115 of record NC_013171.1, on the reverse strand, counting down.
TCTCTTCTTATCTTCTTTTGATGATTGGGGAAACTCTTTTATAAACTAATTCTGTTACAAAACTTGCTACAAAGCCTTTGACAAGATTAAATGGTGCAATAGATAAAAGCATTAGGCTAAAGTAGCTTTTAACTAGACCATTTGTCTTAGCTGTCATACCCACAAAGGCATTTAGGTCAAGGCCCATAACCTTAGCATAGGTTGGGAAAACTATAAAGGCGTTTGAAAGTGTGGCAACTGCTGTCATTGCAACAACACCAAGAGCCAAAGAAAAGATAGCTGTCTTTTTAGTCTTTCTATTTTTATAAATACTTGATGAAACATAGACAAAAACTGCACCCACTATAAAGTTAGATAGTTCTCCAACTCCACCTGTAGTAGTCTTGGTCAGATTTAAGATATTTTTGATAAGTTGGATTAAAACACCATACCAAGGTCCCATAGCAAAGCCACCGATAAGGGCTGGCACATCAGCTAGGTCAACCTTCATAAAAGGTGGGGCTATTGGTATCGGAAATTGGATAAACATCAATACATAGGCAAAGGCTGCCAAGATACCAACTTTAACAACTGAGTTTAAACTAAATGTTTTACTTCTATTCATACTTCCTCCTTATGGGCAATAAAAAATGCCCGATATCAGGGCAAAAAAAGTAGATTAATATTAATCTTCTTTCATCCAGACTTTACTGTCGGTATTGGAATTACACCAATTCAGTCAAATAGACTCGCGGACTTTACCGCCGGTTAAGGAATTTCACCTTTCCCTGAAGATATCGCTAAGCGATAATATTTAGTTTATTCTTAAGTTCATCATACCAGATAAAAGATCTTTTGCAAGAAAAATGCTATTCGTTTTCACACTTATCCAGCACCCATTTGTAGCCCTTCTTGCTTACGGTCTTTATAGGACTGAGCTTTGCTTTTTTGAATTGGCTTCTAATCTTTCTTATGTACTCTCTGACTGATCTTTCAGTTGTGTCAAAGCCTTTTCGGGCCATTTCTTCAACTATTTCTTCCTTACTTAGGATACTTCCCATATTTTTGATTAGAATTGAGCAAATCGCTATCTCGCTTTTGGTCAAGTCTAGGATATCATTGCCAATCCTAAAAATCCCATTATCCTCTTCGAGACTGCAGATACCCATGCTTATGATGTTTGCTTCTCTAAGCTCTTCTACTTTCCTAAAGACATCCTTTATAAACTCCTGCCTGGTTACAGAGTGAATGACAAATTCCTTATCATCGATTTCTGCCTCGTAAGGGTTTTTCTTATATCTTTCTGTTAGATATATAACAGGAATATTAGTCTTTTGTTTTATAAATTGTATAACTTGCAAGCACTTGTTGTGGGTCATGTCGACCAAGATTAGATCGACTCCTTCTAAATCCCTAAACAAGAGATCATCTACTGAATCGATTTTTTCTACAAGTACTTCACTTTTATTGAAACGAGAATTAATAAGTGAGGATACCCCATTCTCATTTTCTACAGATAGAATCCTCATACTTTCCTCCATATCCAAGGATTAATTCCAAAATAAGGAAAGTGCACTAGCGCACCTTCAATGTTAATTTTACCACAAATTGATAAATGTCGCAAAAAAGCAGCAATTTATAAGGGTCCAAGCTTCATAATCAGACCATTTTTATTCATATATAAATTTAGGTATTTTAAAAGGAGTTGAAAACTCCCTAGCTTAGGCTTAGCAAAAATTATTAATCTTGCCCAGAAGGGAGCTAACATCCTCCTTATCTTATAGATAGTATTTTTTAACTACGTTTAGCTCATCATCTAGTTCGTAAACTAGTGGTTGGCCTGTTGGAATTTCAAGGCCCATGATGTCTTCGTCTGAGATTTTCTCTAGGTGTTTTGCTAGGGCTCTTAGGCTATTTCCGTGAGCTGCTACTAGGACTGTTTCTCCATCAAGTAGTTGTGGAGCGATGTGGTCGAAGTAGTAAGGAAGTACTCTCTCAAGAGTTACTTTTAGGTTTTCTGCTGTTGGAACAACGTCAGCTGGAAGATGTTTGAACATTGGAAGTTCAGCTTGTTTTTTAGCTTCTTCTTCACTTAGTTCTGGTGGGAGTGTATCATAGCTTCTTCTCCAGATGTGAACTTGTTCATCTCCATATTTTTCAGCTGTTTCAGCCTTATTTAGTCCTTGAAGAGCACCGTAGTGTCTTTCGTTTAATCTCCAAGATTTTTCTACTGGAACAAACATTTGTCCTGAGTATTCTAGGGCATAATTACAAGTTTTGATAGCTCTTGTTAGAACTGATGTGTGAGCATGGTCAAACATTATTCCTGCTTCTTTGATTTTTCTACCAGCTTCTTTAGCTTCTTCTTCCCCTTTTTCAGATAGGTTTACGTCAACCCAACCTGTAAATTTGTTGGCAAGGTTCCATTCACTTTGACCGTGTCTTACTAGAACTAATTTTTTTGTCATTATCTTCTCCTTAATTTCTCGTCCATTTCTAACTCTTTTTGTTTGCCCTTTACGGCATCATTTCTCTCTTCATCTAGGGAATCCATCCAGTTTAGGGCCTTGGATGTACCTATTATAACACACTCTGTCGCATCATCTGCGATTTTCGCTTCGATTTGAAGCTTTTCAGTAAGCCTTTGTCTAAGACCTAGAGTATAAGCTCCTCCGCCTGTAAGGATTATCTCCCTATCGTATATATCAGATTGAAGCTCCGGTGGTGTTACTTCTAGTACTTTCTTTACCCCATTGATAATCGAATCAATCTCAGGCCTTATGGCATCGTAGATTTCTGCAACTGGAAGGAAAATTTTTTGTGGGAGTCCGTTTGATATAGACCTTCCACTTACTTCTATAGATTGCTCGCTTCCTACAAGTCCTGCTTCGATTTTAATCTCTTCGGATTTACTATCCCCTATTAATATACCATATCTTTGCCTGATGTAGTCTTTTATTTTCTTATCAAAGGAAAGTCCTGCTGTATTAACAGACCTACTAGCTACAACTTGGCCCATAGATATGACAGCTATATCACAGGTTCCTCCTCCGATGTCTATCACAAGGCTTCCACCTGGATCGGTTATATCACATCCTGCTCCTATAGCTGCAGCTAAGGGCTCTTCTATTAGATAGGTCCTATGACTTCCTGCATTATCACTAGCCGCAAGGACTGCTCTTTTTTCGACTTGACTTGATCTTGAAGGAACACAGATTAAAAGGTCTGGTTTGAGCAAGGTTTTCTTTACTGCCTTATCCAAGAAATATTTTAGCATTCTTTCTGTAGCTTTAAAGTCAGAAATTACCCCATCTTTCATAGGCATTATGGCCTTGATATTGCCTGGAGTCCTCCCGATAAGCTTTTTCGCCTCACTGCCTACCGCAAGTATATCATCAGTTAGTACATCTATCGCTATGACAGAAGGCTCTTCTAGAACTATTCCCTTGCCAGCGACATACACTAAGACAGAAGCAGTTCCTAAATCTATCGCTATAGATTTTCTTAGTCTTGCCATATCATCTCCTAGTATTTCTTTAATTCATCTTTCTTATCGACTCTTTCCCAAGTAAAGTCATTGTCATCTCTTCCAAAGTGACCAAAGGCTGCAGTCTTTTTATAGATTGGTCTTCTAAGATCTAGTTTGTCTATTATAGCTTGAGGTCTAAAGTCAAAGTTTTCTTTTACAATCTCTAGAATCTTTTCGTCATCGTATTTACCTGTGCCAAAGCTATCTACATAGATTGATAGGGGTCTTGCAACTCCTATAGCATAGGATAGGCCGATTTCCAACTTGTCAGCAAGTCCTGCTGCGACCATGTTTTTGGCTGCATATCTTGCCATGTAGGCAGCGGACCTGTCTACCTTTGTTGGATCTTTTCCTGAGAAGGCTCCTCCACCTGACTTAGAATATCCACCGTAGGTATCTACTATTATTTTTCTTCCTGTAAGTCCACTATCGCCCTTAGGTCCTCCGATTACAAACTTGCCTGTTGGGTTTACGTAAATCTTAGTATCCTCATCCATTAGGGAAGAATCAATTACTTTATCGATCACTTCTCTTTTGATGTCTTCTTTAATTTTTTCTAAGGATACTTCTGGGCTGTGTTGGGCTGAGATTACGATTGAGTCAATTCTTTTTAGCACCCCATCGTCGTATTCCACAGTTACTTGACTCTTTCCATCTGGTCTTAGGTAAGAAAGAGTTCCGTCACGTCTCACATCGCTTAGCTTTTTGGATAGCTTTTGGGCATAGACTACTGATAGGGGAAGATATTCATCGCTTTCATTATCAGCATAACCAAATACCATTCCTTGATCTCCTGCCCCAATTTTGTCGTAGTCTTCGTGACTTGTCTCATAATCTTGAGCTGAGTCCACTCCTTGGGCAATATCTGATGATTGCTCGATCAAAGAAGTTAGGACAGCTACGTTTGAATAGTCAAAGCCTAGGCTTGGATCTTCGTAACCTATTTCTTTTATAGTATCTCTTACTATTTTTTCTATTGGTGCATAAGCCTCTGTTGAGATTTCTCCTACAACTAGGACAAGACCTGTTGTTGTTACAGTCTCACAGGCAACTCTTGAGTTTTTATCTTGTTTTAGACATTCATCTAAGATAGCATCAGAGATTTGATCGCATACCTTATCAGGATGTCCTTCTGTTACGGATTCACTTGTTATAAGTCTTTTCATTATTTCCTTCTTTCTAAAAGAACTACTGCGCGCGCTTCAATTCCCTCGCCCCTGCCGGTAAAGCCGAGCTTTTCGCTTGTTGAAGCCTTGACGCTAATATTTTCTATATCTGTTTTTAAATGTTTTGCCAAAATTTTTCTGATGTCTTCCCTAATTGGGGCAATTTTAGGCCTCTCGCAAATTGTTACAGTATCGAGATTTCCAATTTTGTAGCCTTCTTCTTCCATAAGGGCCACTACCTTATCTAAAAGATCTATAGAATATATATCCTTATAGAGAGGATCTGTATCTGGAAATAAATTTCCTATATCAGGCTTAGCAAGAGCTCCTAGGATGGCATCCATTATAGCATGAGTTAGTACATCTGCATCTGAATGACCCAAAAGCCCGAGCTCGTAATCAACCTTGAGCCCTCCTAGGTATAGGTCCCTTCCCTCAACTAGTTTGTGAACATCATATCCAATTCCTATTCTCATTATACGTCCTTTTTCCTCTGAAGATATGCATTTGCAAAAATTATATCCTCTTGAGTTGTTATTTTTATATTCGAATACTCTCCGTGGACTACCTTGACCTTCTCATCCCTATCGAAGAATTCAAAAAGTTGGGAGTCATCTGTTACTTTAAATTCGCTAGCAAGATATTTCTCATACATGGCATATATAAGCTTTTTGTCAAAGGCTTGGGGAGTTTGGATGTTATAGACATAGTCCCTATTGGGTGTAAAGTCTACGTACATATCATCATCTATAATCTTTACTGTATCCTTTGACTTGGTAGCAGTAATCACCGCCTTGTTTTTCCTTAAAGCATTGATAGTCTTTAGGAAAAGTTCTTCGCTTGCAAAAGGTCTTACCCCATCATGAGTTAAGACCAATTCGCTTTGTGGATCAAGAGCTTTTAGTCCTTCAAAGGTTGAAAGCTCCCTAGTTGTACTACCATATACGTATCTTATATTTCCATCATATTTTTCTAAAATATCTTTTATTATATCCTCGTCATCTTTTCTTATGACTAGTATTATCTCATCTATCTCTTTTACTCTACTTACAGTATCTAGGGTGATCTCTAGGACCTTTCTTCCTCCTACTTCAATGTAGGGCTTGTTAATCTTAGATCTCATCCTAAGACCTGAGCCTGCTGCTGTAATTATTGCAGATATAAATTTTCCATCAATCATTCTTATGCCTTACAAATATCATTCTACCAGCTGATGTCTGAAGTACAGAGGTTACTGTAGCATCGATCGTTTGGTCGATATATTTTATTCCGTCTTCAACAACAACCATAGTTCCATCATCTAGGTAGCCTACTCCTTGGTTTTTGCCTTTTCCTTCCTTGATGACGTCAATTCTCATCATCTCTCCAGGAATTACTACAGGCTTTAGGGCATTGGCCAAATCATTTATATTTAATATAGGAATACCCTGAACGTCAGCTACCTTGTTTAGATTGTAGTCATTAGTAAAGACCTTGCCATTTAAGTCCATCGCAAGCTTTAAAAGCTTGGAATCCACTTCTTTTATATCTTTATAGTCTTTGTTTACGACTTTTAGCTTGATCTTGTTATTTTCCTTTATTTTATTTATGGTATCAAGACCCCTTCTTCCCCTCTCTCTCTTAAGATCATCAGGGGAATCAGCTATGTGTTGGAGCTCTTCTAGAACAAACTCACTTACTATTAGTTCTCCTTCAATAAAGTCTGTTTCTATAATATCAAGGATTCTTCCATCTATTATAACTGATGTATCGAGAATTTTAGGGCTTGCTGTACGTTTATTTCTCTCAAAGATAAAGGATTTGCCTTCTTTAGCCTCCTTATTTTCTTTTTTCTGAAATATCCCCAGTATATCTTCAGCATTATTAGATGCAACTCTCCAGCCCAAATACCCTAAACCTATATATAATAAAATAGATAATAGCACAAAAATTAGATTTCCTACATAAGGAATGGTTAGTTCGGTTAGGGGTTTGGTCACCAAGGCTGCTATCAAAAATCCTAATATAGCTCCTACAATCCCAACAATCAGTTTATTAGCCGGGATTTTCTTCAAATTCTCCTCGAATAGATTAAATCCTTGCTGAAACCTATCCGAAAACTTGTCCGTCAGCATATAAAAAACTAATGCTCCCAATAAAGCTGCGGCAATATGAGCAAAAATCTTTACAAAGCCGGCTCCCGGTAAAAAATCCGTGCCGGCATTTATAAGTCTTAAGATCACAATGCCAAGAACAGCTCCGATTATTGAAAGCACTAATCGAATTATTCTTTTCATTTGCTTCTCCTTAGAGTCCTATAGACTCGTCTATCATCGCTTCCGCTTCTTCTTTCTTTAGAGAACCTGCCATTACTAGCTCACTTGCAAGAATCCTCCTAGACCTGTTTAAAAGTTTCTTCTCTGTAGTAGAAAGTCCCTTGTCATTATCAAGGATAGCAAGATTTCTTACCATCTTGGCTATCTCAAAAATATCGCCAGTCTTTAGGATTTCTTGGTTTTGTCTATATCTTACAGTCCAATTATTGCTCATATCACTAGGGTCGTCGTCGAGAATCTTAAGCACCTCATCTCCTTCTTCCTTAGTGATTACATCTCTTATGTTCATCTCATTGATTTTGCTTGTAGGTATTGATATATCCATATCTCCTATTGGCATTTTTAGGATGAAATAATCCTTTACTTCTCCCAAAAATTCCTTTTTCTCAATAGAGTCTATGGTACCTGCCCCATGCATTGGGTATACGATCTTATCGCCGATTTTAAACATTTTTACCTCCTAGGTCCTCTATTATATTATAACCTATTTGGTAGCTTTAGTAAATGTTAGACTGAACAGTATATCACAATTACCTGGCTCTTTCAATCCTATAAGCCATTTTTTATCATAATTCTCTTATTTAAAATCTCGATTTTGGCATCAGTACTTGAGCCACCATATTCTCCATCCAAGGACCAGGACACCTCTCTATCTGTTACAACCCTAAAGGACTTACCTTGACGCATTATCACCATCTCGTTTTCCTTCTTGTTAGTAAGGGCGTTTACAATCTTGTTGATTTCTGCTATACTATTTGGCTTTTTGATCATAGTTAGTTCAAATATTCCATCATCAAGACCTACATTATCTCCCAAAATTTTGGTAAAGCCTCCAACAGAGTAGGAATTGGTAACCATAAAGTGAACGAATTCTCCTTCGATTTCATTTCCGTCAAATTCCACCTTTACATTATTTGCTTCCATAGTTTGAAATGGCAGCGCCTTTTTTAGTCCTTCGAAAACATAGGCGCTCCTTCCAAATATATTTTTGAGGTCTTGATCTGTATTAAAAGATATATCAGATAAGGTGCCAAATGCTGCTACATAGACAAAATACTTATCGTCAATTTGTCCCACATCTATTTCCTTGATCTTATCACTAATTGCAAGCTTACTTGCTTCTTTTATGTCTAGAGGAATATTTAAAGACTTGGCGAAATCATTGGTTGAGCCTGTTGGTATATAAGCAAATCTAGGACTAATTCCTGCCTTAACTGCACCAGATATGGCTTCATCAAGGGTGCCATCTCCACCGGATACTACGATTCTTTCAAACTTATGGCCGATTTCTCCTACAATTTTTCTGCAATCGCCACTTGCTTGAGTCGCATATATTGTTACAAGATAGCCATTTTCACTAAAATAGTCCACTATCCAACTTATGTATTCTCCGATGGTTTGCTGACCTGAGTTAGGATTATATACAAATAATAATTCCTTCATTTTTATCTCCTTAAAAACAAGTAATCTTATGGATGATTTTACTTTCTTTTAGCTATTTTTAAAGCTTGTTAGTCTCAATATTGTTCAGCTAAAAATAAAAGCCTCCTACAAAATACAATTACTATCCCTAAAAAATTAGTTGTTTTGTAAGAAGCTTTATAATATTTATTAATATTTTATTCTACAGAAAGTTTCTTCTTGTGAAAATAGTTTGTGGCAAAATAAATTGCTATAAGCTCTATAATAAATACCCCTATAAATATATAGTTAGGTTCAAAAAAGCTTAAGGTCATATCAGGATTTTGAACTACAGTCTTATCTACTGCAAATCGGGCGAGCATTCTTATTTGGATAAAGCTTTCTAAGGCGAAAAGAATGACTCCGACAACAACTGGACCAAGCTTTCCTAGCTTTTTGAAATAATAAGAATTACCAATACTATTAGCTGCCATAAGGGTTAGGCTAAGTATTAGTCCAAAGCCAAGGAAAGCTAGTAATACTTTTAATATATCTAGATATTGGCCTGGGCTAAGTTCTCCTAAAAGCCTTCCAAATTCCCTAAAGAAATCTACTAAATCAAAATCTGATGGAAGGGCCAAGGAGATGTTAAAAAGATAGCTTAGGCTAGTAAAGATCCCTAGGATTATATAGTTTATAAATCTCGTTAGGGTGATTTTATTAGAACTTATAGGATAGCTTGAGTAAAGAGCTGCATATTTTCCATAAAATCTATTGTGATCATTTCCTACGAGAATGACAAGAGCTATAAGGGGCCCTGCCATTAGGATAGTTACGGCTATGACTGTGATTATATTAAAGCCTTCAAGTCTTGTAAAATGGCTTAGGGACAGTCCTGCAAATACTCCTATAAGAGGAATAAATAACCAAGGAAGTATTGCAAAAAAGTCTTCTTTCATAATCTGTTTTAGTAAGTTTTTCATCTAGATTACCTCCGTAAAGTATTCTTCGACACCCATATTTTTCTTCTCTCTGATATCGTCTACTCTTTCATTTACTATGATTTTCGCTTGATCTATAAAGATTGCCCTATCGAGGACTTTTTCTATTTCACCAATGAGGTGGGTAGAGATTAACAAGATTCCTTCATAGTCGAAATTATCTATTATAGTCTGAAGAATGACCTTCCTAGACTTTGGGTCAATACCACTCATTGGCTCATCCAAAAGATAAACTTTACTTTTTCTTGAAAGACTTAGGGCGATTTGGATCTTCTCTTTCATTCCCTTGGAACATTCCTTGATTTTTAGATTCTTATCAATACCGAAACCTTCAATCAAATTTATGAATTTCTCTTCCTTAAAGTCAGCAAAGAAATTCCCATAAAGCTTTCCAAGCTTATAAATCTTTAGGGATGGGTCAACTGGCAAGTGGTCTGGCTGGTAGGAGACGTATGCGTTTGTAGCATCTCCTGGATTTTTCCCATTAATCTTAACTTCACCAATATAATTTCTCTCAAGGCCTGAAAGTATCCTAAGTAAGCTGGTCTTTCCTGAACCATTCTCGCCGAGAAGACCCACTATTTGCCCTTTTTCTATATTTAAATTTACATGGTCTAGGACTGCACGCCCTCCATAAATCATAGTTAAGTCCTTAATTTTTATCATAATCTTCCTCCCAATATTTCTTAAGTAATTCTATCGATTCATCCTTTCCTAGATTCAGATTGACCGATCCTGTAATAAAGTCATCGGCCAATTGGTAAAAGGCCTTGTTGGATAACTTATCAATTGACGACTTATCTTCTGTTACAAATCTTCCAGCAGTCCTCTGGCTTAGACAAAGACCTTCCCTTTCTAGCTCCTGGAGGGCCCTTTGGACTGTGTTGGGATTTACCTCATAAATCTTGGCCAAATCCCTTACTGGAAGGATCTTCTCTCCAGCCTTCCAATCTCCTACAGATATCTTGATTTTGAAATCCTCGAGTAATTGGAGGTAAATGGGTCTATTATTATCAAATTCCATCTTAGCTCCTTTTTGTATTATTGTATTATTATCTTAGTACAATAATACCACCTCTAGTAAATTTCTGCAAATATTTTTATAAACTTTTGCTCCCCCCATCTTTCTGTTATAATTATCAAAAAGGAGGCGGATATGAAATTAATTATAAATGGTCTAAGCAAGACCTTTGGCAAGAAGGAAGTCCTAAAGGATTCATCCTACACTTTCGACCAAGGGGAAGTCTACGCCCTCTTGGGAAGAAATGGAGCTGGTAAGACGACCCTTTTTAAGCTAATAAACGAGTCCTTAGATAAAGATTCGGGAGAGGTCCTCTTGGAAGAAGACGGGAAGAGAAATCCTATCAACTTTAAGGATGTGTTTTTTATGGTGAGTGAGCCAGAACTTCCCAAGTTTCTTACAGGAAGAGAGTTTATTAGCTTTTTTATAGAAGCAAATCGTGAAAATATAAAGAATCTTAAGAATATTGACGAATATCTAAAAATTGTCGAACTCGATAAGGATGACTCAAATAGGCTAATCCAGGATTACTCGACAGGTATGAAAAATAAACTACAGATGCTTATGTTTCTCATCCTAAAGCCAAAAGTTATCCTTATGGATGAGCCACTCACAAGTCTCGATGTAGTAATCCAACTTCAGATGAAAAGAATTATTAGGGATATACATAAGGACCATATTATAATATTTTCAACCCATATCCTCCAACTCGCCAAGGATATATGCGATAAAATCGTCCTTCTTCACGAAAAGAGCTTACACCCAGTTGATAGCCTAATCAAAGATGATCCGGACTTTGAAGATACAATCATAAATCTCTTGTCAGGAAAGGCTCTAGATGAAGATATCAGGGCTATAGAAGAAAATTTAGGAGAAGGCTATGAACAAGAGTCTTAGAACTTTTTCTATCATACAAAAAATAAGTCTAACCAAAACAATAAACGGTATAGTTTACTTTTTTAGGAAGATTCCCCTTGTGGGAAAATTATTGGGAGATAAGTATAGGTTTTTCGAATTAAAAGAGATAGTCTTTTTCTTATATCCTCTCTTTGCCTTAATCTGGCAAATAATCAAATCCACCATGGCCTTTGCCATCACTATGCTTTGGATGACTTACGTAAATAAATTCCTTGGGAAGTTTTTTAATGTAGAAGAAATATTAGCCAGTAAGATCGGAGCCTTAAGCCTAAACGAGTATACAGCTTCTCTGTTAGTGCCTTGTTTCATCTACCTATCCTTTGCTATTTTTAGAAATATGATAGTGGATAATGGAGGTTCTATCTATGAGCTATTCACAAATTTCGCCTTTGATGCCAAGGAAATAGCCAAGGCCCATCTCTACTACATACCTATTTTAAGATTTGTAGGAAGAAGCTTGGTCTTTGTCCTTGCCTTTAAGTTTTTGGCTGATGTACCTATCATAGATACACTCGCCATGTCTCTTGCCATACTTATGACAGAGCTAGCCGCATCGATATTTTGGCTAAGCTATCTTAAGGATAAGGAAAAATCAATCCTAGATAATGGCTTTATCCAAGTAGCTGTAGGCCTTATCCTAAGCCTTATCTTGTATGTATGTGTAATCTATTTTAAGATTCCTAGTAGGCTAACCTCCTTTGGCTTCCTTGCCCTATCTGTAATAGCCTTCATACCAGCCTATAATTACATGAGAAGCTTTAACTCTTACGGGGAAATCATAGAAAAGGCAGCAAGAAAATACCAAATAGCCCTAGATACAGTAGCAGATAATGCAGCAAATCCCCTAAAAATAAAGGAAAAAGATATAGGAAAGAGAAAAGTAAAAGGAGAAAGCTTCGCCTATCTCAACCAAGTATTTTTCCTAAGGCACAGAAGAATTATTAGAAAGCCAATTATTATTAAAAGCACGATTCTTTTGCTAATAAGCCTGGTTATTTCAGCCTATATGTATGTAACGGGCTTCGATCTAAAGGGAAATATTGATGAGATTTCTACCTTCCTCATACCGCTAGTTATGTATATCCTCCTAAAACAAGATAATATCCTAAGGAGTATGTATCTTAATTGTGATAAGGGACTTATGCCTTACGGCTTCTATAGGGAAGGTAAAAATGTCCTTGCCATGTACAAGGAAAGATTTAAGTCCCTACTTAAGATTATGGCCATCCCAAGCCTAACTCTGGCAGTTAGCTATTTAATACTCGCAAGTTTTGATGGAACTCTTAGTCTTAGGCAAAAAGCTTTAAGCCTAGTATACATCGCTCTTCTAGCCTTGTTTTTCGTAAGTCTTCCCCTTATGGAATATTATCTCCTAAGTCCCTTCAACCAGGAAGGTCAGAAGACTGGCAAGGCAGTTATCCTAATCGATTACCTGATTTATGGAGCTGTGTTTTTCGTTCTTCCCCAAGTTACAAGCAAGATTTCTTACGGAGTCTTTCTCATAAGTGTCTCCATTTTTATAATTTGTTTTGTAATAATAAGCCAAATCCTAGTATACAAACTAGCCCCAAGGACCTTTAAGGTTAGAAACTAAGACAAAAGACCCTCAATTCATAGAAAGAATTGAGGGGCTTTCACTTTAAAATATTATATTCTTTGTAGGTCTTTTGTTATTACATTTCTTAGTAGATAGATAATTATTACAGTGATAATAAATTCTACTACTAGGTAGCTTGCATTGTAGATTATAGAGTAGACCCAAGGGTTTTGCCCTTCTGGAGCATAGGATGCAAAAAATATTGCACCAGTTAGGGTGTGGGCAAGCATCCTTAGGACGATTCCTAGGCTTGCTCCTGCAAGTACTGGTTTAATGCTTTTGTTTTTCTCAAACTCAGCTGAGAATATTCCAGCAAGACCTAATACTCCAAAGGCTACTGGGTAATCCAAGATAGCTTGGATTGGGTGAAAGATTGATCCACCAAATAACATTTGAACCAAACCATACACTGCTCCTACAACAATACCAGGAAGAGAGCCATGTCTTAGGGCAAATATGATTATAGGAATCATCTCACCTGCTGTAACAGATCCTCCTTGTGGCATTGAAAATAGCTTAATATATCCTAACACGAAGGCGAGGGCTATACAAAGTCCACCTTCTACTAACATCTTTACTGTCCAATTTTTCTTCATTAAAAAATACCTCCTTAACACAATGTTAGCGAGGTATAACAGCTTTCCTACGCCAGCATTACCTGGATCAGGTTAAGGGTCTTATCTCAGCCTTTAGGGCACCCCCAGTGTTCATCTATATGATATCATTTTTATATTTATTTGCAAATCAAAAGTCCGATAGCTTAGACTTTTCAATGTAGGAAATATTGCCATTGAAATCTATTAAGGCGAATTTCTCATCTATAGGGCCGATCATCTTTACGACAGATCCCTTATCTAGCCTATCGATTATATCTTTACCATCCTTATCCCCATAGAGATAAGAGTCTTCATTTACTAGGTAGCTAAGCTCTGGACTTAGGTCTTCTTCCTTCTCTCTATATGTTCTTTGTCTTATTTCTATATCTTGTTTTTGGTAGGGCTTATCCTGCTTACAAGAAGTAAGGAGTATCAGGCTAAGCCCTAGTATTAATTTTTTATTTATCGTAAATCACTCCCAAAACCTCACATCCCATATCTTCTATGGAATTGATCTTTCTTACTAATTCTTCTCTTCCTATGTGTGGATCGTTAGCTACTATTATCTTGTAGTCCTCATATCTTAATCCTATAGTAGCTTCCAAGCTATCAATATTTGATTCGTTAATTAAGACATAGTTATAGGTATATCTTAACTCATAAATCTTATCTTCAAATACATAAGAATCTAGTATATCTAGAGATTTCTCTCTTAGTTTGATAAAGTCTACTCCTTTGTATCTGATTAATTTGATATCTTCTTCGCTTGACTCGTACTTTTTGTCCACCACCTTATTTTCTGCCAGAGAATCGATAAGGCAAAGTCCGAAGGATGTGGACATAGCAAGGGCTAGTTTCTCAGTAAAGTCATAGGTGGACTTCTTAGGATTTAGGGAAGTTATTCCAATAACTGAGTTTTCTGTAAGATAGTCTATACTTGCCTTAGTCTTATAAATCGCAGCTTTAGAATCCTTGGTAAGATCTCCCAAAACCCTAATGCCTAGATCTTCTATGTCTTTCGCATCTCTTATTTTATCTGAAAGAATTTCTTTTATTATAGTTATAAGAATTCCCAAAAGAGCTCCGGCGACAAGACCCAAGATGGAAAATATTATTCCCTTAATCTTTGAAGGAGCGTCAACTTTAGTCTTTTGAAGATATTCAATATTATCCATATTCAAGAAATTTAGAGCATAGGTCCTAAATTCTTCTGTAATTAAAGTTAGGGTGTCGCTTGCCCTGTCTTTGTTTGTATCTATGTAGGTAAAAGATATTACCCCACCTTGAGGATTTACCTCATAATCAAGGTTTGATTTTATATCTTCTGGATTATAATCTTGGCCAAGCTTTTTGCTTACGGCTTCATATAAATCGGTTGATTCTAGGAAATTGCTGTAGATATTGGCAAGCTTCTCATTTAATATTATGTTGTTATAACTTATGGCATCATCCTTACTTTCCCCAGTGACCATGAGCATGGATGTAGCCTCAAAGTTTTTGGAATCCTTGATCAAAGTCTTGGACAAGACTAGGCCAAATACAAGAAGGGCTGGAATTATAATAAGTAAGATATTTCGTTTTGCTTGTTTAAGTAAATGTTCTGTAGTAATTTTTCTCATAATTTCCTCTTTTATTTTAGTGAATGTATCGCATTAAGATTAGTAAAGAAAAAGTCGTATGAAGGAGCCTTCATCATCAAAAATCCTGCATAGGGTAGGACGAAAAGTATTATAGATAAGGCAATGATCAAAACCCCTAACCTATCATCCTTTTTTGCTTCCTTAATTATCTCAGGTATAAATATCATTTGATAAACTGTAAAAAAGTTCCCAAATCTAAAGGCTACTGCCGTAGATGACCTAAAGACTAGAAATACTATTAGACCAAACCACATAGCCTTGGAGCTTATCTCTATCATTGAATTTTTTTTGAAACTGTATTTGTTAAAATACATCAAAGAAAAAGCAAAAAGCATTAGGCCAAAGATAATCCTAGGATCATATAACTTCATCGGAAAGGCAAACATACCTCCCGAAAATACATAGGTGTCAATCTTTCTAGAAATCACCCCAAGACCCATCTTGGATACGATTATAGCTACTAGGCCAAAGACTCTTAGGGAGAAAAGACTAACGAAAAGCCCAAGACCTGCCGTAATTATCTTAAATAAGTTTCCTATCCTAAAGTTAAGCAAAATCAAGAAGGGAAGCATTATCATTGCCGACTTGTGGAAGGCAAGTGAAAAGATAAAAAATAGGATTGACCTAAGGTATTTTTTTTCAGAAACAAAGTAACTTGCCAAAAATCCTAGTCCTATAGCTGAGGCTGTCCTTGATGTTTGCATATCAAATTGGATAAAGATAGGCAAAAATATTATAGCTGAAAGGAAGGGGTTAGCTGACTCTTTGATTGAAATATAGGTTATAGGAAGGATTGAACATAGGTTCATTATTACTATAACCCACTGTCTAGATAGACCCAAGGTGTTTACCAGAAGGGCAAAAAACCTAAAGGCAAACTCGACAGGATATGTAAAATCAAAAAGCCTTGTGTAGTCTACTCCCAAGTCTTTCACAAACCACAAGTAATTATAATAGTCCGCATCACCAGAGCCTCTGACTCCTGCGAAGACAAACATTATAAAAAACATCAGTCCAGCTAGAATATTTAATTGTTTTTTGTTTTTGAAATCGATAGCTTGGCCGATTAGAAAAATCAAAAGCTCGATTGTCGTAAATAAGGCAAATCCCATAATATATTCTCTCTTAGCTCTATTATAACATGAAAAAGCTAAAACTCTATTAATTTTAATATACTTTTTTACATAAACTTTACATGGATTTATAAGTAAAGAAACAAAGCTATTCTATTATAGATATAGAGAAGATAGAGTAAACAAATTAATTTTCATTACAGACGTACTCTTCCTTAAATTATGGCTCTATTTTCCACAAGCAAAACCTAACCCTCAGTTTTGCTTCTAGCTTATCTTCCTTCGCTAATCGGGAAAGTAAGCATAAGAAAACCCGCTTGCTGCGGGTCTTTTGTTTATCTATCTTAGAGAAATCTTTCCAAATGAAGAATCAATCTTTATCCTAAGGTCAGGCTCTTCTGTGCTTGTGCTTATCTCATAGCCCTTACCGTCTTGGATCTTGTTGGCAAATTTTTCTGTAATATTTATTGCCTTGCTTTCAACATTTGCCCTAATCACTCCATCGAAATCTGTTGTATCAACTACCATATTACCAAAGCCTGAATCAAGGTCTATGTCTTTGGTGTTTTTGATATTAAAGACTCTGATATTTCCAGCATTTGACTTAGCCTTAAGCTTATCTGATGCTAGTCCATCTACTCTGATATTGCCATTCACGGTTGAAACATCAGCATATTCCCCAGAAATATTGTATAGGTAGATTGGCCCATTTACATTTTCTATATCTATAGGACCGAAGATATTCTTGACATCAATCTTGCCGTTTACGTTGTTTACATTAACCGCACCCCTGATGTTAATAAGAAGGATTTTTCCATTTACATTATTTAAGTCAAGATTTGTAAAGTCAACATCTGAGATATCAACCTTGCCATTTACTTGGTTGATGTCTAGGGAATCATATAAGTTACTTCCAAGGCTTAGTCTAATATCTGAACTTGCTTGGATATTTTTGTAATTTTCATTAATTGAGATTGCAAGGAGGTCATCCTTAACTTCAATATCTAGAAAATCATTGAGATCAGCCTTCTTAGCCCAGATACTTTGGCTAATAACAATCGTATTATCATCAGATCTATCGATTTCTATATCGCCATTTACTATGTCAATCTCGATATGATTGATCTCATCATCAATCCTAGTTTCCTTTTGAGTATTGTAGTCTCCCTTAATATTAAATTGACTTAAGTCAAGGGTTTGGTCAAGGTCGATAGATTGGATTGTATCGGTCGCTTTTTTTATTATATTATCAACTGCCCCTGTAATTTTGTCTGTTAGATTGTCGCTTTTTCTGCTATTTTTACCTAATGCTTCTATGAGGTCACTTGCTTCTTCTACAGTGATTTTTCCTTCTTTAAGCATGTTTAAAATCATTTGTTTTTCATCATTCATCTTTAAGCTCCTCTAGTAGGCTTTTAGCCTTTTCTGCAGTAATTTCTCCGTTATCTAGCATGTTTAGGATATCAATTCTTCCTGTCTTCTTATCGACAGTTCCTCCTAGTTTTGAAACTATCCTATCGATCCTATTTCTAACTGTTGGATAAGAAATACCAATCTCTTCTCCCACATCCTTGATAGAGCCTCTTTTTTGTAAAAATAGCTCAATAAATTCTTTATCTTCTTTATCTAATCTTTGAAACTTATCAATTTCAAATTCACCTGTAACTTCTGTGTAGCATGAATTGCATCTATAAGAGGTGATCACCATTTCATCACCGCAATTTGGACATTTATTAATCATAGAACCTCCCTTTTGATAAAATTATACTTTCTCTTTGATATTTGTAAAGTAAAGTTTGATTATTTTAATTTCTTAAATTTATTTATTGAATATATTTATGGTGATGTTATAAGAATGAATTTCTTGCAAATAAAAAGAGCTGTTGCAAAACTATGAATAATCATCGTACCATCGTTAGAAGGTTCTCTTAGGAAATTTTACCTCTACTAGCCGGTAGGCTAATTAGCACCTGCCGGCTGATGGAGGCGATTAGCCCGTCGGCTTATTGAGACTTTCCGTGGAGGTTCTTCTAACGATAATGGTACGATTTATTCATTCTGCAACAGCCTCTTTCTTAGATAAATTTCCTATCCCAAAAAGATATGACGCATCTTATAAGCCAAATTATGGCATTGATCATAAAAGTAAATAGCATAATAATTTGAATTATATAGATAAGCATAGCAAAGCCTGGATTTCCAGAAACCCGAGATTTAATAGAAGCAAAAAATATGGCCAGAAGGAAAAATAGGCCCAGCCATTTTCCACAAGTCTTAAGATTTTCCCTAAAATCTGGATACACCCTAGCCTTCTTTCCGTACTTTTTCTTGAAATTATCTCTTCTGATCTTAAGCTCTTCTCGTCTCTTTCCAGAAGAATTTGATATGAGGGCTGAATAGTAATGTTTCATATCTTCTGTAGAATTGGTGTATTTCTTAAGCTTTTCGGCCTCTTCTTCAGAAAATTCCCTGTTTAGCATCTCATTTGTAATCATAGCCTTGGACTTATATGAAAGTCTTTCTTCCCTAAGCTTTCTAAGCTCTCCGACAGTTTTCGCCCTTCCCATCATATCCATAGTATTTTTCTCGTATCTTCTAATGTAGTCAAAGGATTTGGTAAAAGCAAACACCATAATTAGCATTATCACAAACTGGCTTATAATTACCACAATATTAGAAGCTCCCAAAAGGCTTACCGCACCCATTACAAGGCTTGGCACAAGTACTGCTAGTAAAATATAAGCTAAAAGCTTAACAACTGATCTCATTATTCATCACCCTTTCATATATTTCTACAAGTTTTCTTCCTGTTTTTTCTATAGATTTATCGCAGGCCTTCTTGTAGGCAAAATCCTTAAGAGATTTTAGTCTCCCTTCGCAAATGCCTACTATCTTCTCCTCAAACTCTTCTAGGCTAGATCCCTTGTAGATATTAACTCCATCTTCATAGTCCTTCTCAAATATCTCTATATCTCTAATCAAAATATCTGCCCTAGTAGCAAGGGCTTCTAGTAAGACAATTCCTTCAGTCTCCTCGTGGGTTAGGAAAAGATAGAGGTCCGATCCTGAGTAGGCAAGTCTTAGATCTTCACTATTTACATATCCAGGAAAGCTTACATTAGAAGGAGCTCCGTCTATAAGCTTTTTGATATTTGGACTCATCAAGGCCCTATCGAGCTTACCAAACCAGACGAATTCATATTGGGGAAGACTTTGACCTAGTCTTATGAAGTCATCTATGCCCTTTCTCTTGATGGGAAGGCCTACAGAGATTATAGATTTCTTGTTTTTATCAAGCCCGTATTTTTCATAAAACTTGTCTCTATCCCCTTCCTTTTCCTTCCAAAAGTCGAGGTCAATTCCATTGGATACTACACAAATCTCTCTATTTATATCGTAAGTTTCAAGGATTTTTTTAGAATATTCGCTCGGAGTAAGGACTAAGTCTCCTAGCTTATAGGCGTGGACTAGCCATTTTTTAAAGAGGGGAGCTAGCTGGTTTGAGAAAATGAAGGAATTTCTAAAGTCTTCCATGGTAGAATGACCATGATAGATTACCTTCTTACCTCTTTTCCTGGCATTTTTTGCAAAGGCCACCGCTCCTGGAAGGACGGTATTGATATGGACAATGTCATAATCTTCTTTCTCATCTGTAGTAAAGTCAAAGCCTATTTTTCTCAAGGCTTTTTTCTGATGGTCTATGGCCTTGCCTACTCCACTTTCCTTTACCCTATCATAATCTTTTGAATATATTAAAACTTTCATACTCGTACTCTTCAATAGCTTTTTGGTAAAGCCTCTCACATTTTTCTCCAAAGGCCTCGATGGAGAATTTCTCTATGGCATAGGATCTGGCATTTTTAGAAAGATAGGTCTTAAATTCCTTATTTAAAACCTTATTTATAATCTTTTCAAACTCTTCAAAATTCTCATAAACATATCCATTGTAGCCATTGACGATTACTCCACAAAGAGCCGCATCCTTCCTACATACTGCTACAGTCCCATTGGATAGGGCCTCATAATAGGTAAGTCCCTGGGTCTCTGAAGTAGAACCTGATACGAAGACGTCCGCCATCTGATAGTATTTATTTACATCTTCCGGATTAACCATTCCTAGGAAATTGACCTTTTTGGGAAAACTTCTAGCAAAGTCCATAAGATCATCTAGGTGAGGGCCTCCACCAACTATGTAAAGCTTGACATCAGGGTCATCTATTTTTTGATAAAAATCCACAAGCTCTTCTATATTTTTCTCCTCGCCAATCCTACCTAAATAGAGGAGGACTTTTTCCTTCTCATCAATTCCCAAATCCTTCCTGGGATTTTCAGTTAGTAAGTCTGGGATACGGATTCCTGTAGCTATTACAGAAATTTTCCCTTCATCTACCCCATATTCTCTAAGAAGCTTGGCAGTCTTCTCGCTAGGAGCTATAAGTCCGTTGCAAAGGTCTGAGAATTTCTTGCTAGCAAGGGCAACGGCCTTTTTACCCATAGTCTTATTTCCTATAAAATAATGAGTGTAATCCTCATAGATCGTGTGATAGGTGTGAATAATAGGAATTTTAAGATCGTGGGCTATGGTTTTGGCCATAATGAAGGTCGAAAATTCACACTGGGAATGGATTATATCAGGCCCCCAGCCTTCTAATTCCTTTATATGAGTTTTGGATAAGAGATTGGTAACACGAGCCTCTGGATAAATTTTCCTCGCAGAAAGACTTCCTACATAGTAGATATTTCCAGCCTTGTATGACTTCATCGTATTTGAAAGGGTCAGAACTTTTACTTCATGACCCCTATTTTCTAGATATTCTTTAAGATTTAATACTGACCTCACTACTCCATTTACAACAGGATAGTACCAGTCACTAGTTATTAATATTTTCATAAGTACCTCTTAATAAGGATAACATAAATATTATTTTTTAGGAAGTAAATAGGCTCGTTTAATGGGTTATGATTGGTATAATACTAGAAAGTGAGGTGAAATATGGGACCTTTGATAATAACCGATATCCTACTTTTGATTTTTAGTATTTATATCGGCATATTTTTGATAAATTTTCACTCTTCCTATCCTGAAATGGCCGTTGGCTTTCACGTTTGGGAAGTGTGCTATTCTAAAGAAACTTGGGACTATGGAAATAAGTTTGCTGGCAAGGTCGCAATATGCTTAGGCCTTGTATTTTTCGGGCTAATCTTTCCTCTTTGTCTTTATTTTGGAAACAATAGAAATTATCTTTCTATCCTCATCACCCTTCTTGTAATCCTTTATATGATTCTTTTATTTTTTATAGTGAAGATGTGGATGAGGAAGAAATTTTCTTTGAAAGATGAGTAATAAAAAAACGAGAACACTTGACCTTGTGTTTTCGTTTTTTCATTCTTAATTTTTATCAAATAAATTCTTAAGCTCCATTCTTTGGGAATATGGACTTAGTCTGACATAGACGTCAGACCCATTTTCTAAAAATTCCCTAAATATCCTAAGGTCATCTTCGTCAACCGCTACTTCTTCTGTTAGGGATTTTTTGCCGATTGACATATGGATTATCCCGATATTTACTTCAGGAATTTCTATATCTTGCTTGCTTATAGTCTCTAAATCTTGGGCACTCGCAACAATTAAAAATACATCTTTCTCATAGTCTTTAAGAAAGACTCCTACTTCGGATGGCTTCAAATAGTAGGCTGATATATCATCAGGAATAGTAAGGTCCATGACCTTTTTTCTAAAATCGTCACGACTTACTTCGTCATTGGCAATTATAACCGTCTCAGTTTTTAATTCTTTAGACCAAATCTCGACAACCTTGCCGTGAGATAATCTTGAGTCAATCCTACAAAGTTTTACTTTTCCCATCATATCCTCCTTATATCTTTAATCTCTTTCGGATCATCTATTATAAGATCTGGATTTTCTTTCTCGAGAACTTCCCTTGACCTAAAGCCCCAGGAACATCCTACAGTAAAGATTCCAGAGTTTTTCCCGCACTTCATATCTACTTCGCTATCTCCAAAGTATAAAATATCAGAAAAATTAACCCCGAATCTCTCCTTGATTATCATTATGCCTTCAGGAGATGGCTTTCTCTCATAACTTTCCTTATAGCCTAGGATAAAATCAAAATAATCCTTGCCGAAAACATGGCTTATGACCTTCTTGCAGGTAGAATCTGGTTTGTTAGAAAAGCAAGCTATTATCTCTCCTCTTCCTTTTAAGATGTCTATGCTTTCCTTTATTCCTTCGTAGGCCTTTAGTAGATAAGTTGGATCATCATCGTAGGATTTGTTGTAAGTATCTAGGAATTTCTTCCTAAAGTCTTCCTCATCGCTTGCTCCTAGAAAGTCCAAGGTCTTATTTACCAAGACTACAGGACCATTTCCCACAAAGGCTCTCACCTTTTCCTTATCAATCTTGCCTAGGCCAAATTCCTTCAAGGTCTTATTTATATGAAAGCTAATTGAGTCTATCGTGTTTAACAAAGTACCGTCTATATCAAAAATATACATACATTCTCCTATTCTTATCTAAGTCTTTACTAATCTTTTACCCTTTTTGTTAAAAAATATCTAATCTCCACTCTAATAGGGTATAATATTAAGAAGTGAAAAGAAAACGAGGAGATTATGAAAGAAGATAGAAATTTAACCATGCTTAGTGATTTTTATGAATTCACTATGGCAAATGCTTACTTTAACAATGGTATGAAAGACACTATAGCAGTCTTTGATGCCTACTATAGGAGAAATCCCGACGAGGCTGGTTTCTCAATCTTCGCAGGTCTTAATGATATAATAGAATATGTTAAGAATCTAAGTTTTAGCGAAGAAGACATTGAATATTTTAGAGAAAATGCTGATTTTTCTGAGGGCTTTCTTGATTATTTGAGAGATTTCAAATTTACTGGAGATATTTGGGCCTTTCCTGAAGGTTCAGTAATGTTTCCTAACGAACCCATAGTTACAGTCAAGGCCCCTATTATAGAATGTTCTATTATAGAGACTTACCTACTCTTATCAATGAACTTTAACTCCCTTGTTGCGACCAAGACTAACAGAATTGTAAGGTCTGCTGGAGATAGGCTAGTTATGGAATTTGGGGCAAGACGCGCCCAGGGAGCAGATGCTTCCATAAACGGAGCAAGGGCTGCTTATATAGGAGGAGCACCTATTACAAGTAACACCTACTCTGCCCAAAAATATAAGTTTAAGGCAAGTGGCACCATGGCTCACTCTTGGATTCAAGCCTTTCCGACCGAGTATGAAGCCTTTAAGACCTATGCTAAGTCCTATCCTGATAATTGTATCCTCTTAATCGATACCTACGATACCCTAAGATCAGGCCTTCCTAATGCTATGAGGGTCTTTGAGGAAGAACTAGTTCCAAAAGGTCTTAGTGGAGGAGTAAGAATTGACTCAGGAGACTTGGCCTACCTATCCAAGGAAGTAAGAAAAATCCTAGATGAAAATGGCTTCACCGATGCCAAAATCGTGGCTAGTAACTCCCTAGATGAATTCAAAATCGAATCCCTCCTCTCCCAAGGAGCAAAAATCGACTCATTTGGTATAGGAGAAAGGCTAATCACAGCCAAATCTGACCCAGTCTTTGGAGGTGTCTATAAGCTTGTCGCAATAGAGACAGAAGGAAAGATCGAGGCAAAGATAAAGGTCTCAGAAAACGTAGAAAAAATCACAACTCCAGGCGAGAAGAAAGTCTACAGATTATATGATAAGGAAACCGGCAAGGCAGAAGCAGACTACATCGCCTTAGCTGATGAAAAAATAGACGATTCTAAACCAATGGTAATATTTGATCCACTCTTTACCTGGAAGATGAAGAGGATGGAAAACTATAAGGCTCGACCTATGCAAGTTCAAATCTTCGATAAGGGAGATTTGGTATACGAAAGCCCAAGCCTTGAAGAAATTGCTTCTTATTCTAAAGGAGAAGTTAAAAGCTTATGGGAAGAAGTTAAGAGATTCGACCAGCCTCATAACTATTATGTCGACCTATCCCAAGACTTGTGGAATCTAAAACAAAACCTAATACTAGAAGCTAAAAGAAAGTAAGTTAAAAGCTCTCACTTAGGATAAGTCCAAGCGAGAGCTTATTTTTATTCTTCCTTTAAGGCTTCCTTGGCAAGTACATATCCTCCGATTAGTCCTGCTTCGTTGCCAAGCTCAGGAAAGACTATATATTCATCCGCATTAGGAATATCTATATAGTGATTATCTAATTTTTCAAATTCTCTTCTGATTTTTTCAATCATCCCTTCCTTATTGGCTACTCCGCCTCCAATTATTATGATATGAGGTCTTAGGATCATGGTGTAGGTCATAAGGCCCTTGGCTATATATTTGGCGAGGATATCAAAGGCTGGGTCATCCTTATCGAGATTCTCTCCCCTTTGTCCAGTCCTAAGTTCAAGGGCAGGTCCTGCACAAAGTCCTTCAAAGCAAGAATCGTGGAAGTCGCAGAAGCTTTCTACCTCATCTCCTTCTTCCCTAGCAATCTCAATGTGTCCCATCTCAGGATGAGAAAATCCTTGAAGTAAGGTCCCATCTTGGATATAAGATCCGCCGACTCCAGTTCCTATAGTTAGGTAGAGGGAAGATCTCTTATCCTTGCTAGCTCCATACCTATATTCACCAATTCCACTAGCTCCAACATCTGTAGTAAAGCCCATAGGTAGGTTGAGTTCTTTCTTGATAGATCCTAGAAGGTCAAAGTTTCTCCAAAGCTTCTTTGGAGTTTCTAGGACAAAGCCGTAAGTCTTTGACTCCTTGTCCACATCGATTGGTCCGAAGGCTCCGATTCCAATGCTTTCTACAGGATTTTTCTTAAGAAAATCCACCACATCCTTCATATTTTCCTCAGGGTCCTTGGTCTCTACCCTAATTTCTTTGACAATATTTCCGATTTCATCTAAAATGGCGCACCTAATCTTGGTTCCGCCCAATTCAATAGATCCGTACATACTTACTCCTTTATAGTTCTTACTTATATTATAAGGGATTTTTGTCAATTAGGGAAATTGATTTGAAATAGATAATAATTTTCCTAGAATCCCTTCTCTTCGCTAAGCTTCTTAAACCAAAGACCTGATTTTTTGATTAATCTTTGTCCAGTTTCTAGCTTATATTCTACAAGCCCATACCTATTTTTGTAAGCATTAAGCCAAGACCAGTTGTCTATAAAGGTCCACAAATGGTAACCCTTGCAGTTGGCCCCCTCATCAATAGCCTTACTTAGATATGTCAGATGTTCTTTGATAAAATCAATTCTGTAATCGTCCTCAATCCTTCCGTCTTTCCTAAATCTTTCCTCGTTTTCTACCCCCATGCCATTTTCCGTAATCATCCAGTCGATATTATTGTAATTTTCCTTGATATTTATGGCTATATCGTAGATGGCTTTTGGATATATCTCCCAGCCCCTGTAGGGATTCATCCTCTTGCCTGGCATATCGTAGGAAAGATAATATTTACTTGGCATAAAGATTGCACTTTCCTTATATGTATAAGGATTTTCCATAACCCTCAAGGGTTGGTAGTAATTTACTCCAAGAAAGTCAACGGTATTTTCTTTTATTATATCAAGCTCTTTTTTGCTATATTCTGGAATTAACCCTTCCTTTTTTATAATTTCTACAAGCTTTTTAGGATAAACTCCTAGAACTGATGGGTCCAGGAAGGATTTCTGAGCAAATAAGTCTGCAATCTCAGCCGCCTTTAGGTCGTTTTCGTTCTGGCTTCTAGGATAAGCTGGGGTTAAGTTTAAGATTATGCCAATTTTTTTATCCTTATCTATCTCCCTTAGGGCTTTAATAGCCAAAGCTGAAGCAAGTTGGGTATTATAAGCAACTTGGACAGCCTTTTTGGGATTTACTTCGCAAGGATAGTGATATTGGTATAGATAACCACATTCTACATGAACTATTGGCTCATTGAAGGTAAAAAAACAGTCGGCGTATTTACCAAAAAGCTTAAAGCAAGTCTTTGCATAGGATACATATCTTTCGACAACTTCCTTATTTTCCCATCCCCCTATTTCTTGAAGATACATAGGCATATCGAAGTGAAACAGATTTACGAAAAGCTTGATTCCTTTGGCCTTGATTTCCTTGAAATAATTTTCGTAAAAGTCCACGGCCTTAGGATTTACCTTACCGTCCATTTTAGGTATAAGTCTTGCCCAAGAAATAGAAGTCCTGAAGGAATTATGGCCTATTTTTTCTAAGAGTTCTACATTTTCCTTATAATCAAAGTAAAAATTCGATGTATTTTCTGGTCCTATTCTGTCGTGAAACTTGTAAGGTTCTTTCTTATACCAATAGTCCCAAATACTTTCACTTTTCCCATCAACTTGTCCGCCTTCTGATTGGCAGGCGGATGTTGCAGAACCAAATAGGAAATCCTTAGGAAATTTAATCATTTTTTATCCTTTCTTCTTTTAATTTAATATTCGCATAGGCTCCATAGAGATTATTGTCATTATAAAAGGACACTGGCCTAATATTTAAGCTAACTCCTCGGAAAATATCATCTTCTAATTTTTCTCTAATGGAATTTATAAATCTTTCATCCTCAGAAACAGCCCCTCCTATATAGATTACTTCCGGATTAATAGCATAGGCTATGTTGTATAGGCCCATAGCAAGGTAGGTAAACATCTTATCTACTTCTCCATAGAAAGGATTCTCTTTCTTAAGATACTTATCAAATATTTCGTATGTGTCCGAATCTATACCGTATTTTTCTTTTATAGTGCGCCTTACATTTGGTAAAGTCCCTAGGCTGGATAAGTTTTTGATTTTACCAAAGTCGTTAAAGAGCATATAGCCAAACTCGCCACTTTCAAGACTTAAGCCCCTTATAATTTGAGAATCTTTAACTAAGGCCCCTCCAATACCCGACCCAATTATTACAAAGGCTAGGAGATTTTCCTCAGGATTTTTATAATATATTTCTCCAAGGGCCGCACAGTTTGCGTCATTTTCTATAGCAACTGGGATAGAATATTTATCCTCTATATGTTTTGCAAAATTTTTCTCAGCTAAATAATTGAGAGCACTTAGTCCTCCCACCTCAAGCGTTTTGCTATCAACCCTACCAGGAGATGAGAATCCAATAGCTTCTATATCATAATCTTTAAGGAAAGATTCTGTAGTATCTTCCAAAAACTCTATAAATTCTTTCATAGTGGGAAGACTTTTGTCCGAATCTTTCATAATTATTTTTTCATTTTCTATAAGTGCATACTTGGTAGATGAGCCACCAATATCAAATACTAAATACATTGTTTTCCTCTTATGTTATAATTATCTCTAGGAGTGATCAAATGACAAATGCTAATTACAATTTTATTATGGACATAATAAGCTCAAAAAATATAAAGTTATCTAAGTCAGAAAATATTATCGTTGATAAAATCAAAGATATAAATGTCGACTTTAGTCATATAAATATCAATGACTTATCCGAAATCCTTAAAGTCTCAAACTCCACCATTACAAGGTTTGCCCAAAAGCTTGGATTTGATGGTTTCTCTGAGCTTAAGTTTGATATTTCTAAAAAACCTAGAAGGACTAAGTCCCTTAGCCAAGAGATTTATATTAATTTTATTAATTCTATCGAAGCCTTCGATGAGAAAACTCTTAGCTTTATCAAATCTTTTGATAGTTTCGGAAGGATTGCCGTTATAGGAATAGGTTCGTCTGGTCTTTGTGCCAATGAATTCGTCTACAAATTCGGAGAAATCGGCCTAAATAATACCGACTACGCCAAAGAGCCTTACAGTATAAATCTACTTACTAAAAGTCTTGATGCGAAAGACTTATTGATAGCCATATCACTTTCTGGAGAAAACAACAATCTCCTAGAAGGAGTTCGCTTTGCAAAAGATAAAAATGCAAATATCCTCGCCATAACTGGCAATAATGAGTCTACTCTTAAAAATATAGCGACAAACACTATCTTATTGCCTCCCTATCCAAGCTATTCTTACAAGATTTCAAAGATTTTTCCTGTAACCTTAATCCTCGATATGATTTGTGAAGCCTATCTTAGCTAGCCTTTACCATATCTATTCCTATATATCTTAGGACTGCCTCTACGAATATCGAATTAGCCCAGGAGAACCAATCTCTGGTATATTCGCTAGGATTATCCTTATGGAAACCTTCATGCATCAGGTATTTTCCTGCGTGAGTTTTTTCAAAATAAGCTAATATACGATCCATCTCATCCCTAGAATCAGCTGTCATAAGCTCCATTGCTAAGGCCAAATGCCAGATGTAGTCCTTGGGAGTGTGGTCTGATCCTATTCCCTTGGCCGCCTTTCCTTCAAAATAATTCTTGTTCTTTTCCGAAAGGATAAAGGCCCTAGTGTTTTTATAAATTGGATCTTTCTTATCTACATATCCTAAATAAGGAAGGGAAAGTAGGCTTGGGATATTAGCATCATCCATCAAATTATAAGATCCAAGTCCATCTGTTTCGTAAGCATAAATTTTGCCAAAATCTTCATCTTCTATAATTCCATATTCCCTAATTCCATGATCTATCTCAATGGCCAAGTCGTCCATTTTTTCACATAGATCAAGTCTAATCTCTTCTTGTCTTAAGGCCTTGGCAAGTCTTTTTAAGACCACAGTAGCGAAGGCATTGGAAGGAATAAGGTATTGGTATAAGCATGAATCATCGCTAGGCCTAAAACCTGTCCAGCTCATTCCTGTAAATCCTATCTCAGTTCCTCTCTTACCATTTCTTAAGGAATCTGAAGGTGCCCAAGGGTCAGGTCTTTCGAATTCATAGGTAGAATTTTCGTGATTTTGCTCTAGCTTAATTAAATCAAGGATTTTTTCTAAAACTTTTAGGAAGTCTTCATTAAAAACCGTCTTATCATGAGTTTTCTCGTAGTACATATAAGCCACTTCCATAACATAGCACAGTGAATCCAGCTCGTACTTTCTCTCCCAAATCCAAGGAGAATCGAAGTCAGTTATGTCCTTATCGCTCCAGCTCCTGGAGTTAGCCTTAAGGTTAAAGGCATTAGCATAGAGATCTTTGTCAAGACAAAATATTTGTCTTTTTAAGACCTTCCTAATAAGTTCATCAGCCTCTTTGCTATCTATATAAAACAGCGGCCTTATTTGTCCACTAGAATCCCTTAGCCACATGGCCTCTATATCTCCTGTTATGACGAAGACATCTCCCCTTTCAGTCTCTTTCATAGTGGTTGTGAAAGTGTTATTTATTGCTTTGGCGAAAATTTTCTTTATCTCAGGACTAAGATCATCGCTTTCATTAACTTGATCGATCAATTCTTTTACAATTTCTTTCATTAAAGCTCCAATCTGTATGTTTTAATTTCATATGGAGGAATTTCTCCAAAAGGTCCATCTTTTATCTTCTTCCTTGCCAAAATATCATATTCATCTGCCTTAATACCGATAGCTTTAGGGCTTGGGCTAGGATTATAAATCCTTAAGAAGGCTTGTCCCTTTTCATTTCTAAAAATCGTAGAAAATAGATTAGCTCCCAAATCTATATTAGGAATATTTAAAGATATATCTTTATCATTATTGTCCAAAAGATCCAGGTTAAAGAAATCTAGCCTAGCCTTAAGAATATCTATCCTATTTCTATCAAGATCTTCCTTAAAGCTATCAAAATAAAAGTCAAACTCCATATCCTTTAGCTCGTCTTTTATAAGTTGGGCATCTGGAGTAGGAAAATATCCCCAATCTCCAAGCTCTCCGACAGACCTAAAAAGTGTGATGAAAAGGCCTTCATCTTCTAGCATTTCATATTCTGCAGGACCTATGGCTGAGACTCCAAAACCTCTTTTATCATCATCTACGACTTGAACATATCTATTGAAGTTTTGTGAATAATCTGGGTTTTTCCAAGTATCTGGAGGATAGGCATCTCTTTTGACACATTCAAATATAGATTCAGCAAATACCTTATCAGTTTTCAAATCATGACCGAAAAGCACCCTCATTCTATGATTCTTGCTTATATTTTTAAGCCTTATCTTAATCTCTAGGGGAGCTTTCTTATCGAAGACTTTTATCTCTTTTTCGATTATCATATCGACATAAGTCTTTTTCCTATTGGCCCTTCTTCTTGTAATATCATTAAGGCGGATTTGCTCATCCTTAAGCCTATCCTCCGCCCCTTCTGGTAAGGAGAATTTTTCCCTAAGCCTTATAATTGTCTTATCATTTTCTCTGATGATTTTTTTATCTATCAATTTCCCACCAAGAATCCTCAAATTGTCAGAAGACTGTCTATAAATATACTCATTTCCTATATCACCAGTATCTTCTATGGTGAGGACATCTTTGTAGGTTATTTGATTTATCTTATCATAAATATCGAGATTTGCCTTTTCCTTAATTTCTATCCTATAGTAAGCATTTTCGACTATGTTTTTTTCTATTTCTTTGGATTCGAAGGAAGACCTTCCTTCTACTAAACTTAAAATTTTCTTCTCAAAAGGATCGAGTTCTAGGCTAAAACGAATCTTTATTTTGTTGGCAAAGTAAGGCTTTCTAAATTTATCATTAGGAAGCTCATAGGAAAATCCAGTTCCCAAATACCTAATCTCTGCTGGAATTTCCTCGCCTTTTTCATCAACTAACTTATAGCTTTTTATCTCTTTTCCAGATAAGCTATCATAAACTTCTGGGAAATCTATACCGAAAAACTTCTTATCAACTTCTATTTCTCTTTCAACTTCCTTAAGTCTCCTGTATGGCAGAGTGTTTATGACACAGATGCTATTTTTCTTAGTATTTTGGGTATTTTCTCTGATTTTTTCCCTAGCTAGATCGTAAAGATAATCAAGCCCTTCACTTACATCTTTGAAGCGTCTGAGATTGCCATCATGAACCGAATCCACAGAGCATGCGCATATGCTATCATGGGGATGATTTTTGATGAGATTTTTGTAGAAATAATCAATCTTTTCGCTAGGATAGTCTTCCTTTTTAACAAATAGAGTAAAAAGTGGCTGGATGATTTCTTCAAGTCTCATCTCCAAAGTCTTGTTGAATTTTTTTAGATAATATCTAGAAGATGATGTCGAATTTAGAGTCCACCAACCATCAGTCGTTTGACTTCTAAGCTCGCCTTTTATAGTATCGATATCTTTAACTTCTTTTCTTACACTTTCGAAATACAAGTCCAAGTTTGAGTGAACAAATTCATAATCCTCATAAAGCTCGTTGGCCTTTTTTATGATTTGGCCTATGTTTTTTTGAACAGGTGAATGGTCGCAACCGTTCATCAAGAGCAATTGATTAGTTGAGGCGTACTTTTCCATATCTAAAATCTTTTGATCCATATAAGCTTTAAGCTCTAGCTCATTTTCTGGAATGTCTAGTCCATTGCTATACCAGTTAGCAAAAAGAATCCCCAAGACCTCGTCTCCATTAGGAGACCTCCAATAAATCTCTGAGTTTTTGGAAGTGAAATCATCTATAACCACATTATCAAAGCCTGTAGCCTTGACCCCTCTTCCAAAGTAGGCGACCTTTATTCCTGCTTTTTGAAGAATTTGGCTAGCCTGACCAATATTGCCAAAAGTATCTGGGAAATAGCCAATCATCGAAGGCTTTCCCCATTTTTCTATACTTTTAATTCCTAGACTTAGATTTTTGATATTAGATTCTCCACTCGTGAGAAAGGCATCTTGCAAGATATACCAAGGACCTAGCTTAAGCTTACCGGCCTCAATTAATTCCTCGATTATCTTCCTATTTTCTGGCTTAACTTCTAGATAGTCTTCTATAGGAAGGTAATGGCCATCAAGCCAATAATACTTAAAATCAGGATCCTTGAAGGCTTCTATCACCCCATCCATAAGGTCTATTAGGCGCATATGGTGCTTCTCATAGGGCATGTACCATTCCCTGTCCCAGTGAGTATGGCTTACTATGTGGATAGTCTTTTTCATTTTTCTACTTCCTCCATAAGCTCTTCGTAGATTTTCATTAAGACTCTAGAAGTTTTGACCTTCCTATATTCTATAGTATCTAAGCTAAATTCTTTATAGATTTTTACCTTACACTCCCCACACTTTTCATATAGGCTTGAGGCTTTCTTAAAGTCTTTATCTATCGCTGCCTTAACAGCTGCCAATAGATATGATAGGGAGGTAAAAAACGGTTTTACTTCCATGTACAATTTATCATTGGTGCGGTTTTTGAAGTAGGAGTCTATGGCAACTAATTTCTTATCAATTAAGCTTTTAACTTTTTCAAAATCTTTTTGTCTATAAGCTAGTCCAATCTCATAATCTTCCCTATATTTCTTATCCTCAAATCTATCGTAAACTCCTGAGGCAAAGAAGGAATCAGCTATTATAAAAAGCTCAGAAGCTACTTTTTCATCTATATAGCCTAAGGCCCTTTTGAAAGATTCGATAGGGACGAAGCCAGCTGGATCTTTGGCAAATTCTCCTATTTGATAGATAGATATCTTGCTTAGCTCTGCCTGATTCATCGGGTTTGTTAGGATTGACTTGTAGTTTATCTCGCTTGAATCATAAAACTCAAATATTTCCATAAATATTCTATCTCTTAGATAGTCATTTACAGGCCAGTTAAACCAAATGTTGGCTTCTTTTTGGGAAATCTCTGTAAATCTTTCTTGGGAAGTTTTTGTTATAGGAACAACTACGTCATAGCCTGTCCACATAATTTCTAAATTATCTAGATTTCTGAATAGCTTAAAGTATTCCTCCCCCTTCTCATCAATCCAGGCACTGTTATACCAAGGATGGACAAACAAAAGTTTTTCGTTTTCATAACTTTTAAGTTTCTTTAAGATATCTTTCACTAATCTTAAATGAAATTCTCTTTGCTCATAGGCTAAGTCCCTATCTATATCGTCCATGCAAAGAGCAAATGAGGTCACACCAGCCTTATGAAGACTATCGTATTTAGTAAATAACTTATCAATTTCTTCTTCATACAAGTTAAAATCAATCAAATTTTGCCCTGGATGAATAGCCCAAACAAAGTCGACTCCCTTATTTTTTGAAAGACTGGCAAGCTCACTTATCTCGGCTAATTTCTCATCTGGATAAGGCTCTCTCCATTTTACATTGTGGTAAGGGTCATCCTTTGGTGCATAGACATATTGGTTCATATCAATATCAGATAGAAAGCCAATCATAGACATTCTTTCTTCAAAGCTCCGAGGGATTCCATAGAACCCTTCAATAAGGCCTCTTTTTTCTAACATATTAACTCCTAAATCTTTTCTAATTTCTCAAAAAAACTTCCAATAAATGAAACAATTTTCATTATAGTTTGCAAAAGTAAAGACCTATGCCTAAACATAAGTCTTTTTCACTTCTATTTCCTATCCCAATTATCTAATTGGTTTTGGACTTCTTCTATCAACTTATCAATTCCAGCAGTATTAAGCTTATCTAAGAATTCTTGATAATAGTCTTCATCAAAGGCACCTGTTTTGAGATTTTTCTCGTATTCGAAAATTGTCTGTTCAACATTTCCTGCCTCGCTTTCAACGCTTTTCCTATCAAAGTTGAAACCTAGTATAGGAGAAGGCTCTAAATTCTCTAAAAACTTATCTAGTTTTTCCTTAGCTTCTGGCGTGTCAGAATCTTCAGATGTAGTAAGTGGTGTCATATTTTCAGAGGCTAGGAAGGTAAAGGCTGGTACGTCATATTTAGTATCTTCGTACTTTTCAACCTTTCCATCTACTAAATCATAGTGCTTGCCTTCTATTCCATAGGTTAGATATCTCATAAGCTCCTTATCGCTATACATTCTATTTAGAAAATCCATAGCCAATTCTTTGTGCTCAGATTGGGAGTTAATAGCGGCAAGAGAACCAGTAGCTTTTTGATTTGTTACTATTGTTTTGTTACCTGCTGGGGAGGATATGACTTCGCTCTTGAAGGAGTTAGACCAAATCCCATCCGAATCTGGACCTCCTTCGGCTTTTGTTACTAGCCACCTATCACCTTCTTCTCCATCTCCCGCATTCATCTGAGGAGCTGATGGGTTAATATAACCCTTGTCCATGTAGTCTTTTAGGACGTCTAATTGTTTCTTAAGCTCTGGGTCAGCCCAGCTATTGTAGGCGATGAGCTTTCCATTTTCTTCTTTTACGGCAACTCCTGGTGTCGCTTCAGACTGTGGAGTTGGTGTTTGAAGGAGGAAATCACTTACTATGTTGAAAGGATAATCGACGCTCGCTTCATTTTCCTTGACCTCTTTAAGATAAGGTTCAAGGTCTTTTATAGTCTTTACACTATCTATATCAATCTTATATTTATCTACATAAGCTTTATTCCAAACGAAATAATTGCCTGGAACAACAT
Source organism: Anaerococcus prevotii DSM 20548 (assembly GCF_000024105.1). GTDB lineage: Bacteria > Bacillota > Clostridia > Tissierellales > Peptoniphilaceae > Anaerococcus > Anaerococcus prevotii. The sequence continues at coordinate 174,506 of NC_013171.1, read as the reverse complement.
TTTTAGCAGCTGCTGGCGCACCATATAGTCTTCCTTCAATAGAAGCTCCCTTTAATACGTCTTCTGAAAGAGAATCTTTTATAGCTTGACCTTTTTCATCTATAAGATCCGTTATGTCAGCAAAGGCTCCCTTCTCTACCAAGTTTTTATAAGGACCAGACCAGTTAGCTGTAAAGGCTATATCCCAGTCATCTCCCGCATTTGACGCAAGCTGAAGTCTTTGTTCATATTCGCCCCAATCGAAAAATTGTAGGTTTAGGTGATATCCTGCATCAGATTTATCTAGATATTCATTTATAGCTTCTACCACCTCTCCTGTATCTTCTTGTGGAGTTCCTACATCATAATAAGTTATGGTAGGAAGCTCTTCTGAAGCTTTTTTGGACTTTTCTTTATTATCGGAAGCTGTGCAGCTAGAAAGACTTAAGCTAAGTCCAACTAGGAGTGTGCTTATGCTAAGTTTTTTTAGTAAATTCATCTCTCCTGCTTTCTTTTATTGCTTATCAGCGCCTTCCCAATTATCTAATTGTGCTTGTACTTCTTCTATTACCTTTTCGATTCCTGCTGTATTTAGTTTATCTAAGAATTCTTGATAGTAGCTTTCGTCAAAGGCACCTGTCTTAAGGTTGATGGTGTATTCGCTTTGTGTTTGTTGAACATTTGCTATTTCTGTTGCTATCTTTGATTCGTCTAGGGTAAATCCTAATACTGGAGATGCTACTAGTTTATCTTCAAATTCTTTTGCTTCCTTATCGAATTCTTCATCGCCAATTCCAGGAGCTCCCTCTAGTGGAGTTCTGTTAAATGCACATAGGAAGGTAAATGATGGTACATCGTAATCGTTATCTATTCCATCAGAATCCTTATTGTGTTTTACAACTTTTCCGTCTTTGTACTCGAAGTTTTTGCCTTCAACACCGTAAGATAGCATGTCTTGTAGGTTTTTATCTGTGAACATTCTGTTGATAAAGTCCATTGCAAGTTCTGCCTTATCAGTTTGTGAGTTGATGGAAATCATCTTTCCTGTAGCCTTGTCGTTAGATATAAGAACCTTATCTCCAATTATATTTGATACTACTTCGTTACGTGGTGCAACTGACCATATAGCGGCAGATCCTGGTTCTCCTTCACCTTCTGTTAGTAGAACTTCGTTTTCTGGCATTACTGTTCCTGGCTCAACTTGTGGAGCTGATGGTGAGATGTATCCTTTGTCCATATAATCTTTCATCTTCATGATTTGTTCTTTATAAAGATCATCCGCATATAAGTTGTAAGCCTTAAGCTTGCCATCTTCTTCTCTTACAGCTACCCCATCTGTAACTTGATATACAGGCTCTGGCATAGCGAACAAGAAGTCCTTAGATACGCCAAATGGATATTGCATACCTTCTTTTTCTTTTACTTCTTCAAAGATAGGCTCTAATTGGTCTATATTTTGGATATTCTTGTAGTCGATATTATATTTATCAACCATGCTCTTTGTCCATACAAATTGGTTAGCTGCAACAACTCCAGGATATGCTGCAGGGATTCCGTAAACTTTGCCGTCTACACTAACACCTTTTAGCATATCAGGATTGATTAAATCAACAAATTCCTTGCCTTCCATTAAGTCAGTTAGATCCATCAAGGCGTTTTGTGATACTAGAGTCTTGTAAGGTCCTGCCCAGCTTGCAGTAAAGGCTAGATCCCAATCTTCTCCTGTTGATGAAGCAAGTTGAAGTCTTTGTTCATAATCTCCCCAATCATAGAAGATTAGATTTAAGTGATAACCAGCTTCTTTTTCATCAAGGTATTCGTTAATCTTACTTACTGTCTCTTCCGTTCCTGCTTGCGGGGTTCCTATATTAAGATAAGTTAAGGTAGGAACTTCGTCATCTTTAGCATTTTTATCTTTTTTATCGTCTTTGTTTTCTTTGTTTTCTACGCTTTCACTAGTTTCGGTTTTGTTTTCATCTTCTACATTTCCGTCATTGTTTCCGCAAGCTGAAATGCCTAGAGCAAGCATTAGAGCCATTGATGTGTAAGCAAATTTTTTAACTAAATTCATTTTTCCCTCCTTATTAATGAATTATTCCTTAACTGCTCCCAGTGTTAGGCCACTTATGAAGTATCTTTGGAAGAATGGATATGTTATTGCAATTGGCGCAGTTGTTATAACTACTATAGCCATCCTCAAAGTCTCCTGTGGCAAAGTTTTCATCGCCTGATTCGCTACACCTCCTATTTGGCTACCTCTTGATGCGAGGAAGGCCGTTGAATTTTGTATTCTAATTAAGAGATATTGGACAGGTATTTTATCTAAGTCGTCTATGTACAGCATAGCGTTATACCAATCATTCCAATAACCTAATGTTAAGAATAGTCCAATTGTTGCAAGTACTGGCAAGGATAGGGGAAGCACTACTTTGAAAAATATTTGAAATTCATTGGCTCCATCGATCGTCGCCGCCTCAATCAAGGCTTTTGGTATACTTGTTTGAAAAAATGTCCTCATTATTATTATATTAAAGGTTCCTAGAAGTAGGGGGAGGATAAGTGCCCATACCGAATTTCTAAGACCCAAAAATTGCGTCATTACTAGATAACTTGCTACAAGCCCTCCGGAAAATAACATTGGAATAGTTGAGACTTTTGTAAAAAATCCCTTGAATTCAAAGTCATCTCTTGATAGGGCATAAGCATATAGGGTCGTAAGGATTAGGGCTAATATTACACCAACCACTGTTATAAATATCGATACCTTGTAGGCTTGAACTATCGATGAACCAGAGCTAAAAATTAGCTTGTAGGCATCGAAGCTGATTTTTTCTGGAAATAAACTATAGCCATTTATCGCAAGTGTTGACTCATCCGTAATTGATATTATAAATACAAATAGGAAGGGTAAAATCGCTGATATAGTTAGTAGTATAAGATATATATTTAATCCTATATTAGCTCCCTTACTTACTTCTAAGGGATCAAAATGCTTTTTCTTATTTACTTTTTGCATATATCCTCCTAGAAAAGTGATCTTTGTGGATCATATTTTTTGACAATCTTATTGGCACCTATTATTAGGACTGCTCCAACTGCTGATTGGAGAAGCGATACGGCTGATGATAGGCCTATGTCTCCATTTTTCATAAGGGCCCTAAATACATAGGTATCGATTACGTTTGTAACTGAATACAAAGGTCCCGAATCTCTTGGAACTTGGTAGAACAAACCAAAGTCTGCCCTAAATATATTAGCAAGACTCATTATAAATAAAACAGTAACAACAGGCTTTAGCATTGGTATAGTGATATATTTTATCTGTTCCCACTTACTTGCTCCGTCCATTACAGCCGCCTCGTAGTAGGTCTTATCAATTCCTGATAGGGCTGATAGGTAAACTACTGTATTATAACCTAGGCCTTTCCAAGCATTAATGATTACCAAAAATACTGGCCACCAAGTCTTGGTTGTGTACCAATTCTTACTTCTTCCACCGAATTTCATAATAAGAGAATTTATCAAGCCCTTATCTGGTGATAGAAAGGCAAATACTGCATAAGAGATTACAACCCAAGATAAGAAATATGGCAGAAAGAGCGAGGTCTGATAGAACTTCGCAGCTTTTCTATTTAAAAGCTCATGAAGAGCTATGGCGGTAAACATAGCAAGAACTATATTTACAACTATAAAGCAAGCATTGTACAAAATCGTATTTCTTATGATAACCCAAGCGTCATTGCTTTGGAAGAAGAATTTGAAGTTATCAAATCCAATCCATTCGCTATGAAAGAGATTATAGAAGAAATTCTTAGAAAAAACCTTGTAGTCCTTAAAGGGGATAATTACCCCAAACATAGGCAAATAGCTCATTATGGCAAACCAAATAAAGCCTGGTAGACAGAAGGCCATAAGAGGTAGATTCTTCTTAAATCTTTGGCTAAATGGTTTTTTGGCTTTTTTCTTTCTTCTTTCTAATTCCTTTTGGTCAATTACTTTTACTTGACCCTGATTTTTATTTTCCATTTTAACCTTCCTTATAAGTTCTTGACTTTAGTCTCATTTATGAAAGTTCCCAAAAATCCAATTATAATTACTAAGACATAAGTCCAAAGAATATTTGTAACAAGTAAACTTTCTATAACTTCCCGGACAAAGCCGATAATAATTGCATATATTGGGAATCTAAATGTTAATAAGCAAGAATTCTTGATAGTCTTGATGAATCCAATGTCTTCCCTAAAAGCCCTTTGAAGTATTGTATAAAAAATAATATTTCTAAATATTAGGCTTAAAAATATCCTAAATACAAAGAGGATTAGCGCATCACTTTCTAGGATTCTCAAGGCGTCAGAGAAGTAAAAGTAGAGACTAAATATCAATGAATAAGTCAAATACTTTTTGATGAAACCTTGTCCGAAAACATCTTTAAAATAAGGCCTATAATAGGACTTATAATCTATAAAAACCGCCTTTACCGCTATAAGTTCCCTTTCCAAAGCTAGGCCCAAAAGTCCAATCAGGGGAATAAATAATAAAATATATCTAATAAGACTCCCTTCGATTAGAAGATTTACCAAAATCAAAGGCGAGATTATCAAGCTAGTATATACTATAGACAAAAGGACGAAGAGTATAAGCTCTCCGACTTTGCCCAAAGATTTCGATAGAGCTTCCATTATACAATTCTCATTGACGTATCTTTATCGAATAGGTGGATTTCATCCAAGTTTATATCTAGATTAATCTCGTCGTTTTTATCTATTCCTTTAAACTTTCCTTGGACCTTTACTGCTATCTGGCTTGCAGCTTCTTCTGCTCTTGCATAAAGGATAGATTCATCCCCAAGCATTTCTATATTTTCTATCCTTGCTTTGATTGATTTAGCGCTTTTCCCTTCGGTATTAATAGAAAAAGATTCTGGTCTTATTCCAACTATTATTTCCTTAGCTTCGTAGGATTTTAAAGCTTCTTTTTGCTCATTAGTTACTGGAATATCATCATTACCAACTTGAATCTTGGAATTTACTACTTTTCCATTAAAGAAGTTCATTGGAGGAGAACCAATAAAGTTTGCAACGAAAATATTAGCTGGAGAGTCATAGATTTCCTCTGGAGTTCCAACCTGTTGCATATAGCCATCTTTCATTACTACAATCCTTGAAGCCATTGACATAGCCTCAGTCTGATCGTGAGTTACGTAAATAGTTGTAGTATCAAGCTGGTCATGAATTTTGGATATTTCTGTTCTCATCTGAACCCTAAGCTTAGCATCTAGGTTAGATAGAGGCTCATCCATAAGGAAGATATCAGCTTCCCTTACTATGGCTCGCCCTAGGGCAACTCTTTGTCTTTGTCCTCCAGATAAGGCCGCAGGCTTTCTATCCAAAAGATTAGTCAACTCGAGCATTTCTGCTGCTCTTTCTACCTTTTTCTTAATCTCAGCCTTGTCTACCTTTTGAAGCTTAAGACCAAAGGCCATGTTGTCAAAAACTGTCATGTGTGGATAGAGGGCGTAGTTTTGAAATACCATAGCGATATTTCTATTCTTGGGACTTACCTCATTCATAAGCTCGCCGTCAATGTATAAATTCCCCTCAGAAATTTCCTCAAGGCCTGCAATCATTCTAAGTGTTGTAGACTTTCCACAACCAGAAGGTCCTACAAAAACTATGAATTCCTTATCTTCAATTTCTAAATTAAAATCAAATACTGCCTGAACTCCATTAGGATAAATTTTATCTATGTGTTCTAATTTTAAATTCGCCATTCTTACTCCTTACATATAATTTATGAAAAGGATTTACTATTATGTAAATTCGCTTATCGCTAATATTATTTTATAATATCCGCATAAAAAATGCAAGGAAATGGAGTAATAAACACATTTTCAGTATATTTATCCATTCCTTGCATCTTTTGAAAATATTTTCATTTATTGCTTATGCAAATGTTTTATCCTCTACCGTAAAGGATTCTACAAGACTTATTTCTCCTCTAAGCTCAAATTTTTTCACCTCATCTGTTAGAATAAAAAAGTCTCCCTTCTTTATCCCATAAGACTTTCCATCTATTAAAATCTCTCCACGTCCACCAACTACACTCCAAAGGCTATAAGGATTTTCTTTTATAAATTCACTTCTTCCTTCTATCTTATATTCATAAACTTCAAAGTATTTATTTTGGGTAAGAACCCTTCCCTTAAGGCCTTCTATTTTAAATTCTTCAATTTCTTCTTTGTTTTCATTTATTTTAATCGCCTTCTTGGATTCTTCTAGGTGAAGGTCTCTAAGTTTCCCATTATCGTCTTTTCTATCATAGTCATAGAGCCTGTAGGTTATATCACTTGCTTGTTGAATTTCTAAGATTAGAGACCCCTTCTTTATGGCATGGACTGTGCCTGCTTCTACGAAAAAGAAATCTCCTTTCCTCGCTGGGACTTCTCTTAAAAGCTCATCCCACTTTCTCTCGTCAATGAGTTTTATAGCCTCGTTTTTATCATCTACCTTAAGGCCGTAGATAATTGAGGCAGGCTCTTCGTTTAGGACATACCAGCATTCGGTCTTTCCCCTAGAGTTTTCAAGCTCTCTTGCCATAGTATCATCTGGGTGGACTTGGATTGATAGGTCAGTGTTTGCATCTATAATCTTAACAAGGAGGGGAAGGGTAGCTTCTTTCGGATTTCCAAAAAGGTCTTTGTGCTTTTGGTAGACTTCTTCTAAGCTTTTCCCCTTAAATTCTCCATTAGTAATAATAGAACTCATATCTCCCATATCGGAAATCGCCCAATATTCTCCAGTATTATCTGAAGGAATATCGTAAGAATAAATTTCCCTAAGTCTCTTGCCTCCCCAGATTTTCTCCCTATATTTTCCTTCTAGAAATAAAATTTTTTCCATAAAATCTCCTCTATCTTTTTCTTACTCCTATCTTATAATAAATTTCAGGAAAAGTGAAATTTAAGCCCAAAAGAAAAAGGCCCAAAGGCCCTTAACTTTATCTTGCAAGAGATCCCATAGGATCCCAAGGTTTTAGGTGGATTGGGTCCTTGTCCCAGGCTTTTCTCTGATCTTCTGTTAGATATTTCTTATCTACTGCGATTTGATACATATATTCATCAAACCAAGCATCGCTCATTACTAGATAGCCCTTGTTTCCTGCCCTATCTCCCCAAGAGTTTTCTATCTTCCACCTTACTGGATTTCCATCTTCGTCTAGGTCAACTCCTGTAAATACCATGGCGTGAGTCATCAAGCTTTCTGAGTAGTCAAGTCTTTCTTCCTTAGTCATCTCAAAGTCTAGGTCGAAGATTTCTTTGATATTAAAGGCTTTGGTATCAAGGATTCCTTCCTCTCTGATAAAGCTTTGGCCTACATCGCAGCCCATCCATACAGGAAATCCGTCCTTAAGTTGCTTGATAGCGGCCTTTTTTAGTTCGTCTATAGGAAGATTTAGGTATTTAACTTCCTTACCTTCTACGACATTGCCCAGGAAATCCACCGTAAAAGTTTCGTTAAATGGCTTATCTCCGGTAGGGGCATTTATTAAAGAAATATAATCGTCTAGATTCATCTTTACATATTTGTCGAAAAATTCCTTAGGAGTAAGGTCTGTCTCATTTATATAATTATCGTCCTTATCCCTTGCCTCAAAGTCAATTTTCTTTGGTGGAGTTCCCAAAACTACGCTTAGGGCCCTGTAGATATCTTCGTTAAATCCATCTTTCATAGCCTCTAAGTCTTCTAGGCTCTTTCCCTCTTTGTGGGCATTTCTTAAGTCTTTGGCAAAAGATCTTAGCATTTTGGTAAGATAGGCGTCCATCTCTCTGGTAGCAGATGAAGATTTCACTTCAGGCATGGCGTATTTTGGTACAACTCCGTATTTGTTGACTAAGTTTACGAACATGTCCCATTGGCCACCATCTCCCAAAGGATCAGCTAAGATGTGTTTTACTAGTCTTCCTTGGAGGTCTTCGTCTACAGTTTTTATTATAGATTCTAGGAAATAATTGCTCTTTTCTAGCTTATCGAAAAATAAAGGATAGGCTTGGGAAAGCTCGAAAGTCTCAAGATTGTAATCCTTGATTATCCTATATCTCATGGTGTTTAGGGCGGAGAACATCCAGCAACGACCGGATTGCTTTTGGTCTGTTATCTCTCCTTGCTTAAGCTCAATCGAAAAAGAGTGGCGAATGTCCTTGATCACGTCAGGGTCGATTGCAGCTTCTGTAATTCCGTTTCTTGTTACTGCACTTTGGGCAATCACATTTGCCCTGTCGGCATAAAATTTCTCGTCTAAGTCTTTAAATTTATCTTTGTTAATCATTTTTTCACCTCACTAGTATTTTACCTAAAAATATATGAATTGATAGTCATTATTAATTAGATTCTCTCTAAATATTCTAGGGTCTCTCTGATATGGGCATCTGGAAGGTCATCAATATCTGAAAAAGAAACTCCCATGACAACTATTATATATTCCTTCCCATCTTTTTCGGCAAGGGTCGCCCAGCAGAGTCCAGCCTCGTCTGTAGTTCCACTCTTGCCTCCAATAATCTCAAATCCATTTTCTTCATAATCCTTAAGATGAGAAAATATTGTACTTTCTATGTAGACTCCGTCTGGATGTTCATTTGTCGCTTGAGATAGGTAGTCTCTCTTAGTGAAAATTGCCCTGAAATTACCATCTTCTAGGCCATATTTGATAAGCATAGCACAATCTTTAGCCGACTGGAAGTTTCTCCTATCATCCATCCCATCGGCATTGGCGTAGGAGGTATTTTCTAGATTAAGCTCTCCTACTTTTTCATTCATAAGATCTACAAACGAATCTATGCTTCCTGCCACATTGATTGCAAGGGAATCTGCTGCTTCTGCTCCAGATGCTAGTATTGTCCCATACATGAGGTCTCGGTAGGTCGTTGTCTCATTTGCAAGAAAGCCCGCCATAGAGGCATTTTCACTGACAGCCCTCATATAGGAATCATAGTCAATTGGTGCAAGCTCTCCTAGGTTAGAAACATGGTCGAGACTTACAAGAAGGGTCATGATTTTAGTTAGAGATGCCATGGGGAGAGGCTTATTTTCATTTTTTCCGTAGACTTTTTTATCATCTGTAAGATTATATATGTAAACAGCCTTGCTTTTAGAATCCTCTAGGTCAAACTTCGAATCCCTTTTAACAAAATTCAAGCCTCCTATGAGAAAAATTAGGCAAAGGCCTAGTAAAATTATATATTTTTTCTTCACTTATCTCTCCTTAGTAAATTAATCTTATTCTTAAACTTTAATAGACTAGTTAAACTAATATCATATATATTATATTTCTCCTAATCCTTATTTCTATCTTTTGTTTTCTCCCTATTTAACTCAAGTGAAATCAAAAAGAGCTTTCGCTTGATAGGTCATCCGAAAATGATATATCTTGCAAAAGCTCATAAGCTTAGTTATTTTCTTTTATATATTCTTCTGCTGACTTGGCAGCGTTTCTTCCGAATACTACTATGTCAGTTACAGCATTGCCACCGAGTCTATTTGCCCCGTGAACTCCTCCTGTAACTTCGCCTGCAGCGTATAGGCCTGGAATTGGTGCACTTTCTTTGGATATTACTTCTGAGTTTGTGTTTACTTCGACTCCGCCCATGGTGTGGTGGATTCCTGGAGCGATTTTAACTAGATAGTAAGGAGCCTTAGATAGGTCGGATTTTGACTTATCCATGCCCTTTCTTCCAAAGTCAGGGTCTTCGTTGTTGGCACAGATTTCCTTCCATTTTTCTATAGAATTCTTAACTGTCTCTTCATCGCATCCTATAATTTCAGCAATAGCCTTGTAGTCTTCTGCCTTTTCTAGTAGGCCCTTGTCGTAGTATTTTTGGATAGTAGCTGACTCATCCATCATCTTTTGATCAACTAGAAGATAAGCTGCTTTTCCTTCTTGGTCTAGGATAGTCTTGGATACAAAGTCTCTTGTCTCAAGCTCATCTACAAATCTTTCTCCCTTTTGGTTAAGGAGGATTGCCCCTTCTCCTCTTAGGCCTTCTGATATTAGAGATCCGTCTTTTTGGACAACTGTTGGATGGATTTGGATTTGATCCATGTCTATGAAGTTTGCTCCAGCTTCTTTGAGGAAGTTAACAGCATCTCCGGTAATTGACTTAGCATTTGTAGATACGTAGCCTTCAAGTTCTGGCTTATATTCTACAACCATGTCCATATTGGCACCGAATCCACCACTTGCAACTATAACTGCCTTAGCATTTACTGTAAGATCTCCCTTATTTGTTTCCGCAAGAACTCCCTTAGCCTTGCCATCTTCCATTAGGATCTCTTTTACCCTTGCATCATAGATTATATCTACTCCCAATTCCTTGGCCTTTGTAGTTAGCTTGTCTACTAGGTAGGATCCTACTGGGATTGATTTTCCTTCATCATTTACTGGAGCGTGGGTTCTCATCTCACTTTGTCCACCAGAAAACTTAAGTTGAGTCAAAGGAGCCCCATTGTCTTCTAGCCAATCGATAGCTTCAGATGATGAGTCGACCATTTTTCTAACTAGGTCTGGATTATTTATGTCATGGCCACCCTTCATTGTATCTTCAAAGAAAAGCTCGTTAGTATCAGGGATTCCTTCTTTTTCTTGAAGTCTAGTCTCAGATGCATTCATTCCACCTGAAGCAAGGGATGAGTTACCACCTGTAATTCCTGCCTTTTCTACGACTGTAACATTCTTACCATCTTGGGCAAGTTGGATAGCAGCAGATAGGCCTGCTCCACCGGAACCTACTACTACAACGTCAGTTTCGATTGGAGTCTTGAAGTCATCTTCGATTTCCTTGGCCACAAGCTTATCAGAATCTATTCCTGCTGTAAGTAGGGCTTCGTTTACAGCTGAGATAAAGGCAGCTGATGAGATGGTGGCCCCTGTAGTTCTGTCTACATCAGTTGAATTTTTGGCAATTATCTCTTCCTTAACTCTTTCGATTCCAGCAGATCCTACTGATTTAGTTTCGCTTTCTTCTGTTTCTATGTCTGTGATCTCTCCCTTATCTAGGGTCACTTTAACCTTGATATCTCCGCCATATCCCTTGGCAGATCCTTCATATGTACCTGATATTTCTTCTATTTTTGAATCTTTCTTAGATTCTTTTGATGCACTTTCTTCTGTCTTGACATCTTCTTTAGTTTCTTCTGTAGTCTTTGGACTTTGAGAAGCACAAGATGTTAGGGCAAGTATTAGGGATAGACTTGCAAATAATTTTTTAGCTTTCATTTCATCTCCTTTAAAGATTAAAAAGCCCTAAAGACTAATCTTTCATTGTCGAGGACTGGCCCTTAGAGCTTACTTTCTTTGTAACTATATTATTTTGCAGCCTTGATTGCTTCGTCTACTGCTGTTTTTAGAGCTTCACTTGTTACTGTTGCGCCAGATACGTTATCTACGCCTTCAGTACCGTTGTTCTTTTTGATCTCTTCAACTAGAGTTGGAACTGCGTCTGCTCCGATTCCTTCTGTTTCTGTGTGATCAACTTGGATGTCTTTGATTGTTTCCCCATCCATAGTTACTTTAACTTTGATGTCTCCACCGTAACCTGCTGCTGTAGCTTCACCAACTTTTTCTGTTGTTTCTTCTGTCGCTACGTCAGTAGAAGCATCTTCTTTCTTAGCATCGTTAGCATTGTTTCCACAAGCTGTAAGAGCAAGGGCTAGTGCTGCGATTGCTGCGTATGATTTTATGTTTTTCATATAATTCTCCTTTATTTTTCCTATGTCCTCTGATTATACTACACACGTTTTCAATTTGCAAATTCCTAAGCTTTCCTACAATTTTCTTTAAATTTTTAGGATAAATTTATATCATTTTAAAATTCTATCTTAATTAGCTAAAGGATCATCCTTTTACTAGTACTTCATCTATGACCTGCCTAATATTTGCTAGTTGATAAATCTTTAGTTCCTTAAAGTCTTTGCTATCTATTGAGTTTTTAGCTACGAAGGCTTTCTTATAGCCTAATCTTTCAATCTCCTTTAGCCTTTGCTTAATCTGAGGAACCTTCTTAAGCTCTCCCGTAAGTCCTACTTCTGCTATGAAGACGCTCTTGTCGGAGACAGGATGCTTCATCAAGGATGAGGCGATTGAGACCATTATAGCTAGATTTACCGAAGGCTCGCTTAGCTTGATGCCTCCAGTTGTTTTGATGATAACATTGTAGTCATAAAGATTTAGGCCTGCTCTTTCTTGAAGAATTGAGATTAAAGTGTTTAGGTCATCTCTTCTTAGGGAGTCTCCTATCCTTTGTGGGTAGGGCATGAAGGATTTTGATACTAGAGATTCTATCTCTACTTCTAGGAGTCTCGATCCCTCCTTGGTTACAGAAATGGCTGATCCTTCTATATCTTCGCTTCTTTCTGTGATAAAATACTCACTAGGATTTGTGATTTCATTTAGACCGTCTTCATCCATAGAAAATAGGCCGATTTCTCCAGTTCTACCGAATCTATTTTTAGTTGAAGTTAGGATTCTAAGATCCTCTTCGCTTTCTCCATCAAGGACTAAGACCGTATCTACCAAGTGCTCCAAGGTCCTAAGACCTGCCATCTCGCCCTTTTTGGTCATATGGCCTATCATTATAACAGCCCTTTTTCTTTCGCTATCTTTTGCAATATCAACCGCCTTGTTGGCGACCTCTATGGTTTGGGTGGGGCTTCCTTGTTTGTTATCAAGTTCTGCCAGGCTAAAGGTTTGGATAGAATCTAGAAAAACTATGTCTGCATCCACATTTTTTATTTCCTTTATGGCAAGGTCCATAGAATTTGTCGAAAGAATCCAGATATTTTCAGAAAGCTCAGACATAATCCTGTCTGCACGTGACTTAATTTGACTTTCGCTCTCTTCTCCAGAAATATAGATTACCTTAAGACCCTTATCTGCGTAGGACTTTGAAAGTTGAAGGAGGAGGGTAGATTTTCCTGCTCCAGGTCTTGCTGTAAGAATCGAAACTGAATCTCTCACAAGCCCTCCTCCCACAGCCCTATCAAACTCGCTATAGGTTGATTTTATCCTTTCAGACTCATCTAAAGCGATAGATTTAAGCTTTTTGGCATTTTTATCTTCTACTACTATGTTTTGCTTACTAGCTTTTTTATCAACAATAACCTCATGCATGCTCCCCCACTTACCGCATTCCGGGCATTGACCAGCCCAAACTCCTTGGGTATGGCCGCAGGATGTACATTCATAGGCTTTTTTTGCTTTCGCCATTACATCTTCCTTAGAGATTCATTGGCAGAAAAGACTCTTATTGCTTCTGTCGGATCTTTCTTGTATAGGCTTTCATAGATATCTCTAGGACTCTTCTCTTCTTCAAGGATTTCCCTCAAAGGCTTTAGATAATGAGCCTCATCCTCTAGAGATCTTTTCGCCATCTCCACAAAGTCTAAGGCCCATTTATAGATTTCCTTATCCTTGTAGGTCGCATGGAGGCCGTATCTTTCACTCCTACTTCTAAAATTTGTAAGTGACCTATAATCCATATCGGTAAAAATCTCATATAGTCTATCAAGATTTTCTTCATCATAGAAGAGTCCCTTGATTAAGGCTAAGGCTGCAAAGTTATATGGATAAGGCACTTCATCAGGCATCCTAATTTCTATATATTTCTTAGCTCTTACATCTGGAAATACTATAGATAGGGCATGGAAAATCATCTCGTCACTTGAGTCTTTATCCATCACTTCTGAAAACTTAAGCCTTCCCTTATAATGGTCTTCTCCGTCTTCATGGACGAATATTATATCTGTATTTAAGATTTCTCTTGCATATTTTTCATAAGAGAAGTCATCATCAAAGGCGAATGGATAGACTCCTGTTCTTTGCCTGTCACAATTATCCCAAATCATCTGACGGAGATTTCTCTTACCATAAACTTCTCCTTCGAAAATATAGGCATTATCGAAGATCGAATAGAGGAAAGGAGAAAGGGCACTTGCCACAAAGTATTTCTTCCTAAAATCTTCTTCGCTAGAATAATCTATAGCGCATTGAAGACTTGCCGTTCCCTTCATCATATTGTGGGCGTAGGCTCCCCCATTAATTCTAAAATATTCATACATATAGTCGTATCTCTTCTTTGGGATGATTTTGATATCTTCTATCTTGCTTTTTGGATGATAGCCTACATTAGCTAAAACTTGGCCCTTCTTTTCGAAAACCGGAACAATCTCTGCCATAGCTTTTTTATAATCCTCGTATAAGTCATCAATCTTTTTACGAGACTTAAGAGCTATTTCAAATTGGCTGGCTGGTTCTACAGAAATATCAAATCTGTCCTTGCTCAAACCTAAAATCTTTCCATCTTCTTCATGCTTTTCGTAGGAATCTTTAGCAATCTCCTCCATTGATTGAGCTATACCGTCTTCTCCATAATAAGACACAGTTTCAAGACTATCTTTATCAACTACAAAATGCTCCGACTCGAAGCCTATAGCAAAGTCCTTTGGATTTTTCTCTCCACTTTTTATATAATTAACGATTTTTTGTATTTTTTCTTTATAATTCATATCAATCCTTCTCTAATTTAACTTTCTATCATTATACGCCTCTGGCTACTTTATCCCAAAGACATATAATTATCTTATGAAATACGCATTTTACAAAAGTAGGATTGGGATTTTAAAATTCTCCTACGATAAAAAAATCGAATCTATAAGTTTAGTGAAAAAATCAAATGCTTTATCCGAAAGGACACCAGCTACTGATAAGGTCTTTGGACAAATCGAGGAATACCTTAGGGGAGAGAGAAAAGAGTTTACAATTTATGATCTCCTCGAGATTATGGGGACTGACTTTCAAAAAGAAGTAATAAAAGAGCTTAGGAATATCCCCTACGGAGAAAAATCGACCTACAAGAAAGTCGCAAAGAATATAAATAGGAAAAAGGCAACAAGGGCTGTGGCTAATGCAATAGGAAGGAATCCTTTCTTCATAATTTATCCCTGCCATAGGGTAATAAGGTCTGATGGGAAGATTGGAGGCTTTGCCTATGGAGTAGAAGTAAAAAGATTTCTCCTAAAGCTTGAAAGTTAGACAAAGAAAAACCCTCAATCCGAGGGTTCTTACTTAATTCTAGTTTATTCTTTCAGTTGTCTCGCCATCAAAGAAATGTAAGGCTTCAGGGTCTAGGGTAAAGTCATGATCTTCCCCTATAGCATAGTCTAAGTATCCTGGTTGACTTATGGTTAGGCTTGTGCCATCCTTAAGTTTTGTATAAAGGAGTTGCTCCTTACCCAAGGACTCTATAACTTCTATATTAGCACTTACAGAGTTATAGTCTCTTTTTTCTGCTATAAATCTTTCAGATCTTATTCCAAGATGAACTACTTTTCCTTCGTAGGACTTAATCTTTTCAAGGTCTTTATCACTTGGTCTTACCTTGATTTCTCCTGAGTCATTTACGAAAAGACCATCCTTGATTTTTCCCTTGATGATATTCATTGTAGGAGAACCTATAAATCCTGCTACGAAGAGGTTGTTTGGTTTTTGATAAAACTCATTTGGAGCTCCAACTTGTTGGATAACTCCCTTATCTAGGAGGACTATCTTTGTAGCCATAGTCATAGCCTCAGTTTGGTCGTGAGTTACGTAGATACTTGTAGTATCTAATTGATTGTGGATTCTTACAATCTCTACTCTCATGTGCTCACGTAACTTGGCATCAAGGTTAGATAATGGCTCATCCATGAGGAATACTTCTGGGTTTCTTGCGATAGCTCTTCCTAGAGCCACCCTTTGCCTTTGACCTCCTGATATGTCAGATGGTCTTGAGTAAAGATAGTCTTCTAGCTGGAGAATCTTTGCCACATCTTGTATTCTTTGATCGATTACTTCTTTTCTCTCCTTTTTCATATTTAATGAAAAGGCCATATTATCATAAACTGTCATGTGTGGATAGAGGGCGTATGATTGGAAAACCATCGCAATGTCCCTATCTTTTGGCTCAACTGTGTTCATGATCTTGTCGTTAAAACGTAGGGTTCCTTCTGTAATTGAGTTAAGTCCTGCAATCATCCTAAGAAGGGTTGACTTACCGCAACCAGATGGTCCTAGTATTACACAAAAATCATTGTCATCTATCTCTAGATTTATATTTCTAATCGTGAAGTTCTCACGACCTTCGTATTTCTTTCCTATATTATCTAAAATTACTTTCATTTTTAACTCCTATCCCTTAACTGCACCTGATGAAAGTCCGCTTACTAATTCATCTTGTAATACTAAGAACAATAGCATTACAGGAACAGCTGACAAGAATCCTCCCGCAGCAAAGGCTGGCTGATTCATATTTCTAACATCTGATATTAGTGTAAACAGTCCTGTCGCAAGTGTGTAGTCTCCTGGATTTGTCAGTAAGATTTTTGGCATCATATAATCTAAGAATGGTCCAATAAAACATTGAAGAGCAATTATCGCAAGCATCGGACGGGCAAGAGGCATGATTATAAGCCTATAAACTTGCATGTTTGAACATCCATCAATCTTTGCAGCCTCGTCAAGCTCTGGAGAGATTGTATCAAGATAACCCTTTAGGATAAAGGTATTTGATGCGATTGCCCCACCTGAATATATGAGTATTAGCATGGCCGGTCTTGAAAATACTGGAATGATTCCACTAACTATGGAGTGGATCGCATAGTAAGCAGTAATACCTGCGAAGGCCGGGATTATTTGAACTAACATTATTGTTATAAGACTTGCTTTTTTCCCCTTAAATCTAAATCTTGAATAGGCATAACCTGTAAAAGATACGAAGATTAGGGTAAGCAAGGTTGTAGCAACTGCTATCTTTAGGGTGTTTAGTACCCATTTTAAAAACTGTGTTTCCTTAAACAAATATCTGAAGTTATCAAGGGAGAAGACGTAGTCTCCTGACATTGATATATATTGACCTTGGTTTCCATTAAAAGATGATATAACCATTATTGCCAATGGAACTAAGATGAAAGCTGCCCAGATTAACAAAATAATATAGGTAATTGTTAGTAGGGTCTTTCCGCCAGCAGATAAGGGTTGAAGATCTGATAGGTATAAATCACTATTTTTCTTTTTCTTAAACATATTAATACTCCTTAAAAGCTGAAGAATTCTTATATCCAAAGTATGAAATAACTATTAGGATTATGGATATAAATACTGTTATTGCAGCACCTATAGCTTGGTACTGACTCTCCATCGTTAGCTTGTAGATGTAGGAGATCAAAATATCTGAGCTTCCCGCAAGGTTACCATAAACTTCTGGGTTGAATGGTCCACCTTGGTTGTACAAGTAGATGATTGAGAAGTTGTTAAAGTTAAAGGTATATTGGTTAATAAGCATTGGAGCTATTTGGAAAAGAACTAAAGGAATTGTAATCTTAAAGGTTCTTTGGATTCCTGTCGCCCCGTCAATACTTGCTGCTTCATATAAATCTTTTGGTATAGCCTGGAGCACTCCTGTTGTTAGTAAGAAGATATAAGAATGTCCTAGCCAACCTTGGAGCAAAATTAAGGTGGCCCTAGTCTGGAAGGTGTTGTTCTTTATATCTAGGCTTATATTAAACAAAGAGTTTAGGGCATTTGCTATTACCCCGCCACGACTTGTCATTATTGAAAAGAACATGATTGTGATAAAGGCAGGTATAGCCCAAGGAAGTAGATAAACCGTTCTAAAGAACTTCTTTCCCTTAACCCTCTCGTTGTTTACTAGAAGAGCAAAGATAAAGCCTAGGACTATTGCAAGTGTTGATGCAAGTAAGGTCCATACCACAGTCCATCCGAAGATATGCCAGAAGGCTTGTCCTGCTATACCTTGGCCCTTAGCTATGGTCAAGTAGTTGTTTAGGCCAACCCAAGTGAACTTGTTTTGATGTTGTGGGTCCATGTTAGTAAAGGAAATCATTATAGCTGTAAGTATTGGAACTATTACTATAAACACAATTACTATTAGGGCTGGTGCTGTAATTAAGAATGGGAATCCGTCAGTCCTTAACATCTTCTTGGTCTCAAAGAAGTTGTTAGGTCTGATACCCTTCATTTCATTTTTCTCAGTTGTCCTAACATCCTTAAAGGATAGGATGTAGATTAGGGCAGCAATTGCTACAAAAACTATAGATAAGATACCCTCAATCATAAAGAGTATTGATCTATCAAGTCTCTTTCCGCCTTGGGCAAGAGAGATAAGTCCTGCTACACCATCACCTTGGTAGTTACCAAAACCTAGGGCGTAAGGGATTGCTATTAGGTAGATGAATAAAGTACCTAGTAAAAATAATAAGCCCTTTTGCCACTGGCCGTTTAGGATTTGACCAAGACCAGGGATTGGGAAGGTAAGGATTGACCTATAGGCAGAAGTTTTCTCTACCTCTACTGGAGTTCTCCTCCTAGCTTCAGCCTCATCTGCCTCAAGGATTTTCATCTCCTTCTTGTAGTCTTTGTCTATCTTGTATTTGATTGATTCAATTTCTTCCTTAAGAGAAACTTCTGGATTTCTGTAATTAAGTCTCTTGTTCTGGTCTTTGAACTTTTGTTTTAGTTGTTCTTTCTCGCTCTTGAAGGCCTTTTTGGAAATTCTTCCCTTGTTGAAAGATTCTTCTAGGCTCTTGTTATCTGATTCAAATTTTTCCTTAAGAACAAGTCTATCTTCTTCGCTTAGCTTTTTAGCGCTTTCTATCTCTTCTCTAGTTAGCTTATCTAGCCTCTTGCTAGCTCTTTCTAGCTGACTTTTTAGGAGCAAATCATGTTCTATAATCTTTGGTATTTGCTCATATTCTAACTTACATAACTTATAATCAAGCTCGCTATCATAGGATAGGTCCTTGTTTTTTTCATAAAAGTCCAGGCAGTAGTTCGCCATAAACTTCCTATAATACAAGTCCCTCAAGTATTTCTGGTCGAGTTTGTAATTTGGATCTTTCTTGGCAGCTTCATCGGCCTTAGCCAAAAGTTCTTTCTTTTCTTCTTCGTACTTTTTTAGCTTTTGATTATAAGGATGGTTTTTGGCATCTACTTTATTTCCGCCACTTTCTTCTGCCTTAATAGAGTCTATTATATACTCGTTCTTTCTAGGACGAATCTCACCAATATCATCTATAAGGTTTTTTTCGTATGTCATCGCCTACACCCTTTCTTCCCTTCCTATAATAAATAATAAAATAAAATTTAAAATAATAACTATATAATAAAATATAGATCCGATTCTAAATTGTAAAATCAACTGAACGATTTCTATTAGGGTCATCCCTCCAAAAAATAATTTGTAGGAGAAATTGACTCCATATTTTTTTACTGTAAAAAATGTATAAAGGGAAATTACTACAGGACTTAAGACTCTGATAAATAAATTAAAAACAACAGAATTAATATATTCATCAAAACTAAGACCTGGATTGTTTTTGAGAATTTCTCTATAAACTTCGACATCCTTAGCCATCATTAGGGCTTCTATAGAAGAAGCTAGGATAATAAGGGCTGATACTATCAAAATCTTTAATATAAAACTCTCTCTTTTTTTCTCTAATTCTAAACTTTTCATAATAGTGAAAGAAAGGCCTAGACCAGAGAAACTAGATATAGTTATAAATCTAATATTAGTAAATTAGAAACATATCCTATATCTAGAATCTTTAGGCTGATTTTGGCCTTTCCCTTATCCTATTAACTATTTGCTAAAGTTTGCCATCATTGAGTCGAATGAAGCCTTTAGTTGGTTGTAAGCTTCTTCTTCGTTAGCTGGTTTAACTGAGTTCCAAGAAAGAATTGCATTCTTGTAAGTATCCCAAACGTCTCCCCATTCCTTAAATAATGGTCTTGCTGGAGCAGTCTCGTAAGATTTGATTGTAGCTTCGATTATTGCCTTATCAGAATCTGCTAAGTCTGATGATTGGTAATCCTCGTTCTTCACATTTTCAAGAATCTTTCCTGTAGATTTGTATAGATCTATTGCAAATTCAGGATTTACAATTTGTTTAATCATTTCGTTAGCTATTGCTTTCTTGTTAGCGTCTTCTTCGATTCTAGCATTGATTGCAAGTCCCCAACCACCTTGCCAGTGATTTAGAGGCTTTCCAGCTATAGTAATGTTGTCAATTGGATAAACTTCAAGGTTTCCTTCACCTGCTTGTTCAGAAATTGGAGCAGCATCCCATGCACCACCAATTCTAGCAACTCCACCTTTGCCTTCTTTGAAGGTATCGTCTATATATCCCCAACCTGCATCTGGGTCAAATAATTGTGTGCCTGCATCGTTGTGTTTCTTCCAATATTCAAACAAAGCTTTGATTGTAGCTTGTTTTTCTGGCTCAAGGTCTTTCCAGTCTTTTGTTAAGTCTGAGAATAGATTTCCTTGGTCATCTTTACCTAGAAGTTCAATGTTTGATGAGTTTGTTGCAGCAACTCCGTACCAAGCATCAAAGATTGGAAGAAGAACTGTTGACTCATCTGCTACATCATTAAGCTCGATTGGTTTAGATAGGTCAACTCCCTTTTCTTCTGCATTTTTCTTGTTAACATAAGTAATTAGGGTTTCAATATTATATGGGAAAGCAAAGTATTCGCCATCGATATTGAAGTTTCCACCGATTCCTTTATCGAAGTCATCCCAACCACCGATTTCATCAGCAAGAGCCTTAGAGTCGATCGCACCAAGAATGTCGTTGTTTACAAGTCCAACAAGTCTATCTGCTGGTATTGCAAAAAGGTCAGCAACATCTTCGTTGTTGGCATCTGTTTGATCTAGGATATCCAAGTGGTCGAAAGCTCCTACTTCTTTAAGTTCGATTTCTGCATTAGGATATTTTTCCTTTACTCTCTCAGCAGCTTTCTCGTAATGATCCATCCATTCTTTTTCAACTTGAACGGAAATCTTGCCTGAAACATCTCCTGGATCAGCGGCAGCTTCTTCACCCTTATCCGCTCCCTTACCGCCACATGCAGCAAGTACTACTGATAGCGATAAAGCCATCAACATCTTTAGTTTGTTTTTCATAAAATCCTCCCTTGTTTTCACCTTCCGTGAAAACGTTATTTGATTCTGTATATACATTATACATTAGTTTGAAAATAAATGGAAGTAGTTAGCTATTTTCTTTCTAAGATATTGTTAATTTTTATACAGTTTTTGAATATTGATTTTCTAGCTTTTAATAGAAATGATTTAGCTCTTATTAGTAAATTTAGATACCAGATTCATAAAATTATCAAGTATAAATATAGAAATATCGAGTATAAAGCTTGATTTTATCTCATTAAGCAGCAGAAAATATATAAGAAACAAATTTTCAATATTGAAAGAAAGAATGCTATAAATAGACTTTACAAGATAAAAGTCATTTTAAAATAATACAAATATGCAAATTTTATAAATTTAATAAATTAAAAAAGGAAAAGGAATTCCAATATAGATCTAGATTGTTTTTTATGTGAAATTTCACATAGAATCTGTTTTTGTATCTAGTGTAAAAAACTCCCAAGGCTACAGCGAAATAGCTTTTGGGAGTATTATTACAAGTCTTACTTTTAAGATTAACTTTTAGTTAAAATTTGCCATCATAGATTCAAATGAAGCTTTAAGGGCCTTGTAGGCATCTTCCTCATTTTGTGGGTTTACAGAGTTCCAAGAAAGAACAGCATTTGAGTAGGTATCCCAAACATCTCCCCATTCCTTAAACAATGGTCTTGATGGAGCCTTCTTGTATGAGTCAATAGTAGCCTTAATTATATCCTTATCGATTTGATCAAGATTTGAATTTTGATATTCTTCTGCTGATACATTTTCAAGAATTTTTCCTGAATATTTGTATAGGTCTTCAGCGTATTCTGGATTAACTAGCTCCTTAATCATGGCTTCTGCTAGGGCTTTTTTCTCCGCATCTTCTTCTAGTCTTGCATTTATCGCAAGTCCCCAACCACTTTGCCAGTGAGCTAGTGCCTTTCCAGCTAGGGTTAGTTTTTCCATAGGATAAATCGCAAGGTTTCCTTCTCCTGCTTGTTTTGATATGGCTTGTGCATCCCAAGCTCCGCCAAGTCTTGCTACTCCCCCATTACCTGGTTTGAATGTTTCATCTACATAACCCCAGCCTGCATCTGGGTCGAAGAGTTGAGTTCCTGCTTCGTTGTGTTTTTTCCAATATTCATATAGGCCCTTGATAGTTGCTTGTTGTGATTCATCAAGCTCATTCCAGTCTTTTGTCATATCAGAAAAGAAGGTCCCATCCTCGTTTTTTCCTAAAAGTTCGATATTTGATGAGTTTGTCGCAGCTACCCCATACCAAGCGTCAAAGGCAGGGAATAGGACGGTTGATTCGTCCTTAACTTCATTGATTTCTATATCCTTATCTAAATCAATTCCTTTTTCCTTTGCATTTTGAGTATTCACATAGGTAATTAGAGTTTCGATATTGTAAGGAAAGGCAAAGTATTCCCCATCTACTTTGAACTCTCCACCTAGTCCACTATCGAAATCATCCCAACCACCAATCTCTCCAGCAAGTTTTTGAGAATCTATAGCTCCTAAAACTTCATTTCCAACAAGACCTGCTAGTCTATCAGCTGGTATAGAAAATAGGTCTGCTACGTCTTCATTATTCGCATCTGTAGAGTCAATTATTTCTATGTGCTCCAAACCGCCTATTGTTCTAAGCTCGATTTCAGCATTAGGAAATTCTTTCTTAACTCTTTCAGCAGCAGCCTCATAATGCTTTCTCCAATCTTCTTCTAGTTGGACTGAAATTTTGATATTAGCTTCCTTATCCACATCTTTAGATGACTCACCACCTTCTTTATCCGCCTTATTCCCACAAGCTGTAAGAACTAAAGCAGCCGAGATAGCAAATAACTTTCCAATAATCTTTTTCATTTTTCCTCCCTTTACTAAATTTTAAGATACACAATACTTTTCCCATAAAAGACAGATAAAAAATTTCTAGGAAATAGAAAATGTATCAGTTAAAATCTTTATGATATATTTCTATTATATAATATATTAAAGAAAAATGAAAATATTAATAGATCTCCAATAAAAAACCACTCCTCCGAAAGGAATGGCTTTATCTTAGTCTATTACTTTTTCAAGTTCTTTTTTCTTTTCTCTTCTTCTTTTCTCTTTGCTTATATTTCTAAAGACTAAGCTATCTTTCCTGACTGAAATCCTGATTGTTTCGTCTCTTTTTAGTTTTCCATCTAAGATGTCTTCTGCTAGTCTATCGTCGATCATTTTTGTTATGTGACGTTCTAGTGGTCTTGCCCCGTATTCTGGGTCAAAACCTTCTTTGGCTAGAAGTTTTACAACCTTTTGGTCATAGACTATATCTAGGTCGATTTCGTTTAGTCTTTGTCTAGTTTTTTCAAGCATTAGGCCTGAAATTTCTCCTATTTCAGCTTCTCCTAGTGGCTTAAACATTATGACTTGGTCAAGTCTGTTTAGAAACTCTGGTGCAAAGGAATCTTTGATTGCTTTTTCTATGATTTCAGATGTTCTTTCTTCTTCTGCTTCTTTTTGATCACCAAGCTCAAAGCCTATGCTCTTACTTGTAGAAAGACTTCTTACACCTATATTGCTTGTCATAATTATGATTGTGTTTTTAAAGTCTACTGTTCTTCCTTGACCGTCTGTTAGTCTTCCGTCATCTAAAATTTGTAAAAGGAGGTTGAAGACATCTGGATGGGCCTTTTCTATCTCATCAAAAAGTATTACTGAGTAAGGATTTGTCCTTACAGCCTCTGTTAATTGTCCACCTTCTTCGTAGCCTACATATCCTGGAGGAGAACCTACTAGTCTTGATACGGCGAATTTTTCCATATATTCACTCATATCCATCCTTATTAGCTTATCCTCAGATCCAAAAAGATTTTGTGCGAGTGTTTTGGCAAGATAGGTCTTTCCAACTCCAGTTGGTCCTACAAAGATAAAGGATCCGATTGGTTTTTTAGGGTCTTTTAGACCTACCCTTGCTCTTTTGATTGACCTTGCTACTGAATCTATAGCATCTTTTTGGCCGATTACTGATAGTTTTAGATCTTCGTCTAAGTTAGCATATTTTTCCATCTCATCTTCTGTGAGTTTTTCTACTGGAACCTTGGACCAATTTGCCACAACGCTTGCTATATCATCGTAGGATATAAAGAGCCTGTCCTTATTTTCCTTCTCTTTTTCTTTTTCAATTTCTAGGTCGAATTTCGCTTGATTTATCTTATCCCTAAGCTCTGCTGCTCTTTCGAAATCTTGATCTCTTACCGCTTGCTCCTTTTCCTTATTAAGTTTTTCTAGCTTATCTTCACTAGGTGCTGAGTCATCTTCTTTTTGGAAGGCAGCTATCCTAATCTTAGAGCTTGCTTCATCGATTAAATCTATTGCCTTGTCAGGAAGGTAACGGTCTGAGATATATCTATCAGATAAATCTACCGCAGCTTCTATAGCCTCATCTGTAATCTCTACCCCGTGGTGGTCTTCGTATTTATCCTTTAGTCCTTGGATAATCTTTCTAGCATCTTCAAGGCTTGGCTCATCAACTTGAATTGGCTGCATACGACGGCTAAGGGCGGAATCTTTTTCGACGTGCTTTCTGTACTCCTCTATGGTGGTCGCTCCCATGATTTGAATCTCTCCTTTAGCAAGGATTGGCTTTAGGATATTTGCCGCATCCATCGAACCTTCAGAAGCTCCTGCTCCTAGAACCATGTGGAATTCATCTATAAATAGGATCACATCGTCTCTTTTACCAATTTCTTCAAAAAGTTTTTTAAGTCTATCTTCAAAGTCTCCCCTGTATTTACTTCCTGCTATCATGCTAGCAAGGTCAAGGCTTAGGATTCTCTTATCCTTTATAATCTTTGGCACATCTTTCGCCACAATTCTTTGGGCAAGGCCTTCTGCTATGGCAGTCTTACCCACACCTGGAGCTCCTATTAGGATTGGATTGTTTTTTCTCCTTCTCATTAGGATTTGTACAAGTCTTTCGATTTCTGTATCTCTTCCTATGACAGGGTCGATTTTTCCACTTTCTGCTAGCTCATTTAGGTCATTTGTGTATTTGGTCACATTTTCAGAAAATTTCGAAGATGACCCCTTTGTTTTGTAGACTTCCTTTAGCATATCGTCTAAGTTTTTCCCTATGACCTTTTTATCAAGACCTGATAGGAGAAACATGAGATTGGTAAAGGAATCGTCATCGTTTATCAAAGCTTGAAGGATATCTTCTTCGTTAACTACAGAGCTTTTTCTCGCCATAGCGATCTCTCTAGACTTTTCAAATATCATCCTTACTTTCTTTGAAAATTCTGTAGCAGGTCTTTGGGAATTGCCCCTGCCTATGTTATTTATAACTATAGACCTAAAGAGGTCGTAATTAGCCCCACTTTTTTCCAAGGCCTTGTTCGCAAGAGAGCCTGTCTTCATCAGAGCAAGAAGCAAGTGCTCGCTTCCTATATAGTCGTGGTTTAAGGAATAAGACTCTCTTCTTGCCTGGGAGGTAAGTCTGTTTAGTCTGTTATTTTCCATTATCGCTCCTTAATATATTCCTTCAGAAATAGGTATCTATCCTCATCCCTATTCCCCTTATACTTATTCTTAGTAAGATTAAATATTAGATAATCGAGCTCCTCATTTGTAAAGTCTGTATCAAAGCCTAGAATATTGTATTTCTTTAGGCCATATATATCTTTACTCATAAGCTCTAAGCTCTTATCCATGCCCAACTTTAAGTTGTTTTCCATAATCTCTATATAATCTTCTATTTCTTCATCTTTTATACTATTTAAAACTTGATAGTCTCTTCTAAATCTTCTCTCATTTCTTACAAGAACGTCCAAAGCCTTCTCGAACTTATCCATAGCTTCTTCCATATCCTTCCAGTAATTTCCTATGTTTTTAAGAATATATATATCGTCTGCATATCTCTTGTAATATTTTGGAAGGAACTTATCAATATAAATCCTCTCGTGAAGGAGACTTTGCTTTAGGCCAAAATAGGCCTTGTCATCATCAACCATAGCAAAAAGAAAGGCCTTCACGAAAACTTCTACTCCACTTCCTGCATTTCGCCCATCTTGGGTTAGGTAGCCAAACTCTTGGGAAAAGGCAAAGTCTAGGATTTCATCAAGCTTTTCTTCTATCAGATAGGCCTTCTTGTAGGCAGACTTCAAATCGAGATTAAAATCTCTGATATTTATCGCCAAATGGTCCCTGTCGTTAATTGTAAGTATATAATCATCCTCTATGACAAGGCCAATTTCAGAAAGCTTGTTTGGACAATCTTCTGATAGGACGAATGAGTTTATCAACTGATTTAGCTCATCTTCGTCTAAATCTTCCAGAAGAATTAATTTGTCCCAATAAATTTTCCTAAAGATTTCTATAACTTCCTTGCTTGCTTCAAGAGTCATGCTAGCTGGAAAGTCAAAGCCTTCAAGATTTCTTCTAAGAGAGAAATTTGAAGAAAGTATTATGTCCTTGCTGTATTCTATCAATTTCTCACCTGCATATTCAATTCATCTATTTGCTCTTTTATGCTTTGAGCTTGTTCATAGTCTTCTATTTCAACTGAAACTTGGAGTTTTTCTTGAAGATTTTTAATCTTTGTAGCTATATCTTTAAAGTTTCTCTCTTTTCTAGGAAATTTTCCCTCATAAGTCCTTAGGTTGTTGTAGGTCCTTAAAGTCTTCGTTGTAAGTTTATCATTAAGTTTATAACAATCAGGACAAGCAAATACTCCATGTTTTATGTTTGATGAAAGATTGCCGCAAGTTGGGCAAGTCTCATCTCCTAGGTTGTTTAGGAGACCATAAGAGTAATTATTTTCCTTAAATCTATAGTCATAGTAGGAATCTATAACTTCCTCAAGACTTGGCATAAATTCCTCTATCAAATTTTCTATATTCTTTCTATTGAGATTTCCTTCTCCATCTTTGATCTTGCCATTTTCATCAACTGATACATCGGTAAATTTCATAAGACAATCATTGCAAAGATGGAAGTTCTTCTCTTCTCCATTTATTATAGTTTTGACTGTAACAGTCGCTTCATTATCGCATTTATCACATTTCATTTTAGTTACTCCTTGCCATAAGACTTAAGAGAATATTTCTAATAATATCACTTCTTACGGCATTTCTATCCTTAACTTCACTTATTTTTGAAAGAGCCCTATCGCTTGTGGCGTATCTTGCCATCAAATACTCATTTTCTGTAAAGTATTCTCTCCTCAACAAGTCTTTAAAGAGACTTTCGGCATTATTCTGACTCATACTTTTCTTAAGATTTTTGGTCAAATAAGAAATATAAGAATCTTCATCCACAACGCTTATAATCTTTATAAAACCATTGCCGCCACGCTTGCTTTCTATAAGGTACCCATTATATGGGGTAAATCTTGTAGAAAGAACGTAGTTTATCTGACTAGGTGCACAATCAAAACGTGTCGCCAAGTCATTCCTGCCGATCTCAAGCATTCCGTCAACAGAATCTTCTAACATCATTTTTAGAAATCTCTCAATTTCTGAAGTAAGACCTGCCATAATTCACCACTCTTTCTATATATTAATCTAAGTCAAATGATTGACTATCTCTGACCTTCTTCTTTAAAAATAAAGAATCTTAATGATTCCTAGTAAAATTGTACTATTTAGCAAGATGATTGCAAGTAGCTTATCTTCGCTTAAATCTAATAAAATATTAAGAAAACTCCCGCACAAAGATTTACATCCTCGCGGGAGCCACCTATTATACTAATCTCTCCTGTTATTCCTGTTTCCATAAAGGAGAAATAATCTCAACAATTGTAGGGCTGTGGATAGGGTCGCTGCTACATAGGTAAAGGCTGCCGCTTTTAGCATGGCTTTTGCTCCATCAAGCTCCTCGCCGTAAAGCATACCGCTTTCGTCTATTACCCTTATGGCCCTCCTCGATGCGTCAAATTCCACCGGAAGAGTTACCAACTGAAATATTAGAGCAAGAGAGAAAAGGATTAGTCCCAGGTCTAAAAGCTTTTGTTGGGATAGGAATATTCCCAAAAGTATAACTGGAAAGGCAAGCTTTGATCCAAAGTTTACCGCAGGCACTAACCATGACTTAATCCTTAAAGGAGCATAGCCTTCCTTGTATTGGATGACGTGACCGCACTCGTGGGCTGCTACAGCGATAGATGCTATAGAAGTATCGGTAAAGGAGTCCCCAGATAGGGCGACTTCCTTTGTAGCAGGATTGAAGTAATCAGATAAGCTTCCTCCAATCTTTTTTATAGAAATATCATTGTATGAGTTTGTATCGAGTATATATTTAGCCGCTTGGTAGCCTGTTATATTCTTTTTTGATTTGATTTTACTGTATTTACTAAAGGCTTTTTGGATATTAGCCTGGGCAATCATTGATATTATGACGCCTATTATTACTAAAAAATAGGTCTTGTCAAAATACATTGAGCCAAAGTAATATGGATTGTACATTTTTTATCTCCTTCTTTTTTCTTATTATACCCAAATTGGAATTTTGGACACAGAAAAAGGGCTCCTAGAGCCCTCCTTCATTATAGAAAAGAATAAGTTAGTCCTAGTTTTCTAAGGGAAAACTATAAGGAATTAATAATGAAAAACCTAGCTATTTAATAGCTGATTTTATTATAACATCATTTTCCTATTTATGCAAACTTTTTCTTATCGGTATCTTTGTTTATTATTTATCAATATTTCAAGTTTTACCACGTTTTCCTAATTACGATTTTTCCTCAAGAGCTTTAGCGTTTTCATTATCTCCTATTAGGACTAGGACATCACCTTTTCTAATATCGGTACTTGGATCTATATCCATTAGCATCTGGCCATCTCTTTCGAATCCGACTACATTCATCTTGTAAGTCTTTCTAAAGTCAAGCTCTATAAGAGACTTACCTATCCAATCCTCATGAGCTTTTATCTCTATCAATGAGAAATCATTTGAAAATTGAACAAGCTCTAAAAGATTTGATCCTGCAAGAGATCTTGCAAGTCTTTCTCCTGTATCAAGCTCAGGATATACTATCTGATCGGCGCCAATTTTTTTAAGTATCCTCGCGTGTGATTGACTTGTTGCCTTGGCTATAACCTTATCAACTCCGCTATCCTTGCATATCAAAGTAGCTTCGATTGATGCCTCAATATCTGTTCCTGTTGCAATTATAGCCACATCGTAGTTGTTTATTCCCAAAGACTTCATAGCTACTTCTTCTGTGATATCTCCTTGGGCAGCACTTGAGACAGAGTTTGCGATTTTTTCTATCTTATTGTAATTAGAATCTACAGCTGTTACATAGATTCCCTTCTCGAAAAGCTTGGTAGCTACAGCGTAACCAAATCTTCCGAGACCTAAAACTATAACATTTTTTTCCATAATTTCTCCTAACCTATACTAATAAAACATTCTGGATATCTAATTAACTTCTCATCTGGCTTTAAACCAAAGGCAAGGGCCATAGTCATTGGACCAATCCTACCTAAATACATACAAAGACCTATTAAGACCTTGGCAATTCTTGAAAGATTTGCCGTAATCCCTCTACTAGCTCCTACTGTCGCTAGGGCAGAGACAACTTCATATAGGGTATCTATCAAGTCAAAATCATCTGTAATAGTAATGATGAAAGTTACCATCAAAACTAAGGCAAGAGAGATCATAAAGATAGATAGGGCTTTTTTGATAGTCTCATCTCCTATATGTTTGTTAAAAACAACTGGCTCCTTCTGCCTTTTGATTATAGAGTATGTCGCAAGAACTAAAACTCCAAAGGTCGTAGTCTTGATACCTCCTGCAGTCGATCCAGGGGATCCTCCTATAAACATAAGGCCTATCAGTAAAAGTGAGGTCGAATCTTTAATATTTGAAAGATTAACCGAATAAAACCCAGCTGTCCTCGCTGAAACTGACTGGAAGAAGGACTCTATTATAGATCCCTTAAGCCCTTCGCCGATGAGGACCCCCTTTTGAATTGACTCTAAAAGTAAAAATCCTAAAGCTCCAAATAAAATCAATACTGCATTAATAATCAAAACAAGCTTTGAGTGAGTTGAGACTTGCTTAAACTTCCTCCTATAGAAAAACTCGCTTGTAACCATAAAGCCAAGTCCACCTATAACAATCAAGACCATGAGGGTGGTATTTACCAAAAGATCTTTCCTTAAAGGATAGATGGAATCTCCCATTATATCAAAGCCTGCATTACAAAAGGCTGATATGGAGTGAAAAACCGAATACCAAATCCCTTTTCCCCATCCATAGGTCGGGATAAATCTTATAGAAAGAAATAGGGCTCCCAAAGCTTCAACTATAAGAGTAAAGGCTAGGACATATCTAAAAAGTCTTACCAAGCCTTCCATACTCTCAACATTGAGCTGCTCTTTTAGTATTTGCCTAGACTTTATACCGATTTTCTTCCTTAAAATTAAAGGAATTAGTGAAGCTAGGGTCATAATTCCCAGTCCACCGATTTGTATTAAGATAATAATAACCACATGGCCAAGAGTATTCCAATATAGACCAGTGTTAACCGTGGTCAGCCCCGTAACACAAGAAGCACTTGCCGCAACAAAAAACGAATCGATTAGACCAGTGCTCTTGCCATTTTGCGTAACATAGGGAGTTGATAGGATAAGCCCTCCCAGACTTATCAAAATCAAAAATCCCATGGACAAAACAAAGGCAGGGTTTTCTGTAGCCTTATCGAAAGTTCTTTTCAAAATATTTTTTTCCATGATAACCTTCCTTACACAATCAAAGGGGCTGACATCTACATTTGCCCTCCCCTAGCTTAAGAGGATTTTACATCTTGGCCTATTTTTTGTCAACGATTTGATGATAAGTTTGCTGGGTATAAAATATCAAAGGAGGAAAATATGACCCTATTAATAATTTTAATCATTCTAGTCTTTGTAATTGTCATATATTCAGTTACAACTTACAATACTTTTGTAAGTCTTAATGAGATGGTGGAAAACTCCATGGCTCAAATAGCAACTGGACTTCAAGCTAGGTGGGACAGCCTAAATAACTTGATTGATATGACCAAGGACTACAGCCAATTTGAAAAAGAAGCCCTAGAGAAAATTACAAAGAACAGGACAAGTGTAAACAGAACTTCCGATGCAAAGGAAGTTGAAAGCGAGAATAGAGAATTTGGAAAAGCTCTTTCTTCGTTCTATGCGGTCGCAGAAAATTATCCAACTCTTAAAACAAGTGATCTCTACAGGGAGACTATGGCTGCTATGACAAAACACGAAGAAACTCTTAGACATTTGAGAATGGTCTATAACGACACCGTAACTAAGCTTAACAGAAAAATAAAATCTTTTCCTGCAAATATCCTTGCTAATATTTTTTCTGTTCATACTAAAGATTATTTCGAAAATACAAGCGAATCATCTACTGTACCGAAATTTAAATAGGAGACATATGAAAATTAAAAGACTAAGCAAATATCTTCTAGCCCTTATCCTTTTTCTACTTCCTAGAATCTCACTTGCCGATAGTTTCGATTCACTAGACATGGACATTACGATCGATAAGAATGGTGTAGGAAGTGTAGAAGAAGTTTGGCAAATAGATGAAGACGAAAGAGATTATACCGAAAGATACAAATTAATAGAAAATTTAAGAGGAATAAAAATAGAAGACTTCTCCCTAACTTCTCCTTCCCTAGGCAAGGACTTTAGTGAAATGGATCCTTGGGATTCAAACCTTTCTTTTGAAGAAAAAGCCTATAAATATGGAAGAAGCGATAGGGAGGATGAGACAGAACTCATTTGGGGGATATTCCAATACGGAAAAAACACCTACAAGCTAACTTACAAGATAAATCCTCTAATAATAGGCCTTGAAGATAGCGATATGCTCTTTTTCCAATTTGTCGGAGAAAACTTTGACCCCAAGCCAGAAAGGGTCAATATCAATATTAAAGGCTTTGAGCCCTTCGATCGAAATGTAAAGATGTGGGGCTTTGGCCTGGATGGAGATATCCACAATGCCAGTGGAAATATAGTCCTTAAATCTACTGGCGAAGTTGACTATACGACTATCATGCTAAAATTCCCTAAGGGCTATTTCAATACATCCTATAAGGAAGATAAAACCTTCGACGATTATGCTAATGAGGCAATTAAGGGATCAAAATGGGAAGAGCGAGAAGGAGAGGCTAATACCGACCCAACCCCTTGGTATGTCAAAGTAATCCTTCCCCTTGTTCTTCTCTTAGGTCTAGGATCAATCTTTCTTGGAGTGAGGGCGAAAAAGCTTCATTTTGATGAGAATAATATCACAAATGATGAGACCCTCAAGAAAGCCAAGACCTTCAAAGACCAGTACTTTAGAGATATCCCCTATGATTCCCATATAGAAGATACCTATCTATTGGCAGAGAAGGCCTACCCTTACGAGATAAATCAGGGAAATTACATGAACGCCTTTATCCTAAAATGGATTTACGATAAAAATATCGAAATCGAAGCTAGAAAGGAAAAGGATAAAAATGCCAAGATAAGAATCCTCGCAAGACCTAGTGATATGGGCAAGATGGAGGAGGCTTTCTTCAATATAATCGAAAAGTCACAAGAATACTCCAAAGACGGTCTTGTCTCAAACAAAAACATCCAAAAATACTTCAAGAAAAACAAGGAAATCACAGAAGACTTCTATGAAGACTTCTTACCTAGGTCAAGGGATGGCCTGAAGTCTGGAGAATATCTAAAAGATATAAGATTCGAGAAGAAATTCGCTAGGACTAGGAGAGAAGGATCCGAGCTTGAAGTTACTCCTAAGGGAGTTGACCTTTACGAAAATCTAATCAAGTTTAGAAATTACCTAGAAGATTATTCCTTGATAGAGGAAAGAGATGCTAATGAAGTTCATATTTGGGACTACTTCCTAATATATGCAGCAATTTACGGCATAAGTGATAAAGTCTTTAAAAACCTAGAGAAGACTTATCCAAACTATAGCAACAACTCAGTCTTTAACTACTATATGATTACAAATTCAAGAAACTACTCCACTATGACCCAAGCCAATATAGCAAGCTTTACAGCAGCAGGATCTGGCGGAAGCACATCCTTTGGTGGAGGTGGCGGAAGCTTCGGTGGAGGTGGTGGCGGAGGTCGCTAGAATAAGAATAATTTATGACAAATCCTTAAGCAAGTTAAATATCTGCTTGAGGATTTGTTTTTTCTTAAATAATAGCAAATATAATTTCACAGACGAAAGGAGGGATTTATAAAGAATAGTCCTTCTTCGTATAATTAGATAGATTCTTTGGATTTCCTGGCAATCTAGAGAATTAACCATCTCCTCTATCTAGGAGAGATTGGCAATTTAACCAACAATTAAGAATAATTTCTACTAAGAAATCCCTATAAATTAAGATCTGGAACTTATTTATAATCTTAGGCTCATAACTTTAATTTATATACTTGTTAAATTAATAACTTGGCCTTATAATATAAACTTAGAGATAGTATTTCTTTTGGAAACTATACTCTATAACACCATTATTTTTTATTTTAAAAACGAGCTTATATACTTAGCTAATAAGACTCAAATAATTTGTTACTTAGAGGCTATCGATTTTTATTGTTAAAAAATAAATTATTGATAGCCTTATTTTTAGGGAGAATGTATGAATATAGAAATGTTAGAAGGAAAAATTCATAGGGCTAGAGTCACCGAGGCCAATCTCGATTACGTAGGCTCTATAACAGTTGATATTTCTTTGCTAGAAGAATCTGGCATAAGGGAATATCAAAAAGTACAAGTTGTCGATGTTAATAATGGAAATAGAATAGAAACCTATACTATAGCAGGAAAGAAGGATAGCGGAGTAATCTGTCTAAACGGAGCTGCTGCAAGGCTTTTTTCTACAGGGGATAAGGTAATTATCATGGCTTATGCTTCTTATAGCGAAGATGAGCTTAAGGATTACAAGCCAAAAGTTGTCTTTGTAGATGATGATAATAAGATTACTAAAGTGTCTAATTACGAAAAATACGGAACTTTATCATAAATAAAAACAAGTGGTGTTTGGGGCTATCTCTAATAAAATTAGAGGAGAATTTATGAAAATTATCAAAAATATTGATGAACTAAGAGAAAATCTTAAAAAAGCAAAAATCGAGGGTAAATCCATAGGTCTTGTGCCTACCATGGGCTATTTACATGAAGGACACGCCAGCCTTATAAGAAGGGCTAGGAAAGACAATGATATAGTAGTTGTATCTGACTTCGTAAATCCTATCCAATTTGGACCAAATGAGGACTTACTTACCTATCCAAGAGACTTAGAAGCTGATAGCAAAATATGCGAAGAAATCGGAGTAGATTATATTTTTGCACCAGAAGCAAGTGAAATGTATCAAGATAAAAAGGTCTTTGTAGATATAGAAGATATGTCTGATCACTTGTGTGGGGCAAAACGTCCAGGACATTTTAGAGGAGTGCTTACAGTTTGTAGCAAATTGTTTAATATTACTGGAGCTGATAGAGCCTATTTTGGACAAAAAGATGCCCAACAGGTCGCAATAATCAAAAAACTCGTAAGTGACCTAAATATTCCTATCGAAATAATCCCTTGCCCTATAGTTAGAGAAGAGGATGGCCTCGCCCTTTCATCAAGAAACACCTACTTATCAAAAGAAGAAAGGAAAGCTGCCCTTTGCCTATCCAAAGCCATATTTGCTGGAGAAAAACTAGCTAAGGAGGGCGGAAGTGTAGAAGAAGTAATCGAGAAAATGGAAGAAATAATCGATAGCGAAGAACTTTCAAAAATAGATTACATTAGTGTTGTCAATCTTAAAACCATGGAAGATGCGAATGATTTTGACGGAGATAGGCTAGTAGCTATAGCTGTTTATATAGGAAAAACACGCCTAATAGATAACTTTATCTACAGGAGCTAATCTTATGGAAAAAATAGCTTCACTTTCAAGAAAAATCACCCAAAATATCGGCCTAATAATAATAGTTTTTTCTGTAATAGCTTACTTTATTCCAGATTATTTTTCCTGGATGACAAATTATACGACCATCTTCCTAGCCCTTGCCATGTTTGGTATGGGAACTAGTATTGATGTAGATTCCTTTAAGGAAATTCTCAAACATCCAAAGGAAGTAATGATAGGCTCTCTCACCCAATTTACTATTATGCCTCTTCTAGCCTACTTGCTTGCAGTAGTTTTCGGATTAAATAAGGACATAGCCCTTGGGGTAATCCTAGTTGGATCTTGTCCTGGAGGAACTGCATCAAATGTGATAACTCATATAGCAAATGGAGATGTATCCTTATCTGTATCGATGACGATTCTCTCTACCCTCCTTGCGCCTCTTGTAACTCCCCTTCTAGTCTACTTGTTAGCTGGTAAATGGGTAGAGGTTTCAATATTTGCTATGTTCAAATCAGTTGTTACAGTAATCCTTCTGCCTGTACTTCTTGGAATTTTCGCCAAAAAAATAAGTCCTAAGGGCGTAGAAAAGTCAAAGGACATCTTCCCTTTGATCTCATCTTTGGCAATTATCCTAATAATCGCAGGTATTATCGGAGCTAACTCCGAAAAAATAAGACAATCAGGTCTTATAGTCTTACTCATAGTTATGATCCACAACGCCCTAGGCCTTGCTGGAGGACTTTTTATAGGAAAACTTGCAAAGATGGACTACGACAAAGAAACAGCCCTAGCTATAGAAGTAGGCATGCAAAATAGCGGGCTTGCCATTCAACTTGCAACAGCAAATTTCGCCCTAAATCCACTGGCAACCCTACCTGGTGCAATATTTTCAATATGGCATAATATATCCGGGTCAATTTTTGCATCAATCAGAAGGAAACATAAGGTCTAATATTATATATTTGAAAATAAATCGTCCCTCATATTGTAGAAATCTAAAGATAAAGCTATAAATTAACTTCTTAAATCGTAGGCTTTCTGAAAGCATACTACTCATTTAAGCTAATTATCCTAAGATTCTACAAAAAAGGGACGATTTTTATCTTCTGAAATTTTTAATATTTATATGATTAGACAAGTTTTTTCAATAAATTTTTCACCCATCTAAGCTCATCCTACACTAAAATTTACTTTGGAGCTAAAACTAGGGCCTTGCCATCTATTACTACTTCACCATCTTGGTTGGTGCAGACTGTCCTTAAAGTTAGTCTGTTTTTTTCTTTGATAATTTCTTCTACTGTGCATGTTGCTGTAATGGTATCTCCAAATCTAACAGGCTTTAAGAATTTTAAGTCTTGGCCTAGATAAATTGTTCCAGGGCCTGGAAGCTTTGTTCCTAATACTGCAGATATAAAACCTGCGCTTATCATACCATGGGCTATGCGAGTCTTAAAGAAAGTATTCTTGGCATATTCCTCGTTGATATGGGCTGGGTTAAAATCACCAGAAACTCCTGCATAGTTATAGGCATCAGCTTCAGTTACAGTTTTAGTAAAAGATGCAGATTGACCAACTTCAACTTCATCTATTGTATATCCTTTAATATTTTCCATAATCGCTCCTTTCTCATCTAGAGCGTTTCTTTAACCATTCTACAACAGTTGGAGCAACTTCTCTTTGGCTCCTACCGCTTACAAACATTCCTATGTGGCCTGTTGGAAAGCCCTTTGCTGTGTAATCCTTGCTCCCTACAAGATCTTTCATAGGAATTGTTGCCTGGTTAGGAACTTGATTGTCTTTTTCTGCATAGAGATTTAGGACAGGTTGGGTAATCTTTTTAAGATCTACCTTCTTGCCAGCAACTTCCATCTCGCCCTTGCATAGTTTATTTTCCTTATACATTGAGTTTAGGAAGTCCTTGTAGGCCATACCTGCTTGACCTGGAGAGTCGAATATCCATTTTTCCATAGTCATAAAGTTTGATAGGTGGTCTGGCTCATCCAGGTCATTGATTACATCAACATACTTATTAACCATGAGCGAAATTGGTTTTAGAGTTAGAAATCCTGTATTCATAAACTCGCCTGGAACTACTCCGTAGGCCTCAACCATCCTATCTGGGTTTAAATACTTACCCCATCTAAATAAAAGTCCATCATCCGTAGAGAAATCTACAGGTGTTACCATTGTTACGATATTTTTAATCTTGTCTGAGTGAAGAGCTGTATACATCAAGCTAAATGTTCCGCCCTGACAAACACCCAATAGATTTATCTTGTCTACCTTGTTTTCCTTTTTGATATATTCTACACAATCGTCAATATAAATATTGATATAATCGTCCAAGGTCAGGTACTTATCTTCCTGAGTAGGAAAACCCCATTCGATTAGATATACATCTAGTCCGCTATCAACAAGTTTTTTGATGAAGGATTTCTCCTGACCGATATCCATCATAGATGGTGTATTTACCAAGGCATATATTATCAGAGTTGGAACCTTGCTCACATAGGCAGCTGATTTCTTGTAGTGGAAGAGCTTTAATTTATCTTCTTCGAAAACGATTTCTCTAGCTGTTTGATTTGCTTGATTTTCCTTTACATCCATCATAGACTCAAAGCTTTTAAGGAATTTCTCTTGGGCCTTAATATTTTCTTGTATGCTTGTTTTAATATCGAAAAAATTGAAATCACCGTACATTAATCATTACCTCCCTTAAGCCAAAGCATAAGTTACTGTTTATTATTTTCTTTAGCAAGCTCTTCTTTTAACTCTTCTAATTCCTTCTTTAAGTCTCTAATTTCACGTCTTAGGTCGTATACTTTCTTGTAAACTCCATCAAC
The DNA here is from genome assembly GCF_000024105.1 of Anaerococcus prevotii DSM 20548. GTDB lineage: Bacteria > Bacillota > Clostridia > Tissierellales > Peptoniphilaceae > Anaerococcus > Anaerococcus prevotii. The sequence goes on along the minus strand of NC_013171.1, from coordinate 136,770 downwards.
TTGGGACATGGTAACTATCGGTAGGTCTGCTAGAGCCTTTTCTATAACCTTGTCATATTCAATTTTAAAAATCATAGCAGAATCTGCTGTTTTGGCTATAAGTTTTGAGAATTCATCTGTATAGAAATAATTTTCTATAGCATTTTCTACATGCTTAGACCACATATCATAGAATTCCTTAAAAGTTTTAGCTTTTTCTCCATTTTCAATTGACTTAGCATAGTCACTAAAGGCTTCCTTAGAATATTTGTATCCTACTGATGAGGCTTTGGTCATAAACTCTGATACAGATACTAACATCTCGATCATTGCATCTATAGCTCTGTTGTTTTGCTCAAGCATCTCTCTTGATGAGCCTACTACTGGAGATTTAACGAGAATTCCGAAAGTCTTATCGTAAGCCTCTTTCCATTGTTTTAGAGTATCAGATAGTTTCATTGGGTCTTCGAAAATACTTTCCATAGTTATGTCAGCTATGTTTTGGTAGGCGTAAGACCATGGTCCAAGGAAGTTTTCCAAAGACTTATAATAAGTCTTTACATAAGATTGAGAATCAATCATTAATCCCTGAAACTCTTTAGGTAAGAGTGGAATTAAGTTATTCATAAAAATCTTGTTGAATTGCTCAACCATTGAATCCATATTATCCTTATAAGATTTGGCTCCTGGTTTTACAAATTGTTCGTTAAACTTCTGCCATTGTTCGTAGGCTGCAAGGTAAAGCTTTTGTGAATTTTGCATCTTTTCAAAAACTTCGCGGCTAAAAGGCGCCATAAACTTGCTCGCATCAAAAACATTGTACTGATCCATCATGTTAATCCATGTTGTATAAGGACTATTAAACATAGGGCCTTGGCCAGACATAGTTTTCATCATATCCTGCCAATTTTTGTACCAGTTTTGTTGGTAATTCATCCAATCATTTACACTGTTGAAGTCAAAAGCTTTATCTTTCTTATCTTCTTCATTTACATTTTCTTCTCTTCCAAGTTTTGTGAAAGATTCTATCCAATCATTCATCATATCTTGACTTTTAGTAAACATTTCTTTCCATGCATTATAATTTTCAGTCATATATTCCTCCATTTTATTTTGTCAATTACCAACGTTAAGATGAATGTTTTATTCATTACTTTATTACCCAAATCTCGTAATTGATAACATTATTTTATTATTATGCTAAATTATTTAGTGATAACTTTCTTTAAAAAGCTAGGAAACTATGCATTTTCATTCATATTCATCTTAAGAAAAGAATAAATAAAAAATCGCCTCCTATTTTTTGAAGAAATTCAGGAGACATAAGTTAGTAAATAGCGCATTTACCATTAAGAAGTACCTAAATTTCTTTTAACAAGAGACGATATTTATTCATTTTTCTAAATTTATACTCTACTTATTTTCTTTAAGCATCTTATCTGAATATCCTATGGTATAAGTTAGAGCAAAGCTTACTCCTCCTGCTATTAAAAGCATTAGGATATACATTAAAAGGTTATCTAGATATAAGAGCATGCCTGGAATAACTGTTACTGCCATTCCTGTTCCTTCTATCTTAAAGATTGAAGCGAAAAATCCTCCTGCTACTCAACCAACCATGCCCATTACAAATGGTTTGACAAATCTTAGGTTGATACCGAAAATCGCTGGTTCTGTGATACCTAGGGCTGCTGATAGGGCTGATGGATAGGCTATTTGCTTAATCTTTTTATCCTTGGTCTTGATAGCTACTGCAAGAACTGCTCCAGCTTGACCTGCTGTCGCTGCTGATAAGAGAGCGTTGAAGGCGTTTCTTCCGTTATCCGCTAGAAGTTGTACTTCAAGGAAGTTAAAGATGTGGTGGATTCCTGTAACTACGATTAGTTGTTGAAGTCCTCCGATTAGGATTCCTGCTATACCGAAAGGAAGTCCTAGGGCCCACTTAGTTGCCTCGAGTACTACGACTTCTAGTTTGTGGAAGACTGGTCCTATTGCAAATAGAGAAAGCACGCTCATTATAGCCAAAACTAAGAAAGGTGTAAGAAGTAAGTCCAAGCTATCTGGTATTACTTTTCTTAAATTTCTCTCAAGTTTTGCTCCAATTAGACCTGAAATAAAGGCAGGAAGCACAGTTCCTTGATATCCTACAACTGGAATAAATCCAAACATGATAATAGGACTTGCGTCTCCACTTGCTACTTGGTAGGCATTAGGTAGGTTTGGGTGAACTAGCATCAAACCTAGGACGATTCCTATAACAGGGCTTCCCCCAAATACCTTAAAGGCTGACCAAGCCACTAGGGCTGGCAAGAAAGCAAAGGCTGTATCTGTTAGTATTTGTGTCCACATCAAGAAGTTTTGGGAGATGTCATCTGGCGTCATAGAAAAAACTCTAAGAACTTCTTCTTGGGTGAGAAGTCCTCTTAGTCCCATGAAAAGTCCCGTAGCTACAAGGACTGGAATAATAGGAACAAAGACATCACCAAAGGTCTTTATAGCACGTTTTAGTGGATTTTTTTGGTTTTTCGCTTTATTTGCCACTGCCTTATCGTGAATTTTAGAAAAGTCATCTGGTAAATCTTCCTCTAGGGACTCGTAGGCATCGTAGACCTTGTTTACTGTTCCAGTTCCAAAGATTATTTGAAGTTGTCCTTCATTAAACATTGCGCCCTTGGCTCCTTCAAGGTCATTGGCCAAGTCCATATTGATTTTATCCTTATCGTAGACTTCAATTCTAAGTCTAGTTGCACAATGTGCGACTGAGGAAATGTTTTCTCTTCCTCCAGCGGCCCTTATGGCCTCTTCTGCTGCTTTTTTGTAATCCATAATTTCTCCTTTTGATAATTACAAATAATTGGGAACGGTTCCGTTAATATAATTATAGCAAAAACGTTTACTTTGTCAAATAATTTTTATTATTTTTATTTATTTGATATTATAGGAGTGGAGGATTTATGGCAAATATTAAAGATATCGCTGAACTAACAGGATTTTCAAAATCTACAATCTCCAGATATTTAAACAATGGTTCAGTAAGCGATAAGACAAAGAAGAAAATTAAAGAAGCAATAGATGAGCTTGGCTATGTTCCAAATTCCTATGCGAGAAATCTCAAAAAGACCAAGACTAATATCATAGGAATAATCATTCCAAACTTTATAGGCTATACCAAAAACACCGCCCTAAACGCTATTAATATCTACATGAAAGATACTAATTATTCCATGCTCCTATCTTCTTCCAATGACGATATGGACGAAGAAATAAGGATAATCGAAGAAATGGCAGGGCTTAATGTAGAAGGTATTATCCTTTTTGCCTCAAATATAACTCAAAGACACAGGGAAATTATAAAAGATTTAACAATCCCCCTTGTAATCTTCGGCCAAAAGCTTGATGGCTTTACTTCAATTACAGCCAACGATTATAAGGCAGGAAGACTTATGGCAAACTATATCAAGACCCTTTCCCACACAGAGATTTCTTATTTTGATGTAGGAGAATATGATGAAGCTGTAGGAGATAGGTTTTTAGGCTTGCGTGATGGATTAAGGGATAAAAATATAAAGATCAACCACCACCATTTCGACTTTACCAAAAAGACCGCCTACGAAAAGGCCAAGGAGATTCTTGCCAAGGAAGAATCGAGCTTCTATCTAGGGGCTACAGATAATATAGCCTTTGGTATTATTGAGGCTCTTAGGGAGAAGGAGATTAGGATTCCAGATGATATTTCTGTTGCAGGCTTTGGCAATTATGAAATATCTTCCATAATAAATCCTGCCCTCACTACGGTTGACTTCCCTTACGAAAAGCTTGGGACAGATGCTATCAAAAGTCTCATCAATCAGATCGAAGGAAATGAAAAGGAGATAATAGAACCCGCAGAAGCAAGACTTATCTTGAGGGATTCTACTAAGTAATTATGTTTTTCCTTCAAATTTGCCTCTACTATTTTGGGTATAATAAAAAATAAAAGGAATTTTTATGAAAAAATATTATTTCAAAGAGAAATTTTTCAAAATTACAGACCACTACCCCATCCTTGATGATAATGGAAAAAAGGCCTTTTTTGTAGATCAGAAATTTAAGTTTCTAGGCTATGAGGCGACCGTATCTGATGCAAATGATGTAGAGATTTTTACTATAAACAAGAAACTCATCTCCTTTCTTCCAGTCTATCAGGTTGATTTCAAAGATTCTAAGAAGAAAATGACAATAAAGTCTAATATTTCTGTCTTCAGAAAATCAATTGATGTCATAAGCGAAGAGGGCAAGATTAATGTTAAGGGAAACTTGTGGGATTATGAATTTAAGGCCTACTTTAAGGGTGATTTGATAGGAGAAGTTAGTAAGAAGATCCTATCCTTCACCGACCAATACCAACTTAAGGTCTACGAGGAGGATTTTACAGAAGAGCTCATAGCCCTTTGCCTATCCTTGAACAACATCAAGGACACGGAAAAGGAATCAACTAGGAATAATGATTAAGGAGAAAACATGGAAATATCAACAATAACAAAATATATAGAAGAACTCACCAATACACCATCACCAACTGGCTTTACAAAACTTGCCGAGAAGTATCTTATGGACGAATTTAAAAACTTAGGCTACAAGCCTTACCAAACCAACAAGGGCAATGTCGTTGTCCCTATTGTAGAAGGAGATGAAAATGGCCTCTTGCTTTCTGCCCACGTAGATACCCTGGGCCTTATGGTAAGAAGTGTGAAGGCTAACGGTAGGATTAAGGTAACAAGCCTTGGGGGCTATCCTTTTAACTACGCAGAAGGAGAAAATGTCACCATCCACACCAGGTCTGGCAAAACTTATACAGGAGTCTTCAGATTAAATGAACCTGCAGTCCACGGCTCATCCGACCCAAAGGAAGCCAAAAGAGATGATACTACTATGGAAGTTGTAGTAGATTCTATAACAAAATCTGCCGAAGAGACCAAGGCTCTAGGTATTACTAACGGAGACTTCATCTCTCTTGATCCAAGATTTAGAATTGATAATGGCTTCGTCAAATCTCGCCATCTAGACGATAAGGCAAGTGCAGGCGTCCTCCTTGCCCTCGCTAAGGAAATAAAAGAAAAGAATATCGAGATAAATAGACCTCTTTATATGACCTTTACAATCTATGAAGAAGTAGGCCACGGGGCAGCAAGCGGCCATCCAAAGGGAATTAGAGATATGGTAGCTGTCGATATGGGAGTTGTCTATGACGATCTCGCCTGTGATGAGACCATGGTTTCAATATGTGCTAAGGATTCTTCTGGCCCATACAATTATGATTTGACCAATGACCTAGTAGACCTTGCCAAAAATCTTGATATAGACTACGGCCTAGACGTATATCCTTACTATGGATCTGATGCCTCCGCTGCAGTGGCAAGCGATAACGACTTCCGCCACGCCCTAGTGGGAAGTGGAGTTGCAGCAAGCCACGGTTATGAGAGAACTCACGAAAAAGGATTAATGGGTCTTTATAAGCTACTCTTTAACTTTGTACAAAAATAGTCTTGTAATAAAGGCAATTTGTTATATAATATAAGTAAGCAAAAGGGAGTAGCCCAATTATTCAATCGTCAAAACGGAAATTTCCCGGTTGGATAAACCCTAGAAGGTGGCAAGACTTTTGGCATGGATTTGCCAAAAGTTTTTTTTATACCTTTTGTTAATATTAATGGAGGAATTATGGACTATAAAGGAAGTTTAAATGAAGTAATCAAAAAACATAATAGTGACCCAAACCGCGGTCTTACTTCCGATGAGGCAAGTAAGAGACTCGATAAATATGGCAAAAACATTATCGAATCATCTAACAAGAAATCTCTTGCCAAGAAAATCATCGAGCAAGTAGCAGATCCTATGGTAATCCTTCTTGTAATAGCTGCAATCGTGTCAGCCTTTACAGGAGATGCTATTGAATGCGGTATCATTATTGCAATCGTAGTAATCAACGCTATTATGTCCATCATCCAAGAAGGTCGTGCAGAAGACTCTGTAGCAGCCCTTCAAAAGATGAGCTCACCAGAAGCTACCATCATTCGTGATGGATCTAGAAAAAAACTAAAGGCCGAAGAGCTTGTGCCAGGAGATGTTGTAATCATTGAAACTGGAGATATCATTCCAGCTGACATGAGACTTCTCGAATCAAGCAACCTACAAATCGACGAATCATCCCTTACAGGAGAATCTGTCGCAGTAGAAAAGGACTTTAGTAAGGAATTTAATGAAGATGTTGGAATCGGAGATAGAGATAACTATGCCTTTTCATCATCTATAGTCACTTATGGCCACGGCAAGGGAATAGTCACAGCCACAGGCCATGAAACAGAAATCGGTAAAATCGCAACAAGTCTGGAAAACGTCGAGGCAAAAGATACTCCCCTACAAAAACAACTTAAGAAGCTATCCAAGCTCCTCGCTGTACTAGTAGTAATAGTTTGTATCCTAGTATTTGTAGTTGGATATTTTAGATCTGAAATGGATATGTTAGATAACTTCATGGTCGCAGTATCACTTGCAGTAGCTGCTATACCAGAAGGACTCACCGCAGTTGTAACCATCGTTCTATCAATCGGAATGAACAGAATGGCCGAAAGAAAGGCAATTGTTAAAAACCTTCTTTCAGTAGAAACCCTAGGTTCAACTACAGTAATCTGTTCAGATAAGACAGGAACATTAACTCAAAACGAAATGACCATCACCAAAATCTACGCTGATGGCAAGGAATTTGAAGTAGAAGGTTCAGGATATGAACCAAAGGGAGATATCCGAGATGATAAGGGTGAAATCGTAGAAAACCACGATCAAATCAAACTTCTCATGACCATAGCAAGCCTATGTAACGATGCCAATCTCACAAGAGAAGATGACATCTACAAGATCACAGGTGACCCTACAGAAGGCGCTATGCTTACACTTTCTGAAAAATGGAACATCAACCAAGAAAACCTAAACGAAAACCACCCAAGACTTGAGGAAATCCCATTCGATTCCACAAGAAAGATGATGACCACCTTCCACGAAAAAGAAGGAGACTACTACTCCTTTACCAAGGGTGCCCCAGATGTAGTCATAGATAAATGTACTAAGACCCTAGTAGATGGCCAAATCGTAGACTTTACAGAAGAGCTTAAGAAAAAGGCCCTCGAAGAAAATACTAAGCTTGCAAGCTCTGCTCTCCGTGTTATGGCCTACGCCTTTAGGAGCCTAGATAGTCTTGACCAAGACCTTACTACAGAAAATATCGAACGTGACATGGTCTTCGTTGGACTTACAGGCATGATCGATCCACCAAGACCAGAAGCTAAGGCTGCTGTTAAGGAATGCCACGCTTCAGGAATCGATGTAATAATGATTACAGGTGACTATTTCGAAACAGCCCTCGCCATAGCCAAGGATTTAGGCATAGCAACAAGCCGTGACCAAGCTATGCAAGGAAGCGAACTTAACAACAAGACAGAAGCAGAGATTAGAGAAATAGTAAAGACTAAGAGAATCTTTGCCAGAGTTTCTCCAGAAAACAAGGTTCAACTTGTAAAGGCCCTAGGCCAAAATGGTGAAATAGTAGCCATGACAGGGGACGGAGTAAACGATGCTCCAGCTATCAAGAATGCCGATATAGGTATATCAATGGGAATTACAGGAACAGACGTTGCTAAGGATACTGCAGATATGATTCTTGTAGATGATAACTTCGCAACAATAGTAAATGCGGTAGAAGAAGGAAGAGTAATCTTTGCAAATATCAAGAAGTTCGTCTCCTTCCTCCTATCTTGTAACATAGCAGAAGTCCTTATAGTTTTCTTGTCAATACTTTTCGGCCTTCCAAGCCCACTTACCCCAATCCAACTCTTGTGGCTTAACCTTGTAACAGATGCCTTCCCAGCCCTAGCCCTTGGAGTTGAGCCAGCAGAGCCAGGCATCATGGAAGAAGATCCAAGAGATCCAAGAGAGTCAATAATATCTGGAAAGACAAAGACAAATCTTATCTCTCAATCAATATTTATAACAATAGCGGTTCTCGGTGCTTACCTAGTAGGACTTAAGTGGATTTTCCCTAACTCAATTGAGGGAGCACACACAATGGTATTTGCAACACTTATCACAAGCGAACTTCTAAGAGCCTTCTCAGTAAGATCAGAGAAGTTCACATTAAAGGAATTAGGATTTGCCTCAAACCCACAACTAATCAAGGCAACAATCCTATCATTTGCCCTACTACTAGTGGTAATGTATGTACCAGTCCTAAGAGATCTTTTTGAAGTAGTATCTCTAAGCTGGGAATGGATACCAGTTCTAATACTTTCCCTAATCCCACTTATCCTAGGTGAGATTTCAAAAGTTGTTAGAAGAAAATAATAAATAAAAGTAAAGGGATAGATTGAATAATCTATCCTTTTTGTGTCCCATTTTTTAAGTATCTACTAGCAAGTATAGGATACTTTTCCAAAGTAAAAGAGTACTTGGTTTATAGTTATTGTAATAATTTGTGATATTTGATAGAATATGTGTAGTAATTATGTTTATTTATTAGGGATGAAAAGAGAAAGACAAGCTAGAAAAAAAGAAGAGGATACACAAAGCTCAAGCCAAGAGCAAGTAGATTTAGATCAAACTGTCGTTTCAGGAGTAGTAAAGGTATTTAACAATGACGAAATGATCGAATACCAAGACCGATATATAACAATTAGCTTCGGCCCTGATGACGGCTACTGGCAATCTGACTTCAGTCTACCAGTAGATGCTCCAAGGATGCTTAATGTTAATGTAGTAGAATAAAAATAAAAGCGGAATGTGACCTAGGCTAAGTCTCTTCCGCTTTATTTCTTCCTATTCATCAAGCCTTCTAAAAATAATAAATCCTAAAATAATACTAGCTAGGGATAGGATTATAACATATATATAACCAAAGTTCCATTCAAGCTCCGGCATATTATCAAAATTCATCCCGTACCAACCTGTAATAATCGTAATCGGCGTAAAAATTGCAGTAATTACAGTAAGGATTTTCATGGTATTGTTCATCGAAAGGTCCATCTTGGATGTATAGGAATCCTTGACATTGTTAATATAATCATTGAGATAGGTGATGTTTGATGAATATCTTTCCACCCTAAAGGCTATTGATTTAAGATGCTTGATATCATCTTCATCAAAAATATCATTCTCATTTTCCGTAAGAAGCTCCAAAGTATCGATAAGCCTCTCATAAGAAGTGTAGAGGTTTAGGGCCTTATGCCTATTGTCCGTGATAATATCTATACTACTCGTAAGCTTTTTATTTTTTATAATCCTATCTTCGACAGCTGCCGTTTGATTTTTAATATCTTCAAAAACCCTAGTATGGTTGCTAATAAGAGCTGCTATGAAAAATTTAAGGAGCCTTCCTGGAGATCTTGCAGCAGATTTTTTACTGATCATTCTCCTAAAGGCAACTGAAGTAGAGGCATCCCTATCGTAGAGGTCTACGATTATAAGCCTATTATTTTCTATATAAAAACCGACGAGGTCTGATGTATCAAGATTGCCCTTGATATCGAGCATTTCAAGTATGGCAAAAGTATAGTTATCCTCAACCGCCATATAGGTCTTAGTAGAAATATCAGAAACTAACAAATCTATAATAGCATTGTCGAGTTTATAGGTCTTCGCAAAATCAATAAAGCTATCCTTGCCCAAATACATCAAATAAAAATCATCATCTTCTATAACATCATAAAAACTTTTTATATCACTTTTTTCAAAGCCATTATCCGTATCAAATTTATAAATATAGTCCATCTTCTCTCCTTCTCCTAGGAATAGTTCATCTACTACTATACCGATATTATTTCCCAAACAAAAAGAAGCCCTCTCGGACTTCTGAATATTTATTTTGCTCCTCTAATATCTTCCTTGGCGTGGATTAATTGAGTCACTATCTTGTTATATGGAGTAGCTATATTATGAGCCTTACCCTTTTCTACTACTGCTCCATTTATAAAGTCAATTTCTGTTTTTCTGTTTCTTTCTATGAGGTCTTGGTACATTGAAGGATGGTGGTCTTTGGCTTCTTCGGCTGTTTTGTAAATATATTCTAGCATCTCTTTTTTATCAAGATCGATTCCTTCAGCACGACCTACTTCTGTGAACTCCTTTACTAGTTCACTTATAATATCCTTAGACCTAGATGAATCGAAGAATTCTCCAATGGTGCATTCCATAAGTGAGGTCATGGAATTCATTGTTCCATTTACCATAACCTTTCTCCAGATGGCAAACATTACATCGTTATCGTATTTGGCTCCTAATCCTGCCTTATCTAATAAGCGAGCGATCTTTCTACCATTTTCCTCATCGTCTCCTATGTTTTGGACATCTATTGTGCCTTTGCCTGTAATTTCTATTTGACCAGGACCTGTAAGTCCTGCAGCCCATATGGTAACTCCCATATTGATTTGGTTTTTATCGACGAATTTTTCTAGAATCTTCTCATGGCCCATACCGTTAAGGAGACAAAGGATTTGAGTCTTCTCTCCAATAATTCCCTTAATAGCTTCCATCATAGCTTCTAGAGCCATTGATTTGGTCATTACTACTATTAGGTCTGCTTCTTCTTCCGCCTCTTCTGGTCTCATAGCCTTTATTTTTATCTTATCTTCGACTTTACCAGATACCATTAGACCATTTTCATTAATTTTATCTATATGATCTTGCCAGTAATCTAGTAAAATAACTCGACTGTCTGTATTTTTTTCTATATGATAGCCTATGGTTGATCCCATAGCTCCACTTCCTGCTATATAAACTAACATTTTCTTATCCTTTCTCTTACCTTCTACTTATACCCAGCCTAGCTTAGAGTTTTAGTAAAATTCCAAGCAGAGCTCCTATTATGATTACGACGATAGGATTTAGTTTCTTAAATTTCATTAATAAGCCTAAAAATACCACAAATATCCCTAAGGGAATTGGCCTTACTATATTTATTATATTTCCGCTTTGCCTAAAGGCTTCTAATTTAAATAAAGTCACAAATAATACCGAGCTCATAGCCCCCAGGATAAGGCCAGCTGTAGCAGGTCTTAAGGTTACGAAGGCATCCTTTACGACTTTAGAATTTTTGAACTTATCCATAGCTCTTGCTATAAATAAGATAATTATCACAGGTCCTGTTATTAGCGAAATCGTAGCTAAAACTCCTCCTAGATTTCCCTGGGCATTGATTCCTGCGTAGGTAGACATATTAATTCCAATAGCTCCAGGCGTTGATTCAGATACAGCAATCATATCTAGAAGCTCTTCATTAGAAAAGTAGCCAAACTTTTCTCCTATTTCATAAAGGAAGGGAATGGTTGCCATCCCTCCACCTACTGCAAAAAGTCCAATCTTAAAAAACTCCCACATCAATCTAAGCATTTTTCTTTCCCCTTCCTAAAAGTATTCCGAAAACTCCAACCGTAATCACGACTACAATTGGCGATATAGACAAAAATCCTATAGCTACAAAAGTCAAAATAAATACCATAAATTTAAGACCAGTATTAGCATCTTTCCTTATCATCTTAAGAACTGAATAAAAAACCAAGGCACAAACCGCAACCCTTATTCCAGCAAAGGCATGTTGGATTATGGCTAGATGACTGAAGCTTTGTAAGAACTTTGCTATGATAGAAATGATTATTATAGATGGACTAATAAAGCCCAGGCTTGCTACAATCCCTCCAATATTTCCGCAGACCTTGTAACCACAAAAGGTCGAGGTGTTGATTGCAATAATTCCTGGAGTGGATTGGCCAATTGCATAATAATCTAAGATTTCCTCATGGCTTGCCCAGCCCTTCTTATCGACTACTTCTCTTTCCAAAAGAGGAAGCATGGCGTAGCCTCCACCGAAGGTAAAAAGTCCCATCTTAAAAAATGTCAAATAAAGTTCTAATAAAGTATTCATAATATCTCCTTATAGCTAATTATATAGTAATTCTAGCTAAGAGGCAAAGCCTTTCATATGGTATAATGGATATATAATCTGAAGGAGGATATTTATGAAAAAGAAAAACTTGCTCGCTCTCTTCTTATCTCTCACAGCCTTAGGATTTGTGGGCACTAGTCTTGCAGATAATAACCCTAAAGACTTGCCTATCGTCTACTACGAGGACTACGACCTAGACGAAGCTATCGGACTTTCAAATGATGATAATAGTACAGAGGGGAAAGATACAGAAGAATCCGATTTAGAAAAAGCAACAGATTCTATCGAAGATGAGATTTCTAAAGAAGAAAAGGACGAAAGTCCATCTGAATCTACTGGTGATTCTGATTCTAGCCAAAGTTCTAAGCATAGCTTCCCATATCCTGCTGGAAATAGGCCAATCGAAAATCAAAAAACTAGACCTTACACCAGTAGAAAGAAAAACTATACAGCAGATTCTACAGAGGGTCCGATCAAGGGCAATAGACTTACAGGAGTCTATCACACCAGGGGTCAGAGGGACTATAACAAGATTTCTGTGGAAAATGTAACCTGGTTTTACTCAGAAGATGAAGCCATCAGCAAAGGTTACAGACACGCACAAAGATAGACGAAAGGATACAAATGTACGGACTAATATTTGATATTGACGGAACGATTCTAGATTCCATGCATATATGGATAAAGCCGCTTGAGGATATCTTTAAAAAATACGGCTATGACTTAAATAAAATCCCAAAAGAGAAAAAGGGTCATATAGAGGCTCTTCCCTTCTATGATATGTGTGATTTTCTATCGAAAAATATAGCAAGGGATATGACTAAGGATGAAGTTATTGATTATTTTGAACAAACTATAGAAAATGCCTATGCAAATGATCTCTTGCCTAAAGATGGAGCAGCAGATTTTTTAAAATACTTAAAGAAAAAGGGCTACACACTTTCTGTAGCATCTTCTACCGACTACAAATATCTAGAAAAGGCCCTAAAGAGACTAGAAGTATTTGACCTCTTCGACTTTTTGGCAACACCAGATACAATTGGATATAATAAATCAGAAAAAGAATTCTGGGAATATACGATCAAAAAACACGGAAAATCCCCAGAAGACCTAATCCTTTTCGACGACGCTCTATACGCCATAAAAGCAGCAAAGAAAGAAGGAATCAGGACAGTCGGCATAAAGGACTTTCCTTGGAATGATAAGGAGTGGGACTATATCAAAAAAGAATCTGATTCCTATGTAAATAATATTTCTGAATTTGAAATCGAAAATTTCTAATATTCAAGAAAAAGAGCCAGTTCATTTAAAGTCCTGGCTCTTTATAATGTCCATTTTTTAATTTCTTAACCTTCCTTGATAGGAAAATCATAGAAAGAATTCCCTTGAAGTTTGAGCTTAGGCTCATGGCGATCCATACTCCATGAACTCCCAAAAATGGCATAAGGATTAGGGAGATTGGGATTCTCGATGTATTCATCACAAGACCTATTACAGCTGGAGTTTTGGTATCAGAAAGCCCATTGAAGGCCCCAGCTAGACCAATTTCTATTGCCATCATAAGCTGGCTTAGGGAAAGGATTAATAGATAATCAGCTCCTAAGCTTATGGCCTCACTATCTCCTGGAGTGAATAGACTAAATAAATTATATCTAAAGAAAAATAGGACTAGACTTGCTATAAGTCCAATGCTTGCTACAAGCTTAAAGCTTACCTTTATTATATCTATTACCCTATCGATCTTCTTTGCCCCATAGTTTTGTCCGACAAGAGCCTGGATCCCTACTTGGATTCCCTCTGTCGTATTCCAGGAAATTGACTCAAGCTGAGCTCCGATTGAGGCTACTGCAACTGGAACCGGCCCGAAGCTTGCCATAAATCTATTTAGTATCATAGAAATCGAAGCATGAAAACCACTCAAAACTCCAGCAGGAAGTCCTAGCTTAAATATTTCCTTCTGCCAATTCATCCTATAATCAATCCTCGATATGGATTTCTTTATTATATCGTCCTGCCTTATGATAAGAAATAAAAAGCAAAGGCTAACCAAAAACTGACTAAAGATAGTCGCTATAGCAGCTCCTCTTATGCCTAAGGCTGGTAGAGGTCCAAAGCCAAAGATCAAAACCGGGTCTAGTATCATATTGGCAAGAAGACCTACTGCATTTATCTTAAAGGGGCTTATAGAATCTCCTAGGGCTGTGAAGGATTGTGAAAACATAGGATTTATAAAAAAGAAAATCATCCCACAAGCTACTATAAAAAGATATCTCTTTGCAGCAAGTTCCGCAGCATCGCCCAGGTTATAGGCTTCTATAAATATATTCCTAATAATTAAGACAAAAATAGTAAAGCAAAAACCTAAAATCATCGCCTGAATTATTCCATTATTTATTACCCTTACAGTCTCCTTTTCGTTACCTTGACCGTAAGATTGGGATGCGAAGACCCCTGTGCCCACCTTTGGTATAAGGGCAAGGGAGTTGGCTATCCAAAAGACAAATCCAGCAATACCCACACCTGCGACAGCATCGGTTCCTAGCCTTGATATCCAAATCATATCTACAAAACCGTAAGCAATTTGTATAAAGGCTGTTAGGGCTAGGGGGATTGAAAGTTTAACCAAGGTTTGCCAGATAGGGCCTCTTGTAAGGTCTAATTTCTGATTCATAATTCGCCTCTCTTTCAATAAAATTTCTCTATAAATTATATTAGCATTTTATTATTGAACAATTAAATCCCAGAAAGTCAAAATTTTTATATGATTTTTAGATAAGCATATATAGGAACTTAAAAAAACTATATTTAGCAAAAGCCTAATATCTATAGCCCCAAGTATTTCCATCATAAAGAATAAACAGTACAATAATTTTTGGTGATTTTCATAAAGAAATAAAAATAAGTTATGATATTTAAAAATTTATTTAACAACGGTATAATCTATCATTATGTTATCTTGTTAAAGTTATTTACTAAGCATAGCTTAATTTGAAATTAAATAAGGAGAAAATAATGGAAAATTTGAATATTATTATAGGAAAGATCAATACTGTCTTGTATTTCCCCATCCTTGTAGTCTTGCTTATTGCTGTAGGCCTGTATTTTACAATAAGAACAGGCTTTATCCAAGTAAGCCTTCTAAAGGAAGCCTTCAAGGTAATCAAGGAAAAACCAAAGGACGAATCAGATGTATCAAGCTTTCAAGCCTTGATGATATCAACAGCATCCAGAGTAGGAACTGGAAATATAGTTGGAGTATCTTCTGCCATATGTCTAGGAGGCTATGGAGCTGTGTTTTGGATGTGGCTTGTGGCTATAATAGGCTCTGCTAGTGCCTTTGCTGAGTCAACCCTCGCCCAAATCTATAAGAAAAAAGGGAAGCACAGCTCATACGGAGGTCCATCTTACTACATAGAAGAAGGTCTAAAGAGCAGAAAGCTCGGAGTAGTTTTCTCAATAGCTCTTATAGTTTGCTATGCTGTTGGCTTTAATATGCTTGCAAGCTTCAACCTTCAATCTTCCTTCCAATCTTACGGAATTTACAATCCTAATATTAGTCCAAAGATTATCGGAGGATTCTTCGCCCTTGCAGTTGCCTTTGTCATCCTTGGCGGAGGAAAGAGGATAATTAAGATCACCCAAAATATAGTTCCTTTTATGGGAATAATCTTTGTTGTAGTTTCACTTATCATGATAATCCTAAATATAGGAAGGATTCCTGAAGTCTTTAGGAAAATTATAGAAGATGCCTTCAACTTCAAGGCGATTTTCTCAGGTCTTGCCGGCTCATCCATGATTTTGGGTATGAAAAGAGGACTTTATTCCAATGAGGCTGGTATTGGTTCTGCACCAAATGCCGCTGCTGCCGCTGAGGTAAGCCATCCAGTAAAACAAGGACTTGTTCAAATGCTTTCAGTATTTATCGATACCCTCTTGATTTGCTCATCCACAGCCTTTATGGGCCTAAGCTCTGGTATAGATCCAAGTCCTGCCCTTGAAGGAGCACCTTTTATCCAAGAAGCCCTAGCAAGTGTCTTCGGTAACTTAGGATATTACTTTATATCAGCATCGCTCGTACTTTTTGGCTTTACAACCTTTATAGGAAATCTTTACTATGTAGATTCAAACTTTGACTATCTAGCTAAGAGAGAACTCGATGAGAAACAAAGAATACCTTATAGGATTCTTGCAGCATTTCTAATATTTTTCGGTGCCATCCAAGAGCAAGCCTTTGTTTGGAACCTTTCCGACCTATTTATGGGCATAATGGCTCTGATAAATCTACCAACGATTTTGATCTTATCAAATAAATTACTAGCCTGCCTGAAAGATTACAAGACTCAAATAAAAGAAGGCAAAGACCCAAGTTTTGTCGCAAAAGATATTGGGATAAAAGAAGAATTAGATTATTGGAAATAAAAAATAGACCCTAGCTGGAGTTTGTCCTAGCTAGGGTCTTTTTCGTCTATTCACCGTCTATATATTTTGCCTTAAGTTTAAGAGCTGATGGACAAACGGCTATACCGCCTTCACCTGTCTCTCTTAATCTTGCTGGTAGGACGTCTCCTACTCTCTTAAGAGCATCTACTGCTTCATCGAAGGTTACGATCATCTTAACATTGGCCATAGCCATGTCTGCACTTGCTAGGGCATTCATAACCCCATTAGCATTTCTTAGATTACATGGGAACTCAACCATGCCACCGATAGGGTCACATACAAGTCCTAGTATATTTAGTAGGGCTGCTGTGGCTGCATTTTCTTGAATTTGAATGTCATATCCTCTTAAGAAACATACAGCAGCAGCTGCCATTGCTGCAGCAGAACCTGTTTCAGCCTGGCATCCACCCTCAGCGCCTGCAAAAGTCGCATTGTCAAATATTACCTGACCAATTGCGCTTGTCACAAGAAGAGCCTTCTTAAGCTCATCATCACTATAACCGTATTTTTTATACATAGTCATAAGGGTTGCTGGAAGGATTCCCGACGATCCTGCAGTTGGAGCTGCAGCTATGATACCCATGGCAGCATTTATCTCTGATGTAGAAAGGGCCATAGCCATAGCAAGAGCTGGGGTTTCGCCAAGGACAGATTCTCCCTTGAGGAAATAATCGTGCATGCTCTTTGCATTTCCCCCAGTCATACCCGTAACTGAAATTACTTCAGTTTCAAGAGCTGCTTGGGCTGATTTTTTCATTACATCGAGGGTTCTTTGAAGCCTATCCCAGATTTCTTCCTCACTCTTTCCAGTGTTTTTAATCTCATCTTCTAGAGCAATTTCCCAAAGCTCACAGTTTCCTTCTTTACATCTTTCTTTTAAAGTTTTCATTTTAGTTAACATACTATACCCCTATATATTTGATAAAGGTAAAATCTTTACCATCTCTAATTTTTTGTAAAATATCTTCTCTTAGTGGTTCGTCTAGCTCACAAACTAACATTACATTATTATCTTCTTTAATAGTCTTCATAGTGTTGATATTGTAGCCATTATCGAAAAGAATTCCTGAAACAAAGGCTATTACTCCCTTTTGTTCAGCATAGCTCATGAAAAGAGTTGGCTTATTCGCCTTAAACTCGATTGCATTACCATTCATCTTTGTAATAACTATAGCTCCACCACCTATGGATGAGCCCTGAACTGAAAGGGCGTCCCTGTCAGGATATTTGAACACTATGTTTACTGTGTTTGGATGAACATCTCCAAGGTCAGTTTCTACAAAAGAATATTTAATGCCTGCCTTCTCGGCGTATTCGAAGGCATTGATAATCCTTTCGTCTTCTGGATCAAAGCCCAAAACTCCCCCAACCAAGGCCCTGTTTGTACCGTGACCCTTGTAGGTCTTGGCAAATGAGCCATGGAGGTAGAAGATAACCTCGTTAAAATTTCTATCTACCATACGTCTTGCTGTATGAGCGATCTTACAAGCTCCAGCTGTATGCGAGCTTGATGGACCAACCATATTTGGCCCGATTATATCAAAAACTGATGCATTAACTGTCATATCGTCTCCTTATATTTCTTAATAAACAAAAGGGCAGCATAGCCGCCCCATTCTTTTTGCAAAGGTAATAAGGCTATTAGCCTATTTAGTTTTGACTGGGTTTGGTTGCCAGTCTTTTTTACCTAGTATATTCTTATTATAAATTTTATCTACCGCTACTGCAAGCGCTGTGTCTCCAGAAATATTGGCAGCTGTTCCAAATGAGTCTTGGGTTAGGTATAGGGTTATTAGTAAGCTTGCCATTGTTGATTCTGGTGAAATTCCTACTACAGGTAGGAATGGTAGGGCACTCATTACCGCTCCACCTGGTGCTCCTGGTGCTGCAACCATTGCAATTCCAAGGATTGCTATAAGCCTTAGGATAAGCCCATAAGAGTGTGGCATATCGTACATTGTAAGGATTGTAAATGTACAAGCAGTGATTGTAATCATTGAACCTGGCATGTGGACTGTTGCACCTAGTGGGATTACAAAATCACCGATCTCACGACTTACACCGTTATTTTCAGCACATTGTAGGTTTACTGGAATGGTAGCTGCAGATGATTGGGTTCCAACTGCTGTTAGGTAACCTTTTACTTGATTTTTGAGCATAGTGAAAGGATTCTTTCCTGTATATGATCCTGATATTATAAATAAAACAGATACATATATCAAGTGAAGGGCTATTACGCAGATGAATATCTTCCAGAAGATGGATAATACTGCAAATACTGATCCAGATTTTGCCATTTTCGCAAAGTTACCTAAGATGAAAAATGGTAGTAGTGGAACGATAGCCTTAGCCAAAACATTGGTAATTATTATATTAAATTCACCAACTGCCTTGTAAAGGATTTCTCCTTGCTTTGTCTTTCTTAGCCAAGATATTGAGATACCTAGCATGAAAGCAAAGATAATAGCACTAGTTACATCAAAAAATGGTGTGATAGGAACCTCGAAGTATGGATCTATGCTAATTTCGTTAGAGCTTTGAATTGCAGAAACTTGTTCAGCTGAAATAAAGCCAGGGAAAATTGCATTTGACATAAAATATGACAAGGAACCACCGATTAGTGTTGACATATAAGCAAGTAAAACTGTTACTCCTAAAAGCTTACCTGCCCCCTCGCCTAGGTCTGCTATACCCTTGGTAACGAAAGCTAAAATCATAAGTGGGATTATGAAGTTTAGGAAAGCCCCGAAGATTGACGAGAATGTTACTGTGATTCTTGTAAACCACATTGGTAGATATAAGCCTACCAAGATACCGACTAAGATACCAAGAATCATTCTTGGAATTAGTCCAATTTTTTTAGTTTTTTGCATAAGTACTCCTTTTTAATTGCATTGTTGTAAACCTTTGCATCAATAAAGAAGATGCCTATGTAAAATTGCTTTTATAATAAAAGTGATATATGTTTATGAAAATCTTAACCAACATCTTCTTCAGAACTTAATTATACAAGAAGTATAAATTAATGTCAACTTTTTTATCAAACGTTTTCTTGTTTCTAAGTACTTCTTTGTATATTAAGCGATTTATAGAAGTTTTGAAATATCTAACTTCCCTCATCTACCTATTTATCTAGATAAATGATTGTCGTATCTTGAAAAATCATTTTCCTAAATACCATCTTTAGACCTAACCAGGGCCTGGGCTGTATATTCTGTCACTATTTCTCCTTTAGGATTTTCCGCTGTCATTTTAAAATCTACTAGGCCATCATTTCTACCTTCTCTTCTCTTCTTGCCTACTATTTCAACCTTAACCCTATATCTTGTATTTGCCAAAACGGGCCTTAGCCATTTGCAGGATAAGATGCGAGTTCCTGCTATAACACCATCCCTATCGATTCCTGTCCTAACCCAAGCTGCCCACAAGACTAGGTTGGCATAAGCTCCAGGCGCTATGAGCTCGCCAAATCTACTTTTCCTGGCAGCTTCTTTATCGACATGGATATCTCTAGGATCATATTTCTCGGATGCTTCTATGATTTCTTCCTCGCTAAAGATAACATCTTCTATTTCCTCATCAAAAACTTGTCCAATTCTATAATCTTCAAAAAACATATATCCTCCTAGTAACTTAATACCCGAAATAAGAAAAATCCCGCAAGTTAGGCTCACGAGATTAAAATATTATTCATTATATCCTTCTGATTTGTTGCTTGGAACAAAAGATGCTTCTAGTAAATTTCTTCCTTGAGAGTAATACCTAAGAGAGCCCTCCCGAGCTTTTTGTCTTAAATCATCTATTAAGCCGGAATTCGCCCTATGAATTATCAAGGAAAGATCAGTATGATCGAACTCCTTAAGCATGGCAAAATCACCGTCACTATCTCCTCCAACCATTATAGGCCCGTAATTTCTGTCGTTTTTGATGAGTTTATTAATAGTTTGGACCTTGCCTTCTCTGATACTTATAGGAAAATCTTTGTCGAACTTTGGAAGAATTTTTCCCTCATCGTCTTTCATAAGTCTTAGGCCTAAGACCTTCTCTTCCTTCATCTTATAATTATTATTAGTATCTGTCGCAAAGGCCCTCACTATATCTATGAAGGAGGCGGAAACTATATAGCAATCTATGCCGTTTTCTTCAAGACTTCGGTATAAATCTACCATCTCGTCCAAGGTTCTTATTCCAACAAAATATTTAATAGAGATCCTACCTGCCTCTGATTTAATGTCTGGAGACACAAATTCTTCAACTCTTATCCTCTCTTTTTTCATGGATGCGTAGGCACCTTTACAAAGATCGTAGACTTCCTCAGTCTTGTAATTTTTAAGAAGAAAGCTCATCCAACAATAAGGATCTTCTGCTTCCGGGTCGAATTCACTCGCCCTGTATCTGTAGAGCATCTTGCTTACAAATTCCTGATAGTAATCTGTATCTTGGACTTCCTCCAGAGTCTTTCCTCCTTCAAACCTATCTAGATTTTTGTAGAGTTTCTCATAAGCTCTTTTTATATCTTGGGAAATTAGATCGATGTTTACCCTTTGCTTATCTAGATTATTAAATTCCTTAGGGTAATCTTTCCTATCTACATTTTTTCTGATCAATTCATAGAACTCTTCTGGATCCATCTTGAAGCTTACATTCCTAACCATGTAATAGAGAAGGGCTTCCTCCACATCTCCTATGATCGAAGTGTTATCCCAATCAAAGACTGCGAAGGGTTTATTATCTGGATTGTAGGCCTCGTTGTCCTTGCCATGTTTTGCTATGAGCTTATTAATAGCTAGATAAATGCTCTCTTCCCAATTTAACCTTTTAATATATGTCTTCATATCATCTCTCTCGGATCTACTGTTTTTACAAAATCGGTATCCGACACAAATCCTAGCTCTTTGTTAGCCTCTCTTAGACTCAAGTTATTCTTGTGGGCAAACTTCGCAAGCTCTGCCGCCTTATCATAGCCTATAAGAGGACTTAGGGAAGTCACGAGCATGAGAGACTTATCGAGATTTTCTTCGATTTTTTCTTTGTTTGCTACAAGTCCTTCGATTAGGTGAATCCTAAAGGAGGTCATAGCCTTAGTTAGAAGCTTTATTGACTTAACCATATTATAAATTACCAAAGGCATGTAGGTATTAAGCTCCAGCTGTCCACTCGCATTGGCGATAGATATAGCTGTATCGTTGGCCATAACTTGGATAGCTACCATAGTCATCATCTCAACCTGGGTAGGGTTAACCTTTCCTGGCATTATTGATGAGCCCGGTTCATTAGTTGGAAGGATTAACTCCCCTATGCCAGTTCTTGGTCCGCAGGATAAGAATCTCAAATCATTGGCGATTTTGTTAAGGTCTTCTGCAAGGACCTTAAGAGCTGAGTGGACTCTCGCCATAGCTTGTTTGGAGGAAAGTCCTACAAATTTGTTGGAATCCTCTATAAGTCTTAGACCGCTGAGCTTTTCGAGGGTACTAATCATTTTTGAGCTATAGGCTTCTGGCGCATTAAGTCCAGTTCCTACAGCTGTTCCCCCGATTGGCAGTCTACGAAGATCTTCCATCAAATCTATCAGAGCCGCCTTATCTCTTCTAATAATCTCGCTATAGGCACGGATTTCACTAGATAGGGCTATAGGAGTTGCATCTTGGAGGTGGGTTCTTCCTGTTTTTATTATTCCCTCAAACTCCTTAGCCTTACTCTCAATCCCACCTATAAATTCATCTATTTCTGGCAAAAGCTCGTTTTCCAAAAGATTAAGACTTGCCATATGCATGGCTGTAGGGAAGGTATCATTTGAGCTTTGGGACTTATTCACATGATCGTTTGGATGAATTAAATTTTCCCCGCACTTTTCATTGGCAATATGGGCTATAACTTCATTCACATTCATATTGCTTTGGGTACCAGATCCCGTTTGCCAAACTGTAAGTGGGAATTGGTCGTCAAAGTCTCCATCAAGAATCCTATCTGCTGCATAGACAATGAGATTTTTTCTTTCTTCATCAATTTTTCCTAATTCAAAATTAACAATAGCTGCAGCTTTCTTTATAAGAGTTAGGGCCCTTATCTCTTCTTTTGGCATAAGATCTAAGCCTTTTGGGAAGTTCATAAAAGACCTTTGGGTCTGGGCACCCCAATACTTATCATTATCGACTTCTATCTCACCTAGACTGTCTCTTTCAATTCTCTTATCCATATCTAATCCTTACTTATATGATCTTCGTCCAAGATTCCTGGCTTGGTCATGTTCTCATAATCCAAAATCTTGTCTATCTCATCGCTTGTCATAATCTTATCCCTGATTAAGATCTCCCTTACAGAAACTCCGGTCCTCAAGGATTCCTTAGCTACCTTACTTGCCCTATCATATCCTATATGTGGGGCGAAAGGAGTTATAATTGCGACAGAATTTTCTACTCTCTTCTCTAGCTTTTTCTTATCAGATGTAATTCCGTCAATACAATTTGTATAGAGGGTGTGGATCGCTGCCTTTAAGGTCTTAAGTGATTCAAACAAGCTATAAAATATTATTGGCTCGAAGGCATTAAGCTCGAGCTGTCCTCCCTCGACAGCCATAGTTACAGTCATGTCATTGCCGATAACCAAAAAGGCAACCTGGTTTACAACCTCTGGTATAACTGGATTTACCTTACCTGGCATGATTGATGAACCAGCTTGTTTGGCTGGAAGATTGTAATCGCTAATTCCTGTTGTTGGTCCTGAAGATAAGAGTCTTAGATCGTTAGAAATCTTTGAAAGATTACTAGCAAGGGCCTTAAGGACTGATGAAGTAAACAAGAAACAATCGAGGTTTTGTGTTGCATCTACCAAATCTTCTGCTTGGTAAAGGTCTATGTCACAAATCTTAGCTAAGCTTGGCACGACTTCTTTTATGTAAGAGTCATCAGCATTAAGTCCAGTTCCAATAGCAGTTCCTCCCAAGTTTAGATATGAAAGTTGGCGAATGGCTGCTCCCAGTCTCTCATAATCTCTCCTGATAGCCCTAGCATAGGCCCTAAACTCTTGGCCTAAGGTTATTGGCACAGCATCTTGTAGCTGGGTCCTACCCATCTTGATATATGAATCAAACTCACAAGCCTTGTTTTCCAAAGACTTAATCAAATTATTAACTTCTTCCTTAAGCTCTTCTATATATCTTATAAGGGCAATCTTTCCTGCAGAAGGAATTACATCATTGGTAGATTGACCCTTGTTTACATGGTCGTTGGGATGGATAAACTCATAAGTTCCTATTCCCCCTCCCATAATTTCATTGGCGATATTGGCTATGACCTCATTTACATTCATATTAAAGGAAGTGCCGGCTCCCCCTTGGATCGGATCTACTACAAAATTATCCAAAAACTCTCCTGCCAAAACTTTCTCGCAGGCAGAAACTATAGCGTCCTTCTTCCTATCAGAAAGGATCCCTACCTTGTTGTTTTCAATAGCACAAGCCTTCTTAACCTCCACTATGGCCCTTACCAAAAACGGATCCATAGGTCTTCTTGTTATAGGGAAGTTGTCCAAAGCCCTCTTAGAATTAGCTCCGTAATAAGCCTCTTTGTCTATCTTAATTTCTCCTAATGAGTCACTTTCAATCCTAAAATTTTGCATAATATCCTCCTATACATCTATTATAACTCAAGAAAAGGTTTTTTTGTATAAGATTTCTGGAATTTAAGAATAAAATACAAGATAAAAGATACAATTATTAAAATAAAACCATATACAGCCTAATAAACTAAAGGTCTACTAGTTTTTTATTTTCTATACTTTATCAATCATAGTATTTCTATAGCTTAAATGATTTTTGCATCAAAAAAGACGAGCCCAGGGCCCGCCTTACATCTTTATTTTTTGATTACCCAGCCAACTGTCACTTCCGCCTTTAGTCTTTCGAAAGTGTGTTTGTCTAGGGTATTTCTTCTTGAGTAGTATGGATCATTTATTGTAAAATATCCATCCTTGTAGGAGTCTATTACCATGAAGTGACCGCCGTTTATGAAGTATCCCGGCCCTACTCTTACTACCATAGTTCCTGTCTCTAGAGCCTGGATGAAGGCTTTTTTATTTACTGGCACGTCATAAGAATTTAGTCCATACATCCTTGGAGCTTCCATGAAATATTGCCATTCAGTTCCGTCGTTTTCGTAATCATTAGCATCTATGGCTGTATTAGTTGGGTAGATATCGTTCCTATGAAGCTCTCTTGATAAGACCATGGCCATGGCAGTTGGTCCGCAGCCATATCCTGAAAATGTTCCATTCGAAAATCTTCTGTTAGCCCATCTAGGGTCTTTCTGGGTAAAGTAAGGAGTTTTCCTATTAAGATATTGAGAAAATCCTGGCTTAAAGAGTCCCCTGGTTCCCTTAACCGCTTGTCTAGTGTCGATTTTTCCGATAAATGTCGCACGACCATGGCTATCTAGCTTGTATCTATTAAAATTAATTACCTTGGTAGTATTGGTCAAGGTCTCCTTGGTTAGCTCATCAAATATATAGGTTACTCCACCAATTTTTTGTAGTCCTTCTGCAGGCTTTCCGTCTGAGAAGTAATACCTATCTCCAACCCAACCTTTGGCAAATTTTCCTGAATGCTTGCTAGCTTCGCCGTACTTATTGAAATAATACCATTGATTTCCAAACTTCTTGTACTGCCTATTGAAAATCTTACCATTTTCGTCAAAACCGTAAGTGATTCCATCGATCGTCCTAAGGCCCTTGGTGTAGGTTCCATCTTCATTGAAATATCCAAGTTTTCCCTTGGAATAGTCCCAACCTATATAGTGGGCAATTCCGTTTGCCTCAGAATATATTCTGTCAAAGCCCTTGGTATTAATCTCATTACGGGCCATGGCTCCAGTTTCCTTATCAAAGAAATACCTGTTAGGTCCCGTATCGTAAAGGCCTCTGGCAAGCTTGCCGTCATTTTGGAAGAAATAGCTCCTGCCTTCTAGGTCTATCCAGCCTGGCTTAGATTTTTCTACTAGAGTAAGCTCTCCACTAGAGTTTGCGGTAAATTTTCCTCCATCCGCTATGACTTCTCTTTCCTTTACTAGGCCCTTTTCTTTGTCGAAATAATAGGACTTACCGGAAAGATCTCTTTTACCAGAAAGTTTCTTGCCAGCTTTGTCATAAAGATAGGTGGAATTATTCTTAGCAATTAATTTATAATCTCCGCTAACTTTAATTTCATCATCAGCTTTTTTATTGTTTTTCTTAAATATTTCATCTATATCTGAAGTGTCATAATAGACTATAGGAAGGCTACTTGTGTCTCCTGTGTTAGATTTAGAATCCTTTTCTATCTCTTCGATTTCCTCTTCCTGCTCGTAAGATAGCGGATTTTCTTCCTTTATTTCTTTAAGTATCTTACGAATTTCTCCTTCATCAATCGATTTTTCTGAAGGAGTCTCTTCAACATCCTCACTCGGATTATCTTTTTCTATATTGACTTCATCTGCGTCTTCGCTAATATTATCAATAGATTCATTATAAAGACTTTCTTGATATAAATTTTCCTCTAGCTTCTCCCCTCCATCAGCAAATGAAGGACTTAAGCTTGTAAAGCTAGATAAACATATCAACAAAGCTATTATCTTCTTATTATTCATCCTCTACTCCTTTAGTATATAACTATTATATAATAAAAGGAGATTTTTAACAACAAAGTAGTAGATAAAACAAAAGACCCCGCAATTTATATGGAGAAATAAATTGTGGAGTCTGAGATATTATGATTTGTTTATGAAATTATTTTGCCATTTTGCTGCTTTCTATAGCTGCATCAATGTTCTTTTGGAGTTTTTCTTGTTGTTCTGGAATGTTTAGAGCTCCTTCTACTGGATCTCCTATTACATTACCGTTTTTGTCAACTACTATTGTTGTTGGATATACGAAGATATTTTCTAGGAAATCTTTCATTTCTCCTTCGTAGTCCACTGCAAGGTTTTTATAAGTTGGCTTTTTATCTTTCATGATTCTTTCAAAGGCTTCTTTGGTTGAATCGTCGTAGTTTACGTCTGTACACATTGATACAAAGTCAACTCCTTCTTGCTCTTTTAGTTTTTGAGAATATTCGTTTAGATCATCCATTTCTTCTACGCAAGCTGAGCAGCCTGTAAACCATAAGTTTATTACAGTCGCATCGTTTTTAGCGATGTCTTCTTTAGAATATGGATTGCCATCTTGGTCTTTGGATGTGAAGTCTGGAAGCATTTTGTTTCCAGCTTTTGAAGCATCTACTGACTCTGTTTTTTCTTTATCATCAGCCTTTACTGCTTCTTCTTTCATATCTGCATCTTTTTTGTCATCTTTTTCGTCTTTTTTGACTTCTTCTTGTTTTGTTTCTGCCATGTCTTTAGCCTTATCGTCTGCCTTTTGTGGGCTGTTGCCACAAGACGTAAGACCTAGGGCTAAAATTAGGGCAAATATTATTTTATTCTTCATTTTCTCTCCTTTGCCTAAATGAGGAAGATATGGCCTTTGTTGGACAATTCTTCTTGCAATCACCGCATCTTATACATTCTAGATGGTGATCATTTTCTCTTATATCTACATCCATCTTACAAACCCTAGCACATTTGCCGCAGTCTATGCATTTGTGCTTATCTACATTCATCTGATAGAAGGAGTATTTGTTAAATAGGGAGTAGAATGCTCCTAATGGACAAATCCATTTGCAGAAGGGTCTGTAGAATATTATAGATAGGATAATCGTTATGATCAAAATCGTAAGCTTGAGGTTAAATAAGCTTCCGAGTCCTAATCTTAGGGATGGGTTTTTGATAGCAAGTGGGATCGCACCTTCTAAGATTCCTTGAGGACAAATATACTTGCAAAATATGGGAGGAACCACTTCGTACTTATCGCCTAGTACAAGTGACATGGCAAGCATTAGTCCTATTAAAATCAGATACTTAACATAGCGCAAGGGCTTTAGTTTCTTAGTACTTAATTTTTTAGAGGGAATCTTTGCCAATAAATCTTGGAAGAATCCAAAGGGACAAAGAAATCCGCATATAAGCCTTGCAAATATTACTCCAAAAAACATCATAAATCCTATAACATAATAGGAAAATTTGTATTTTTTGGCACCCATTACAGCTTGCATAGATCCTATGGGGCAAGATCCAGCAGCTCCCGGGCAGGAGTAACAGTTAAGTCCAGGTACGCAAGCCCTTTTCGTTGAGCCTGTATAGATATTTCCTTTAAAGAAGTTGGGGATATGGATATTTGTAAGTAGAGTCGCTATGGCTTGGACTGCCATACGATTTATATTTTTTATCTTATCCAATTCCTATACACTCCAAACATAACTTAATCGCCTTTCCTAAAACCGTATCCATCTCTCCTCTCATTGCTCCATAAAATATGAAGACTATCGAGATTAGTAAAAGTACAATTCCAACATTTCTTCTTTTTTTGTATATCATATCCTTACCTCGATTATATATTAGCATAGGCCTTGTTAAATTTATGTTAAATATTTCTAAATTTTATCAAAAATATTGTTCCCTTAGGCTTATTGTCTCTTACTTCTATCCTCGCCCCCAAAGTTTCGGCTATATCTTTAGATAGAGAAAGGCCTATACCAAAGCCTTCTTTGTTTCTTGAGTCATCTACTTGATAGAAAAGATCAAATATTGCCTCCTTTTTCTCATCACTAATCCCAATTCCAGTATCGGATATTCTTATTACAGTCTCCTTATCATTTTGACTCACATTAACATCAACTAAGCCTCCCTCTTCGGTATATTTGATGGCATTTTCTACTATATTAAAGATAAGCCTTTGGATTAGGACATCATCCGAATCAATGCTTATATTAGAATAGTGATAGTCTAGGCTAATATTTTTCTTAGAGGCAAAATCATCTAGGTCAAACAAAATCTCATCTATCATATTATCAAGATTAACAGAGCTAATCTTTAATTTATTTCTCTTACTTAAAAGAAGGACCGAATCGATAAGATTTTTGAGCCTCTTAAGATTGGAATCCATTGTTTCAATAAAGTCTAGATTATTTTCGTCAGTATTCTTCTCTCTAAAAACATCGACCTGGGCCTGCATTATAGCTATGGGTGTCCTTAGCTCATGGGCCACATTTGATGAGAATTCCTTTTGCTTCTTGTAATCCTTATAAATCCTTTGGATTAAATCATCAAACTTCTTGGAAAGCTCCTTGATCTCCGTAGGCCCCTCAACCAAGACTAGATTTTCCGAGAAACTATCGGGATTTTCTATATCCACCCTTCCTATCTTCTCTTCTAGTTTGTTTAGGGGTTTTAGGGTCCTTTTGATTATAAAGACAAAGGTCAAAGATCCAATCAGAACGACTGAAGCTACAACCAAGCCGAGATACAGCCTAAAAGCACTTGTGGATTGGACCTGGGCACTATCTATAAGAAGGACTACCGACTCGTTATTTTCTGGAAAGTTTCTAGAAAAGCCCTCAAAGACCTCCTCCATTATCATAATTTGTTTCCTATTTATAAGAAAATTCGAAACGAGAACCATTAGGACAAATATAATTACAATGGAAATTATTAGCCTTGTTACTATAGAGTCGTAGGATTTCTTATTTTTCATAAATCTTATAACCCTTGCCGATAACATTTTCTATATAATTTTTTCCTGTGGCCTTCTTTATCTTTTTCCTCAAGGAAGACATATGAACTCTTACCGTATTAGAGAAGTCATCTGCATTGGAATCCCAGACGTGGTTCATAAGCTCCTCGACACTCACATACCTTTCCCTATTTAGGAAGAGATATTCGATAATACCAGTCTCCTTAGCTGTTAGAGTAAGGGGACTGCCCTCAAAGATAACTTCTCTTTTGACAGTATCAAAAGTTATCCCATCAATTGTGATATCTTTTTCTTCCATGATGGACTTTCTCCTAAGAAGAGAGCGCATCCTCGCATCAAGCTCCTTAAGATCAAAAGGCTTGGTCATATAGTCGTTGGCTCCAAAGTCAAGGCCCTTCACCCTATCGTCTATATCACTTCTTGCTGTAAGCATTATAATGTTTACTTCCTTATCAAATTGCCTTATATCTCTTAGGACCTCGAAGCCGTCCTTCTTCGGTAGATTAATATCTAGGATAATAATGTCATAATCTTCTACAAAAGCAAGGTCAAGGGCCTCTTTTCCATCCCTTGCCATATCTGTAACATAGCCTAAAAGACTTAATCCTTCATCAAGAAGTCTCAAAAGCTTTCTCTCATCTTCAACTATCAGTACTTTCATCTATTCTCCTCCTGTTAATTAAAAATTATATCACAATTAGATTAATTTCTAGTTAAGAATTATTAACTATTTTAAAAAATGTTTTACAAAAAAGGATTTGGGTATATAATTAATACGTAACAATTCATTGTTAACGAAAATAAGGGAGTGATAAAAATGAAAACAAACAAATTAGCAGCAATGTTACTAGTTGCATCATTTGCACTTGCAGGTTGTGGAAACAACGCTAACAAAGAAGCTGAACCAGCTGAAACAAAAGTTGAAGAAAAAGCAACTGACGCAAAAGAATCTGTAGACAAAAAAGCTGAAGACAAAAAAGATGCTATAGATGAAAAAGCTGAAGATGCAAAAGACGCAGTAGATGAAAAAGCTGAAGATACAAAAGACGCAGTAGACGAAAAAGCTGACGACGCTAAAGATGCTGCAAAAGACGCTGCAGAAAACGAATTAGAAAAAGATGACAACGCAGGAGAAAACAAATAGTTTTATCCTATTGAGCTGGCTTAGGTCAGCTCTTTTTTATTATAAGCCCATAAATTGATATTTTAAAATAATACTTTACATTTATTAAGATCGTGTTATAATATCTTTAGAAACAGAAACACAAAAGGAGATAATATGAACAAGAAATTTTTAGCCCTTGCCCTTTCTGCAGGAATGATTTTTGCAGCTTGTGGCAACAATACTGATACAAATACTAATAAAGCTAGCGAAAAAGCAGAAACAAAAGTAGAAGATGTCAAGGAATCTGCCAAAGATGCCAAAGATTCTGCCAAAGAAACAAAAGACGAGGTAGAAACAGCAGTAAAAACTGCAACAAGCGACATCAAAGAAGTAAAAATCGACATCGACGGTGCTGTTAACAAATTCAAAGAAACTTTCTCTGATGAGGGAATAGCTATCGAGAGTATTTCTCTAGAGCTTGAAAATGGAGAATATGAATACGAAATCGAAGGAAGAAAAGATAATAAGGAATACGGCCTAACTCTTGATGCAAATACAGCTGATATCAAGGCACAAAGCGAAGAAGACGATAATGATAACGAAAAGGCTGAGCCAATTGATTTTGCATCAATCATAAGCCCAACAGAAGCTATGGATAAGGCCCTTACAGGTCAAGAAGATGCCAAAGTTGTTGAATGGAGTCTATCAACAGATGATGGCAAGTTAAAATACGAAATCGACGTAGAAAATGGTAATGACAAGAACGTTGACGCCCTAACAGGAGAAGTTTGGGACGACTAATCTTAGTTTAAGAATTATAAAGACAATCTTTCGTAGGATTGTTCAAAGGCAAGCGAGGAAGTAAGCTTTTCAATTTAGACGACTTCCTCGCTTTTTCTATTTTAAATATTATCTTAGAGTATTTTATATTTACTAAGCTAAGTAGGCAAAAATATGCTAAGTCCAATTGTAAATCTCACATATGAAACTAAGATCTCCAAGAAATCTATCGCAAAATCTTGAAAGGCTCCTTATTAATATGTTAAAATTATTATGTAAACGTTTTTTATAGGAGGTAGTTATGAAGGAAAAACTACAAAGATTAGGGCAATCCCTAATGCAACCAGTCGCTGTAATGCCTCTTGCAGCCCTACTTTTGGGTATAGGTTATGCAATCGACCCAGACTTATGGGGCGGAGGATCACCAATAGCAGCCTTCTTAATATCTGCAGGTGGATCAATCCTCGACAATTTAGGTATTATTTTCGCAGTCGGCATAGCATTCGGTATAGCTCACGACAACCACGGAGCAAGTGCTCTAGCAGGTCTTGTATCATTTTTAACTATTATAAGATTGCTCGCTCCAAACACAGTAGCCATGCTTTCAGGCTTGGATTTAGAAGCATGGACTGCAGCTGATGAATTTAGGGCAACAGCCTTTAGTACAATGGGCAACGGCAATGTATTTGTCGGAATCTTATCAGGTATTATCGGTGGATTTGCTTACAACAAATTCTTCTCAACAAAACTCCCTGATTTCTTGGCCTTCTTCTCAGGTAGAAGACTTGTTCCAATCATGGCATCATTTATGGCCATGGTCGCTTCAGGAATTCTTTTTATCCTCTGGCCAATTATTTATGTAGGACTTGTTAATTTCGGACAAATCCTCCTAAATCTCGGTCCAGTAGGTGCAGGAATATATGCTTTCTTTAACAGACTTTTAATCCCTACAGGTCTTCACCACGCTCTTAACCAAGTATTCTGGTTTGACCTAGTTGGAATCAACGACATTCCTAACTTCTTAGGAAATGTTCAAGAATCAATAACTAAAGTCTATCACCCAGGTATGTATCAGGCAGGATTTTTCCCAATTATGATGTTTGGTCTTCCAGGAGCCGCCCTTGCTATTATCAAAAAGGCTGATAACGACAAGAAAAAGTCAACCAAGGCTATAATGATAGCAGCAGCTCTAGCATCTTTTGCAACAGGAGTTACAGAACCACTTGAATTTTCATTCATGTTCGCTGCTCCACAACTTTACCTAATCCACGCAGCTTTTACCGGCATATCTGCATTTATTGCAGCAAGTCTAAAGGCTTACGCAGGATTTGGTTTTTCTGCAGGTCTAGTAGACTTTATACTTTCACTCAAAAACCCAATGCATGCCAATATCCTAATACTTATAATTATGGGTATAGTGTATTTTGCTCTTTACTATTTTGTCTTTAGTGCTTTGATAGAAAAATGGGATATAGCTACACCAGGTAGGAAGACAGAAGATACAGGAAAAGTCAGACCAGATGATAAAAGCGCACTAGAAGAAGAAAATGAGAAAAAAATCGTTCACTCAAATTCTTATGAGAAAACAGCAGCAAAAATCCTAGAAGGTCTTGGTGGCAAGGAAAATATCGACACAACAAGCTATTGTACAACAAGACTTAGACTAACAGTCCATGACCAAGAAAAGGTAAATGACGAAAGAATAAAGGAAGCTGGAGTTGCTGGAATCATGAAACCAGGACCTAAAGCCGTCCAAGTAATCATTGGACCTCAAGTCCAAGCTGTTTACGATGAATTTATGAAATTAATTAAATAGTATATTCTCTCCGTTAATAAGCTCCTAGATCTTAATTGATCCGGGAGCTTTTGGATTGAATTTAAAGCTTAATTTGTTTTAATAATTCTTATAACAATTATTAGATTCAAGAATAATTTTCTTACAGAAAAGCAAATAATTAGAAAACTCTTATAATTTTCTGTCTTAGACTTTGAAAATTAATAAAAAGCTCAAGTCTCAAAAAACATAAGACATCTAAATTTAGAAATCCATAATCCAAATCATCCTTTGTTAAATTTTAGTTTTTTATTTTAAGATACTAACATGTTAATTCCTAAAACAAAAACCTCCCGAATCTGGGAGGTCTTCTGAGTTAAACAGCATAATATATAATACTTGATTTATTTCTTTTGTGAAGCAGCCTTTTCTTTTTCTTCTCTACGTTTCTTCATAGAGTCTTTGATTCCTTCAACTATAGCGTCCATATCGCCTTCTTTTGATGATTTAAGGCTTGATACTATATCGAGTCCTTCTGGAAGTACGTCCATTAGTCTCATTTCTTCGTCTAGGAATTTCTCCATTTTTTCTGCTGCTTGTGGAGCCCATGTACCATTTCCTATGATTGAAACAGCTCTGTTTTGTACGTTTAGAGCGGCCATATCGTTTAGGAAGTCCTTCATCTTTGGATAGATGCCTAGGTTATAGGTTACAGATGCAAGTACTAGGTTGGAGTATTTGAATGTCTCAGCTATTAGAGTAGAAACATCTGTATTTGAAACGTCTCTTAGTGAGATATCTGTAATTCCTGCTTCGCATAATTTGCTCGCAAGAGCTTGAGCTGCAAATTCTGTATTACCGTACATTGATGCATATACAATCAATACACCTTCTTTTTCAGGCTCATAGGTTGCCCAGTGAACATATTTGTCGATAATATATCCGAAATTATCTCTCCATACTAGTCCGTGAAGTGGGCAGATATATTTAAGGTCTAATCCGCCTGCTTTTTCTAGAGCTTTTTGTACGAATGTACCGTATTTACCTACGATATTTGTGTAATATCTACGTCCTTCGTCTAGGTAGTCTCTATCCCAATCTACTTCGTCAGCAAATAGTCTACCATTGTTTGCTATAAATGAACCAAAGGCGTCTGCTGAGAATAGGGCCTTATCTGTACTATCATAGCTCATTAGTACTTCTGGCCAGTGAACCATTGGAGCTTCTACAAATGTAAATTCGTGTTTACCGAAGCTAAAGGTATCGCCTTCTTTTACTTCGATGTATCTATCATCTACGTGATAACCAAATTGTCTCATAAACATAACTCCCTTTTCAGAAGAGATTATCTTCATGTTTGGATATCTTTGTAGCATAAGTTCTATAGCTGAGCAGTGGTCTGGTTCCATGTGGTGAACTATCATGTAGTCTAGGTCACGACCATCTAGAACTCTTGCTATATTCACCATATATTCTCTTGTTACAGCCCAATCTATTGAGTCGATTAGAACTGTTTTTTCGTCCATTAGTAGGTATGAGTTGTAAGAGACTCCTTGAGGAATAGGAAATATATTCTCAAATAAGGCAAGTCTTCTATCGTCCCCACCTACATAATATAAATCATCTGTTACTTTTCTAACTGTATACATTAAATCCTCCTACTACTTTCTGTCTTCTGGGAATTCTAGTTTGATGAATTCTTCTTTAGCTTCTCCAGAAACTGGACTTACCCATTCATCTGGCAATTTGTCAAATGGTGTTCCTGGTTCAACTCCTTGTGTAGGATCGCCTACTTCTGGGTCATATTCGTAACCAGATCCCAAATCCACGTAAATATCTTCTTTGGGAGCCATTTTCCTTGGTTTAGATCTTTTCATCTTCTTCATAGGTGGTGCTGGTTTCTTTTCTTCTCCATTATCAAGTTCTTTGATAAGTAGTGGAAGGATTACCATAGCATCTCCTACGATACCGTAGTCACAGTTGTTAAAGATTGGAGCGTTAGCACTGCTATTGATTGCAACGATTGTTGAAGCGTTTTTCATTCCCTTCAAGTGTTGACCTGCTCCTGATACTCCGACTCCGATATAGAGGTTACCCTTAAAGGTTTGACCACTCATTCCGATGTATCTTTCTAGTGGAATGTATTTAAGTGTTTCTGCAACTGGTCTTGATGATGAAATAGCTGCACCTGCTTGGTAAGCTAAATCTTCGATTAGTTTCATATTTTTCTTCTCACCAATACCACGTCCAGCTACAACTACTCTTTGTGCTTCTGGGATTGGTGTGTTTGGATCGATTCCAACTGTGAAGTCATATCCGTCTTTTTTAAGAGCTGCAACTAATTTTTTAACTGCTTCTTTTGGATCTCCTGTGTAGATTTCTTTCTTACGTAAGCCTGCTATTGGGCCAGCATCTTTGCCTCTGCCCCCTGCTCTTTTCATCTTTGGAGCACGACCTACAGTATTAGCACCTACTACGACTCTCATGATCTCGTTAGTTCCTTCGTAGATTTGTGTAATCTTGGCATCTCTGAAGAATCTTTCAACATCTACACCCTTGATAAATCCAGAACCACCGTAGATTTGTACAGCTTCTGTTGATATCTTCATAGCAAGGTCTGATGCAACTTGTTTAGCCATAGCAGCTTCTGCAGAATATCTTTCGTGATTTTCTTTTAATTCTGCTGCTTGATAAATCATAAGTCTTGCACCATGTAGCTGGGTTGCCATATCAGCAAGTTTAAATGTATTTGCTTGTAAGTGAGCTATTGGAAGACCGAATTGTTCACGTTCTTTAGCATAAGCTAGGGCAGATTCATAAGCGCCTTGTCCTATACCTAAAGCTTGAGATGCTATACCAATTCTACCACCATCTAGGGTAGCCATAGCGATCTTGAATCCTTGACCTTCCTTACCTAGTAGGTTTTCTTTTGGAACCTTAACATTTTCAAAGTGAAGTTCAGCTGTAGAAGATGATCTGATACCTAGCTTGTCGTAGTGATCAGAGAAGGTGAAGCCTTCGAAGTCTTTTTCTACTATGAAAGCTGAAATTCCGTGTGTTCCTATACCTGGTGTAGTAACTGCGAACACTACATATGTATCAGCTTTTGGAGCATTTGTAATAAAAATCTTTTTACCATTAAGAATGTAATTATCACCATCAAGTTCTGCTGTAGTTTCTGTTCCACCAGCGTCTGAACCTGCGTTTTCTTCTGTAAGTCCAAATCCACCGAGTTTTTCACCCTTAGCAAGTGGAGTTAGGTATTTTTTCTTTTGTTCTTCTGTACCAAAAGCAAAAATTGGCCATGAACCTAAAGATGTATGTGCTGAACAAATTACACCAACACCACCGTCTACTCTTGATAATTCTTCTACAACGATTGCATAAGAAATAACGTCTAGACCTTGACCACCGTATTCTTTAGGATAAGGTATTCCTAAGAATCCTAATTCTCCCATTTCTTTAACTATATCATCTGGGAATTCATTCTTTTGATCTAGGTCGAATGCTATTGGTTTTACTTTTTCTTCAGCAAAAGCTCTAACTTTTTTACGTAGGGCCTCATGTTGATCTGTTGTCTTAAAAAGCATAAAATCCTCCTTTTATAATTGTCATCTACTTAAATTGTAGCCTTAATAAAAAGATTTGTCAAATATATTTACCTGTCAAAATATTTATAAAATTCTTACTAATATATCTAAAATTTTTATGAAATAGTTTAATCTTAGCTAAGAAATTCTACTATATCTTAAGATAAATCGAAAGCAAATCTAGAAAGCTTTTCCTAGTCTATATATAGCCCAATTCTAATACTTTTAATCGTTTATTTTTTATAAATATACTAAAGATTCTAAATAGAGGTAAAATAGCCTAGAGGTGAAATTATGAAAAAATTAATTAAAAATATATGCATCTTACTAGCTTTATCCCTATTTATTAGCTCATGTAGTAATAAAGAAAATAAAGAAGATAAAAATAGTAAGGCAGAAATTACAGAAAAAGCTGATCAAAAATCTAAGAATGAAGAAAAAAAGGAAGAGCAAAAATCCGAGGATGAGGAAAAAATAAAGAAAGATAAAGAGGATAAAAAGGAAGAAAAAAAAGAAGCTCCTAAGGATAAGGGTTCGGAAAATAAGAAGGAGCAAGAAGAAAGTCCTTCTGAAGATAAAAAAATCCAAGAGGACTCTCCTTCAGAAAACAGAGATTTCCTAGCTAATGGCCAATACTTGACGATCCTTGACTCTGAAAGCGGTGGGAAAGCCCAGGGTACTATAGGATATTGCCAAGAAGCCTTCGCAGACGCTTCTACAAGCACTTTTACTATAAAGGGTAGCCTATCCTATAGCGAAGAAGTCGGAGCCTTAGATGACTACCAAATAATGGCAAATTCGACCTATGACTTCTCCTTTGATGAGGATACAGTCTTTCAAGCTACAAGCGGCATGGCCGAGCCTCAAATCATGACAGTAGATGAGTTTAACGCCTACCTAGAAGAATGTAAGGATACTGGTCTAGGACTTGTACTCGTCATAGAAAATGGCCTTGTCAAAAGTGCTAGTATTTCTTCTTAAAATAAAATGCAGAAAGCAAAATCTCCTTGCTTCCTGCATTATTTTTTATTCTTCTATTTTCTCAAAAACAGAGTGAGCTGTTTCTTTTAGAACTTCATTTAGGGTTTGAATGTTTTCTTTTCCTGTTGTCTCTAGCCATTTTTTGGCTTCTTCTTTATCTTTTCCAAATATTTCTACTGAATCTTTCCAAGTTGCTCTACCGCAGAGAACTCCGTTGAATTGTGAGTCTGCTTCTTTGGCAAGTTTTAATGTTTCTTGGAATAGTTCTGCAGTAATTCCGCCTGATAGGAAGATGAATGGTAGGTCAGTTGAGGCTGATTGGTCTTTGAAGTGTTTGATTGCTTCTTCTCTAGTGTAAACTGCTTCTTCCTTGCCAAGGCCTTCTACAAAGTTCATGTTAGTTGGTGTTTCAACCTTAAGAACGTCTACCTTGTATTTTGGATCAGAGAATTCTTTCATCGCAGTATTTACCTTGTGTGGTCTTACCTTTGCGTATTCAGCATTTTTTTCAGATTCCATATTTCTATCGTAAGTGATGATTTCCAAGAAGTGTGGAAGTCCTAAGCCTTCGCATTCGTATCCTACTCTTTCTACCCAAGCTCTTTTGATGTCATTTGTTTCTTCTTCATCATCACAGTCGTAGTAGAGAAGGGTTTTTATAGCGTTAGCTCCCATTTCTTTTGCCCTAAGTACGCTCATGAAGTTGATAAGTCTTGGAAGTCTTCCTTCATCGTATTCATCATAACCTGTTTGTTCATAGCTTAGGATGAGTCCAGTTCCTTCTGCCTTAGCTGCAATTCCCTTTTCGCCATAGATTGGGTCAAGTAGGATTGATGAGGCAAATGGTGTTAGTTCTTTTGAAACTAATTCCTTGTAGGCTCCGATTCCTTCGACATTGTTAAGATCAGGGTTAGCCGCTCCCATCATTTTTTCCATTGATCCTCTTTGGTCTATGGCAAGGGCTGCTATAGCTCCGTCTTCATTTACTAATTTTTTGAGATTTTCTAGTTTTTCTTGTGAAATTTTCATTATACTTCCTCCACTTTTATTTCTTCGAAATATTTGTCAAACTTTTCTATTTCTATATGGGCGATTTCCTCTGTGAGAACATTTAATAGACCGCAAGTCATTGAAGTCTTTATTATTTCTTCGTCAGATTTTCCTTCATCTATTGCAAAAAGCGCCCCTGCAAGGGATGAATCACCGCTTCCTACTGGATTTACGGCTTCTACTTTTGGAACCTTGGCATTGTAGATTTTATCTTTAATCTTAACCATAGCCCCGTCTTTTCCCATAGATACTATTATATATGGTATATCCTTAAAAGGCTCTTCCTCTAGGATTTCCTTCAAGTCCTTCTTTTCTATTTTTCTACCTAGTACGTCAGCTATTTCTGTTTCGTTAGGCTTTATGAGATCTGGTTTTTCTTCTGCATTGATCATATCTTTAAGGGTCTTGCCAGAAGTGTCTACTGAGACGAATTTATTATGCTTTTTGGCATATTTTATTATCTCTTTGTAGAAATCACTTGTAAGCCCCTTTGGAAGGGAACCTGATATATTGATTATATGGCAGCCCTCGCTTATTTGATCAAGCTTATTTAGGAATTCTTCTTCCTCTTCTTTTTCTATAGTTGGGCCTGCCTCCAGGATTTCGGTTTGTTTTCCTTCATGAAGGATGGCTATACAATTTCTCGTATCCCCCTTAATCTTAACAAATCTCGCCTCTTGGCCCCTATCTTCTAGGCCTTCTTCTATAAATTCTCCAAGCTTACCCCCTGCAAATCCTGAATGTACAGGCTTACTTCCCAATTCTTTTAGGACATAACCAACATGGATTCCCTTACCACCAGCATGTTTTTCTATATCGCTAGTTCTTGTTACATCGTCGATATTGAACTTTTCTAGTTGGTAAGATATATCTACAGAAGGGTTTGCTGTTATCGTTAGTATCATCCAAATACCCTTTCTCCATTTAGGAAGGTTGCAAGTAGGTCTAAGTTCTCATCAAGGACTATGAAGTCTGCGTCATAGCCTTCGTGAATCTTTCCGCATACATCATCGATTCCGACAGATTTGGCAGGAATGAGGCTTGCCATTTGTATGGCCTCAAAAACATCTGCAATCTCCCATTCTACAACATTTTTGACAGCTTCTTTGAGTTTTAGGATAGATCCCGCAAGGTTTCCACTGTCTTTTAATCTTGCTGTTCCATCTTTTACTATTACAGGATAGTCTCCTAACTTGTAATCTCCTTCAGGCATGCCACCTGCTGACATACAATCTGTAATAAGAGCTATCCTATCTCTTCCCTTTACGTCCATCAAAATCTCTGCTGCGGCAGGATTTACGTGATGACCGTCACATATTAATTCTCCTATAGAATCAGTCTTCATAGCAGCTCCCACCATGCCAGGATTTCTGTGATGGAGGCCACTCATGCCATTATATACATGGACAAAAATATTAGCTCCAGCATCCACTGCTTCTACTGCCTTTTCAAAGCTCGCATCAGAATGGCCTAGGGCAACTCTTACGCCCATAGCGTTGGCTTTTTTGATAAAGTCGATTGCCCCATCTCTTTCTGGAGCTATGGCAATTTTATTTACAAGCCCCTTAGAGAGCTCTTTCCACCTTTTTAGCTTATCTATAGATGGATCAGACATATAAGAAGGATTTTGGGCTCCCTTATACTTCTCTGTGAAGAAAGGTCCCTCGAGGAAGATTCCACGAACCTTAGCACCCTCTACATCTTCGTATTCTTCGCCAATTACTTCACAAGCCTTATCGAGCTTTTCTGTAGTATCTGTAAGGGTTGTTGGAAGAAAGCTTGTAACTCCACATTCCAAAATCCCCTTGGATATTTCATTTAGATAGCCCTTTTCACAATCCATGATGTCTTTACCGGCATAGCCATGAATGTGGGTATCTACAAGACCTGGGGCTATTATCTCTCCCAAGTATTCAAACTCTTCTGGCTTATCTTTGGAAAATGACTTCACTTTCCCATCTTCCACTTCCATATAATAATCTTCTAAAACTTTATCTTCTAGCACTATATATTTTGCTGAGTAATACATTTAATCTCCTTAGCTTATCTCGGACTATAACTCGTTTCATAGTAGAACTTGTCTCCTCTGGCGTAGGATATAGTATATTCTAGTAAATTCTCGTCAAAATCAAAACTCTTTCTTGTAATCTTTAGACTTGGAGCATCAGGTCTTTGTCCCAAAAAGCCTGCAATCTTTTTAGTCAAATTCCCAACAGAAAAGCTCTCATTTACTGTGAAAATCGCAGCATTTGACTCATCAAATATATCATAGAGGGGCTTTTTACTTACAAGCTCCCTAGAAATATTAGTAAACCTCTCATAGGGAATGTAAGTTGTCTCGTACATCATAGGCTCATCATCAGCAAGCCTAAGCCTTACAAGCTCAATGACCAAGTCCATATTCTCAAGCTTCATCTGTCCTGCCAAATCCTTGTTGGCCTTCTTGATCCTAAAGTCGATTATCTCAGACTTTGGCTTCATACCATTGGCTATGGTCCTTTGGGTGAAGGAATAGTAATTTGAAAGATTGTCCCTCAAATTATGCTTGCCTGTAACAAAACTCCCCT
The DNA here is from genome assembly GCF_000024105.1 of Anaerococcus prevotii DSM 20548. Taxonomy (GTDB): domain Bacteria; phylum Bacillota; class Clostridia; order Tissierellales; family Peptoniphilaceae; genus Anaerococcus; species Anaerococcus prevotii. The sequence continues at coordinate 95,945 of NC_013171.1, read as the reverse complement.
TGCCTTGGATTTGAACTATAAGACCACTATTGACTAGCTCTCCTATAGCATTTCTAATAGTGGTCCTACTCACATCATAGTCAATGCAAAGCTGTCTTTCAGAAGGAATCTTGTCTCCCTTTTCCATAGTGGAGATTTTCTCTGTAAGGTCTTTTACAATCTCAGAATAAAGACTCATAGGCCCTACTTATCGTACTCGTGGATAGTAACTCCCTTTACAACCCTGTTTACTGTGTGAGACTTGGAAGGATTGTCTGGATTATTTCCTACCCTTAGAGATGTTATAAGACTTATAAGTTGAGCTATCATAGCAAATAAGACACAAAGATAAGCATCTCCTAGCCCGTCCACCTTATAGACTAACTTATCGAAGTCTCCTTCAATTTCTTCGCATGAAACTCCTATGATTTTTTCGGCTATACCATCTAGACTTAACTCATCTAAAATATCCTTATCGTATTGTCTCGTATAAGGATTGGATGAAATGAAGGATACAATCAAGGTCTTATCATCCACAAAGGACTTTGGACCGTGCCTAAATCCCATGCTTGACTCGTACATGCTAGCTACCTTGCCAGCAGTAAGCTCTAGGACCTTAAGTCTTGCCTCGTTGGTAAGCTTATATAAAGGACCACTTCCCAAATAGATTATCCTATCAAAATCAAAATCGACTAGACTTTCAATATTTTCCTTATCATTAAGGATCTCTCTTCCAGCCTTTGCTAGCTTTTTGACAGCTTCTTCTTTGTCTATAGCTGACTTATCAAAAATCAAAAGACTTGTCAAAAGCATAGAAGTAAAGGAGCTTGTCATAGCAAAACCCTTGTCATTTGTACCAGCTGGTTCTATAAATACGTAAGATTTCTCATCATCATATAACCTCTCCGCAAGCTTACCATCTTCGGCACAGGTTATAGCCAGATTATAAAAATCATCAACCAAACTCTCTCCTAGCTCTACCGCAGCAAGAGACTCAGGAGAATTACCGCTTCTTGCAAAAGAAACTAGAAGAGTTTTACGATCTTTCTTGAAGTGAAGATAAGGGCAAGAAACCAAATCCGTTGTGGCAACAGACTCAAATTCAAAATCGCCATGGGCCTTTAAGTATTCCTTGGCAATATTGCCTACATACTCACTAGTACCAGCACCAGTAAAGATAACCTTAGCGCCTCTTGCCTTATCCAAAAATTCTTCTATTTCACTTTTTCTTTCTTTATAATCTTCGTAAACAAGCTCCCAAATACTAGCTTGCTGGAAAATCTCACTATAAGTATTTATAGCATCATTTTCCTTAATATAATCTAAATCTAAAAACATTTATACCTCCTGCTGGTAACTACCACTATAATTATATAAGCTGTGGCTTATTTAGTCAACCACGGAGGGTAAACATTCTAATATGGTTTATATTTATGCTACTTATTATAATTGGTTAGTTTATCATCTTCAGTAATTTTTCTGATAACTCTGCAAGGATTGCCAAATGCCAAGCTATTAACTGGTATATCTTTTGTTACAACAGACGACGAACCTATAACTGAATTTTCTCCTACACTTACTCCAGGATTTATTGTTACTCCTGCCCCTATCCACACATTGTCTCCTACATTAATTGGATAGGCGTACTCAATCCCTCATTCCTCCTATCTACATCTAGAGGATGACCTGCGGTAGTAAATACACATGAAGGCCCATAAATACATTGTCACCAAAATGTATTTTCCCTGCATCTAACAAAACCAAATTACGATTTGCATAAAAATTTTCTCCAAATGATATGTTGAATCCATAATCACAATAAAACGGTGTTTCTAATGTACATCTCGTTTTTCTTTTAATCTTTAGCTTATCAATAATTTCTAACTTCTCATCGATATCACTAAATCCTAGTTTATTAAACTCCTAGCATAAATCACTCGCAAAAATCCTCATCTCCCATAGTTCTTCATCATAATTTGCATTGTAAGTTTGAGACGAAATCATTTTTTCATACTCATTCATTCCTAACCTCCCATGTGTAATTTTAGGCCAGCGATATAGATAATATAATTGAAGCAATAATAAATTTATTCTATTCGATTAGTTATTTATTAGAAACGTTTTTAATTTTGCGCTTATGATAATAATCTCCGTTAAAATATACTAAGTTTGAAATATTCTTATCGATTATGTTTTATTATGTTTTATTATGTTCGTTTATTATCTATGGTATAATAGTATATGATTATAAACATATTGTCAACACTTATTTGTTTATTTTTGTTTTGTTTGCAATCAATAAACAAATTCAAACAACGAAATTAGAGGAAAATTATGTTAAAAGAAGAAAGACAAGATTTAATTTTAAAAGAACTTAAAAAAAATGGGATAATCAGGGTATCTGAAATAACAGACCTTCTTGATTTTACAGAGATGACCATAAGGAGAGATTTGAAAGAACTCGAAGATAAAAAACTTTTGGTAAGAATTCACGGTGGGGCCAAGTGCTTAGATGACCTCTCAGAGAAGGAATCATCACACGAAGAAAAATTAAAGATTAATCGAGATAGCAAGTTAATAATAGCTAAAAAAGTTGCTGATCTCATAGAAGATGGTGATACAGTATTTATTGGGCCTGGATCTACTTTAGAGCTAGTTGCAAATTATTTATCATTTAAGCAATGTAAAATTGTTACAAATTCATATTATCTGTTCAAAAAAATTTATAGATTAGATAATATAGAATCGATATTAGTTGGTGGAAAGGTAAGGCAAATAACTGGCGCTTTTGTTGGCAGTTTTTCAAATAGCATAGTTAAAAGTCTTCATTTCAAAAAATGTTTTATAGGTGTAAATGGGTTGAGTTTTAACAACGCTTATACTTACAATGAATTAGAAGGAGAAATACAAACTATAGCTTTGGATAATTCTATGCATAAATATTTAGTTTCAGATCATACCAAATTTGGAAAAGTTGACTTTTTCTCCTTCTATAATCTAGATGAAATTAATGCTATCATATCTGATAACAATTTAAAGGATTCAGATAAAGAAAAAATTGAAGAAACTACATTAATCCTATAATATTTAAGGCACCAACGAAATAAATTCTTGGTGCCTACTTTGTTTTATTTTGCTGTAAGTATATAAAGTCTTGAAGAATAGTCTCCTTCGGCCTTATTTATATCTTTTTGCTCTCCAGACGATCTATCAGTAGTTATCATTCCTACATTCATTAATTCATCGCCATACGCTTCATAATCATTGATTGATACTTCATACTTCTTTTCTGGATCTAATCCTTGAAGTTTTACCCTATTATATGGGCAATTTACCTTTTGTAGTGTTTTGTAATAACCTACGATAGCCTTATCTTTGTCTTCGGATACAACCATCCATACAGTCTCATTACCTTCAAACGGGCTCTTTAGTCTATAGAAAGTTCCAAACTGTAAAAGCTTCCTATTATCTTTCATAAATTTTATTTGCTCAACTATTACTTTTTTATCTTCTTCGCTCAACTTGTTTACGTCAAGTTCATATCCGAAAGTTCCAAAGCAAGCAACATTAGCCCTTGTTTCTATAGGTACATTTCTGAAAACTTGGGCATTTGGTATAGCGGATACGTGAGCGCCTATTGATGATAATGGATAAACTAGGGATGTTCCGTACTGAATTTTAAGTCTTTCTATAGCATCAGTATCATCACTTGTCCAACATTGTGGAGCATAATATAACATTCCTGGATCAAATCTTGATCCTCCACTCGAACATGATTCAAATAGTATGTCTGGGAATTCATTTATGAGCATTTCATACAATCTATACACTCCTAAAACATACTTGTGCATTACTTTACCTTGACTTTCGCTATCATGTACATTAGAATAAACTTCACTAAGAGATCTATTCATGTCCCATTTGATATAAGAGATATCTGATTCTCTAATTACCTTAGATATCATTTTATATATATAATCTATAACATCTGGATTAGAAAAATCTAAAACATGTTGATGTCTACCATGGCTTGATTTTCTATTAGGTGTTTCTAAAGTCCATTCAGGATGTTTTCTGTATAATTCTGAATCTTTATTAACCATTTCTGGCTCTATCCATAATCCAAATTTTATTCCCATTTCTGTAACTTTTTTAGATAACCCTGATATCCCATTTGGAAGTTTATCTAGATTTGGATACCAATCTCCTAATCCAGATGTATCATCATTTCTAACTCCAAACCACCCATCATCTAATACAAATAACTCAACTCCTAATTCCTTAGATTGTTTTGCCATGCTAAGTATTTTTTCTTCATCAAAATCAAAATAAGTTCCTTCCCAATTGTTTACGAGGATTGGTCTTGCTTCATCACGGAATTTTCCTCTCGCAAGTCTTGATTGATATAATTTATGGAATGTTTGGCTCATACCATTAAGACCTTTATCGCTATATACCATTACCACTTCAGGAGTTTGGAAAGATTCTCCCTTTCTTAACTTCCATGAAAAATTATGTGGATGTATACCCATGCTCACTCTTGATATATCGTATGTGTCAACTTCAACTTGAGCCAAAAAGTTACCACTATATACAAAGCTAAATCCTAGTACTTCTCCGCTATTCTCGTTACAATCGTATCTTTTTAATGCTATAAAAGGATTAAAATTAGCACTAGATATTCCTCTAAGCGAGTATATTGATTGAATTCCATGCTCTAGTTTTCTAGACTTTATATGTCTTTCCCTTGACCAAGCTCCTGTTAATTCAATCATATCATAATCTTTATCTGGCAAGTCTAAAGATAGGCTCATAGCTCTATTAAGTCTAAACTCAGTATCGCCACAATTTTCAATATAAGCATTTCTTGTTATCACAGGTCTATCTTTAAAAATTGTATAAGTTAGTATTAACTTAGCATCTATTAAATCATCGTATAAGCTTACTGATAGTGTTTCTGCTTCATCATCATGTTCAACATACGTAGCTGGTAGATCTTTTAATTCTGGCTTTCCTTTTATTATTTCATGACTTTGGTATTTGAAGTCTATGATTCGACTTCCATTCTCTTGTAATATATCTATGGCTGGATGACGCATATCTCCTGTACCGTATGATGGATATTCTTGCTTTATATATTCAAGAGAAAACTTCATATCTCCGTCAAATGTACAAACAGTCATAGGTCTTGGCTCACTTTCAAATAAGTGATCAAAGTTTTTAGAATCTTTTATAGCTTTACCGTAGTATAACTGTCCTAGCTGTTCGTTTTCCAATATTTTAAAGATATAACTCACATACTCATTCCCTAAATAAAATGTTCTAGATTTTTCATTATACTTTATCATAAAATAAACTCCTTCATTATATTTTAAATTTGATCCATACAACTATCCTTAAGATATAGCTGACATTACTTCTTTCATTTTTACAGCAGTTAACTTGTAGCGTTTCTTAAATATCAAGAAACTAATCATAACAAATACAATAGGAATTCCAATCATTATAAGTCTAATCCCATTTAAAGTTGCTACTGATTGAACTGCATTTGGTACATAACCTGTAAGGTCTAGAGCAAATCCAGTAAACAAAGCACCAATTGCTGATGCAAATTTAACTAACAATGTTTGAGTTGAAAATACAACTGACTCGTTACGTGTTCCTAATTTATATTCACCATAATCAACAACATCAGCTAGTACTACTGTAACTGTTCCTAATTGAAGTCCTGAACCTAATTTTACAAGTATTCCCGCTATAGCTGTCAAAATATAGTTTTGAGGAGCAACATATCCAATAATTAATAGTAAAATAAGCCCTATTACAGGTACACCGCTAGCCAATAAATAAACTTGTTTTTTAGATATTCTTTCAGATATTTTTGGGAAAATTAATAATCCAAACATCTCAGCTAACCCTGCAAATATAGTAAACACTGAGAATAAAGCTTTATTTCCAGCAACGTAAATAAAATAATAAGTTTGAACTCCTCCTATACATTGCATTGCAAAGTTGAATGCAAGTATTGTAGCTACAGCTACTAGTAGTTGATCATTCTGTCTAATAACTTTTAAAACTTGTCTAAAAGTTATTTTTTTACTTTTCTCATTTTTAATTTTATCAGCAGAAGTTACATTTTTAACTGTTATCCCAATAGTTACTATGAATATAATAGCAACAACCCAGGCAAACCTAGTAAATCCTATTTGTTGGTCACCTTTACCTAAGTAATCAACCATTTGCAATCCAAACCCAGCTACTAACAATCCACCTAGTGAAGCGAATATTCTTGGTATTACTGCAATTTTATCTCTTTCTTTTGGATTAGATGTTAAGTTTGGTATCATAGACCAATATGGGATATCCATAATTGTATAAGTCATGCCCCATAAAACATACATAATTGATGCAAATACGTATAAATTAGTGCCAGTTAAGCCCCAATCACTAAACATTATTATAAGAACTACTGAGTTAACTAACGTTCCTATTACTAACCAAGGTCTAAACTTACCCCACTTAGTTCTTGTATTATCAACTACCATTCCCATAGCCAAGTCATTAATAGCATCCCAAAACTTAGCAAGGAAAAATAATGTTCCAACAAATCCAGCAGATATATGTAACACGTCTGTATAATATAACATACAAAAATAAAATATAAGACAAACACACATATCTTTTCCAATAGCACCTATACCATATGAATACTTTTCTTTAGTAGATATTTTCCCTTCAGTCATATAACGTTTTCCTCTCTCTTAAAAAAACAACCCTTTCTATTAAAATGTAGCTGCTTTTATTTATTATTTTTATATTACTCAAAATATCGCGATTTGATTCCTAATCGTGATATTCTCCCCTATCCCATTTTTCTATAAATTCATCAAAGAATTTATCGTTAGACACTTGGTCTTTTTCATCTTCTTTATATTTTTCTTCTATTGCCATTAGTTTTTCTATTAGTTTCTCATTTTCTTCTGTTTTCTTGTATTCTGCATTGATAAATGAGTCTATTATTTCAAAGGCTAAGTCTCTTCCTACTATCATTCCACCAAAGGCTATTACGTTGGCGTTTAGTTCTTCTTTGGCATAGATAGCTGTTGCACAATCTCTTACTAAAGCACAACGGGTGCCGAAGGCCTTGTTTACTGCTGTTGATATGCCTACTCCTGTTCCGCAGAGTACTACTCCTAGGTCACAATCGCCTTTTGCTACTAGCTCTCCTACTTTTTTTCCAAAGATTGGGTAGTGGGTTCTTGTGTTATCGTAGCATCCTATATCTACTACTTCATGGCCTAGACTTTTTAGGTGGTCAGATACTTCCATTTTTAAACTTGTGACTATGTGGTCACATCCTAATGCTATTTTCATCCATACCTCCTACATCATCTTGTTGAGCATGTCGATTCTTATTTGGTGACGGCCTCCGTCATATCCATGGCTTAGGAAGTTTCTTAGACATGATTTGGCTAAGTCTTCTCCTACTATTCCTGAACCCATAACAAGAATTCTTGCTCCGTTGTGTCTTTTGGTCATTAGGGAACTTCTTTCATCAGATACTTCTGCAGCTACCATTCCCTTGTGTTTTGAGCAAGCCATATAGGATCCTGCTCCGTATCTGTCGAGAACTATCCCTACACTTGCATCATCATTTCCTGTTGTTAAGATTCCGTCCACCTCTAAAAGCTTTTCACAAACTGCATTAGAGCTGTCCACGAAATCAAAACCATCTTCTGTCAAATCTTCATAAGCGATAGATTTGTTTTCTAACTCTTCGATCAAGGCATCCTTGAGTTTTAAGGCATCCTTGTCGGAAGAAATATAGACTTTCATAAAACCTCCTCTGTTTGTTTTTGTTATTTATTTATTCTTTTTGTTTGCTTATTTTTATATTACATTAGATCCAAACATTTGTCAAGCGTTTGCAAAAAATATTTTTCTAATATTTTCAAAATAAAAATACCCTTAGTTAAGATATATACTTAACTAAGGGTATTTTGAGTCTTAGATTTTATTAGCACAAATACAAACATTCATATCAAAGCCAGCCCTTATTGCTGTATTTATAGACGCAGTATGAGAAAATTGAGTCGTGTATATCGGGCTTACATGTGAGTTTTCAGCTTTAATTTGAATAGCTAAACTTCTTACCATAGAAGATGAAAGTCCTTTATATTTATCATCAAAATAAAACTTCTCTATTCCTATACTCCGCAAATATTTCCCTATTGTAGATGCTCCGCAAAGAGCAATTAGTTTATTTCCATCATAGAAAGATATGCCAATTCTATCGTCATCATCAAAAGCAAAGGGCATATTACTTATACCTTTGTATTTAATAATGTCATTTTTATCAATCCTATCGAAGGTGAATTTTCTAGCTTTCACATATCTTTCAGAGAAAGTCATTAGAGGGAAGAAATTATCTATTTTTAGCTTATGGTTAGTTAATATACTTTCCAGCTTTTTTATATTGTGGAATTCTGTAAACCACTGGCCAGGATATTTCATGTATTCTTTCTTTAAAGCTCCTATTAGTTTATAATCGTTAGATCTAAGGAAAATCCTATTATCGAAAATAATAATCATCAATAAAGATTTGTTGTAAAATAGGAATCTATCATCAGGATTATTTACTACAAATATATTTCTTCCACGATCAAATTCTTCTTCGCTTATTGAAAAATCATTTAAAATCTGTCTTTTAAAATTGATATCCATAATTTCTCCTAAATAAAAAAGAGCTACAGCATAAACTGTAGCATTTGGCTGGAATGACAGGACTCGAACCTGTGATCTCCAGAGTCAGAATCTGGTGCCTTACCGACTTGGCTACATTCCAAAATATAACTTACAAGTTATAAGATACCTTTTATTATTGATTTGTCTATAGCTAATTCAAAAAATTTATCATCATATGTAGTTTAGCTAATACAAATGCTTTCTAAAATTATCTAAGTGATTAAGGGACAGGTATTTTAATACTTACGTGTTCCGGTTCCCTGTTTTTTATTTTCTTATACAAAAAAAAGACTCAGTCTTTTAACCAAGTCTTGTTTGTTTGGCGATTTCCACTGAAACTCATTTGTTTCACAAACTCCTTAGCTACTACCGTAGCTACGTTTCAGGCTTAAATCACCATTTAGGCGATTTAAGAGTCTCCCGGGAAGCTTGTCCTAAAGAAAGCGGACGGCTACTTCCGAGTACCATCGGCGTTATGAGGCTTAACTTCTGTATTCGGTATACATAAACATGCTTTAACTAGCATGTTTATTCCGAAAACAAAGTACGATAGTGCGTAATAGTTTGCGAAGCAAACGGGTTTTCGTGACAGGTGTTAACTTTTCCATAAATTATACATTTTTAAACACAATAAAAGACTCAGTCCTTTGACCAAGTCTTGTTTGTTTGGCGATTTCCTAGTCTCCCGGGAGGTTTCCCTCCGAGTACCATCGGCGTTATGAGGCTTAACTTCTGTGTTCGGTATGGGAACAGGTGTATCCCTCATGCCATCATCACCATATTTTTGAACCTTCTAAATAGCAATAAATATTTCCAGTCAAGATGTAAAGTTTAGTATCCATTAGCTTAATACATTACTGCACTTACACCTTGGACCTATCAAAGGTATTTTCTTTACCTACTCTGAGAAATCTTATCTTGAGGCCTGCTTCGTACTTAGATGCTTTCAGTACTTATCAATTCCACACGTAGCTACCCAGCTATGCTCCTGGCGGAACAACTGGTACACCAGCGGTGTGTCCATCCCGGTCCTCTCGTACTAGGGACAGATCCTCTCAAATTTCTTACGCCCACGCTGGATAGGGACCGAACTGTCTCACGACGTTCTGAACCCAGCTCGCGTGCCTCTTTAATGGGCGAACAGCCCAACCCTTGGGACCTACTTCAGCCCCAGGATGAGACGAGCCGACATCGAGGTGCCAAACCTCCCCGTCGATGTGGACTCTTGGGGGAGATAAGCCTGTTATCCCCGGGGTAGCTTTTATCCGTTGAGCGATGGCCCTTCCATGCGGTGCCACCGGATCACTAAGTCCGTATTTCTACTCTGCGCAACTTGTAGGTTTTGCAGTTAAGCTCGCTTCTGCCTTTGTACTCTACGAATGGTTTCCGTCCATTCTGAGCGAACCTTTGAACGCCTCCGTTACTTTTTGGGAGGCGACCGCCCCAGTCAAACTGCCCAACTGACAATGTCCGATGCCCTGATTCAAGGGTCATCGTTAGAACTTTAATATTAGAGGGTTGGTATCCCAAGGGTGACTCCACATACACTGGCGTGCGTGTTTCAAAGTCTCCCAACTATCCTGTACGTCTAATCTCAAAGTCCAATATCAGCCTACAGTAAAGCTCCACGGGGTCTTTCCGTCCTAGCGTGGGTAAGTCGCATCTTCACGACTACTACAATTTCACCGGATCCTTTGTTGAGACAGTGCCCAAATCGTTACACCTTTCGTGCGGGTCGGAACTTACCCGACAAGGAATTTCGCTACCTTAGGACCGTTATAGTTACGGCCGCCGTTTACTGGGGCTTAAGTTCTAGCCTTCGCTTATGCTAAGCCTTCCCCTTAACCTTCCAGCACCGGGCAGGTGTCAGCTCCTATACTTCATCTTTCGATTTTGCAGAAACTTGTGTTTTTGGTAAACAGTCGCTTGGGCCTGGTTTCTGTGGCCAGATCGCTCTGGCTCCCCTTCTCCCGAAGTTACGGGGACATTTTGCCGAGTTCCTTAACAAAGGTTCTTCCGCGCGTCTTGGTATTCTCTACCTCCCTACCTGTGTCGGTTTTGGTACGGGCGCTTTGGTCTTGATAGTGACTTTTCTTGGCAATTTGAAATCAGCTACTTCTCTACTTGTGTTTTCGATACCTATCAAAGCTTAGCCTTGTGTCATGCGGATTTGCCTACATGACAGCCTCACTTTTTAGACTAGCATCCATCAGCTAGCTTAGCTTATCCTCTTGCGTCATCACTTCTCTATAGCGACTTTAAGCGGTACAGGAATTTAAACCTGTTATCCATCGGCTACGCCTTTCGGCCTCGCCTTAGGTCCCGACTTACCCTGAGGGGACGAGCCTTGCTCAGGAATCCTTAGGGTTTCGACGGGGATGATTCTCACATCCCTTCTCGCTACTCATGCCAGCATTCTCTCTTGTATGCGCTCCACACGTGCTTTCGCTTATGCTTCTTCGCCCATACAATGCTCCTCTACCACTGATAGAGAAATTAAAATTGCTGGTAAATACTTTGACGTTTTTAACCAGTTGCATATTTCTTTATGCGATTGTTTGGTGATTTCGTAGTTTACAACTTACCTTTTACTTGTTTTGCGTAATTAGTTTATTGATAACTCGTTTTATCTTGATTGTTTTTTTAATATTTCCGTCTAAGTTTTACCTTTTCTCTTTTGTTTGAGTTGATAGCAATTTTAAATTCTCTATCAATCCGAAGCTTCGGTACTGGATTTTAGCCCCGTTCATTTTCGGCGCAAACCCACTTGACCAGTGAGCTATTACGCATTCTTTAAATGCATGGCTGCTTCTAAGCCAACGTCCTGGTTGTCTTAGTAGGTTCACATCCTTTTCCACTTAATCCAGATTTTGGGACCTTAGCTGTCGGTCTGGGCTGTTTCCCTTTCGACTTAGAAGCTTATCCCCCTAAGTCTGACTCCTTGATCTGATTTTTTGGCATTCGGAGTTTGATAGGTTTTGGTACGGTAAGCCGCCCTAGACCATTCAGTGCTCTACCTCCTTAAATCTTAATCAAAGGCTAGCCCTAAAGCTATTTCGAGGAGAACCAGCTATATCCGAGTTCGTTTGGTTTTTCGCCCCTATCCACAGTTCATCCGATACGTTTTAAACCGTACCCGGTTCGAGCCTCCAGTGAATTTTACTTCACCTTCACTCTGACCATGGATAGATCACCCGGTTTCGGGTCTATCGCATCTAACTATTCGCCCTATTAAGACTCGCTTTCGCTTTGGCTTCATCTCTTAAAGATTTAACCTTGCTATATACGATAACTCGCTGGCCCATTCTACAAAAGGTACGAGATCACTCTTTAGAGCTCTCTCTGCTTGTAGGCACTAGGTTTCAGGTTCTGTTTCACTCCCCTTTCGGGGTTCTTTTCACCTTTCCCTCACGGTACTTGTTCGCTATCGGTCACATGTTAGTATTTAGCCTTAGGGGATGGTCCCCCTATCTTCACAACGGATTCCTCGTGTCCGGTGCTACTTTCCTCCCTGGTTTATTTAGTTTTCGTCTACAAGACTTTCACTTTCTTTGGTTCATCTTCCCAGATGATTCGACTAACTAGATATTCCTCAATGGATTAGGCTCTTTTCTTTTCGCTCGCCGCTACTTGGAAAATCGAGTTTTCTTTCTTTTCCTCCTGTTACTTAGATGTTTCAGTTCACAGGGTCTTGCTTTACTAAGCTATGTATTCACTTAGTAATGACTGTGTCTTCCACAGCCGGGTTTCCCCATTCGGAGACCTAGGGGTCAGTGCTTTTTGTGAGCTCTCCCTAGTTTTCGTTCACTTACGTCCTTCATCGCCTTCATGTGCCAAGGCATCCACCTTGCGCCCTTTCTTTCTTGACTGGAAATATTTTTTGCTATTTAGTTTTGTTGGTTCTATTTTGAACTATTATACAGAATCCAAAGTTACTTTGAGATTTTATTTCTAAGAGATAAAAATCTCACGTGAGAAGCTGACGTATCAGCTTCTCATCCTTAGAAAGGAGGTGATCCAGCCGCACCTTCCGATACGGCTACCTTGTTACGACTTCACCCCAGTTACTGACCCTACCTTCGACTGCTGCGCCCTAAAAGGTTCGCTCACAGGCTTCGGGTATTGCCAACTTCCATGGTGTGACGGGCGGTGTGTACAAGACCCGGGAACGCATTCACCGCAGCATTCTGATCTGCGATTACTAGCAACTCCAACTTCATGCACTCGAGTTGCAGAGTGCAATCCGAACTGGGACAAGCTTTTTGAGTTTTGCTTAACTTCGCAGTCTCGCTTCCCTCTGTACCTGCCATTGTAGCACGTGTGTAGCCCAAGTCATAAAGGGCATGATGATTTGACGTCATCCCCACCTTCCTCCGGTTTGTCACCGGCAGTATTGCTAGAGTCCCCAACTTAATGATGGTAACTAACAATAGGGGTTGCGCTCGTTATGGGACTTAACCCAACATCTCACGACACGAGCTGACGACAACCATGCACCACCTGTATTACAGTTCGCCGAAGCGATAAGAGTCTATCTCTAGACCCCGCCGTAATATGTCAAGACTTGGTAAGGTTCTTCGCGTTGCGTCGAATTAAACCACATGCTCCGCTGCTTGTGCGGGTCCCCGTCAATTCCTTTGAGTTTCACACTTGCGTGCGTACTCCCCAGGCGGAGTGTTTATTGCGTTAGCTGCGGCACCCAGATTATTCCAGACACCTAACACTCATCGTTTACGGCGTGGACTACCAGGGTATCTAATCCTGTTTGCTACCCACGCTTTCGTACCTCAGCGTCAGTTTATGGCCAGAAAGTCGCCTTCGCCACCGGTATTCCTCCTAATATCTGCGCATTTCACCGCTACACTAGGAATTCCACTTTCCCTTCCATACCTCAAGATGAGCAGTTTTAAAAGCTTACTATAGTTGAGCTATAGGATTTCACTTCTAACTTGCTTATCCGCCTACGTACCCTTTACGCCCAATGATTCCGGACAACGCTCGGACCTTACGTATTACCGCGGCTGCTGGCACGTAATTAGCCGGTCCTTATTCGTATGGTACTGTCATTTTCTTCCCATACAAAAGATTTTTACAACCCGAAGGCCTTCTAAATCACGCGGCGTCGCTGCATCAGGGTTTCCCCCATTGTGCAAAATTCCCCACTGCTGCCTCCCGTAGGAGTCTGGGCCGTGTCTCAGTCCCAATGTGGCCGTACACTCTCTCAAGCCGGCTACTGATCGTTGCCTTGGTAGGCTGTTACCCCACCAACTAGCTAATCAGACGCGAGTCCATCTTACACCGATAAATCTTTGATGATAACTTCATGCGAAGCTATCATATCATAGGGTATTATTCGTCGTTTCCAACGGCTATCCCCTTGTGCAAGGCAGGTTACTCACGCGTTACTCACCCGTCCGCCACTAATCCACTTAAGGTCACTCCGAAGAGATCATTTAAGCTTCATCGTTCGACTTGCATGTGTTATGCACGCCGCCAGCGTTTATCCTGAGCCAGGATCAAACTCTCATAAATAATATGAGCCGTTTTTATTCTGGCTTATTCATTTACATCTGACTTATATCAAATGCGTGATTTAAATTTTGTCCTTATCTCTTATATATAAGGATAAGAATCATTGTACTCAAAGTATTAACTTTGGTTGTTGTTATTGTATTCTATATAATTTATGATTATCATCTTGCGACGTTAATCTCGGTTCAATGTCGCTTGTATCTTGCGACTCTTATATAATACTGCATAAGTTTTTGTTTGTCAAATTATTTTATCATTTTTTAATGATTTTTTTAATTTTCCAAAGCTTCAAGCTCATGCGGTATGAAATAAGTATACACCCTCAAGAGTAATTTGTCAAATATTTTTTCTTTTAATATTTTCCGCTCGCTCTTGGAACGTGCCTTATTATAATACTATGGATTTTTCTTCTTGTCAAATAATTTCTTTTTTTATTTTTCTTTCTATATATATGCTATATTTGTTTCTATCTTTTCCTTTAAGTTAACATAAATGTTTGACTTAGATTAGAAATACAATATTATAGTCTAGTAAAAATAATGAGATTATTTATATATGAAAGGAGTTTAAATGAAAAAGAAATCATCTTACATAAAAAATAATAAAGTTTTTGTTTTATCTCTAGGATTTTTAGTAGTCCTTGTAGCTATGGGTATTCTTATTCCACATCCTTTTGGGGAAGTAACTAAGAATCTAACTACGAATATCACAAAGGACTTTGGTTGGTTCTACCTTTTACTTGTTACAGGTATTTTATTTTATTTGTTATATCTATGCCGTAGTCCTATCGGTCAAATTAAATTGGGTAATCCTAATTCCAAACCAGAACATTCCACTACTTCTTGGATAGCCATGATGTTTTCAGCTGGTATGGGTATAGGTCTTGTTTTTTATGGGGCGGCGGAACCTCTTAGTCACTATGCTATAAACCCACCCCTAGCCGATCCATCCTCTAGGAAAGCTTTGGTAGATTCTTTCCAATACACATTCTTCCATTGGGGTATACACGCTTGGGGTGTTTATGCCATAGTAGGTCTTGCTCTCGCTTATTTTGGTTTTAGAAAGCAAGAGAGATATCTCTTATCAGAAACATTCAAGCCTTTATTAGATAATACTGATGGCTTTATAGGTAAGACAATCGATATAATTACTATTGTTGCAACTGTTATAGGTGTTGCTACTACTCTAGGTTTTGGAGCAAGTCAAATTAACGGGGGGGACTTTCTTATCTATTTGGCATAGCAAATAATTTCAAGGTCCAGACTATAATTATATTAATCACAACCCTTCTATTTATCCTAAGCGCCATGTCAGGTTTGGGTAAGGGAGTAAAGATTTTATCAAATCTAAATTTGATTCTTGCTATAGGTCTACTGGCTATTGCCATAGTAGTAGGTCCATCTGTTAGAATTTTTGATAACTTAACTGATTCTCTAGGAAATTATCTACAAAATTTCTTAGCTATGAGTTTTAGATCATCTTCCTTCTATCCTGAAAAGCGTGGGTGGATTAATTCTTGGACTATTTTCTATTGGGCTTGGTGGATATCCTGGTCTCCTTTCGTTGGAGTTTTTATAGCTAGGATATCAAAGGGAAGAACTATTAGAGAATTTATTGCGGTTGTCTTGCTAGTTCCAACTATTTTGAGTATCCTTTGGTTTACAAGTTTCGGCACCCTATCAACTAGTGTCCAAGCTAATGGTTTCGACTTGACTGGATTTGCTACTGAAGAAGTGCTTTTCGCAACATTTTCCCATTATAGTTTAGGCAAAGTCATGTCCATAGTCGCCTTGGTTTTGATTGTTTCGTTTTTCATCACATCAGCCGACTCTGCAACATTTGTTTTGGCTATGTTATCTGAAAAAGGAAAACTCAACCCATCCAATAAGAAGAAAATAGTTTGGGGAGCTCTGCTTGCCCTTATAGCTATATCACTTCTATTTTCTGGCGGTCTTAGTGCCCTAGAAAATACCCTAATCATTGTAGCCTTACCTTTTTCTCTAGTAATAATTTTTATGATGGTTTCCCTACTCATAGAATTAAAACACGAGAAAAACAAAATGGGGCTTTCAATTACTCCAGATAGACTTCCAAAAACAGATCAACCTTTCAAATCCTATAGTGAAGACTAAAAAATCGCCTCCGGGGCGATTTTTCTTTACCTAGCTTGCCTCTCATTTGTTGAGTTCAATATCTCAGGGCTTAGGTTTTCTAGGGCATAATTTAGTTTTTCCAATATTTTATCCTTGTTTTTAAATCTATGGCTTATATTTATAAGATTTACCATATGTCCTGATGAGAAAAGAGTTTCGTCAGGATAATCTAGATTTTCTACTAGAACTATTTGTTCTTTTATAATTTCTCCAAGACTTGCTTCCTCAAAGTCTCCTTTTTCCCTCATTTTATAAAGCTCAGATCCATATTGGACTGATGTTGTCATAGGAAAGACAGATTTGGCCGGGTAGATATTTAGAAATTTTGCCGTAGCTTTGGCATTTATTTCTGAATTGCCACGTCCCGCAACTCCCATCATAAGGATGGCATGATAGCTTAGTCCTGCTTCTTTTATTTTACCTAGAGACTCCTTGTATTCTTCTAAGTTACAACCCTTGTTTATCTTAAGTAGGGCAGGCTCGTAAGCCGTTTCCACTCCTATATACAATTCATCAAAGCCCAATTTCTTTAACTCTTTAAGTTCTGCTACTGTTTTGTTCTTCATATTATAAAATGACGCATATGAAGTTATAGTTTTGATATTTGGTAAATATTTATGGATCAATTCCCCTATTTCCTTTAGTTTTTCAAAAGATAGGGCAAATGGATCTCCATTTAAGAGATAGATTCTTTCAAGATTTGGATAGTAAAAGGCTAGCTCTTCCAAGTCACTTATTATATTTTCCTTGGGAGCAAGAGAAAAGGGAGTCCTCTGATACATAGTGCAAAATACGCACTTGTTGTGAGAGCATCCTCTAGTTACTTCAAGCAGAGGTGTCCTTGCCTCAAGGGGCGGTCTATATATTTCGTTTCCTGTGTAATGCATATTTCCTCCTAATTAAACTATACAAGAATGCTAGTGGTTTTCATAAAATCTCTAGTATAATAAACAGAGGTGATAATATGAAAGCAATAGAATATTTAGTAAAAGAACACGATCAGATAACAAAGTTTTTGGATAGGTTAGAGGAAGAATGCCTTTCTATTCTTAAGGATAAAACTATAGATGAAGAATTCTTCAGGGCAAGCATCTCCTTTATTAGAGAGTTCGCAGATGGAATCCATCACAAGAAGGAAGAAGATATCCTTTTTAAATATATGCTAGAAGAGCTAGGAGTTTTAGGAGAAAAAGTTATAAAAAACGGTATGCTAGTCGAGCATCAACTTGCTAGATCCTATGTATTTAAGCTTGAAAACTCACTAAATTCTTATAAGAGAACAAAAGATGATAGAGATATCCTCCAAATTATCGCAAACTCTATGGCCTATGTAAATCTTTTAAGAGAGCATATAGATAAGGAGAATTCTACGGTATATACTTTCGCAGAAGATAGATTAAAAGATGATATCAAAGAAAAAATCGAGAAAGAAAGTGATAATAGACTAAAGGAAGACGAGCTATCCTATCAAAGGAAGGAAGAACTTCTTAACATTATTTTCAAAAATTTATAATCGTAATTTAAAGACATACTTAGCCTAAAACGACTAGGTATGTCCTTTTTTATGCATCTATAACTTCTTGTAATTTTATAGGATCTACGTTTTTTTCAGGAAATGAAATACAAATTTCAGTTTCTATATCAAAAATATAGGTGTTTTCCTCATTTATACTTATAGGAATTTCTTTATCTACTAATATAGGATCTTTAGAATCAAAACGCATCACTATTGTTTCTCCCCTATCGGTTCTAGTATAACCATAGGTATCTGATCCCATGTATTCGACATTCGAAAACTTAACTTTTATATCAGATTCCTTATCATAGTTAAATTCTTCCGTCCTGATTCCTATTAGGATTTTTCCCTCTTCTACTCCCTTTTCTAGAAGATCCTTCGTTTTAAAGTCAGGCAATTTAATCTTCCTGGAAAAAAGTTCTACACAAAGCGAAGATCCTTCTTTTGTTAAATTGCTTTCGATTATGTTCATCTTAGGAGAACCAATAAATTCTGCAATAAATCTATTTCTTGGCCTATAGTATAGGTTTAAAGGTGTATCAAATTGGACAAGTTCTCCTTGATTTAAAACCGCAATCCTATCTCCCATTGTCATAGCTTCTATCTGATCGTGAGTTACGTAAATAAATGTGGTATCTAACTCCTTATGAAGCCTTACTATTTCAGATCTCATCTCCACCCTTAGCTTGGCATCAAGATTTGATAAAGGCTCATCTAATAGAAAAACCTTAGGATTTCTAACCATTGCCCTTCCCAAGGCGACTCTTTGTCTTTGTCCTCCAGATAATTGTGCTGGTTTTCTATCTAGGAGAGATTCTAGTTGCAATATTTTTGCAATTTTTTCAACCTTTTGATCTATATTCTCTTTCTTTTCTTTTTGCATCTTTAAGGCAAAGCCCATATTTTCTCTGATACTCATATGAGGATATAGGGCGTAAGATTGAAATACCATAGCTATGTCCCTATCTTTGGGGTTTATATCATTCATCCTAGCTTCATCTATATACAAATCTCCCCTGCTTATTGGTTCAAGCCCCGCAATCATCCTAAGTGTTGTAGACTTACCACAGCCAGAGGGGCCAACTAGGACTACAAACTCCTTATCTTTTATATCAAGATTTATATTCTTTGCTCCTTCGAAGCCATTGTCATATATTTTCCAAATATCTTCTAATTTTACTTTTGCCATAATTACCCCTTTACTGCTCCTGTAGTTAGTCCCTTTACCATATTCTTTTGGGCGAACATAAATATTATTAGCGATGGTATCATACAAACTACAACCCCTGCTATCATCAAAAGCATCGATTGTGAATCTGCTGAATTTAGCATAGATATACCAATTTGCACCGTCCTATATCTATCAGATCCAGTTATAAGAAGTGGCCACATATACATATTCCATGCTCCCAAGAAAGATTGTACAGCCAAGGCCCCTATTGTAGGTTTTGAAAGAGGGATCAGAATTCTAAATATAAATCCCAAATCACTTGCTCCGTCTATCTTACTTGCCTCATAAATTTCCATAGGAAAAGACTTAAAAGCTTGTCTAAAGAGAAAAATTCCCATAGCGCTAGTTAGATAAGGTGCAACTAATCCAAAAAACGAATCTGTAAAACCCCATCCAGAAATCATCAAGAAGTTTGAAATTATGGTAGTTTCTCCAGGAATCATAGTTGTCGCCATTATTATCGCAAATAGAATTCCCTTTTTCTTAAAATTTAGAAAGTGAAGGGCAAAAGCAGATAAAATAGCAGTTACCATTTGAAAGAAAGTTATGATTACAGATACTATAAGTGAATTTATTATGTAACCTTCTATTGGGGCTATCTTAAATACATCCTTATAGTTATTTAGAGTTGGATGTGCTGTAAAAAAAGTCTTATCGTACAATTCATGACTAGGCTTTACACTCATAACGAATGCATAGATTATAGGAAATAGTACAAAAAAAACTACTACAATATTTAAAATTAATCTTAGTATATCAGTTTTTTTAAGACTTCTTTTTATAGATTTTTCTCTTTGCTTAGCATTAATCTCTTTTATATTCCTACTTACTTGCATTATTATCTCCATTTGATCTAAAGGCTATAATTGTAAGAATCATAACTATAAAAAATAAAACTACTGATTCAGCAGAAGCATAGCCATACCTATAGTTCATAAAGGCATTTTTATAAACATCATGCACTATTACATTAGTCGCCTCTCCTGGTCCACCCTGAGTAAGAAGTTTTATTTGTCCGAATGATTGAAAGGCATTAATTATATTAGTAACTACAACAAAAAACATTATAGGTCTTACTGAAGGAAGGGTAACATGCTTAAACTGATTCCAACCATTTGCTCCATCAATTGAAGCTGCTTCATACAAGCTGTCATCTATTCCAGCTAGTCCCGATGAAAAATACAAAAAATTCATACCTGAGTTTAGCCAAGCTGTAAGAATACCTACACTTACAAGGGCCCAATTAGGGTCAGCCAGCCAGTTAACATTTGTTTTTAAAATCACATTTAAGATTCCTACAGATTGGTTAAGCATTACTTTAAATACTAAAGCCATACCTGATGAAGCTATAGCTATAGGAAGAGAATAAGCAGCTGAGAATAATCTGATAGCTGGAAAGTTTACTCTACATAATAGTGCTGTAGAAAATCCTATAAGAACACCTATAATTACAACTATAACAACATAAATCATAGTTACTTTTAGACTGTTCCAAAAAGATGGGGAAGATAGAAGATCCGAATAATTTTTAAATCCAATAAAAAGAGTGTTGGCCCCCATATTATCCGTTGTGTACAGACTACGAATAATAGTCTGTACGAAAGGATAAAATACAAATATTGCTAATAGAGCTAATGCTGGAAGCATGTAAAGATAAGCTTTATTATTATATTTATTCATTATTTGTTAACCTGGTTGTATGATTCTAAGGCAGCATCTATTTCTTCTGCCATCTTTTTGCTTGCATCTTCTGGACTTATATTTCCATTTAGGACATCTTCGATGTGCTTTTCCATAATTTGTCGAGATTCTTGATACACTGTTGCAAGTGCCCCTTGATCTTCTGGTTTTGAATCATGTAATTGATCGATTGCAGTCTCAAATTGTGGAGATTTCTTAATTAGGTCTTTGAATTCTTGTGTATCGAGTACTCCCTTATTTACTGGGAAATATCCTGTATTTGCATTCCAATATGTTTGAGATTCGACACTTACTAAGAACTTAATGAAGTCCCATGTTCCTGCCATTTTTTCCTCATCGCCTGAATTTATAGCATATAAAGATGCACCTCCGATTGAAACTCCGTTTTTATCAGAATCTTTTACAGATGGGAAATATGCAGTACCAACTTCGAATCTATCTCCTACTTCTGATAATATTTGTGTAAGAGAAGCAGTTGATGCAAATGTCATAGCACTTGTTCCTGAATTAAATTCTGCAGTTCCACCTTGCTTGCCAACATTAGGTGCTATCCCTTCATCAGCTAGATCTTTCCATGCCTTAAGTATATTAGTAACACCACCATTTTCATCGAATACCGATTTTGTAGGATTAGCTTTTCTACCATTTTCATTATCAAATAAATCAAGTCCTTGTTTATTCATGAATTGATCAATCCACCAACCATATA
This sequence comes from Anaerococcus prevotii DSM 20548, assembly GCF_000024105.1. Taxonomy (GTDB): domain Bacteria; phylum Bacillota; class Clostridia; order Tissierellales; family Peptoniphilaceae; genus Anaerococcus; species Anaerococcus prevotii. The sequence goes on along the minus strand of NC_013171.1, from coordinate 74,379 downwards.
CACTAAATGAAATTGGCATATCTGTAACACCAGCTTCCTTAAGTTTTTGACCTACAAGCTTCATCTCTTCTAAAGACTTTGGAACTTCCACTCCAGCTTCTTCAAACATATCCTTGTTGTAATAAAGAAGAGGTGTTGAAGAGTTAAATGGCATAGAGTTTAATTTTCCATCTACTGTATAATAAGCGAGAAGATTATCTTCTAATTGACTTGTGTCATAATTTTCTTCATCAATAAAATCTTGCATAGGTTTGATAAGACCTGAGTCAATCATATATCTTGTTCCTAATTCAAAAACTTGAACCAAATCAGCGCCGACATCCTTACCTGAAGCAGATGATCTAAGTTTTGTAAGAGCATCGTCGTATTCTCCTTGGAATTCTGCCTTCACATAATATTTATCTTGTGACTTATTATATTCAGCAACTAGATGGTCTATAGCGTCGTTTAGATTACCACCCATTGAGTGCCAAAATACTATAGTTGTCTTGCCATCTGAACTAGTGGCATCATTGCTACTGTTTGATTCAGAGCTTTCACTATTTTTACTATCTTTTCCTGTATCAATTGCTTTAGAATCCTCATTACGTCCTGCACATGCAGTTAAAGTAACAAACATCAAGACTAACATTAGTCTGCTAGCGATTTTTTTAAACATAATTCCTCCATTTATTTTGTTTCCTTTAGAATTATAAAGGAAATATATCAAATTTTTTTATTAAATTTGTAATGTCTATGTAAAATAAATCTATTTTTTATTAAATATTAACTCATTAACTCTATCAGGAAAATCTGTTATAAGGCCTGTCGGATTATAATCTAGACATTTACTGAAGTCGTAGTCTGCTTTGCCAAACCAAATGTTTAATCCTATATTATTTTCCAAGAATTTCTCTGCTATTTCCTTGTTAATAGTGAAATTTAAGGGATGGAAATATTCCATTCCTATGTTTTTTACGTATTCCCATGGTTTATACAGTCTTGATGATTCTAGGACTCCACATTTTATTTCCCTATCTATTTCTTTCATCCTGATCAAAGAATTGTGGTTAAAAGATGAAATTATTATTTTATCCTTCATACCATATTCATTTATAAGATCATAAACTTTTTTCTCTATTCCCTCATATGTTATAATGGATGTCTTAAGTTCAATGTTTGTAATGATATCTTTGTCTTTAGTAAAGTCTAAGTATTCTCTTAAAGTTGGTATTGTCTGAACCTCACAATATGGATATCCCTTTGAAGCATTTAACTTTTTAAGTTCATATAAAGTTTTATCTTTTACTAAACCCTTTCCATCTGTAGTCCTTTCTAAAGTTTCATCATGAATTATTACAAGTTCACCGTCTTTTGTAAGGTGAACATCAAATTCTATTCCATCCGCTCCCGTTTCGACTGCTTTTTCATAGGCGAGCATTGTATTTTCGGGATATGCTCCCTTAAATCCCCTATGGGCTATATTTAACATTTTTCCTCCTTAGTTTTATACTATAGACTATAGTAAAGGATTTTTGTAAAGAATAAATTAAGTCCTAGTAAATTTCATAAAAACAGACCCCCGAAGGGGCCTGGATTATTTTCCATTTTTCAGTAAGCTTTTCAGTAGGCAAAGAGAAAAAATCAAGCTTATTGTTAAAATCAATATTATTAGGAATCTTATATCCTTATTGTTTAACCCGATTAGAGCAAGGCTTAATATAGAAGATGATATGATTAGGCAAATACCTATAAAAACTACGGCATTAACCTTTCTTTTTTCAATTTTCTCAAAAAGTTGGAGATCCTTATCACTTCTTTTTTGCTCTATAGCGAAATCTCCTCTTTCCAATTGTCTAAGGATGTTGAGTGAAGCTTTTGGGAGTTCTTTTATAAGGCTTGCTGAATTGTAAGTATTTTTAAGTATTTTGTTTGAGACTATGTCTGGGCTTAAGAGTTTAAGGGCCATTGGTCTTGCTAGGGGGATGGCTAGGGCTATGAAGGATTCCTCTGGGACTAGCTTTTCTATAAGCCCTTCTACAGTAAGGATTGTTTTTCCGAAATTAGTAAGCTCTGATGGGATTTTGATTGAAAAATCTACCAAGAGCCTATAAAAGTCCTCTATAAGTTCTACGAGTTTTAGCTGGCTAATATTCATAGCCATGTATTTATCCAAAAGTTTTTGGATTCTTCTTTCAAAAATCGGTATCTTCTTGCTATCAAAGGCCAAAAGTCCCATACCTATGATGGCATCTGTCACAAGACTTACTTCATTGAGACTTGCTCCTAGAAATATTTTGATTATCTGATACCTATAGTTTTCCGAAAGAGTAGATACAATACCAAAATCAATTAGATATAGATTATAATCCGAATCTACAAAGATATTTCCTGGGTGGGGATCTGCGTGGAAAAAGCCATAGGAAAACATCTGATTGGTGTAGGCCTTGATAATCTTTTTGGCAAGAGACTTTCTTGTATCTGGGTCTTTATCGTAACTTGATCTAATGCTTTTGCCATTTATGTATTCTATAGTTAGGACCGACTTCCCACAATAATTTTCGTAGACAGCTGGAGATGATAGGTCGGTCGATCTCTTGTTATCTTCCCTGTATTTTAAGATATTTTCCTTTTCATTTTTGAAATCAATCTCTTTTCTTAAAGTTTTACCAAATTCTTCTAGGACTTCTCCTAAGTCGAAGGATTCGATAAAGTTAAGTTTATTCTGATATTTCCTGTATAAGTCCCTTATAATAGTGAGATCTTCACTTACCCTTTTTTCTATATCTTTTCTTCTAACCTTGACTACGACCTTTTTGACCGAATCATCAAACCTGATATAAGCAAGGTGGGTTTGGGCAATAGATCCTGTCGCAAGAACCTTCCTATCAAATTCTACAAATATATCTTCAATATCCCTAGCAAATTCTTCTTCTATAGTTTCTTTTATATAGGAGAAGTCCTCTTCCTTTACATCATCCTGGAGCTTTTCTAGCTCGTTTATTATATTGTCTGAGAATATATCTCTCCTGGTAGATAAAATTTGGCCGAATTTAATAAAGACTGGCCCCAAGTCTTCAAAGAGGGTGACAAGATTTTGGCCTAGGCGAATCTCTCTTTCTTTATCTTCCTTTCTATTATTTCTATCCTTAGCAAAGACCAGCCTCATATCTCTAATAAGCTCTGGATTCATAAATTTCTTTACTATTTCATATTTTCTCTTCCTATAAGTCATAAGATACTCTTTTCTATTTATTAACAGCTACACTTATATTTATATTTACCCAAATTAAAGCTTAAATAAAAAAGGCTACAGCATAGCCATAGCCCCATAACTTATATTTTTATAATATTGCTTCTCTTAAATCTTTTAGAGCATCTCTTGCTACATCCATAGCCTTTTGCATGGCATCCTTGCCTGTCATATCGACTCCCGCTTTCTTTAGGACTTCTAGTGGATATTCGCTCTCTCCTGCCTTTAGGTAGTCTAGATAAGCCGCTCTATCCTCATCTGTTCCATGAAGGATTTTTTGACTTAGGGCAACAGCACTCATAAATCCTGTCGCATATTGGAAGACGTAGTAGAACATGTAGAAGTGTGGGATTCTCGCCCATTCTGCAGATATAAATTCATCTACTTCTATATCTTTTCCGAAAAGATCTTCGTTTAATTCTTTGTATATTCCGTGAAGCCTTTCTGCCGGAATTGGCTCACCTGCTTCTACCAATTTGTTTACCTTATGCTCGAATTCTGCAAACATAGTTTGTCTAAAGACTGTTGATTTGAATTGGTTTACAAAGTAGTTTAGTAGATAAGCTGTTTCTTCTTCAGACTTGGAATTTTTGAGCATATAGTCTAGGAGAAGAAGCTCGTTGGTAGTTGATGCAATCTCTGCCAAGAATATTGAATAAGAACCGTATTGGTATTCTTGATTGCTCCTTGTGTAGTAGGAATGCATGGAGTGACCTAACTCGTGAATTACTGTAAATACATCATCTATTGTATTTGTGTAGTTGAGTAAGATGAATGGTTGGGTATCGTAAGAGCCTGATGAGTAAGCTCCGCCCCTCTTGCCCTTGTTTGGACAAACGTCGAACCATCCAGTTTCAAATCCCTTCTTTGCTACCTCTACGTATTCCTCGCCGAGTGGTTTGATAGCTTCGAGGACGATTTCTTTAGCTTCATCGAATTCGATTTTCCTATCATAATCTTTTACAAGCGGCATGTAAATATCATGGAATCCTAAGTCATCTACTCCGAGGAATTCTTTCCTAAGTGTGGTGTAATCCCTGTGTATATCGACATTGTCGTGGACTACCTCTAATAGGTTGTCGTAGATTTCTTCTGGTAAGTTATTAGCAAACAAGCTCATTTCTCTAGCTGATGAGAATCCTCTAAGCTTAGCTTCTGTGTTGTGAGCTGAGAAGTCTCCATCTAGAGTGCTTGCTAGGGTGTTTGAGAATTGTCTATAGGTCTTGTAATATTCCTCATATACTTTTCGTCTAAAGTCCCTATCCTTATCTTGTTGTAAGTTTACGAAGTTCGCATCAGTAATTTCTATCTCTTCTCCGTCTTTTTCTACGCTTGGAAAGGACATGTCAGCATTTGAGAAAATCATGTAGGTCGCACTTGGATTTTGGGCAGTCTTACCAAAGCTTGCTATTATTTGCTCACTTTTTTCATCCAAGGTGTGGTCTTTGTATCTAGCAATATCTTCAAAGTAGTGAGAAAGATGTGCTATTTCAGGATCTTTTAGGTATTCCTTAATCTTTTCTTGATCTGTTGCCAAAAGCTCTGGTCTTACGAAAGATAGGGCTTCGGTTAGGGCAACGTATGTGTTGGTAGCAACTTGATCCATCTCTTGGTATTTGGTAACCCTAGTATCTTCATCGCTTTTTAATGATGCGTAGACACAAGCTTTCTCTAATTTTCTAGAAAACTCTTCATCTAATTTGATAAATTCTTTGAAATTATCTAGGCTAGCTGTGATTTTTCCCTTAAATCCCACGAGCTTATCAGCTAATTTCTTGATATTTTCTATATCTTCGTAGAAGTCTTCGTCTTTGGCATAAATCGAAGTAGTATCCCATTTTAATCTTTGATCTATATCTTTTCTTTCCATTTTTTCTCCTATTTTATAGTGATGGTATCTTTCCCATCTTCACTCTTTCTCTTTTCGATATTTAAAATCTCCCTATCCTTTTTGTCGTAAAGAAGATTTCCTATTTCAAGCTCTTCTCCTAAAATAGTGTCCTTCGCCAAGTCCATATCTAAGCCATAGGCCCTAGAAATATCTTGTAAATATTTATCTTCAGATTCTATCCTAGACCTGATAGCTTCCTTAAGGTCCTTCTTAGTAGAAGTTTCACTAGATTCTACCAAATCATCTAGCCTTCTGACTTCAGGCTCGATTTTTCCAGTCGTATTGTAGAAGGAAAAAGAATCGAGCAGGCTTAGATATTTATTGTATAAATAGTAATTACTTACACTTTCATTTTCAAAGACTGAAAGCTCGCTTACTAAAAGCATAGGTCCGCTTTCCGAATCAAAGCTTATGACCTTGATCCTACTTACAAGTTCGTCTTCTCTTGAAAGAGGTCCGTAAGTATACTCAACCTTTCCTTCATCGTCATAGACTAGCTTAAGATTTAAGATATTTGCTTGATCTTTCTCCAGTACAAAGCCAACTTGACTTCCTGCAAAATTTATCTCCTTGATAAATCCTGTAGCCTTATCAAGGCTTATATTATCACCAATAACAGCCTTCTTATAATCTTTTTCGAAGTCGATTTTTCTAATAGTCTCCTTGGTAGATGCATCCTTGTAAGTTACCTCCGGCATCTCTATAGTTTCTTTGGGCTTATCCACTTCGTCAATCTCTTTCTCGAACTCCTCCTTAGACTGAAAGGAACATGCACTTAACAAAAACACTAGACTTAATATCCATAACTTCATCTTAGCCAACACCCAGACTCTTATTACCAATTCTTATAAACAAGAAAGCCAAGATTATGAAGGCTAATACAGAAACTATGATAGTAGTCTTTGGAAGCTGTCTATTTACAACAGGGAAAATTCCCGCTAGAAGAACACCTGCCAAAAATCCTCCCATGTGTCCTTGAATTCCAATTCCAGGAGCAAGCAAGGAATAGACTATATTTATAACTATTATAGAAATAAAACTCGCTCCAAGTCCTCTTAATATCTCGTCATCCTTGTAGTTAATCATAAGACCAATAGCAAGTCCAAACATCCCATATAGGGAAGTGGAAGCTCCGGCAGAGACAGTATTAGCCCCGCCGAAAGCGTAGGTAAAGAGATTGCCCAAAACTCCAGCCAGGATGTAGATTATTAGAAAGTTAATAGATCCATAAAGTCTCTCAAAAAGAGGTCCTATATTATAAAGGAAGTACATATTAAACAAAATATGGAAAAATCCGATATGAATAAAGGCTGCCGTAAGGGCTCTCCACCATTCGCCTTGATAAAACAAGGGCTTGACCATTGCTCCAAATCTTACGATATTTTCAATACTCTCGCTTCCTCCTGTCAAAGTCATTATAGCGAAAACTGCTATATTGATTATCATAAGGACAGTAGTCACTTTTGTTTCTCCTAATTTTTTAATATTCATAATAGATGATTGTACCGCTTTCCTAGCTAATTTCAGGACTTGTTAGGTACTTGTTATTGACCTCGCCTGCAAGCTCTCTAATCTTTTCTAGGAGAGTCTTCCTATCCAGATTGTTATCTATATGGTATTTGTAAATATAATCAAAGTATCTCGCATCGTAATTATCTTCATTACTACCATCATGGAGGAAGATAATCTTTATCTTATCATTGTATCTTTTGGCAAGTTTCGCCATATTTATAGAAGAATAGGCATTAAACTGACTTAAGTCTTCTCCCAAAATCAGATAATCCATATCCTTGATCAAATCTTTAAAATCAATCTTTTCCAATATATAATCCATTGGCTCGGTGATTTTTGCCTTAAAGTAAGTAAACAAGGCCCAAGCACATCCTCCACCAGAACCTAGAGAAGGAAAATCAACATGGCCAATTCCTAAAAGCTCGGCGGTCTTTTCCATGAAGTTCTCACAACCCCTAAAAAGTCTCGCCACATCAAGATCACTCGCTCCCTTCCTATAGGCTCTGTTTTCTAGGAAAGAATTTTCTCCAAAAAGAGTCATCTCGCTGCTTGTAGCAATCTTGATATCAGCCTTCTTAAATCTCTGATCAATCTCATCTATATCAATCCTACTAACCTTGGCCAAGTTTTTGGCTACAGGAGAAAGACTATTGTTATCTTCATCATAGAACCTGGCTCCTAAGGCGTAAAGCATGCCCATACCCATGTCATTGGAAGCACTATCACCTACGCCTATGTAGAAACTTTCCGCCCCATTGTCCAAGGCATCCAGGAAGACTTCTCCAAGTCCAAGACTTGATGCATTCATAACATCAAGGTCCTCCTTATACAAAAGCGAAAGTCCAGACGATTCGGCCATCTCTATAGTAGCAAAACCGTCATTTAACAAATACCTCGCGGTAATCGCTTCGTTTAAGGGATTATGTACATTTACATAGTGGTAGTCTCCCTTAGAAATAAACTTCATCGATTCAATCGTTCCTTCTCCTCCGTCGAGAAAGGGTATAGGATAGGACTTAGAGGACAACTCTTCCTTAAAAATCCTCCCCATAGTAACAGAATCTTCAAAATTTTTGATTGTATCTATAGCTATTAATGTTTTCATTTTATCTCCTCATCCTTAAATATATACCCGAATCTTTTTTAAATATTTTTATAATATAACGAAAATATCCCTGTAAATTCATAAGAGTCTCCAATCGGGCTAAATTTAGGGCAAAAGACTTTACATATCAGTTTTTACTTGTTATACTAGATTAGAAAGATAAACTTTCGCTGTTTAACTCATGAGATTTACAGAAATCTCAACATAGACCATTAGCTTTTGCTGGTGGTTTTTTTGTTAGCTGAATACAACAGCGAAAGGATAAAAATTCACTTGTGAAATTCCACTATCTTATCCCTATTTGATTATCTCAAATATCTTCCTACCCATATTTTTCCATGAGTATTTGTCTATTTCTTTTACTATTTCTTCTGTGAATATTTCTTTATCTAGTCTTTGGATTTGCTTATCTATGGCTTGGGCTAGTCTTTCTACGTAGGCTTCCTTATCTTCTTCGTAGGCTTGGTCTACATTTTTTATCCTTGGTAGGGATACAAATTCTATGGCCTTTTTCTCTTTGATTTTGGGACTAAGTAGCTTGTCGAGGCCTTCTATGTAGCTTGTTACTACTAGCTTATGGCAAGCCAGGGCCTCGATTGCTACAAGACCTAGGGCCTCGAAGTAGGAGGGAAGAACGAATATATCCTTTTCTCTTAGATGATCTGCCATTGTTTTTTGGTCTTCTGCATCGTGAATTATTAGATTTTGGGAGTAATTTGAATTTTCTTTGAGAATTTTTAAATCATTTTCGCTGGCGTTTCCGACTATATATAGTTTTATTTTTTTATATTTTTTCTCTAGGATATTTATAGTTTTGACTAGTTCAAACACTCCCTTAGATCTGGTAATCTTTCCTGCATACATTATTCTTATGGTCTTATCTTTTTTAGGATTAGGATTTTCGTAGAATATATCTTGGTTAAATCCACCTCCAATTAGGGTGATATTAGAAACTCCTAGCTTCTCTCTTATAGTTTCGTCTTCCTGATCTGTTACAGTCAATACTTGGTCGAGATCTTTGATATGGCTAAGTCTTTTTAGAAATCTAGGATGTTTTTTAATCTGTCTTATATCAGTTCCATGAGAAATGCCTACAACTTTAAGATCTGGGAAGGTCCTTCTTACCAGGTCTGTTAGGAAAAATAGATGATGACTTATTATTAATTCTGGCTTGAATTCTTTTTTTATTTTGATAAGTTTTTCCTCAAAGGCTTCCATAAGTCTATCTATCTCATCTTCTGTCATATCGCTATAGACGGTAGACTCATAAGGCATGACGTCGCTCATTCCACATATATGAAAGGGAAGCTTATCAGTCATATAGAGGACTTCCTCGTAGTTTTTCATTGGAAAGTCTAACTCTATTCCTTCTTCCCTTCCATATAGGGCTAAGTTTTCATGGCCCATATCCTCTAGGCTTTTGATTAAGTTCGTAAAGTAGACTCCCGATCCTGTTTTTTGTGGAAGTTGGGTCAAGACGTGCAGTATTTTCATTTTATCTCCTCGATTCTATAGGTCACTTTTATTTTCTCTCCTATCTTGTACTTTTTCCCATCATTTAATTTAATCATCTCAAGTTCTTTATTATCTCTTTTTAGAAAAATTCTTATCCTATCTCCTTCAAATCTTAAATCCTTTATGGTAAATTCCTCTCCCTTATCATCTTCCCTAATCTTTTCAGGTCTTACGAAACCCCCACCGATCATATTGGCCTTGCCCATGAAGTTTAGAGTAAAGTCGTCTTTGGGATGATTATAAATCTCCTCGGGACTGGCTTTTTCTATAAGCCTTCCCTCCTTTAGAATAATTATCTCATCTGCCATGGCAAAGGCTTCATTTCGGTCATGGGTTACAAAGATAGTCGTTATCTTGAAGTCCTTTTGTATCCTTTTTATCTCTTCTTGCATTTTATTTCTCAAATTGTAGTCAAGAGCAGACAGGGGCTCATCCATCAGTAGGAGTTTGGGTTTTATAACTAGACTTCTGGCAAGGGCCACTCTCTGCTTTTGCCCTCCAGATAGCTCGCTTTCATATCTTCTCTCAAATCCCTTAAGTCCGACCTTTTCTATAACCTCCAGGGCTCTTTCTTTCTTCTCTTTTTTGCTTAAATCCTTAGCCTTAAATTTTAGTCCATACATTACATTTTCTAGGACATTCATATGAGGAAATATAGCATAGGATTGAAAGACTGTCGCTACATCCCTTTCTTCAGGACTCTCATAACTTATATCCTCTCCATCGATTATGATTTGTCCTTGATGGTCCAGGAAACCTCCGATGGAATGAAGGATAGTAGACTTGCCAGAACCTGAAGGGCCCAAAAGGCACAAGAATTTTCCCTCTTCTAGGCCAAAGGAAATGTCTTTTACAGCATAGCTATCTCCGTATTTTTTACTTAAGTTTTTTATTTCTAGATACATCTTTCCTCCTTAGTCTTGGGCCCTTCGTTAGAATCTGGAATAGTAGGTTAAATACCAGGCAAATTAAAAGAATATATAGGGCAATTACCGAACCTTCATTGTATTTACCGCTATTAATCACATCAAACATCACAAGGGTCATGAGCTTTTTCGATGGGTAGACCAAAAATATAATCGATCCAACCGTGGTCATTGTTGTTGTGAAGGCGTTAATTAGACTTACCCTCATACTCTCTCTACTTAGAGGGATTATCCCGTCCTTCACCTCATAGAAGGAAGTTGCCCCTAGGTCCCTAATAGCCCTTAATATATTCCTGTCGATTGATTTCATTGAGGCGTTAAATAGCCTAGTCGAAAAGGGCAATTGCTTGAAGGTGACATTGAGAATTACTATAGCACTTGTCCCAGTTAGGTAGAAGGGCCTTCCTCTAAAAAACAAAAGATAGCCCAGGCCGAAAAACATTCCAGGAATTATATAAGGTAGGTTGGCAAAATAGTCTATTACTTTCATATATTTGACCCTCTTGATTATCAAAAAATATCCAATAAGCATGCCTAAAAGACTGCCGCCTAGGGCTGATATTAAGGAATATCCAATAGACCTTAGGCTAATGGAGTTGATATATCTACCAGTATCCTTGAAGTTATCTAGAGTAAAGACCAAGCTTCCCCTTTTCATTTTAGTAAAGGCAGTAAAGATTATAGATATATAGAGAATACTTAAAACGAGGATAAGAAATATCGATACAAAAGCTATTATGTAATACAAGATAGTCTTTTTATAAAGCTTAAGCTCCCTACCTTCATTGCTTAGTCCAAGTCTAGTATTATTTCCCCTATTTCTAGCAAAGATAAAATAAACTACCAGGGTCAAAAATAGAATTATTATATTCATTGAAGCTGCTATGGAGAGATTCCCATTAGCTATCACCTCAAAGTAGGCCTCTAAGGCTAAGACAGAAAATTTCCCTCCTATAATATTTGGAGTGGCAAAGTCTGCTATAGACTTAAAGAAACTTAGCATAAAGACAGTGGAAATCCCATTTTTCATAGAAGGAAGGAGGATGTCTTTTATGATATTATTAGTACCAGCTCCCAAACTTCTAGCAGAATCAATTATCCTTTGATCAATTTTTTCCAAAAATCCTACAAGAAGTAGGGTGTTTAGTGAAAGAAAGGATACTGTCTGCATGGTCATAATCCCCCGCATATTGTAAGGATTGATGGATAGACCTAAGAGGTCATGGCTGATAAAGCCACGTCTGCCAAATAAATTTATGTAAGAAAGGCTAGTTACAAAGGGTGGGGAGATTAGTGTTATGGATAAGATAGTAGTTATAATTGTCCTTATTTTTTTATTCGATAGATAAAGGTAAAGACTTACAAATACAGAACTTAGGACAGAAAGGAGGCTAGTTCCTAGGGAAAGTTTAAGGGAGTTTCCTATTAATTTCTTCATCCATAGGACTTTTATGAAATTGTCAAGACTAAAGCCAGACTCGAGAAAAAATGCCTCTTTAAATACATAGACAAAGGGCATTAGGATAAAGATTATTACACTTAAACTTAAGACTATCGGCACTATTAGGGATTTTATTTTCTTAATCAAGTCATATTCCTCTTATAAAAAGAGCTCTTACAAGCAAACTATATAAGTCTATTTTGTAAAAGCTCCTCACTTATTATTCTTCTCTAGCCTTATCCTTGGCTATTTCTTTGAATTTATTTAATATTTCGTCTCTCTTCGTACCAAATGTTGATAGGTCCTCGTCGACTAGCTTATCCTTAGGAAGATCTAGGTCAAAGCCCTCTGCTCCTTCGACGATTAGCTGGTTAGTGTCTTTTCCGTCGATTTCTGCAATCATCTTTTGGGCTTCCTTTGTCAACATAAAGTCTTCGAAAGCCTTGGCTACATCAGCATTTTCACTATCTTTAAATACAGCAACTCCTTCTGGCACCCAGCTTACCCCATCTTCTGGATAAACTACAGAAAGTCCATTGTCGCGAGCTGCATCAAAGGCCTTTTTGTCTACAGGAATGATTCCAATAGCAAATTCTCCTTGGGCAGTCTTCTCTTGTGGGTCTTTTCCTCTTTTTGAGTAGAAATCTATATTTTCATTGATTTTCTCAAAAAGGGCCCAGCCTTCTTCTTCCCCATATAGGTCGAGAAGTCCCTTAAGGGCAGCGTAGTTTGTCCCAGAGATTGCAGGGTTTGACATGATTATCTCTCCCTTGTACTCTTCCTTGGCAAGGTCCTTCCATGTTTTTGGCGCTTCAAGTCCCTTTTCTTCAAGGATTTGATCATTTACAATAAAACCCACTACTGTAAGACCCTTGGATGTATAATAACCTTCCTCATCTCTAAATCTTTCTGGAACCTTATCTGTCATTTCAGACTTGTAGGAATCAAGGAGGCCATCTTCCTTAGCTGCCATAAAGGCATCGAGTCCACCACCAAACCATAGGTCCGCCATTGGCTTGCCTTCAGCCTTTGTTCTAGTTATAACTTCACCAGAAGACATTGATAAAAATTCTACCTTAGCTCCTGTCAGTTCACTGAACCTATCGAACAAAGGAACGTAAGAATCACTTGTAGCGACTACATTTAGACTTCTTCCCTCAAAGTCAGGAAGGTCTATTTCAGCTTCTCCTACTCCCTCATTCTTATCTTCGACTTCCTTATCGTCGTTCTTTTCTTCAACCTTAGTCTCAGTCTTTTGGTCTTCGTTTACTTCTTCTGTCTTGTTATCGGCATTCCCACAAGCACTTAGGGTAAAGATCATAACAATTGCCATTAACAATCTCGTAATTTTCTTCATTTCCTCTCCTTTATCTGTGATATATTACCATTATAGCATATACGATATATTTATAAAAGCGATTCGTAAAGTAAAAGCTTTTGCTAATTTTTAATTAATTAGTAAAGTGATTAAGTCATTATTAGATATATTTATTTAGACAATACAAGAGGAGGAATTAATTTGTTAAAGAATAAGAAATTTGCGATTATTTTTTCGATTTTCGCTATGTTTTTGTGGGGCTCAGCCATCCCTACCATAAAGACAACCTACCTAGAACTTGGAATTGGGGCAAGTGACACTGGCCAAAAGATTCTCGTAGCTGGGATTAGGTTTTTTATGGCTGGTATCATAACCCTAATTTATTTTCTTATTTTCGATAAGAATTATAAGGATTTTAAGAAGCTCGATTGGAAGTTTGTCATAATTTTAGGTTTGATCCAGACTAGTATCCAATATCTTTTCTACTATATAGGCCTATCAAACACTTTCGGGGTCAAATCTTCCATCATCCAAGCAGCAAATTCATTTATAGTAGTGATATTTTCTGCCCTACTTTTACCAGAAGATAAGATCAATTCAAAGATGATTCTGGCTCTAGTTATAGGAACTATTGGAATTATTATAACAAATACTGGAAAACCAATCGGTGGACAGGCAATGAAGCTTACAGGAGAAGGCTTTATCATAGTTTCCACCTCAATAAATGCCTTATGTACAGTCCTTGTAAGAAAGTACGGCAAGGGGATGAATGGCTATCTTCTTACAGGCCTTCAGTTTTTTGTAGGATCTATTATCTTAATTATAGTAGGAAGAAGCCTTAGTGGAGGATGGATTTCCTTTACATCAAAAGCGGCTATCCTCTTAGTTTATGCAGCCTTTATTTCGGCAACTGCCTTTACTATTTGGACCCTAGTCCTTCAACAACATTCCGCAAACGAATTTGGAATCTATAAGCTCTTTATTCCTCTATTCGGATCTATCCTATCAGTTATAGTTCTAGGAGAAGTATTTACCCTAAGACTTGCCTTAGGTATGGTCCTAGTTTTATCTGCTTCTTTGATTCTAAATATAAATAAGAGGAAAAATTAAAGAGACTTTACTAGTCCTAAAAGAAAAAGGTGATGAGCAGGATAATTTCTGCTACATCACCAATTTTTTATCTTAATTCCATTATTTCTTCTATCTCAGAAGGATTTATTCCAACCATAGCCTCTCCTAAGTTTTTGCTTACCTCAAGGAGAACTTTTGGATCGTTGTATCCTGCCACGGCCTTTACTATAGCCTTGGCTCTCTTTTCTGGATCGCCTGATTTAAATATACCAGATCCAACAAATACTCCCTCAGCTCCCAATTGTCTCATAAGGGCAGCGTCTGCTGGAGTTGCTACTCCACCTGCAGAGAAGTTTAGGACTGGAAGTCTCTTATTATCTCTTACATATTTTAATAGGTCATAGTCAACTTGGAGGTCTTTGGCCTTTGTGTAAAGAGCATCATCAGTAAGGCCTGCCACTTCTGCTATTTGTGAGTTGATCTTTCTTAAGTGTCTTACAGCTTGAACCACATCACCAGTTCCTGCTTCTCCCTTAGTTCTAATCATTGATGCGCCTTCTTTGATTCTCCTAAGAGCTTCTGATAAATCTCTTGCTCCACAAACAAAAGGTGTCTCAAATTTCGCCTTATCGACATGGTTTTCATCATCGGCAGGAGATAGGACCTCTGATTCGTCTATGTAATCAATGCCTAAAGCTTCTAGGATTTGTGCTTCTACGAAATGACCAATCCTAACCTTTGCCATGACTGGGATAGAAACTGCATCCATGATTTTTCCTATCATTTCAGGATCACTCATTCTGGAAACTCCACCAGCAGCTCTTATATCTGCAGGGACTCTTTCAAGGGCCATTACTGCAACAGCACCAGCATCTTCTGCTATCTTAGCTTGCTCGACGTTAATAACGTCCATGATAACCCCGCCCTTTAGCTTTTCGTTTATCTCAATAATTTTTTTATCCATTTTTCTTCCTTTCATAAAACATTTCCACCTATATTATACAATAAATGTAAGATTATGTTAATTTTCTGTCCATTTTAATATAAGAAAATCACTAACTTGTAAAGCATAGTAGTTCTATAATTATTTTACTTTAATCTATTGACTCTATACAATAAAGTTTGTAGATTACTACTCTAACTTGTAATATACCATTAATATTAGTATAATATGAGTGACTAAAAGAATAGAGTTCATCATTTTGGACACATTAAAAGACTGGAGTTGCCGCTCCAGTCTTTTTTTTGGCTAGTTACTATTCATCTTCATTACTATCTAACCATTTACAAATATAGTGACTAATTACATTTGCCATGATAGCAACAATTAAAGAATAGAGTAGACCCTGACATGGATCTATCATTTCGGACACCCCCTTCCTGTTACCAGTCTAGGGATAGTAACTCATATATTAGTGCCGTTGCAAAACTATGAATAATCATCGTACCATCCTTGAGAGGATTATCTTAGGAATTGTTATCTCTTTTATATCTTATATGTCTTGAAAAATATTAAATTTACAAAATATATATCAAAAACTAAATAACGAACTTACTTAATCAGTCAAAATCTATTTGGTCCTATGGTTTTCTAAAAATTTAAGGATTTAGTTTGACTTTTAAATTAGAATGATTATAATTATATTAAGAAGAGTGATAATGATTATTATAATTATTTTAATCTTTTGAACTCTAAATATAAACTAAGGAGAATATATATGGCTTTTATAGGAAGAAAATTACCAGAGTTTAGTTTAGATGCTTACGATCCATCTAAGGAAGAATTTGTTACCGTTACTGATAAGGACCTCCTAGATAAGTGGACTGTCCTAATTTTTTATCCAGCAGATTTTACTTTTGTATGTCCGACAGAACTTGAAGATATGCAAGAATCATATAAAGAATTAAAGGAACTTGGGGCTGAAGTTTACTCAGTATCTGTAGATACCCACTTCGTTCACAAGGCTTGGCATGATAATAGTGAGGCTATAAGTAAGATTGAATACACAATGATCGGTGATTCAAACAAAAACCTTACTAGAGAACTCGACCTACTTGACGATTCAGGCAAGGCTTTAAGAGCAACTCTTGTTGTTGATCCTGAAAATATAATCCAAACTATCGAAATCAATGCAGACGGAATCGGTAGAAAGGCAAATGTAAATATCAACAAGATTAAGGCAGCTAAGTATGTTGCTTCTCACCCAGGTGAAGCTTGTCCAGCTAAGTGGGAGAGCGAAGAAGATGCTACTCTTACTCCAGGACTTGACCTTGTAGGAAAAATCTAATATGTTAGATCAAAATTTAAAGAACCAGCTAGCCCAATATCTTGACTTATTAAAAACAGAAGTCGTTATTGGGCTTTCTGTTGATGATGGTGAAAATTCCAAGAAGCTTAAAGGCTTTATTGATGACGTAGCAAGCCTATCCGATAAAATTAAAGTTGAGGAAAAAAAGCTTAAATATACTCCTTCTTTCGAGCTAAAAGGAGACTTCGACCATGGAGAAATTGTCTTTGCGGGCCTTCCTCTAGGCCATGAATTCGCCTCCTTTGCCCTCGCCCTCCTTCAAGTGGGAGGAGTTAGCCCTAAACTTGATGATAAAAGTAAGGCTAGGATAGAAGCCCTTGATGGTAAGATGGATTTTGAAACTATAGTTTCTCTTTCCTGCCACAATTGCCCAGATGTGGTTCAAGCCTTCAATATAATGGCGATTCTAAATCCAAATATTAACCACACCATGATTGAGGGCGGTATGTTTAAGGACTTGGCAGAAAGTCGTGACGTCCTCGCCGTTCCTGCTATCTTTAAGGATGGAGACTTCTTTGAAGGCGGCAAGCAATCTATGGACAAGATCTTAGATCTTTTAGGAAGTGTTAAAGATACAAGTCACTTTGAAAATAAGGATATCTTCGATGTTCTCATAGTCGGAGGTGGTCCTGCCGCTGCAACTTCTGCAATTTATGCAGCAAGAAAGGGGCTTAGGACAGGGCTTGTGGCGAGTGAATTTGGTGGTCAAGTCAACGAAACTCTCGCTATAGAAAATATTCCTGGCTTTAAATATACAGAAGGCCCTGACTTCATGAATCAGATGAAGGATCAAGTCCAAGCCCTTGGTGTAGATATCATGACAGGAGCTTTGGCAAAAGCTATAAAGAGGAATGATAAAGATAAATTAATTGAAATGAGCCTAGATAATGATATTTCCCTACAAGCAAAAACAGCTATCCTTGCGACAGGAGCTAGGTGGAGACTTATAGGAATTCCTGGGGAAACTGAGTTTAGAAACAAGGGAGTTGCCTATTGCACCCACTGTGATGGTCCCCTCTTTAAGGATAAGCCAGTAGCAGTAATTGGAGGCGGCAATTCCGGAGTGGAAGCTGCAATTGATCTTGCTAATCTTGCCAAAAAGGTTACAGTAATCGAATTTCTCCCAGAGCTTAAGGCTGACAAAATCCTCCAAGATAAGCTAAAAAGCCTAGGAAATGTAGAGATAATAACCAACGCCCAAACGACCGGCCTTTATGGAGATGGCAAGGTCCAGAGCCTAAAATTTACCGACAGGTCCTCTGGAGAAGAGAAGGAAATAGCAATCGACGGCTGCTTCATCCAAGTAGGCCTTGTTCCTAATACAGAATGGCTTACTGAAAGTGAAGTCCAGCTAAATAAACATGGCGAAATAATAACTGACAAGAATGGCGCAAGCAATGTCGAAGGAATTTTTGCAGCAGGAGATGCTACAGAAACTGCCTTCAAACAAATTGTAATAGCTGCAGGCTCTGGTGCAACAGCAGCCCTCGGAGCCTTCAACTACTTGATGGTAAACTAAATCACTCCCGGAATAGACCCACTCACTTCTTATAAGCTAGTGGGTTTATTTTATTTTACAAAATAATTTACGGCTGGAAGCTTCCTAATATTTTTATTCAAAGCCCAGTAGATAGCAACCAAAAGAATTATGGCACTTCCTATAAGAATCGCTTTTGAACTTGATAAATACTCTCCTAGAAATCCACCGACTAAGGCTCCGACAGGTGCCATAAAGGTAGAAATACCTACCATAGCCCCCATGGCAGATCCAATCTTCTCACTTGGGACAAGCATCTGAATCATGGTTTGGGCATAGACATTAACTATTCCTACTACAAACCAACCAAGAGCGTACAAGGCGACTGCAAGCTTAATATTTGCAGCAAAGTAAGAAAGAGATATCCAGGCTAAGGAAACTATGAGCATTCCATAAACATAAAGCTTTCCTAAAGATACTTCCTTTAGCTTTGGAAGACCTGCAAACAAAGAACCAAGGAGGACTCCTGCTCCCATGCCTGCAAGCATGAGACTATAGAAGATTTCATCTTTGGCAAAGGCAGGTAAGACTGCACTTATAGATGTGGCAGAGAAATTTATAAAGACTACTCCAAGGACTAGGGCAAAAATCCTAGAATCCTTGAATAAACCTAGACCTTCTTTAAGTCCCTTAAAGTGGTTTTTAATAGCAGAATCCCCACTTTGATTTTCTCTTTCATTGTAATGACTAAGCTTTTTAGATAAGATACAAAACAAAAGGCCAGTCAAGATAAAACTCACACTGTCTGCATAAAAAGCAGTCATAAAGCCAAAAATCGCTATAATAAAACCTGATAGGGTATCAAAGATGGCATTTGACCCTTGATACGCCATAGTCATCAAGGAATTTCCTGTAACAAGCTCTTCTTCGGAAAGGATCTTAGGCAGAAGAGAAATCTGTCCAGGATAAACCAGCTGGTTAAGCAAGGAAATTATTGGCATAAGAACCATTATGTGGTAAACATTTAATTTTTCCAAATAATACAAGGCAGGAATTATTAATATTAATATAGCTTGTAGAAATTGGGTAAGAATCAAAAACTTCTTCATATTAATCTTATCCAAGATTGGACTTAGAAGTAATTGAACAATGGCGGTTGATGAGGTTAGAAATAGACTTATACCTGAATAGACAGTGGACCCACTCATCTGGTAGACCAAGAGGGTTGAAGCTATAGCATAAAGGCTATCGCCAAAGTTTGTGATAAGTCGTCCTATAAGCAGGACATAGAAATCTTTGTTTTTAATCATTTTAAACATTCTCCTTATATTTAACGTTTAGTTTTTGTTGACAGTTGTGTATTTTTTTACCAGTAAGCTTCTACCTACTGGCTTAAGATATTTATAGAATTGTACTTACTTGACTGATATATCTTCCTTTGTTTTTTAATAATTCAGTAAATAAATCTTATGATTGAACTTATATATATCTGAATTATTCATCACAAGCATTATAATTTTTAACGTTTAGTTTTTATTGACAGTTGTGTGTTTTTTTACCAGTAAGCCTCTACTTACTGGTTTTAAGATAATTTATAGATTTGTACTTGGAAACTTTCACTATCTCCATCATCCTCCCTGTATTTTTCTATTAATTCATTTAAGTCTTTTTCGAAAGACTCGTAAGATTTCTTAGGGATTTTGAAGGTGAATTGCTTTTCTTCCAAATTATTATTAAATATTTCGCTATTCGGTATAAAGGCCTTGGCTACTGGTAGGAAATATTTTTGGGTAATCCCATTTATTAGCTCTGTATCTACTACCTCGACAATTCCATTTTGTTCTAATATTTTAAGGTGGTAGTGGATTTTGGACCTGCTAACTCCTAGGGCATCTGACAAGTCCTGAGCTGTTTTAGGTGTAGCTCCTAAAGTCATAATAATTTTAAGTCTTATAGGATCACTAACTATATTTATCTCTTCTAAAGTATCTAATATGTGAACTTCTTTCATAAGTACCCTCCCTTCTTATCTTTGTTATTTATAATATAGCACTGATTTATCTATCTGTCAAATTTTCCTTAACGTTAAATTATTTTATTTAAAAGGGCTGTTGCAAAACTATGAATAATCATCGTACCATCGTTAGAAGGTTCCCTTAGGAAATTTTACCTCTCCTGGCCGGTAGGCCAATGATGCCCGCCGGCTAATGGAGGCGATTAGCCCGTCGGCTTATTGAGACTTTCCGTGGAGGTTCTTCTAACGATAATGGTACGATTTATTCATTCTGCAACAGCCCCTTATATTATTCTCCTAATTTTTCCTTATAGGCTTTGACTAGGTCGTCTTCTGTGATGTCCTTTGCTCTAAGGTCTAGGACAATTTCTCCTTTGTTTAGCATGATTATCCTATCAGAGTATTTGACAACGTCTCTTAGGTTGTGGGAGATTAGGAGGGTTGTCATATTTTCCTTATCGATAAGGCTTCTTGTCATGTCCATTATGTTTCGACTGGTCTTTGGGTCAAGGGCTGCTGTGTGCTCGTCTAATAATAAGAGGTCCGGCTTTTTAGCTGTCGCCATAAGAAGGGCTAGGGATTGTCTTTGTCCTCCAGAAAGCAGGTCTGTCTTGGTATGGAGTTTGTTTTCAAGGCCTAGATTTAACTTCTTAAGTCTTCTTACTATTTCTTCTGTATTAGAGCTTTTCTTAAGAGATCTTAGGCCGAATTTCTCTCCCTTTTTTAGGGCTAGGGCCATATTTTCGTAGATATCTAGGTTGGTCGCCACCCCGTCTTTGGGATCTTGGTTGACCTTGCCCATATATTTTGCTCTTTTTTCCTCGCTAAGTTTGCTGATCTCTACCCCATTTACTAAAATCTGTCCTGAATCTAGAGGAAGGCTTCCGCTTATTAGATTCATCAAGGTTGA
The DNA here is from genome assembly GCF_000024105.1 of Anaerococcus prevotii DSM 20548. Lineage (GTDB taxonomy): Bacteria > Bacillota > Clostridia > Tissierellales > Peptoniphilaceae > Anaerococcus > Anaerococcus prevotii. The sequence continues at coordinate 53,658 of NC_013171.1, read as the reverse complement.
CTTACCGCAGCCATTAGGTCCTATGATGGTTGTAGCAAGGCCTTCTTCGATCTTTAGGGAGAAGTCCTTAAATATTGTATTTTCTTCACTTGTGCCTATGTTGAAAGTTTTGGAAATATTTTTAATTTCAAGCATTTTTAACCATCCTTTTGTATTTTATATTGGCTAGGTAATTATTGTAGGAAATAAAGGCTATAACAATTAGAGCGGTCACAAGCTTTAGGTCGTTTGGATTTAGTCCCAGATAAATAGCAAGGCCTGATATAATCCTATAGACAATTGCTCCAAGTATTGCCCTTGAAGTATCTCTAAGCTTATCTCTAGATTTCATCAAGGTATCTCCTATAATAATTGAGGCAAGACCTGTCACTATCATGGCTGTTCCCATCTGTATATCGGCAAAGCCTTGGTAGTTGGCCATAAGGCCTCCACTTAGACCTATGAGGGCATTTGATAGGATGAGCCCCACCATGATAAAGTTATCAGGATTTTTACCTAATTGTTTGACAAGTTTTCTATTATTGCCTGTAATTTTAAGTAGGTAGCCTGTCTCGCTTCTTAGGTAATAGTCGATTGCAAGTTTGATTACTAGGGTTAGGACAAGTAGGATTGGCCATTTGGGAAGGGCCCCAAAGATATTTGGATTTCCTGCTATAGGGATATTACTTGCCCCTCCTATCCTTAAGTTTATGGAATAAAGGATGGTTAGGGTTAGGATTCCTGAAAGAAGTGGGTCTACCTTGATCTTTTTGTAGAAAAAGTAGGTCAGACATCCTCCGACTCCACCGCATATTATAGCTCCCAAGATTCCAAGATAAGGACCCAGGCCCTTCTGAATTAGAACTGCTGCAACAAAAGCTCCCAAAGGATAGGTTCCTTCGAGCGAGAGGTCATAATATTTTAAGAATTTGTAGCTAAGCATGTAGCCCATGGCAAGGATTGCAAATATTAGTCCTATTTCTATACTTGCTCCTAGTGATGATAGTAAGCCGGTCATTTCTTCTCCTTAGTCTATTTTTTCTGCATTCTTTAGTAAATCTTTATCTAAGTCTACTCCCAAAGCCTCAGCAGTCTTGGTGTTGACAAGAACTTTGAGATTTTCTGCCTTCTCGTAAAGAATATCCTTGACATTTTTCCCATTTTTAAGGATCTCCGCTGCCATAGCTCCTGCCTGACTTCCAAGCTGTCTGTAATTAACTCCCTCACTCATCAAAGCTCCGTTTTCAACGCTTCCTTCGTCATAGGCAATTGATGGGATGTTTTCCTTGGCTAGGGCCTCGCTTATAACTGGCATAGCATTTACAACGACATTGTCTGTTACTGTAACCATAGCGTCGATTTTGCCCTTAAGGCTTGCTATAGCTTGAGGAATGTCGTTTATGGATGAAACTCCTTGTTTTTCAAGCTTTAAGCCTCTTTCTTCTAGGGCCTTTTCCAAGGCTTCGATTTGCACTTGGGAATTTTGCTCGTTGGTATTATACATTGTTCCGAATACTTTGGTGTCTGGATATAGGCTTAGGAAGTCATCTATAAGCTTTCCTGCTTCTACATAATCAGATACTCCTGTGATATTTTCTCCGTTAAGTCCTGCTCCTTCTGGGTCTGTTACTGCTGCGAATAAAACAGGCTTATCCTTTATGGTATTGGCCACTCCTTGGGCTGCTGGTGTGCCTATGGTATAGATTAGGTCAACATCTTTATTCTTAAGGTCTGTCGCAAATTGTGGGATTAGGGCAAGGTCTCCGTTTGCCCTATGATCTATTAACTCATAGGAAATATTTTCGCTATCGAGCTTTTCTATAAAGCCTTCTCTTGCTGCATCCAAGGAAGGGTGATCTGCAATTTGTACAATTCCTATCTTTGCCTTATCACTTGATCCTTCTCCAGTGCTTTTTTCTGTTTCATTCGCCTTGTTTCCACAAGATCCTAGTAAGGTCATAGCCAACATTAGTCCTAAAATTTTCTTAATTTTCATTATATCCTCCATAATTTCCGATAGACTTTTATCTAACAAAAAAACTCGCCCTGTATAGGACGAGTGTATTCGTGGTACCACCTAAATTTCATAATCTAAAGATTACCTTGACAAGAGTCTATCAACTCCTTGCTTCTGATAACGGTAGCTTCCGTAATAGCTTACTAGATTCGGCTATTCTGCATACAGAGGGAATAAGTATATACTCCTTACAAGACTTGCACCAACCGTCTTTTCTCTTAAGTAATTCATATAAACTATCTTTCTGTAATCACATTTATTCTTTAACTAGATAATACATGCTCAAATGGACTTTGTCAAATATTTTTGATAAATTATTTGTCAAAATATATAATTACTCATATTTCAAAGTTGAATACAAGATTGCCTTAACAGCTGGTATCCTGTTTTCTGTCTGATCGAAGACTGTAGACTTCGCTGATCTAAAGACTTCGTCGGTAACTTCCATCCCATCGAAGTCCATATCCTTAGGAAGTTTGGCAAGGACCTTTTGGGCAAGCTTGGATTTTTTGTCATGGAAGGCAGGCAAGCAATGCATAAATATCGTAGTATCCTTTGTCTCATCCATCACTTCCCTATCGACCCTATAAGGATAAAGATCCATAATCCTATCTACAGGCACGTCGTCTGCCTCTGTTAGGGCAATCCACATGTCAGTATAGATTATGTCAGCCTTTCCTAAAGCTAAATTCAAATCTTCTGTATAAGTAATCTGGGACCCACTCTCTTTCGCAAAATCCTTAGAAAGCCTTATAAAATCTTCCTTAGGGAAATATTTCCTAGGACCTGCTGCTGTGAAATTTATTCCAAGCTTAGCACAGGTTATGGATAGGGAGTTAGGCATGATATCTCCGGGATATCCTAGATATAATAAATTAAGTCCCTTAAGATAGCCGAACTTTTCCCTTATGGTAAGCATATCTGAAATCATCTGACTTGGATGGGTCTTTTCTGTCATGGCATTATAAATTGGAACTTCTGTCATCTTCACAAGTTTTTCTAGCATGTCTTGCTTGTTTCCCCTATAGACTATACCGTCGTAATAGCGATCGAAGACATTGATACTATCTTCGATAGATTCCTTCTCGCCGAGCTTGCTTGAGTTTGAATTTATAAGGCTTACTCCCATTCCCAAATCAAAAGCGGCAACCTCAAAGGAAGTTCTGGTCCTGGTAGAAGCTTCCTCAAAAAGAAGGATTAGGTTTTGTCCATCAAGATACTTGTGGGGCCTTTTCTCCTTCTTAAGCTTCTTAAACTCAGCTGCCAAATCTATAAGATATAAAATCTCCTCCTCAGAAAAATCTTGCATATCAAGAAAGTTCCTACTTCGTAAATCAATTTCCATATATTTCTCCTTTGTTTTAATATACCTTATTTTTGATTTGTTATTAGGATGAAAACCTGCTAACAAAAGTCAAGGAGAAAATCGAATTAATTTTACTTTTCTACTTGTTATTTAGAGTTTAAATTTAAGCACAACAAATAAGCCGCTTACAATCGGCTTGTTTTAACTATAGCAATGTTAATTCTAGGCTACTTTTAATAACTTCTTTTCTTGTTTTGATGCCATAACTTTTGCATAGTAGGTTCTTAAGAATTTATTTAATCCTGCAAATTTACAAATCTTCTTAGCCTTTCCATCTTTTTCTTTTTTTACCATATACAGATATATATCATTTTCAGTATCTTTTGCACTCATCATGCATTTCATAGCTTGATAACCTACTTTTCTTAGTATTGCATTGCCTCTTTTTGTTATTTTTCTCTGATCCGCTTTGAAGTTACCTGACTCATATGGTGGTGAATCTATTCCTACAAATGATATTAAACTTTTTTTGTTTTTAAATTTTGATAAGTCTCCAAATTCTGCTGTAATTTGCACTGCTAATTTATCTGATATTCCTGAGAATTTCTTTGCTTCTTGATATTCTTCTAAGGGCTCGGAAATTTCTATCATTTGTGATAAAATAGTATGTAGAATTTGATTTATATGTTTTATCAATTCTATCCCTTCTTGTATGCTAGTCTTTATATATGAGCTATTAGAAGGTTGAATTGAGATACTTTCCTCTGCGAGCTTGTATATGGATTTAGCTTTATCAGCATTAGGATGGTATCTCTTTTCTTTTGCCCAGTTTTTAAAATCTTCTATGAATTTTTCTTCTGGTTTTTCTAATACTAGGTCTTTGTGCCACCATATTTCTAAGAAGTCTAATAGTTTATCTTTTGAAAAGTCTCCTGAAGCATGTGGTATTAATTTCTTTATTCCTGGAAATGTTTGACTTATTGTTTGATCTATGAAGTTCATTTGATTGATTCTTAAGTCCATGTAGTGCTGATAGGATCTGTTTAATTCTTTTAGAATTCTGAAACTTTCTGAATCTACTTTATATTCTTGTAATTCTTTCCAGTACATCAAGCCATATTCTGCTATTTGTATGGCATCTATGTTATCATTTTTTGCTTTTCTAAAGTTAAGTACTCTACAAAACTGTTTCATTTTCAAAGGGTTTACTACACTTACAAAATATTCTTTATCTTTTAATTCATAGAGGATTGGAAGATGATATTTACCTGTTGCTTCCATGATTATTTTTACTTCTTCATTTAACGTATCTAGTTTCTTTAAAAATTCTTCTACTTTTGTTTTGTTAAGATGAACATCAAAAGGCTTCCAAATGATTTTGCTACCTTGTTCTAGTGCACAGACTGTAAACTTTTCTTTTGCTATATCTATTCCTATAGATATCATTTTATTACCTTCTTTCTTTTGATTTGTAGTTTCTACCTGCACCATTACACTCATTTTAGCTCGTGACACGGACGTTTTGCCCAACCTGCTTAATCGAATATGAATAATGAAGAGGTAGTTGACAGTTTTTATGACGGATATTCTAACCCTAAAACCCCCTCGTCATACTACATCTTCATTATACAAAAATAGTGCAAGATAGAAATAATTTTCTTTCTTACACTATTTATGGTACTAAAAACCCCGCCTGAGCGAGGTCCTTGTAAGTTTATTTTAAAATTTCTTCTACTATTGGAATTGGCTCTACTTCCTTGTCTGTAAAGGTAAAGGTATCATAGAAATCTTTTTTCCACTCTTCTGTTAATTCTTCGTCGTGATATACTGTACAGAGAAGGTCGCCCTTTTTGACATAGTCGCCCTTTTTGGCATTCATCTCGAGACCAACAGCGTAGTTTATAGGGTCAGTTTTCTTAGCTCTTCCAGCTCCAAGCTTCATCGCTTGGATACCAAGTCCCATTGAGTGGATATTTTCAATGTAGCCTTCTTCTTTAGATAACATTTCTGTCTTGAATTTCGCTTGAGGAAGGAGGTCTGTGTTTCTGATTTGTTCTACATTTCCGCCTTGGTATTCTACCATTTTTTCTAGCTTTTCGTAGGCTTTTCCAGATGAGATTGCTTCTTCTAACATCTTTCTAGCTTCTTCTTTAGTCTCTGCCTTGTCTGCTTGCATGAGCATAATCTCCCCAGCACACATACAAAGTTCTGTGAAGTCTTTTGGTCCATGTCCCCTTACAGTCTCTATAGCTTCTCTTACTTCAAGGGCATTACCTATAGTATTTCCTAAAGGTTGGTTCATATCTGTAATCATGGCCATAGTATTTTTGCCTAGTTTCTTACCGATTGAAATCATAGCTTCGGCAAGTTTCTTAGCATCTTCTACTGTGTGCATGAAGGCACCTTCACCGTATTTTACATCGAGTAATATGGTATCTGATCCAGAAGCAAGTTTCTTAGACATAATTGATGAAGCAATTAGCGGAATCGAATCTACTGTTGCTGTTACATCCCTTAGGGCGTAGAGCTTCTTATCAGCTGGGACCAAGTCTCCTGTTTGACCAATTATGGCAAGGCCTATTTCGTTTACTTGCTTTTTGAATTCTTCTTCGGTAAGGGAGATGTTAAATCCTTCTATAGATTCTAGTTTATCAAGGGTTCCACCAGTATGTCCTAGGCCCCTACCACTCATCTTGGCAAGCTTAAGGCCACAAGCAGCAACCATTGCACCGAGTGCCATTGAGGTCTTATCTCCAACACCACCTGTTGAGTGCTTGTCAGATTTGATTCCTTCTATTTCTGATAGGTCAATAACATCTCCAGAGTGCATCATAGCTTCTGCAAGCTTGGCTGTCTCATGCTCTGTCATGCCGTTAAGCCTGATCGCCATGAGGAGGGCTGCTATTTGATAATCTTCGATTGAATCGTCAGTTACTCCATCTATAAAAAATTGGATTTCTTCATCTGTTAGTTCTTCTTTAAGTTTTTTCTTTTCAATTATATCAATAAATCTCATTTCTTCTCCTTTAGAATAATAACCAAATACCAACTATTAAAGCTGATAGTACGCTGACACAGAATCCCGCAATCATAGCCCTTAGGGCAAGCTTTGCAAGAACAGGTCTTTTTTCTGGACATAGGACTGATATACCAGATATACAAATTCCTATTGAGCTTACATTAGCAAATCCTGCAAGAGATACTGCAAGCATAAGACCTGTTCTCTCGCTCATAGTAGCAAGCATTGGACCAAGCTTGCCAAAGGCTACGAATTCGTTTAAGATTAATTTTGAACCTAAAAGCTCACCTGCTGTAAAGACTTCCTTACCTTCAAGTCCCATCAAGTAACCCATTGGTGCAAATACATAAGATAGGATAGTCTCCAAAGAAATATTAAATATGCCCAAAATCCCATTTATCAAAGCTACTATAGAAATTATAGCTATAAGGCTTGCTCCTATTGCCATAGCCATATTCATTCCATCGAGGGCTCCACTTGCCAAGGCATCTAGGACGTTTTCGTTGTTGCCCTTCCTGTCCATCTTCACTTCACCGAGCTCTTGGATTTCCTCTGTTTGTGGGCATACAATTTTGGATAGAAGGATTGAGCCAACTGGAACCATGGTAGATGCTATAAGCAAGGATTCCATAGGGATTCCCAAGGCAACATAGCCTGCAATAATTGATACTGACATTGATCCCATTCCTGAAACGAGGACTAGCATTACTTCACTTTCTGTCATGAAGTTTAAATATTTTGCTACAAGGATTGGTGAGTCAGTTTGACCTAAGAACATATTAGCAACTGCTACAAAGGACTCAACCTCTGATGTTTTAAATAATTTTCCTATGAGCCAACCTATCTTTGATACTACAAAACCCAAAATTCCAGTATAGAACAAGACTGCAACTAAAGATGATATAAATATAATATTGGTCAAGGTTTGAAAGGCAAATATATATCCTGATGCAGCTGCTGGATCTCCCAAAGATCCAAAAACAAATTGGATTCCCTCGCTACCATAGGATAAAACCTTTTCTACAGCCTTACTAACAGCTCCTATAGCCGCTCTTCCTTGAGGGAGTTTCACAAGAAGGCCTGCTATTATAAATTGAGCTAAAAGAGCTGTGAAAATCCCCTTAACTTTTACAGCCTTCCTGTTCATAGATATTAAAAACATAAATCCTATTACAATAACTATACCCAGAAGGTTCAAGATCAATTTCATAAAACACTCCTATTTTTTAACTTTTTCATAAAAACTTTCGCCTGGAATTGCTGAGTCGATTTCAAATATATCGGCAATAGTCTTTCCAATATCTGCAAAAGTATTTCTTGTCTTTAGGTCAACTCCAGATTTAATCTTATCTCCAAAAATTAACATTGGAACATATTCCCTGGAGTGGTCGGTGGATGGGGTTGATGGGTCACATCCATGATCTGCTGTGATAATTACAATGTCATCTTCCCTAAGTTTAGGAAGCATCTCTCCCAATTGCTTATCAAAATCAGCAAAGGCCTTGGCATAACCATCTACATCATTTCTATGACCATAAATCATGTCAAAATCAACTAAATTTACGAAGCACAAGCCATTGAAATCCTTATCACACAAATCAAGGGTTATATTCATTCCATCGATGTTGTCTTCCATCTTGTAAGTTTCAAGGACTGACTGCCCTGCGAAGATATCATAAATCTTGCCAACTCCTATAGAGTCATAGCCATTTTTTACCAAATCATCCATAATGATTGGGCCTGTTGGAGTTAGGGCGTAGTCGTGTCTGTTTCTAGTTCTCTCAAAAGAACCAAGCTCGCCTACAAAAGGCCTTGCTATAACCCTACCTACTGCCAAATCTCCCTGAAGCATATCTCTTGCAATCTCACAACAGCGATATAATTCTTCAAGGCTAACTACATCTTCGTGGCCTGCTACCTGAAAGACTGAGTCTGCTGATGTATAGACTATAAGAGCTCCTGTTTCCAAGTGTTCCTTACCATAATCTTCAATAACCTCTGTTCCAGAATATGGCTTGTTGCAGATAATCTTTCTACCAACTCTTTTAGAATACTCTTCTAGAAAATCTTCTGGAAAACCATTTGGGAAGGTAGGGAAAGGTTTTTCTGAAATGATGCCTGCCATCTCCCAATGACCTGTAGTTGTGTCCTTGCCATTTGAAGCTTCGGCAAGTCTTGCAAAAGATCCTATAGGATTTAATACATCTTCCTTGCAATCAACACCTTCGATATTGAAAAATCCAAGTTTTGCTAAATTATCTGCCTTAAATTTATCGCTTTTAACAATAGCAGCAAGGGTATTGCTACCCTCATCGCCATATTTGTGAGCATCTGGCATTTCGCCTATGCCCACAGAGTCTAAAACTATTAAAAATACTCTCTTTTTATTTTTCATAAGATCCTCTAATAATCTGACTTATTTTCTTCGCCCTTAAGCATCTTTATAGCTGAGCTTGTTCCTATCCTGTCGCAACCTGCTTCTATAAAGGCTACTAGGTCTTCTTTTGTTTTAACTCCACCAGCTGCTTTTATTTTAACATTTTCTCCAATGTGGTCTTTAAATAGGATTACATCTTCCATCCTAGCCCCATCTGTACCAAAGCCTGTAGATGTCTTGATGTAATCAGCTCCTGCCTTGGTAACAGCTTCACACATAGCTATTTTTTCTTCCTCTGTAAGATAGCAAGTTTCGATAATCACCTTAAGGATTTTATCTCCTATAGCTTCCTTGATAGCTCTTATCTCCTTTTCTACCTTCTCGTAGTCTCCATTTTTAACATCTGAGATATTTACAACCATATCTATCTCACTTGCACCATTGGCAAGGGATTGTTCTGCTTCTACTATCTTTGATTCTGTTAGATTATATCCTAGAGGGAAGCCGATTACTGTACAAATTGTTAGTTTATCACCATATTTTTCCTTAACTCTTTTTATATATGTTTGTGGGATACAAACTGAAGCCGTTTGATATTTTACTGCCTCATCACAGAGCTTTTCTATATCTTCCCATTTAGCAAAAGCCTTCAATAGGGTGTGGTCTATGTGAGCGTAGATTTCTTTGTTTTCCATTTTTCCTCTCCTTGCTTGTCAAAGGTTTTCCTTTTGTCTAGACTTTTATTTCCTCTTGATAATTCTATATTACATCTATTTTGTTATTTTGTCAACATAAAATGTTATAATTTTACCATTATTTTCTTAAAATAGCTTATAGCTCTTAATTTATCAGATATTTATGGTACAATTAAGCTAAAGGTGGTTGGAGTATATGGCTAAAAAAGACGAAAGATTAAATAAAATAATAAGCATAGTCAAGAATAAAAACGGATCTTCCATCAAGGAATTGGCAAGCGACTTGTCAGTCTCTGAGATGACTATAAGAAGGGATATAAAGATTCTTGAGGATAATAACATTATAGAGGTCTACCATGGAGCTGTTGTTTATAACCCTTCCTTGGATAACCCGACTCTCTCCCAAACTGAGTCGGATTATGACCTAGACCAAAATTTGAAATTAAACAATAGGCAAAAAGATTTGATTGGAAGAAGGGCTTCTAGTTTAATTAACGATGGAGATATTGTAGTAATAGATACTGGAACTACTACTGATAAGCTTTCTAAGTATATTTCTAATGATATTTCTTCAACTTGTCTTGTTTTCTCATCAAATAACTTCCTGAATTTGATGTATAAGGATAATATCGACCTAATCCTTGCGGGAGGATTTTTCCACAGAAATACAGGGATGTTCGAATCACAAGCAAGCCTTAATGTTATAGAAAACACAAGAGCCAACAAGGTCTTCCTATCAGCAGCCGGAGTACATAAAAATTTGGGCATAACTTGTGCCAACTCCTACGAGCTAGCAACCAAAAAGTTAATTATAAAAAATTCTCTAGAGGTAATTTTGCTCGTAGACTCAAGCAAGTTCGATGCTGTAAAGGCTGTTCATTTTTGCGAGCTTGATGATATAGATATTGTTGTAACTGATAAAAATATAAGTAGAGATTGGCTTAGCTATTTAGAAGAGAAAAATATAAGAGTGATAATAGCTGATAAATAAAAGGCAGTGCTTAGGGTCTTTCTATAAACCTTAGGCACTGTCTTTTTTCTTTGTTTATTAAATTTTATAATCTTTCATGTTCTTGCCTGCAATCATAACTGTCGATAGGTTGTGAAGGAGTGAAGAACTTGTATTTGACAAAATTCCTAGAACTCCTAAGATTATAAGGCTTGAGTTAATGGATACAATCTGCTTGTAGTCAGTTTTTATCCTTTTATCCATAGCCTTTGATAGTTTTACAACATCAACTAGGCCTTCTAGGCTGTCGCTTCCTATGGATATGTCAGAGATTTCTTTGGCTATATCAGCTCCTTGGTGCATTGATATTCCTACATCTGAACTTGATAGGGCTACAGAATCATTTATTCCATCTCCTATCATAACTACAGTCCTTCCCTTATCTTTTTCTTCCATAACATATTTTTGTTTATCTTCTGGCAAAACTTGTGACTTGTAATAGTCAAGGCCTAGCTTTTCCGCTACACTCCTTGCTGCATTTTCTGCATCTCCAGTAAGCATAGCTATGTTATCAATGGATAGGTCCCTAAGATCTTTTACGATATCCGTAGCTTCTTCCCTTAGAGGATCTTCAATACAGATTACTGCTATAAGTCTATCGGCAAAGGCCAGATAGAGAAGTGAATAATCTTCTTTGAGCCTATCAATTATATCCCTAGTCTTATCGTCTATTTCGACTCCCTCATCGTCCAAGATAAAGTGTTCTGAGCCAATCATAGCTACCTTGTCTACTATAGTAGTCTTTATACCATGGGCTACTATATACTCAGGTTTAGAGTGCATCTCTTCGTGTTTTAAATCCCTTGCCCTAGCAGCTTCTACTACAGCACTTGCTATAGAGTGTGGGAAGTGCTCTTCAAGACAAGCTGCTATTCTTAGACATTCATTTTCCTCGATATCATCAAGGGCAATAACTTTAGCAACCCTTGGTTCAGACTTAGTTAGTGTACCAGTCTTGTCGAAGACAATGGTGTTGGCCTTAGATAAGTTTTCTAAGTATTTGCCACCCTTAACTAAAACTTTCTTTTCAGATGCTTGGCTAATCGCCTTCATTATAGCTATAGGAATGGTAAGTTTTAGGGCACATGAGAAATCTACCATCAAGAATGACTTGGCCTTTTCTAAGTTTCTTGTAAGAAGGTAGGTAAGTCCTGCTCCTACGAAAGAGTACTTAACTAGACTATCAGCCATATTCTCTGCATTTTTCTGAGCCAAAGACTTGTTCTTTTCGCTATCTGAAATAAGCTCAATAATATGGCTTAACCTAGATTCATCGTACTTTTTCTTAGTTTCAACGATGATTGCTCCCTCTTCAAGGGCAGTTCCTGCAAAGACTATAGATCCCTCTGATTTCTTGACAGGATTAGACTCTCCTGTAAAAGAAGATTCGTTGACCATGGCAACCCCCTTGATGACCTTGCCATCTACAGGAATTAAGTTACCCATCTCAACTTCTATTAAATCTCCTTCTTCAACTTCCTTGATATTTTTGATAATCTTTTCACCATTTTCGATAACAAACACATTATCAACATTTAATGCAAGAGAATTAGCTAAGTCTTCTTGGGACTTCTTCATGGTGTAATCTTCAAGTTTTTCACCAAGGCCCAATAGGAACATTATGTTTGCGGCATCTCCAAACTTCCTCGTTGCAAGAGAGATTGAAATTGCAGTCGCATCCAAGACTTCTACATTTACCTTTCTCTTAATCAAAGACTTAACTCCAGCTTTGATAAATGGATAGGCCCTAAAGAATAGACCTATGGTTCCTAAAGGCTGAGGTAGGATATATTTGAAAAATATCCTAGTATACATGGCATCTCTTAAAATATGGAAGATGTCATTTTCTGATTGAGCCTCAAAGTCTACTCTTTCTATAGAGGTTTCCTCAATAGTCTTTAGGTCTAGGTCAAGGATTGCCCTAGCTATTTGAGGAATAAATCTCTCCTCGTAATTTACCGTGATGGACTTTGTGAGGATCGACACCCTACAAGACTTGACTCCTTCGATTTCTTCTATGCGATATTTTAGCTTGTTTAGATTTTCCTCTTTTATATAATCTTCATAGGTGAAACGGCTTCTGCCTTCGATTCTATGAGCAATAGAGGCTCTCATTACTTATTTTCTTCCTCAGAAATTTCTTCTTCGCATCCACACTCGCATTCGCAAGCTACTTTTTCAATATCTTGTTCAGCTTCTTTTTTTGCTTCTTCAGCTTCTTCCTTAGCCTTTACTTCCTTGGCTTCTGCTAGGACATCTTCTGCTGAAACTCTGATAGACTCAATAGTTTTATCGATAGATTCCTTTACCTTTAGTCCTCCAACAACTGTGTTAACTGTTGCTTTTTTGGCAAGTTTTGAGTTGAGAACTTTTCCTCCAACTAAACCTACCAATAATCCTGCTCCAACGCTTAATGCTTTCTTTTCTAACATGAATTCCTCCTTAAATTTTTAGGCTTTAATATCTTAACGAAAGTTTTACCTTAGCTTTGACCTAAAGCCTTTACTATGATTCAATTATACTCTCATTATTTAATTTTGAATAGAGGGTTTTCTAATTTTAAAACAATTCTTACTTTCCATCGATTACAGTATCAGAAAATCCAATCATTATATTTAGGTCAGAATTTTCCATTTGTAGGATCCCGTATTCTACTAGGCTTACTTCTGGATTATCTTTATATCTTTTGTCAGGACCTCCGTCTTTGTTGGAGTGTTTGTAGGTTTTTTCTAAGACTCTTGCATCTTTTGCGACCTTTCCTTCCTCCTTGAAGTCTTCTGCCCTAAGATCTACACTTAGGTCCTTGTAGTCAATTGCCTTAAGGTCCTTGTTTTTCGCAAGTAAAAGAGCATCTGGTAAGAAGCTTAGGCTTATGTCTCCTGCCTTAAGACTTATTACCTCTACATTTGTATCTATTCCATTAGGAAGTCCCTTCACTACTCTTAGAGGGCTTCTGTCTAGAATTATATCATCTTCAAGCTCATTTATTAGAAATACCTCATCGCTTTCGAGTATTCCTGCCAAAAGCTTATTGCTAAGGTCGTATTCTTCCTTGGATCCGTCTTCGAAGTCATATTCTAGGCTTACTGGTTCTGGATTTTTCTTATAAAAATAAAGAATAGCACCTATTATTGTAAGGCCTATGAGTAAGGGATTTATGAAAAATAAAAATATTCCTGCAATAGAAAGAATAAGGCCGACAAGCTTGTAGGGTCTTTCTTCCTTTCTACTTTCTAGAACATCTTCTAGGGCAGTTGACTTGATGTTTTTAAAGTCAATAGTTGATGTTTTATTTATTATTTTTCCTTCTTTATTTTTATTTTTTTCTGTATGATTTTTCCCTAAGTCATTTAGGGGATTTTTGAATTCTTTCTGATAGGATAGGCCCGTTCCAGGTATGTAGGCTGTTCCTCTGATGTTTCCCTTGGCAGTTTTAGTTAGTCTAAATCCCTTGCCTCCCCAGGAAAATCCTGGACCAGTCTTTGACATGTTTATCCTAAAGCCCTTACCTAAATTTATACTTTTTCTAAATCTTATTCCCATAACTTCCTCCTTTGATAATTATATCAAATCTAAGAATTTTTTCCCATAATAAAACTGCCAGCAGAGCCGGCAGTCTTAGTTAGTTTTTTTTACTTAAGTGTAGCATACATTATAGCTTTTATTGTATGCATTCTGTTTTCAGCTTCATCAAATACTTTAGATTTGTGTGATAAGAATACATCTTCTGTAACTTCCATACCGTTTAGTTCGTATTTGTCGCCGAATTTATCATATATATCTTTACCAACAGTTGTGTTTAGGTCGTGGAAAGATGGTAGGCAGTGCATGAAGATTGTTTCTTCTTTAGCATTGTCCATTACTTTTTGGTTAACTTGGAATGGGTGAAGTTGTTCGATTCTTTTAGCCCAAACTTCTTCTGGTTCTCCCATTGATACCCAAATATCTGTGTAGATTACATCAGCATCCTTTGTACTTGCCATTACGTCTTCGCTAAATTCAACTTTTGTACCGTGTTTTTTAGCAAATTCTCTAGCTAATTCTTGAACGTCTTCTTCTGGCCATAGGTCTTTTGGTCCACAACCGATGAAGTTGATACCAAGTTTTGCACATGTTACTGCTAGGGAGTTACCCATATTGTTTCTGCAATCGCCCATGTATACAAAGTTTAGACCACGAAGGCGTCCAAAGTTTTCTTTGATTGTAAGCATATCAGCGATCATTTGAGTTGGATGCCATTTGTCTGTTAGACCGTTCCATACTGGAACTCCTGCATTATCAGCTAACTCTTCTACTAAATCTTGTCTAAATCCTCTATATTCAATACCATCGTAGAATCTACCTAAAACTTTTGCAGTATCAGCTATTGATTCTTTCTTACCCATTTGGCTTGAACCTGGATCTAGATATGTTACTCCCATGCCAAGGTCCATTCCTGCAACTTCGAATGAACATCTTGTTCTTGTTGATGTTTTCTCAAATAGTAGGACTATGTTTTTACCTTGGAGGTAATTATGTGGTGTTCCTGTTAGTTTCAAGTTTTTGAATTGTTCTGATAGTTTTATTAAGTATAAAACTTCATCCTCTGTGAAATCTTTAATAGCTAATAAATTGCGTCCTCTTAAGTTAACTCCCATTTTAAACTCCTTATTTTTTTATTTTACATAATGTCAAAGGAAAATTCATCATCCTCTAACATAATTGTAAGCACATTTGTACTATCCAAGTCATCTTGTAAGATTTTTCTAGAAACCATGGTTACTATCTTATCATCAACCACTCTTCTAATCTCTCTAGCCCCAAATTCTTCATAATCTGAGAGGTCTACTATTTTTTCGATGACTTCATTTGTGTAGGCAAAGTTTACTCCGATTTCCCCAAAATCATTTTTAACTTCTTCTAGGTAAATCTTTGTGATTTCCATAAGATCTTCATAAGATAAGGTATTAAACTTAACTATTGCATCAAGCCTATTGATAAATTCAGGCTTAAAGTATTGGTAAAGTTCATGCTTATATAGATCGCTGTCATCTTCCTTGGCCAATATATTAGATGTCAAAATTATAATAGTATTGGTAAAGTCTATGGTTATGCCTCTATTATCAGTTAGTCTCCCCTCATCGAGTATTTGAAGTAGGATGTCAAAGATTTGTTTGTTAGCCTTTTCTATCTCATCAAATAGAATTACTGAATAAGGATTGATCCTCACTTTTTCAGTAAGCTGGCCACCTTCTTCATAACCGACAAATCCTGGAGGAGCTCCAATAAACTTAGTTGTGGAATTTGAATCCATATACTCACTCATGTCAAATCTTATTAGGCTTTCTTCCCCTTCGTAGAGGGTATCAGCCAGAACCTTTGCCAAATAGGTCTTACCAAGTCCTGTATTTCCTGTAAAAAGAAATGTCCCTATTGGCTTGTGCCTATTTTTCATGCCAACAGCTGTTCTTATTATTGCATTTGATATCTTCTCTACAGCTTCTTGTTGGCCTATTACTTTTTTACCCAGAGCCTTGTCTATATTTAAGATTTTTTCCTTCCTATCTTGATTCAAATCCTCTACTGGTATCTTAGTTATCCTAGATATCAGCGTTTTGATATGACTTTCTTCAAGTTTTTCTATTTTGACAAATTCATATTTTTTGTTTAGGTAGGATTTCTCTTCTTTTTTAAGCTCCGGAAGTTTTACCTTAGTAATTTTAGTATATTCCTCGAATTTATCTTCATTTAGTAATCTTTTTTTGATAAATACAAGCTCTCTTATATCGCTTCTTATCCTTCTTAGATCTCTTAAATCTTCTGTTTCTTCTTGTTTTATTTCTAAATCCTTGTCGTAAAGCTTCTTTAGCTCATCTAACTTGTTTTCCTTCTTATCGTCAGCTTTAAGCTGTAGGCTTTCTTCCAATTCTAGAATATCTTCTCTTAAATCATCTAGACTATCCGGCGTATTTTCAAGCTTATTTTTAAGCATTGATGCCGCCTCATCCATAAGGTCTATCGCCTTATCAGGTAGCTTTCTGTCAGTTATATACCTATCAGATAGGTCTACACAAGCCTTTATCGCCTCATCTGTTATTATCAGATTGTGAAAATTCTCGTAGTTAGTTTTTATACCACGAAGAATATCATAAGACTCTTCTATACTTGCCTCTTTTATCAAAATCTTTTGGAAACGACGTTCAAGCGCCCCATCTTTTTCTATATGAGACCTGTATTCAGCAACAGTTGTAGCTCCTATTATAGTTATTTCTCCTCTGGATAGTTTAGGTTTTATGATATTTGAAATATCAATCCCGCCTGAAGAGCTCCCTGCTCCAACAATTGTGTGAATCTCGTCTATAAATAGGATGATTTTTCCTTCAAACGAGGTTACTATGTCCATCAAATCTTTAACTCTTGATTCAAATTCACCTCTTAAACCTGTGCCTGCCAATACGCTTGATACATTTAACGAAAATATTATCTTATCTTTTAGAAAATCTACCACATCTCCTTGGGCAATCTTTAGAGCCAGTCCCTCTACAACTGCAGATTTACCAACTCCAGGCTCACCTATTAGGATAGGGTTGTTTTTTATCCTTCTGGTTAGAATTTCAGATAGCCTATCTACTTCATAATCCATCCCTATAACCGGATCAATTTTACCTTCTTTAGCTCTTTTGGTAAGGTCTATCCCATATTTATCGATGAGATCTCCTATTTTTTCGCTAAATCGTTCGCTATTTTCTACTTCCTTTTCTTTATTTACAAGATATTGTTCACATTTTTCATGACTTAGGCCAACTTTTTCTAATATATGTTTGCTAGTAGTCTTTTCTAAATCAAAGAATGCTAGAAAAAGATGACTTGTAGTTATTTTCTCAGCGTATCTTTTCTTGGCATTTTCCTTGGCAAGTAGCAAGGTACGTTGGTAATCTCTTGAAAAATAGAGCTTGCTAAGTCCATCATTTGACCTTAATTTTCCTATAGCTTTTGTTATTTCATCAGTTAAGTTATCTTTATCTACAGAAAATTCCTCAAGCATTGTATCTAGGACATGGTTTTCTTGATCCGTTACAGACTTTAGTAGATGAAGGTCTGTTACTTCTTGATTTTTATTGAGGAGGGCGAGGTTTCTGGCTTCCTTAATCGCCATTGATGCCTTTAGTGAATATATATCTTTCATTGACCCTCCTTATGTTTTTACTTAACTATTTTTGTTCCTACTTTTCCTTCTAATCCATCCAAAGCCTTGTCTAGTGAAGTTATTATCGCTTCACCTTCTGGATTTTCCTCTAAGAATTTAAGACAAGCTTCTATTTTTGGTAACATAGAGCCCTTAGCGAATTGACCTTCTTCTATATATTTCTTGGCTTCATCTACGCTAATTTCTCTAAGTTCCTCTTGGTTTTCCTTGCCAAAATTGATATATACACTATCAACTGCAGTTAGGATTAAAAGTTTATCTGCATTTATATCTGCTGATATTTTACTTGCAACAAAATCTTTATCAATTACAGCATCTACTCCAACAATAGTACCATCTTCATCAAAGACTGGAATTCCACCGCCGCCACCTGTAACTACAGCTGTATTATTTTCTAGCAAAGTTTTTAGAGTTTCTATTTCCTTTAGCCTAACTGGCTTTGGACTTGCAACTACTCTTCTATAGCCTCTGCCTGCATCTTCTTTGAAAGTATAACCGTCTTCTTTCTCGATTCTTTCTGCTTCTTCTTTGCTATAGAATGTTCCTATTGGCTTAGTAGGATCTTTAAAGGCAGAATCGTTTTTATCAACTTCTACTTGGCTTACTATTGTAACAACCTTCTTGTCGATTTTTCTTTTCTCAACTTCGTTTTCAATTGCTTGTTGAAGGTGATAGCCTATATAGCCTTGGCTTAAGGCAACACATTCTACCAAAGGAAATTCTGGTATGCTTTCATCTATTTCACTTGCCTTAGATAATCCTAGGTTTATTACACCAACTTGTGGTCCATTTCCATGAACTATGGCTACATTTTCATAATTTTCTATAATATCTGCCAAGGCCTTAGAAGATCCCTTCACTGCCTCTAATTGTTCTTTTGGGCTATTACCTAGGGCGTTTCCACCCAATGCTACTACTATTGTCTTCATCTATGCTCCTTTCTCAAAAATGATGGTTTGTGTAAATTTTCTTTATTTCTTATTTTTTTGATCTAGCTTATAATAATTCTCTCCATTAAAGAATTCTTTCTTAATATCTTTTATCTCTCCGCTCATAGCTATAAGTCCTATCATATTAGGTATTACTACAAGTCCTAATGTAAAGTCTAAGAATACTCCAGCCTTTTCGAAAGATACAAATATTCCAAGAAGAATCATAAGTGATGCTACAACTCTCATTATCTTACCAACTTTGGTACCAAATAGATATTCAGCTTGTTTTTCGCAGTAGAATACTATTACTATGATTGTTGATAGTACAAAGAGGAATAAGCTTATGGATATTACTATTGATCCTGCTTGACCAAATATTGTATTGAATGCTCTTTCAACTGCTACAGGTGCTAATTTATCGCTTTCTGCTTGACTTAAACCTGGTTGCCATACTCCTGATAAAAGAACTGTGAGTGCTGATATTGTACAAACCACAATTGTATCTGCAAATACTTCAAACACTCCCCACATACCTTGTCTAGCTGGATGATCTGTGGTTGCCGCTGCATGACCATATCCTGCAGAACCCATACCAGCTTCATTAGAATAAACACCACGAGCAACACCCATTGAGATTACTTTAGATAAAGTTGCCCCACCAACTCCACCAGCAACTGCTTTTGGATTGAAGGCACCTTTTATAATATATCCAAGAACTCTTGGCACGTCACCTATGTGCATAATGATTATGATTATACCAAAAAGTATATATATAGCTGCCATTATTGGAACTAGTTTTTCTGTAACTCTACCAATTTGCTTTACTCCACCAAAGACTACAATTGAAACAATTATAAAAATAACTATAATAGCAATTATTTTGATAATGTTCTCGTTTAGACTAGTTGCAGCAAACACATTTTCAACAGGACCTGCTGCTGATAGAGTTTGAAGAGTAATTGATGGAAGGATCTCAATCATAAAGAAGAAGGCTGCCAAAGCTCCCATAGCCTTGCCCAGACCACCCTTTAGTCCGTTCTTTAACATGTAAGAGCATCCTCCTACGAAGTCTCCATCTTCGTTCTTCTGTCTATATTTGATGGATAGGGCGACTTCTGCAAACTTTGTTCCCTGACCTATTATTGCAGCCATCCACATCCAAAATATAGCCCCAGGGCCTGCAGCAAATATAATCGTTGGCACTACCACTATATTAGCTGCTCCTATGGATGAAGCAAGGGCCGTTGTCATAGCTTGGAAGGCTGAAACTGTACCAGATCCTTCTGCATTTTTAGAAAACATCTTTCCAAAAGTTTGTCTCATGATATATGGGAAATATCTTAGTTGAATAAAGCCAGTTCTAATATTAATAATTAGCCCACCACCCATAACTAGGGCAAGCAGTGGCCATCCCCATAACCATTCCGTAAACGATTTTATAATTTCTAGCATAATTTACTCCTTGTTGAAAATCACAACAAACCACCATCTTTTTCATTTTATTATCTAAAGCAGATGTGAACTTTAAATAATATAGTCAATCTAAGAATTATCCCTCTCCTAGATTAGACAAGTTAGCCTTCATGTCTACGAAAGATACCTTATCTTATAAACCTATCTATATCAATTACTAATAATAAAGAGGTTTAGTACTGTGACCTTATAATTATTATACAAAAGAAATCGTTTTTATATAAGACAAATATATATTTTATTTTTGTAAATAGAAATATATTTGAATTTATTTTAAAAGTCTTTGTGATATAATTGTAATATCAACAAGTTTCTAAACAAAAAAGAGGAGATGATTTATATCAGCAAGAAAACTAATATCCAAGATGAGTCTACTTATTTTCAAACGAATAAAAACAAACTTCCCATAATAGACTTAGCTAGCGAGATATTCACTGAAAATACGGAACCACTCCTTCATACAAATGCAAGGTTTTGGATTGTTAAAAAAGGATCTGCCCTTGTAAACATCCAAGGAGAAGATATAAAGATAAAAAAAGGATCTATGGTGGGTATCCTTCCTTGGTACTACACTCAGATAAAGGAAGTGACGGAAGATCTTTGTATGGATGTAGTTGTTTATGATTTGGACTTTGTAAATATCCTCTTTAAAAGAACCAATGATTTATTTATGGAGGACTACTCCCTAAGCAATTTGGTTTCTGACAATGTTTATGTCAATCTTTTACCTGAAGAAGAAAAGGAAGTAAAAGCTATCCTAGATAAACTCAAAAATGAAATTACCAAGTACAAAAAATCTGACAAGTTTTCTAATCATATGATTTTTGTAAAGTTTATGGAAATTGTCGTAATATTTGAGAAAAATATCGATTCTTCTAGTAAAAAAAAACTAAAAAATAAACATGATATCCAAATCTTTCACTACATTTACTCTCATTTAAATGAAAATATTAGCCTTAAAAATATTTCCGAGAATTTCTATTTAAGTCAATCTCAGATCAGCAAATATATAAAGGAAACTACCGGTCTAAGCTTTAGCTCACTTGCATCTATGATGAAATTAGTTAAGCTTATGGGTTACCTAAACTTTTCACAAATGAACTTAGAAGAGCTTTCTGTTATATTAGGTTTCAAGGACCCACCTCATCTTTCCAAGTTTTTTAAGGCGAAGCTTGGTATAAATACCAGCGAATTTAAAAACAAAACAAATAGTCACGCTAGAAAAGTAATAGATTTAGGTAAAATGGAGGAGATAACTTCATATGTATTCAAGTACTATTATATGGATTTAAAGCTTGAAGATCTGTCCATAAAATTTAGACTAAATCAAACAGAGATAAACAACTCTTTTGATTTTTACCTAGATAAGTCTTTTGATTCCTACTTAACTTATGTAAGGATTATAAATGCCGCCAAAATACTTCTAATAAAAGATGACACGGTAACAGATATAGCCTATACTGTTGGTTTCAATACAACTAAAACTTTTAATAGGAATTTTAAAAAAATATATGGAATAAATCCCAGCGATTTTAGAAAAAAACTGATCTATCAAACAGAAATTCTATAAAAATTAAATTTCAAATATAAGTATAAAGCTATACAAAAAATCCACCCCTAAAAGGTGGATTTTTCTTATATCATATGCTTTTTATTTTTGATTTAAGTTTCTATCGATATTTTTAACGAAGTCTTGAGAGTTTGTAACCATTGTTTTTGCTGTTAATGTTCCTCTGTCAGATAGTTTATTTACAGCGAATTCTTGAATATCAACTGTATACATAAACACTGGTCTTATAACTCCGTTGATTTCATTGTATGATGGAGTCATATTACCTGTCGCAATTGTAAATAGGATTGCTGATGACATGATTACTGTTGAAGATTTTTTGATGTTTCTTCTCATCTCATCTTGGGCTTCGTATACATTATTGTAGGTATCGTTAAAGGTGTATCTATCTCTGATTGTTCCAGCTATTACTAGGTTTACATTGTTTCTAACTGCAGCTGCAACAAATCCTGTTTCGATTCCTTCTTTTTCTATATATTCTTTAATTGATCCAACTTCATTTACTCTGTTGATTATTTCATAGAAGTTTTCTCTTGTATTTTGGCTATTTAGGTATTCTTCTTGGCCTTCTACTGTATTAAATTTTGCTCTTTCAAGGTCATAAGCAACAGCTGCTGTACCGCAGAAGATTGCATTAGCATATCCGTTTTCTACAAGTCTAGCCAAAGCATCATCACTTTCTTCATCGAGAGATGTCGCTGTACCAAGTA
Organism: Anaerococcus prevotii DSM 20548; assembly: GCF_000024105.1. GTDB lineage: Bacteria > Bacillota > Clostridia > Tissierellales > Peptoniphilaceae > Anaerococcus > Anaerococcus prevotii. The sequence continues at coordinate 31,385 of NC_013171.1, read as the reverse complement.
CCCAAGTTACATAACCATTATTCTCTTTTTCGTATTTTAAAACTTCATATAGCTCATCATAATCTTTAGAAAAGGCTGTTTCTCTTGATCTTCCTTCTCTAAATCCAAAGGTTGCTTCCTCTTTGCTAGATTTATCTACAAAGCCTTCTGTGTAGACATAGATTCCTTCAGATCCGTCTTCCTTGCGTCCAACAACGACTTTGTCACCCTTTTTAAGGTTTCTAAACTCTACTACATCTACTCTTTCATTTCCTGGTTCATCTATTGCTACTGCAACAGTATCCATCCTAGATTGAAGGGCAAGTACCCATTTGTCATTTATCTTGAAATATTCTGGGAAAACTGATAGAGCGTGGTAGCCTTCTGGACTTATTCCATCTTCTTCTACTTCTACAAGTTTAGCATTTGGAAATTTATCAAACTTTTCATCGAATTCTTTTGGGAAGTATTTTGGCATTTCAAATTTGTAGTCCATAATTACTCCTCTCTTCCTTGGCTCATAGCCTTTTTATCTTCAATAGAAGCTTCACTACTATTTTCTTCTACTTCGTAAACATGTTCTTCGTCATAAGATAGGTATTCTTCTGGAACAAGTTCTTTTTCTAAGTTCACTACAAAGTCTTGAACATTTGTTACAAGAGTTCTTACAGCGATTCCTTCCCTAGCAGCAGATACTTTTCTCACTGCGTTTTCTGTAACATCTACTGTAAAGATAAATACTGGAACTATATTGCCATTTTCATCTACCCTATAGCTTGTAGCTGTCTCTGCAGTTGAAGCTGAGTGAAGGGTTGTAGCAAGACAAATAATAAGATTTGACTTATCTGTAGCAACTCTTACATTGTCCAAAGAGTCATATACATTACCTGTAACTTCTGGAAGTGGTCCATCATCTCTGATTGATCCAGCTAGAGTAATTGGAACTCCTAGTCTATTTAGAGTTTTAACAAATCCATCACGAACATTTCCTTCGTTTATAAATTCATCTATAGAACCAACTTTTCTTATAGCATTTAGTGTATCCAAGTGGTTGTAGTGACCTAGTGGATCAGATTCTTGAGTATAGATATCTTGACCAAGAGCAGTATTTAAATAACCACCTTCAAGGTCGTGAGTTGCCATAGCATTTCCACCAAGTAGGGCTTGAACGTATCCGTTTTCTGCAAGTCTTGATAGACCATTTCTTGTATCATAGTCAAATACAACAGCAGGTCCTAGAACCCAAGTGATATTCCCTTCTGATTCTTTTTCAGCTCTAAGTAATTCGTAAAGAAGTTTATAATTTGATGTGTTTGATGCTTCAACAAAGTCTCCTCCACGAGAAAAAACTTCCTCTGAGAAACCTTGTCCATATTTTAAAACACCTTCACTAGCATCAGTTTTGCTAGCGATAACTACCTTATCACCTTTTTTAAGGTTTCTAAACTCTCTTACAAATACCTTTCCATCCTCAACAACTGCCACACAGTCTTGAGAACTTCTTTCTGGAATTTGCCAAGATCCGTCAACCTTGTAATAAGTTGGCATGTGGCTTGTTAAATAAAAACCCTTTGGGCTTACACCATCTTTTGTAACTTCTGCTGTAGTTACATCTTTCGCAGAAGCGTATTTTTCTTCCGAAAAATTAGGTGGTGTAAATAGTAAGTCTTCTCTCATTTAATCCTCCTAAATTTGCTAAGTAAAAAACTCTCTTTATATTATCATATAGGTAAATAATTGATAAGTCAATATTAGAAACTGTCAACCTTTGCTTTATAAGTTATAAAAACCATAAATATATAGTCAAAAAGCATCCTTCCATAAATTTTATTTAATATTTTAATATTATTAATACCACGATTAATATATTTAATTTGACAAAAGGAAATTTCGAGTATAATTAAATTAGAAATTGATTTACCTTCAAGGAGGTTTTATGAATAAACTAATGAAGATCAAAAATTTTATCCCTGTATACTTTAGGGCAATGAAAAATAAAAATACACCAGTAATGGCAAAGCTCATGGGAATATTTGCCATAGCCTATGCTATTTTGCCAGCTGATATGATACCAGACGTCCTTCCTTTTGTAGGAATCTTGGATGATGCGATAGTGCTTCCATTTTTAATCTATCTTGCATCCAAAATGATCCCTGATGAAGTTTTAAACAAAGAGGAAGCAGTAGTTATAGAAGAATAGACGACTAAAGCCTCAAATTTTCTGAAAGTTAAATCAGATGTTTGAGGCTTTTTTATTGTCTAATAATAAAACCCAGGCATTCGCAAGAATTGCTTAGTAATAATCTTATCTCACTTAACATTCATAGCCTTATCGTCTGTAAAGCTTAGTTAAGTTCCAAAAAGCAATTAGAGCCAACCTGGGTAGTTTCTGTCAGAAGATATATCTTTAGCTACTCCTAAACTATTATTTTCCTTAAAGAAAGTATCTTCATCTCTATTCAATTGTTCATTCATCCTAGAAGATTTCTTATCGTAAACATCTTTACCAGCTTCTCTTAGCTTATAGTTAATCTTAAATTTATTTCTAGATTCCAAAACAGATGGGAGCTTCTTTGCTTTTTCCTTTTCAACAAATTTACAAACTCCATGATAAGATTCAAATAGGACTTGGTCAAAGGATTCAAACTCTTCCATCGGACCGTCCTCCTTTTTTATAACAAGAAATATATCTTTCTTATTATAGTATTACCCAGATTTTTGTAATGTAAACATTTTCTTTTTATTATTTACCACACCTCCCATACATACAGATTTTTCGGGGGGGGCAGTACATTCTCTGTACCATGGTTTTCATGATCTTCAATGATTACTATTCTTTTCCTCATAATCATTAACTGATGAGACTTTTATTTCAATTATCGGAGAAGTTAAAAACCATTTTTAGGGTACACATAACATAAGAGTTAAATTCAAAATATTAAAATTAAATGTTTATTACCTATAGGAGCTAATAATGAGTAAAGATAAAAAAAGAATATTATTAAAAATCGGACTAGCTATATTATCATTTTTTTGGGGGAATAACTTCATGAGTCCCTATGTCAATAAATCATTTTCTCATCCAGGTTTTGTTGTCTCCTTATTATTCTTTTTTACATTTTCCTACTTTTGGAATAGACAGTTAAATAATAAAGATAAGAAATGATTAAAAGAGATTCTCTAAATTTAAGAACAGGCAAATTTAATATTTACAAAGTTAAGCAAAGTCGAGGATTCTCTCCTCTTCTTTGCTCTTTTTAAGATTTTTATTAGACAATGAAATTTATAGCTTTTTGATTTATTTTTTTCACAAAAAAACTAGCGATTTCTCGCTAGTTCTTCCTATTCAACTGTTACAGATTTAGCTAAGTTTCTTGGTTTGTCTACATCAATTCCCTTAGCTATTGATGTGTAATAGGCCATAAGTTGGGCTGGTATAGCTGTAAGAAGCGGATAGAGGATATCCAAGGTCTCTGGAATTATTAATATCTTATCAGTGATTTTACTCATTCTAGAGTCCTTATGGCTTGTTATGATAAATACATTAGCTCCTCTTGCCACGACTTCTTCTACATTTGATAGAGTTTTCTCCAAAAGATTTGCCTGGCTCATTATAGCTATAACCGGAGTCTTATCTTCTATTAGGGAAATTGTCCCGTGTTTTAGCTCTCCTGCTGCGAAAGCCTCTGTGTGAATATATGAGACCTCCTTAAGCTTAAGTGCTGCCTCTATGGCTGTTTGATAGTCAAGGCCACGGGCTATATAAAATAGGCTTTTTTGATCTTTTATCTCTTCTGCGAAGTCTTTTATTATTTTATCATCTTCTAGGATTTCTCTTATTTTTCCTGGAATTTCCTTTAAGCCTTCTATGATTTCCTTGCAAACTTCGTCGTCAATCCTAGATACTTTCCTAGCGAAATCAAGGGCTAGGAAATAGAAATTTAGGACTTGGCTAGTGTAGGCCTTGGTGCTTGCTACAGCTATTTCTGGACCCGCGTAGCAGTATATGGACTTATCAGCTTCCCTATCCATGGATGAGGCTAGGGTGTTTGTTATAAGAAGAGTTTTAGCTTTCTTTTCCTTGGCAAAGCTTAGAGCCTTAAGGCTATCGGCTGTTTCACCTGATTGGGATATGAATATTACCAGGCTTTTCTCATCAAGGAAGGGATCATTATATCTAAACTCTGAGGCAAGATCACAGATTACTGGAATCTTGGCGAGTTTTTCTATAAGAGTCTTGCCAACAAGGCCTGCATGGTAGGCTGTTCCGCAAGCTACTATATATATTCTTTCAAAGTTTTCTAAGTCTTCTTTGGTAAATGAGTCTCCATCAAGGACAACTTCGTCATTTTTTACATTTAGTCTAATAAGCTCTTCTAGGACAGAGGCTTGCTCATTTATTTCCTTGATCATAAAATGGTCGTAGCCTGCCTTAGTCGCTGCATCAACTGACCATTCTATCTTTTTAATTTCTCTATCAACTACTTTTTCATCTTTATCATAGATAGTGTAGGAATCTCCCTTGATATCTACGACATCTCCATTTTCTAGATAGATAACATCTCTGGTGTATTTTAAAAGAGATGGGATATCACTTGCCATCATGAAGGAATCTTCCATTATTCCTGCTACAAGGGGGCTTTCTTGTCTAATTCCAACAAGTCTATCTGGCTCGTCAGCTGAGATAATCCCACAAGCATAGGCTCCTACAAGTCTTTTACGGACTTTTCTTACAGCTTCTAAGAGATCTCCCTCATAATACTTTTCAAGAAGTACTGCTATAACTTCTGTATCTGTCGAAGATTTAAACTTATAGCCTTCTTCTTCCAGCTCCTTCTTAAGGTCTCTATAGTTTTCTATGATTCCATTGTGGACTACGGCAATCTTACCGTTGTTTGAAAGGTGAGGGTGGCTATTTACATCATTGGCCTCTCCGTGAGTTGCCCATCTGATGTGGCCTATGCCGACTTTCCCTTCTATAGGATCTTCCTCCAAAGCCTTCTTCAAATTCTCAAGCTTTCCAGCTTTTTTTACACAAGAAATCCCACAATCATTAATCACAGCTATACCTGCTGAGTCGTAACCACGATATTCAAGTTTTTCTAGACCATCGATGATTACTTCTCTTGCATCAAGCTTTCCCTTATATGATACTATTCCACACATAGTAACCTCCTATTCAGTTTTTATGAGGCCACTGTATCTTCTCTGTCCACAAGATTGCTCCTGTGTTTTGTCTAATACTAGGGCTGTGAACCCAGACAGCTCCCGCCGAATTTTCGATAACTGCCTTCCTCGTCATCCCATTGGGATCTGGCGCTTTAATGTTTTTTACCTCATCTTTATATTATACCCCAGAAATTTGGGCAAAACAAAATCCTCCGGACTTGCCAGAGGACTCATTTCAGATTAATAAAGCTAAAATTATAAGAGGTGAAAGTATTAATAAGACCCAAGGCATAAATACCTTCATCGCTGCAAGAAACATAGCTAGTTGGTCATTATTTTCGAGATTATCCCTATCTAGGAGCCTCTCTTTTTCATAGATTTCTTTTTGGCTTTTGCCCTTAAATCTATCTATTGGAGCCTTCATATAGCGCTCATTTCTTCTAGCTCTTCTTCCTTTTTAGCTTTTTCTATTTTATTTTTCTCAAAGGCCTTTTGTTTTTCTTCTTCGCTTACATCAAGTAAGTGGCATGCTACGAAGTGGCCATCTTCTCTTTCCTTAAGTTCTGGCTCGAAGTTGGCACAGATATCCATAGAGTACTCGCATCTTGTATGGAATCTACATCCTTTTGGAGGTTTTACTGCTGATGGTATATCTCCTTCGATGACTTGTAGCTCTTGGCCTTGGTCTACGTCTGTTCTTGGTATAGCACGTAGGAGGGCCTTGGTATATGGATGGAGAGGATTTTCGAAAATTCTCTCTGATTCACAAAGCTCTACCAAAACTCCAAGATACATTACCCCAATCCTATCTGATATATATTTTACAACCGATAGGTCGTGGGTGATGAAAAGATAGGTTAGGTTGTTCTCATCTTTTAGGTCTTGAAGAAGGTTTATTATCTGAGATTGGATAGATACGTCAAGGGCACTTACAGCCTCATCACAAACTATAAAGCTTGGCTTAAGGGCTAGGGCTCTTGCTATACCAATTCTTTGCCTTTGTCCACCTGAGAATTGGTGAGGATACCTATGAAGGAAGTAAGGAGCAAGTCCACACTTTTCCATAGTTTCTCTGATATACTCATTGTATCCTTTTTCTTTTCTGCTCTTAAAGAGTTCATGGCCTAGAACACCTTCGCCTATGATATTTCCTACAGTCATCTTTGTATCCAAAGATCCGTAAGGGTCTTGGAAGATCATTTGTAGGTCCTTCCTTAGGGCTCTCATCTCCTCGTTGTTAAGCTCAGATAGGTCGATTCCATTATCTCTCTCTGCTTCAAGCTCGGTAAATCTCTCCTTATTTTCGAGACTCTTTCTATAGGCTTCTATGGTTTGATCTTTTTCACTGATTTCTTTAGTCTTGGCATCTTTTTGGCTGATCAAATCCTTATACTTAGGATCACTTTCTAGGAATTTATCATATTCTTCCCAAGTTCTTGATCTCATTTGAGTCTTTTGCTCAATTTCTTCGAGCTTTTCTAGGATGCCGGCTCTTTGTTTAAGGATGTCGTATTTTTCCTTAAGCATAGTAGCTACCTTGTTTAGGTCATCACTTGCAAGAAGACCTCCAGCAATCCTTACCATATTTAGGTAGTTTTCCTCTAGGTCACGTCGCTTAAACATAGCCTTTTCATTAAGCTCTGCTCTTTTTTCGTCTGTATCGGCGTTTTCAAGCTCTTCATAAATCTTATTTAGGGCGTCTATTTCTTCGTGATATTTAGGAAATTGGCTAGGGATTTTCTTAATCATATCTAGCATATAGGCTGGAGCAGTATCCTCTATGGTCTTTCCATAGTAAAGAGTAGTTCCTTCCGTTTGATCGTAGATTTGTAGGAGGGTTCTACCGAAAGTAGACTTACCACATCCAGACTCCCCTACAAGACCCAGGGTCTCTCCTTCATAGATATCTAGACTAATGGATTCGTTAGCGTGAACATATTCGCCAGGTCCTCTATTAAATATAGACTTTTTCTTAAGAGGGAAATACTTCTTTAGATTTCTTATTTTAAATAAGACTTTTTTATCACTATTCATTCTCTTCCCTCTCCTTTCTATTTGGATAATGACATCTGATCTTTTGATTTTCATTTACTGAAACTAAATCAGGCATCACTTCTATACATTTTTTAGTAGCGTATTTACATCTATCTGCAAACTTGCATCCTTTTGGCAGGTTGAGTGGGTGTGGTACTGAACCTGGGATGATATCAAGCCTTTCGTTTCTATCTGATGTGATAGATGGGATTGAATTTAGTAGAGCTACAGTATATGGGTGGTTAAAGTCTGTAATATCGTGTTTGAAGATAAATTCAACTGGAGATTGCTCCACGATTTGTCCGCAATACATTACAGCAACTTCATCAGCCATTTGATTGATTACACCAAGGTCGTGGGTAATAAAGAGGATTGATGTACCAGCCTTATGTTTAAGATCATTCATAAGCCTTAGGATTTGGGCTTGGATTGTAACGTCAAGGGCTGTTGTAGGCTCATCTGCTATAAGAAGCTTTGGCTCACAAGCAAGGGCCATGGCGATCATCACCCTCTGGTTCATACCTCCAGATAGCTCGAAAGGATATTGTTTGGCCACTACATGTGGATTAGGGATCTTAACAGCTGCAAGAAGCTCTTCACATCTTTTAGCCGCTTCCTTCTTATTCATTCCCTTGTGGAGGATAAGAACTTCTGAGATTTGTTTTTCTACGGTAAAGACTGGGTTAAGTGAGCTCATAGGCTCTTGGAATATCATAGATATGGCATTTCCTCTGATATGCTCCATTTGGCTAGTCTTATAGTCAGAAATTTTTTCTCCATCGAATATTATCTCACCATCGTAAATCTTTTGGTTTGACTCAAACAGTTGGAGTATACTCATAGCTGTTTGGCTCTTTCCAGATCCACTTTCTCCAACAAGACCCAGGGTCTTACCAGCATCGACTGTAAAAGATACGTCATTTACAGCCTTGATAAGACCACGTCTTGTTTCAAAGTAGGTGTGTAGATTTTTTATTTCTAATAAACTCATTTTATAACCTATCTTTCATTTGCTCTTGGGTCGATGGCATCCCTTAGGGCGTCACCGATTAGGTTTACAGAAAATGATGTCAAGAATACTGCAAGTGCTGGGAATACCCACCTCCACCAGTAAGTGTTTAGTACGTCTGATGATTGGGCTGCAGTAAGCATATTACCCCAAGAAGGAGTTGGTTCTTGTACACCAAAACCTAGGAAGGATAGACCAGATTCTGTTAGTAAGTTTCCAGCATAACCTATAGTCGCATTTACAATTACTATTGATAAGATATTTGGGAAGATGTGCTTGATCATAATAGACCAATTCTTAACTCCCAAGGCTCTCGCTGCTGTTATATAGTCTCTTTCTCTTTCAGCAAGGATTTGTCCACGAACAAGTCTTGCAAGTCCCGTCCAACCGAGTAGACCTAGAAGAATCATAACCATAGTGATCCTTTGCTCTTGGCTTGCTCCTGGTGGAAGGAGGGCTGATAGGGAAATCAACATTGGATAGAATGGGAAGGATGCCACAATTTCAGAAAATCTCATCAATACATTGTCTATCTTTCCGCCAGCAAAACCTGAAATCATACCGATTAGTACACCGAGGACTATTTGGATTACAGTAGAGATCAAGGAAATTACCATGGTCATCTTACCACCATGGATTAATCTTGTGAAAATATCACGACCTTGATCGTCAGAACCAAATCTAAAGCCATTTAGACCCCAAGTTTCGATTTTGCCTTCTTTACTTACTGCGTAGTTGTTGAAATATGAAGAATAAATTTGATCAAATTCTCCTTCAGGAGTCTTTAGCTCTCCGTAGTTTTCCTTACCCCATTGGTAGATTTTACCGTTTTCGTCAAGGGCTGTGAACACTGAATCACTAGCCTTGATATCAACTAGAGGAGCTTCAAATTTTGGGATCGAATCTCCTGAAACCTTATCTCTAGTAGGTCCCCAAACATAAAGATTGCCATCTTCTGATAGGGCTGCTGCTGATGAGGAAGTTAGGGCTACCTTTTTAGTCTTAACCTTGCCTGTCTTAAGCTCTTCTGGCATTTGAGTGTCAATTTCTGCACCCATTACACCCAAAAGTCTGACAGATCCGTCCTTCATTATAGCTAGGATATTGATTGGATTTGTTGCAAAATCTACAACTTGTCCCTTAATATCAGAAGGAAGAAGGTTAAGTCTACTTGCAAGGGTTGATCCCCATACTACTAGGTTGTTTTTCTTTGTAAGAATTACTGAGTATTGAACACCTGCGCCGAGTTTTTCTATTCCTTCTTCTTTTACCTTAGCCTCATCCATTGGTGGCATTTGGTTTTGTTGGAAGGCATTGTTACCCCAGCCGTATATCTCGTTATCTTCTGTAGCAGCTATTATATGTCTATCACCTGCTGCTATATCTACTATTTTTTTGTTAGCTAAGGCTTCCTTGGCCTTATCTGGGATTTCTAGGACCTTATCTTCGTTGTCAGATCCCCAAACATAGAGATGTCCCCCCTTGCTAAGTCCTGCAGAGAAGGTATTACCTATAGAAATTTTCTCAACTCCCTCTTTTTCTAGATCAGAAGGATAGTTCATATAAGCTCCACCAGGACCTACATTAGTTAAGTTTCCTTGGGAGTAGTATTGGTTAAAGGGAAGAACTTTACTTCCTACAAATACTACTAAGACAATCGCTACAAAAAGCACAAGTCCAATAATACCCAAAGGATTTCTAAAGTAGTTTCTAAGGGCTACCTTGCCCGGAGACATGATAGCTTCTTCTTTTAGCTTATCATTTTCGTCTTCCTTTCTAGGTCCCTTGTCCACGTTTTTATTATCACTATGGAGTAATTCATCATCCGATTTATTGTCAGATTTATTATCAAAGGAAGAATTACTATCATTGAATTCTTCTCCCTTAGAGAATGTGAAGGCTCTTAAGAAGAAATTTTTCAAGAAACTTCCATATGATTTTACAGATTTTTTAAAAGTCGCATTCATCTTAAGCCTCCAATTGAACTCTTGGATCTACTAGGGCATAGGCCACATCCATCAATAAGTTTCCAAGAAGAGTAAGCACAGCATAAAACATTGATAGGGCAAGGATTACATTGTAATCTTGAGCCATTACAGCCATTATTAGTTCGTTACCGATTCCCCTAAAAGAGAATATCCTCTCTGTGATAGCTGAACCTGAAAACATTCCAAGCACAGCCCAGGTTAGGGCAGTAACTACTGGTATAAGGGCGTTTCTAAAGGCATGAGAATAGATAACAGTCTTCTCTTTTAGACCCTTACTTCTTGCTGTTCTTATATAATCTTGGTCTAGGGCATCTAGCATTGAGTTTCTTACATATCTTGAAAGAGATGCAAGAGAACCTATGGTTAGGGTAGCTGTTGGTAAAACTAGATACTTAACCCATTCTCCAAAGGTATTTTCTCTAGGCATACCATTTGCTGGAAACCATCCTAGTCTAAAGGCAAAGACGAATATCAAAATAAGTCCTATAAAAAATACAGGAATTGATAGACCCACTAGGGTCAAAGTCTGGAAGGTCTTATCGAAAACCCCTCCCTTGTGCGTGGCCGACCTAATTCCTATCAAGACCGACAGTACAAATGATAGAATTGTCGAACCGATATTTAAAAATATGGTGTTTTTGAGAGGCTCTGATAAATATTCAGAAACTGGTCTTCTAACTCTAGTAGATTCTCCCAAATCACCCTTCAAAGTTCTTCCAAGCCATCTTACATATTGCTCAGGCAAGGACTTATCAAGTCCGTATCTAGCTTGAAGTGTTTGGTATAGCTCTTCTTGCTCTTGTTTGGTCATACGACCTGTAGTAGGCATCATGGCCTTAATTGGATCTCCTGGCATGGCTTTAGAGAAAGCAAAAAGCATTATAGATATAATCAGAGCTACTGGTATTAAATTTATGATTCTCTTAACTATATAACGAAACATATCTTCCCTTCCTATTTTTTATAACATTGAGATTCGTTATCTTATTAAAGTATACTGATAAATATGTAGTCTTTTTTGAAAAATGATAAACAAATCCAAGTTAATAATTTTTATAATTTATATGTTATAATATTAGTTGTATTTTGTCAACCACCTATCTTATTAAATTATTATATAAAGAGGCCCGCAAAATGTAAACGTTGGTAAAATAACGACATAATTATGCATATTTTTTCATAACTTTATGATTTTTTTGCAAATAATTTTGATAATTCATGGATAATCACAAGAACGAAAATAAAAAGGCTCACTCAAGTGAGCCCCTTTAATTTACTGATTATTAGTTTTCTAGACTAAGAGCGTTTATTTGATCTTCTGATTGCCATACTGGTGTATTAACATCGAATCCCTTAACTCTCTTTGTGTAACCTGTGTGATATTGGTTAGCGTAAAGTGGGATTTCTGGTAGGTAATCATTGTACCAGATTTGGAATTCTTCCCAGTTATCTAGGTATTCATCCTTCTTATCAGCAGGTGTCTTACGTAGTTTAACTGTCAACTCATCAGCCTTTGGATCATTAGTCTTAGTATAGTTGTAAGGTCCTTCAGAGTTATAAGCGTACCATGGGTCAAATGGTGTACCGAAGTTTGTACCCATATTGAATACTGTATATTCTGGGTCTTCTTCTGGATAGTAGTAGTAGTTTAGAAGAGTTGCGAATGAACCAGCTGTAACATTGTATTCCATACCAACTTGCTTAGCATTGTTTGGTACTTGGTTAGAGATTAATGTTGTAATTGGTGATTCATCAGAACCGTATTGGTTAACTACAAGCTTCTTACCATTTTCATCGTATCTATAATAGTCAAATCCATCTGGGTTAGATGCGAAAGCTTCATCAGCCTTAGTCTTATCCCAAGGTGTAGTTCCATCAGACTCGAACTTGTAAGGTGTTTTGTCGAGAAGGGCATTAGCTTGATCTAAGTTCATTTGGTAGTTGATTAACTTACCTTCAAGATCTGCTCCTCTTTCCTTATACATCCATTGGCTGCTACCGTACATACCGTTAGTTACAACACCGTATCCACCCGCGAAGGATTGTACGAAGCTGTTTCTATCCATTAGGTGAGCTATAGCTTGTCTAACTTCTTTGTATTTTGTACTTCCTCTGTCTGTTAGGAATGTTACGTTACCATAACCGTTTCTTTCGAATGTGTTATATCCACCGATCTTTCCACTATCAGCAGCTTCTCTCATTCTGTCGATTGGACCACCTTCAGATTCTTCTTCCCAAAGGTCGATATCTCCATTTTCAAGTAAGTCTACAGCAATATTTTTGTTTACAGTTTGAAGGATTACGTTAGGAATTGTAGCCTTATCACCCTTGAAGTTTCCAACATAGTTTTCGTTTAGGCTTAGTTTAACCATGTTGTTTTCAAATGATTCAAACTTGTAAGGTCCTGATACAACTGCTGGATTAAGTCTGTATTCATTAACTTCCTTAAGCATAGCTTCATCGATAAGTTGTTGAGTAGGATCTACATCTCCTGCTTTACGTTCTTCTAGATCTTTGATTGCATCTTCGTGTTCTTTTTTAGCTTCTTCGTAAGCCTTCTTATCTTCTTCTGCTGCATCATCTGCTGGAGCTGGATTGTTTTCCTCAAAGTCTTCATTTTGTTTTTTGATTTGTTCATCCAGGTTCTTTACATAGTTTTCTTTCTCTTCGTCACTAACTTTATAGCCTTCTTTAGCAACAAGCTTGTTACCCTCTTTAGAAAGAGCTAGGTTCTCGTTTAGATAGTGCATTGGGTGTGGTTGAATAGCTAGTAGAGACGCTTCTTCGAAGTATGGAAGGAATGATGCATCTATTGTAATCTTAAATGTGTAATCATCTACCTTCTCTAGACCTTCAAATACATCGCTATCGCCCTTCTTATAGGCTTCATATCCCTTAACTGAGTCAGATCCTGGGCTTGTAGAGCCTGTTAGTTTGGTATATTCTGGGTGAGTGTGTAGAAGAGACATGAATAAGTAATCATCTGCCTTGATTGGTTCGCCATCAGACCATTTAAGGTCTTTCTTGATCTTGAATGTAACAGTCTTTGAACCATCTTCGTTATCTTGAGATACTGGCTCTCCATCTAGAACTGCAGTGTTGTTTACCCAAGCTCCTGATTCATCTTGAACAACTGTTTGGTAGCCGTTGTTTCCTTCGATACCAAGATATTTTCTAACTTTAACATCTCCAGAGTTGTTGGTCCATCCTTGTAGAAAGTCACCGTTAAGCTCACCAAGACCTACTACTAGAGTATCGTCAGATGTTTGTGATTCGAAGTTTTCCGCACCTTCTTCGCCGGTTCCTTCACTTTCTTTTGCATCTTTATCGTCTTTGTTTTTATCTTCAGCTTTTGTGTCTGCGTCATTATTAGCAGCTTTGTTGTCTTTATTTTCTCCACCGCCACAAGCAACTAGAGTACTAGCTAGTCCAAGTGCCATTAATGAAGAAAAAACTCTTTTCATTTTCATTGGTTTTCCCCCTAAAAAATTAAGTAACTTTTATATTTATATATTTTAACTCAATGAATAGATTTTGTCAAGGATTTCCTAAGGTTTTATACACTATATAGAATTTTTATTCTTTATAGTTCTTTAATATTAGGGATTTTTGAATTATATTCATGTAATATGATTCATGAGCCCTAGTCTTGTTAAAGCACTAATATATTAAATTCCAACATCCGCTCTACTTTTACTCAACAAAAAATATTTGTAGAAATTTCAACTTCCTGTATTTTTATTTCTCTAATGATAATGCAAATACCTTGCTCAAGCACGGCAAATTTAAAGAAAATTAACTCAAGCAAAAAGAGGCGGCCCTCTAGAGCTCACCCCTTTAGTTTATCTTATTTATAAGAATCCTTATTCAATTGTCATAGCATTTATTTGATCAGATGCCTTCCATACCGGTGTCATTATATCAAAGCCCTTGATCCTGTTACTGTATCCTGTGTGGAAGACATTTGAGTAGAGTGGAATTTCTGGTAGGTAGTCGTTGTACCATTTTTGGAATTCTTCCCACTTATCTAGATAAGCTTCCTTCTCCTCTGGAGCTGTTCTTCTTAGGGCAGTTGTTACCTCATCTGCCTTTGGATCGTCTACCTTATTTCTATTAAATGGACCTTCCTTTGAATAGTATAGCCATGGATCAAATGGTGTAGCAAAATCTGATGCCATTGAGAAGGCTGTATATTCCGCATCTTCCTTAGGGAAGGTATAGAGGTCTATTAGGGTTGAGAAGGATCCACTTGTCACGTTATATTCCATTCCAGCTTGCTTGGCATTTGGAGGAAGTTGGTTGGATATTAGGGTTGTAATTGGAGATTGTTCTGCCCCATATTGGTTTACAACAAGCTTATTTCCGTTTTCATCATATCTATAATAGTCGAAGCCTTCTTGGTTTTTGTTAAATTCTTCAAGAGCCTTGTTCTTATCCCAAGGAGTTTTTCCATCAGCTTCGAACTTGAAAGGAGTCTTGTCAAGAAGTTCATTTGCCTTGTCGATATTTAGAACCCAATTTACCAATTTTCCTTCGACGTCTGCTCCTCTTTCCTTATACATCCATTGGCTTGTACCGTACATACCGTTGGTTACAACACCGTAGCCACCCAAGAATGATTGAACAAATTCGTTCCTATCCATTAGGCTTGCTATAGCTTGTCTTACCTCCTTGTATTGGGTTGCTCCCCTGTCTACTAGGAAGGTTAGGTTTCCGTAACCATTTCTTTCGTAAGAGCCTACTTGGATTTTGCCATCGTCTGCTGCTTTTTTGAGTTGGTCGATCTTTGATCCGTCAGTTTCGCCTTCCCAAATGTCTATATCTCCATTTTCTAGAAGGTCTGGTCCTATGTTTTTGTTTACCAATTGAACTATGATGTGAGGAATACTTGCCTTATCTCCCTTGAAGTTTCCTTGGTAGTTTTCGTTAAGGTCAAGTCTAACCATGTTGTTTTCGAACTTGTCAAACTTGTATGGTCCACAGGTAACCTTAGGGTTAAACCTGTAATCACTTGTAAGCTTAATCATAGCTTCTTCTATTAGTAATCTAGTTGGATCTACATCTCCCTCTTTACGAGATTCAAGATCTCCTACTTTGCTATCTAAGTCAGCTTTGGCTTCCTTGTATTCGTCACTTTCCTTATCAAGGCCTTCACTATCTTCTTCGAAGCCTTCTTTTAGGATTTCTATTTGCTTGTCTATAGATTTCTTGTAGTCGTCTCTATCCTTATCTGTGACTTCATAGCCTTCCTTAACTACAAGCTTCTTGCCATCTTCTGAAACAGCTAGGTTTTCTCCTATATAGTGCATTGGGCTAGGGCCTGCATTTGATAGGACTTCTACTTCAAAATATGGTAGTTGGGAAGAATCTACTGTTAGGCTAAAGCTATAGTCGTCGTGTTTTTCGATTCCTTCAAAACTATCAGTCTCCCCATTTTTGAAGGCCTTGTAGCCTAAGAGTGAGTCTGCTCCTATATTCATAGATGCTGTTAGTGGGTTAAAGTCCTTATCTGATTCTAGGAGGATTCCAAATATATAATCATCAGCTGTGATAGGTTCTCCATCTGACCATTTTAGGTCTTTCTTTATGGTATAAGTTGTTGTCCTTGATCCATCTTCGTTAATCTTTACTTCAGGGTCTTTTTCAAGGGCAGCTGTGTTTGTTTGAAACTTACCTTCCTCGTCTTGGACATAGCAATCATAGCCATTGTTTCCTTCTATACCCATGAATCTTCTTACCTTTACGTCATTTCCATCATTGGCATAGCCTTGGATGAAGTCTCCATTTAAGGAATCAACTCCCATAACTATGGTGTCATCAGAAGTTTGCTTGTCAAAATCTTCCGGAGTCTCTGAGGCATTTTTAGAGTCTGTAGCTTTGTTAGCCTCTTCATTTTCGATCTTTGACTCCGCTCCACCCTTGGTTGAATCTGTGCTAGATCCACAAGCTGTAAGTGTTAGGACGAGTCCTAGGGCCATTAGAGATGAGTAAACTTTTTTAATCTTCATACTAACCTTCCTTATTTATATTTGTGAAATTGTTTACACTCTACCTTTTTTATTCATTTTAGTCAAAGATTTGTGTATAAGTATTAATTTGCTTTATCAGATTTTTGCTGGTGTCTTATAAAGGATTATTGTTATAAAGACCTTTCTCCAATCTCACAATCTATTCCTGAGGCTAATTTATTCATTCATTATTCGCATAAAGATTTTCCAAATCTCTCAAAGTACCTTATCTTAAAATAAATTATGTATTTTTTAAAATTAAATTTTATAAATAAAAAAGAGATCTACTTCTATTAAGTAGAACTCCTTAGATTTTATTTTTTGTTTTCGTATAGTCTGTCTGAATCTGCTCCCACAAGTCTGTAGTATCTTACTGGTAGACCAGAAGAATCTCCCATGTATCCTTTTCTAGGAGTAACAGCTATTCCGTCTTGGCCGTAGGACATGTGGATTATTGTATCATTTGCTCTGTTTAGGATAAAGCCTGTGTGACCAGCAGCTCCTGCACTTGCCCCAGGTCTTCCTGATACGAATATATCTCCGTATCTTATCTCGCTTTCAGAGATCTCATACATTACCTTGCCTGCTGCTCCAAGTTTGAAGAGGGTTTCTGTATTTCCTACGGCTGAACCTTGTTTTAGGAAGCCTCCGTAGATTAGAGACCTATAAACTGCTGATGAGCAATCTGCTGCCCAGTCAGAGTTTCTATTTTTCCAGTGCATATCATATGTTAGGCCAGCTCTTCTTGCTGTAAACATCCACTCCATAGCCTTATCGAGGTTCTTTGAGCCTTTGATGTTGTTATCTACTGGCTTTGCAAGACCATTTCCATCAACCTTGTAGGTTACTCCACCTTGAGTCACCTCTGTGTTTTTTTGAAGGCCATTTGATGTGAAGTAATAATAATTTCCATCTATTTCCCAAACACCTTCTTGGACATAACCATTGACATTGGTGTGGTATTTGTTGCCATTATAGTCAAACCAAGCGTTCTTTGGATTTGTAGCAACTCCCCTCTTGTCTGTCTTGTAGAACCTACCTGCAGACATTATTCCCTTATTTTGGGCCATAACACCATCTTTGTCGAAGACATAGGTGTATTTGCCTATATTACGAGCACCTCTTACAAGTTTTCCATCATCGCCACTTCTATAGGTCTTACCATCTATTGCAACCCAGAAGTTCTTAGGATTTGTAATTTTGCCATCCTTATTACTTATATATAACTTTCCGTCTTTTATTTCCTTGAAGTCTGTTGTAAGTACTCCATTTCCATCGAAGTTATAGTAGTCATTTCCAACTTTAGTAAGACCCTTATAGATTTTTCCATTCTCATCTGTACGATATGTCTTGCCATTTACTTTGACCCAAGCATTAGCTTTTGTGCTTAGGATGCCCCTATCGCTTGCTTCGTAATAGGAGTCATTTGTAAGGACTTTTTTGTTTGTTTGAAGGCTTCCATCATTTGCAAAGTAGTATTTCTTGCCATCTATCTCGGAAAGACCCTTGCTTAGATTTCCTTGGCTATCCTTGTGGTATACTTTGGAATCTTCCTCATACCAATCAGACTTACTTGCTGATCTACCTTCGGAAGAATTTCCCCTGTCTGATGTAGATGTATTAGCTTCGTGGGCCTCAACTTCCTTATATATATCATCAAGACTAGAATTATCATAATAGATGATATCCTTAGAAGTATCTTCCTTAGCATTTTGGTCATCAGCTGGTCCCTTATCTCCAGAAATCTCCTTGAGTGGGATTTCTTGTTCAGGAGCAAGTTCCTTTTCCCCAGACTCCTTCGCCTTATCTTCTTCGCTAGAAGCTTCAAGCTCTTTCTCGCTTGTATTGGCATATCCCATCTCTTCTAAGTCAGATAGGATTCTATCAAGGTTGTCCTCATCGTATGTTGCTATTGAATTATCTTCTGCACTAGTTGATGCTTCTTTTTCTCCAATATCTTCTGATAAGCTCTCATCAACATCTAGTTTATAATCTTCCTCTGCATATGAATATGTTCCTGACATAATTGCCTGAGATATAAACAATGTTGATGCTAACAGTATTGTTTTATTTACCTTCTTCATCTCTACCTCTTCCATAAAATTTTAATTACAAATTAATTACAAATAATCTATAGTATTTGGCTATTTTTCCTGTATTTTAGTATTTCATGAATATTATAGACTATTTCAATCAAAATTGCAACAAAAAGGTTACAAATTTTCTTGATTTTTCAAAAAATAAGAAGGATTTTCTCAAAAAAGATAAATTTTTCCCAAAAAACTAGTACAATTATTAAAAATAAGCAAAAAGGGTATCATATTAAAAACGGAGGGATATATGAAAAAAAGAAATATAATTTTAGCATTTGCCCTTATCCTAGCTCTAAGTTCATGCCAAAACTTGGAAGGATCCAAGAAGGGAAATGTATCAGAGAAAACAATAGAAAATGCACTAGCTGAAGAAAAGGAAAGCAACAATAACTCTGACTTGATAGATGACAAGGACGAGGATGCAGAAAGCAAGGATAAGAAGGATGATAGTTCTGACAAAAATGTAGAAGATGCACTCGCAAACATTAACTACGACGACATCAGAAAATATATAACAGATATAGGAGAATTTGACCCAGAAGTCCTCGACGAATTGACAGACGATGACATCAAGGAATACTATCTCCGTGCCAAGGCTGCAAGCGATAAGACAGGCTACTGGGATGTGAAGGACTTCTTCTTCCAAGAGCTTGCCAAAGACTATAGAGAATACTCAAACAAATTCCCACTAGACTCCATAGAAGACTTGTACAACTGGCCAAAAAGCACTGACAAGGTTACAGATAAGTATGCTGACGAAAGAAAATTCATAGCAAATCTCGGCTACGATCAAGCAGAAATAGACAAGATGTCTGACAAAAAGCTTGAAGAAGCCTTCAAGAAAGCCTATGACAAAAACCCAGAAGGTCTCTACAATGATTATATAGAAAGTGTCGGCAAGAATAATTTCGACAAAAACGAAAACTCTACTAATGATGTAAAAGCACAAAATTCTAGTCAAAATGTAGAGAAATTCTCCCAAAACCAAAGCGACTACGATGAATTTAAGAAAAGCCTAGTAGAACTTTACGAATTCGACCCTGATGTAGTAGCTCAAATGACTAATGAAGACATAGATCTAGCAGCAAGTCGTGGCCAAAAAATCCTAGAAGAAACAGGCTACGGTGACATAGGTCTAATCATAAACGAACTAGCAAAAATGTATCCAGGCTCATCTACAATGTATCCTGGTGAATAATCCTACCGGCCCGAGTCCCAGCTCGGGCTTTTATTTTACGAAAAGACAAAACCAAAGGGCCTTATCCTGGTCTATAACCCTGTGCCTTAAGCCCTTGGGGATAAAGAGAAAATCTCCCTTTTTCATTCTTACTATTTCTGATTCTGTTTCTATTGAAGCAAATCCATCCATAAGAATAACAAACTCATCCTCATCTTGAATCATAAAGTCTGTCACTTGATTGAGGGACATGGTCCTGAGGGCCCTGACCTTCTCATTTTCAAAAATTCCCTCCTCAACTTCTTCTAGGTCAGAAAACCTTATATGATCAAATAAATTAAAAACTTCCATCAAATCTCCTCCTGTTTTAGTCCATCTATACCCTTTTCAAAAGTATTTTATTTACAGTTAAGTTTATTCCTTCTCTCCCTAAAATAAAAAATCTCCCGCTTAGCTACACACTAGTTGGAAGATTTAAAAATACCAAAATTTTATTCTATTTTGTAAGATGTTCCCTATAGAAGCTTAAGTCTTGAACGACTTCCATAACTCCCTTGTAGTTTCCTTCTTTATCTCTTACAGCATAGTAAGTAATTGCCGTATCTTTGCCTCCTATAGGTCTAACTAGTCTGAACTCGTCTCTTTTACCTTCTTTAAAGTCCTTGATTAGTCCCCTTACTATAGGCTCTACCTTGGGTGGGTGGCAGGAATATACTGGGCGGCCTAGGGCGCTTTCTGGTCTTTTGAAGACCTTACTTCCCTCATGGTCGTTGAAGTAGGTGTTTATGTCCTTATCATCGACAAAGGTGATTTCTACATCCATTGTGTCAAATATTGCTTCGATTTGATCGTAGCTTAATTTGCCTTTCTTGAAAGTAACAAAGCCTGCTTCTTCTTTGCTTTCTTTTTCTTTATTTTCTATTTCTTCGTATGAGATTAGGGAGTGGTCGTAGTCTTTTAGGTCCTTGTAGAGTAGGTCTAGGTCTTCTTTTTTTACATTTTCTTCTAAGAGGGGATAGAGGATGTTATCTTCCTTATAGGTCATCTCTTCTGCCCTTTGGATGGCTTCGTCTAGGGCTTTCTCGTCTTTTTTCTTTATAGCCTTTCTAATAGCCTTAGCTATTTCTATATCTACAGCCCACATCACATCTGATGGGCCTGGTTTATTGTATTTTACTTTAAGGAGGGGATAGATTAAATCTCCCTTTTTCTTGTAGTGACTTCCTATAGCCATTAGCTTATCGTAGTCTTTGTCTTCTTTGGCTCTTTTTATGATTTCTTTTATCTTATCGTTTTCTCTTTCCATATAAGATATAAAGGGATCTATACTTCTTCCCTCGCTATTTTCCTTGTGGGTCATACCATGGAAGAGGGCAGAGTGGACATCGCAAAGCTTTCTTACTTCGTCCTTATCTATTCCAGATTGTAGGAGTTCTTCTTCTGCATCCATTATCTCTGATGATGAGACTCCTTGGAAGTTTTCTTTGAAATCTTTCCTTACCTTTTCTAGGTCCTCTCCTTCAGAAAGTCTTGTGATGTAAGATTTGATAAGTTCTTTTCTCCTTCTTACTTCTGGGTCATTTGAAGAGTCGCATACTTCGTAGCCATTCTTTTCTAGCTTGTCTTCTAGATTTTCTATGCCCATGAGGCTCGCTCCCCTTTTAAGTGATGTCTTCTTACCCATACTTTTAAGCAAGAGTGGGTTCTCTAGGCCCTTAAATCCTATTTCTATTAGTATATCCTTAAGTTCTGGATTTTCTTCTATTAAATCAAAAACTGTTTTATTTATATCAATTTTCATACTTGCCTCCATATCTTTAACTAATTTTATTATATAACTATTGATAATAATAATCAGTAACATATGTTACAAGGCAAAGAAAAAGAACCCCGCTTAAGCGAGATCCTTATTTCATCTTTTCTAATTCTATGCTGAATTTTTGTAATATTTTTTTCTCAATTCTTGATACTGTCATCTGGCTTATGTCCAAGGTATTTGCTATGTCTACCTGGGTTCTTCCTTCGTAGTATCTGAGTTCTAGGATTTCTTTTTCTAGGTCGTTTAGTCTTTCTTTGGACTTATCAATTAAATCTTTTAGCTCGATTGAGTCGAAGTTCTTATCTTCTTCTCCAATCATATCCGATAAGTCGATGGCGTTTTCTCCCTTTTGGACCTGATATTTCATGTCCAAGGATTGAGGAGTATAGACCTTGCTTGCTTCCATAGTCTCGAGTATTGTCTCCTCATCTTCTCCCAAATAGTCAGCGATGTCGGCTATGGTTGGGGTTCTTTGAAGCTCTTGAGGGAGGATTTTCTTGGCTGTATTGATCTTTTTGTAAAGATTCTGGATCCTTCGAGGAACTCTTATTACCCAGCCCTTATCCCTGAAGTATCTCTTAAGCTCTCCCATTATGGTTGGGGTTGCAAAGGATGAGAAGGCATAACCCTTGGTTGGGTCGTATCTTTCTACAGCGTAGATCAAGCCTAAGCTTGCGACTTGGTAGAGATCATCTTTTTCGATTCCCTTTCCCACGTATTTGTTGGATAGGATATCGACTATATACATATGCTCTTTGATAAGCTCATCCCTAAGTTTTAAGTCGCGAGTTTGGTAATACTCTTCGAATTTTTCTTGAATGGCCTCTTTGTGCTCTTGTTTGCTTGACTTAGACATTATTCTGCCCTTATTGTTAGTAGAATCTTTTCATCTTCGATTGTTAGTTCATCACATAATTCTTCTAGGATTAGGTCTCTCATAGAAAGGGCTCTTGGCTCAAGCTCTCTGTCCTTTCCTATTACTTCTACCTTGAGATTTTTCTCTTCTGCATAGAAGTTTATTGTGATGTCTTCTTCGTTTAGCTTGTAATTTACTGCCTCAGATACTACTACTCTTATATCTTCGACTTCTTCTATATTAAAGCCCAAATCTGAGGCAAGGCTTGCTGCAAAGAGCCTCAAGGATTTGATATAGAGGCTATTTGCAGGAATTTTAATGCTTATTTTTTCCATATTACACCATCTCAAATATTTCTGTAAGATCTGTAATCTTGAAAAGCTTTAAGATATTTTCTTTTGGGTTGATTATCTTTACTTTTTTTCCTCTTTCCTCATTTATCTTATATATTCTCATAAACATACCAAGACCTGTTGAGTCGAGATAGTCAAGATTTTTGATATCTATTAATATATCTTTGTTCACAGTTTCTATTTCATCTTCTATAAGAGATTTGAACTCTTCTTCTGAATATACATCGAGATCTCCAGATAGATCTAGCACTAATTTGTCCTTTTCTTCTGTTATATTTGCCTTAAACATCTTCTTCCTCTTCTTCCAAAGTGCTATATTTAGTTACTGAAACAATCCTGTCATTTTCATCTGTAAGGTTTTTAAGCTTGACACCTACTGTGTTTCTGCCTGTTATAGATATGTCCCTTACATTTAATCTTATCATATCACCTGATAGGGATACCATCATTATATCATTATCTAGGTCTACTGGTAAAGTATCTATGATTTTTCCTGTTTTTTCTGTAACCTTGTGGCATTTGACACCCTTGCCACCCCTATTTTGATTTTTGAAATTGTTAAAGGAGGTCTTCTTGCCGTAGGCGTTTTCTGTTACTACAAGCAGATAGGTCTCATCGCCTTTTATATTCATAGATACAACTTCATCGTCCTTGTCGAGCTTGATTGCCCTTACACCTTGGGCGATTCTTCCCATAGATCTAAGGTCAGCTGAGTTAAATTGGATGGTCATACCATTTTTAGTTGATATGATTAACTCTTCTTCCTTATCTATTTGTCTAACTGAGATTAGCCTATCGTATTCTTTGAGGGAGATGGCTATGATTCCATTTTTCCTAATATTTGTGAAGTTTTCGGCATCAGTTTTCTTGATTGTACCCATTTTGGTTTGAAGGACTATTTGGCTATCCTTGTTTAGTTCGGATAGGGTCATCATTTCTGTAATTTTTTCTCCAGATTCAAGCTTTAGGATATTGATAATTGCAATTCCTCTTGATTGGCGGCTTCCTTCTGGGACTTCGTAGGTCTTTAGGGAGTAGACCTTACCGAAGGAGGTGAAGAATAAGAGGTCCTCGTGGGTGTTGGTTGTCTTTATCTTCTTGATAAAGTCTCCCTCTTTGGTATTGCCTGCTGCTATTCCCTTGCCACCCCTATTTTGGACCTTGTAGGTATCTATAGGGAGTCTTTTGATGTAGCCATCTTTAGTTAGGGTAAGGAGGACATCTTCTTTTTCGATTAGCTCTTCTATGTCGATTTCACCCTCATCTGGAATAATCTTGCTTCTTCTGTCATCAGAGAATTTCTCTTTTATCTCTTCCATCTCATCGATTATTAGATTGAGGAGGTTTTCTTCTGAATTTAGGATAGAAAGAAGGTATGCTATAGTCTCTTCTAGCTCTTTGTTTTCAGCATTTAACTTGTCAATTTCAAGTCCTGATAGTCTTTTAAGTTGCATATCGAGGATAGCTTGAGATTGCTTATCTGTAAGGCCGAATTTTTCAAAGAATATTTTCTTGATCTCGTCGTTATCATAAGAAGATCTAATTATTCTTATTATTTCATCGATATTATCGATTGCTATTATAAGACCTTCTACAATGTGTTTTCTAGCCTTAGCCTT
This sequence comes from Anaerococcus prevotii DSM 20548, assembly GCF_000024105.1. Lineage (GTDB taxonomy): Bacteria > Bacillota > Clostridia > Tissierellales > Peptoniphilaceae > Anaerococcus > Anaerococcus prevotii. The sequence goes on along the minus strand of NC_013171.1, from coordinate 7,281 downwards.
GGATAGGTCGAAGCTTGTCCTTCTAGTTACTACATCCTTTTGATGTTCGATATAGTATTCGATTAATTCCTTGAGATTTAAAACCTTAGGCACCCCATCTACTAGGGCTAGGTTTATTATTCCAAATGTTGTCTCAAGTTGGGTATATTTGTAGAGATTGTTGAGGACGATATTGGCATTAGAGTCTCTTTTGATCTCTATTACAATCCTCATTCCCTTTCTGTCTGACTCATCCCTAATATCAGATATGCCATCGATTCTCTTATCTTTAACAAGGTCTGCTATCTTTTCTATTAGCCTTGACTTGTTTACCTGGTAAGGAATTTCTGTGATTACTATTCTTTCCCTATTTTTCTTGAAGGGTTCGATTTTACAAACAGCACGGAGCTTTACCTTGCCTCGTCCTGTACTATAGGCATCCTTTATTCCTGCTTTACCGAGGATGTAGGCTCCTGTTGGAAAGTCTGGTCCTGGTATTATTTTGTTTAGATCCTCAATAGAGATTTCAGGATCTTTCATATAGGCTATACAAGCATCAATTGACTCTCCTAGATTGTGAGGAGCCATATTTGTAGCCATACCTACAGCTATACCATTTGATCCATTTACAAGAAGATTAGGAAATCTTGAAGGAAGGACAACTGGTTCCAATTCCTCTTCGTCGAAGTTTGGCATAAAGTCGACCGTATCCTTGTTGATATCTCTTAGCATCTCCTTGGCGATCTTGCTCATCCTAACTTCTGTATAACGCATAGCAGCTGCGTCATCTCCGTCTATTGAACCAAAGTTACCTTGACCCTGGGCCAAAGGATATCTGGTTGAGAAGTCCTGGGCAAGTCTTACCAAGGCATCGTAGATGGCACTATCACCGTGAGGATGGTATTTACCCATTACATCACCGACTACCCTAGCGGATTTCCTAGTAGGCTTATTTGGATCAAGTCCTAGGCCTTCCATCCCGTAGAGGATTCTTCTATGAACTGGTTTTAGACCATCTCTTACATCTGGAAGGGCCCTAGATACGATTACACTCATGGAGTATTCGAGATAGGAGTCCTTCATCTTCTTTTCTAGGTCTACATTAATAATATTGTTATCTTCTATCATTTTGCCTCCTATACGTCAATATTTGATACGTACTTGGCGTTTTCTTGGATAAAGTTACGTCTTGGTTCTACCTTCTCTCCCATTAGAAGTGAGAAAGTATCATCTGTACTAGTTGAATCTAGGTCTTCATTTACTCTTAGAAGAACCCTGTGATCTGGATCCATTGTAGTATCCCATAGTTGATCTGCATTCATCTCACCAAGACCCTTATATCTGTTTATTTTGTAATTATCTACATTAAGTTCCTTAAGGACCTTGTCTCTTTCGGCGTCTGTATATACATAGCGTTCATTTCTGCCGTGACTGATCTTATATAAAGGTGGTTGGGCAACGTATACATGGCCTTCATCTATTAGTGGCTTCATGTACCTGTAGAAGAAGGTCAAAAGAAGGGTTCTGATATGGGCACCATCGACGTCGGCATCGGTCATGATTATAATCTTGCCGTAGCGGAGTTTAGATATATCAAATTCCTTGCCTATTCCTGTGCCGAAGGCTGTAATCATAGCCTTAATTTCTTCTGAGTTTAGGATTCTATCGAGATTAGCCTTTTCTACATTCATGATTTTTCCTCTTAAGGGAAGAATGGCTTGAATCCTGTTATCTCTTCCACCCTTAGCAGATCCTCCCGCAGAATTACCCTCGACTATGAAAATTTCATTTTCGGAAAGATCGGTTGATTGGCAATCCGCAAGTTTTCCTGGAAGAGTTGTAGAATCTAGAATTGATCTTTTCCTAGTTAAGTCTCTTGCCTTTCTTGCAGCCTCCCTTGCTCTTCTGGATGCTAGGGCCTTTTCTATTATATTTTTGGCAGGCTTTGGATTTTCTTCTAGATAAGCTTGAAGTCTCTGGCTAACGAAGGTATCTACCGCTCCTCTAACCTCTGAGTTTCCAAGTTTAGCCTTGGTTTGTCCTTCAAATTGTGGGTCTGATATTTTGATAGAAACTACAGCAGTAATTCCTTCTCTTATGTCGTCACCTTGAAGGTTTTCGTCATTTTCTTTTAGGAACTTAAAGTTTCTAGCGTAATCATTTACTGTTCTTGTAAGGGCTGACCTAAAGCCTGATAGGTGGGTTCCGCCTTCTGGTGTGTGGATATTGTTGGCATAGGTTAGGATATTTTCGCTGTAACCATCTGTATATTGGAAGCTTACTTCTACTTCTATATCTTCTTGCATGCCATCGAAGTGAGGAACTTGCTCCATAATTGGAGTCTTATTTCTATTAAGATATGTTACAAATTCCTTGATTCCACCCTCATATTTGAAGCTTTCGGAAAAGTCATCTCTCTCATCTTCAAGGATTATTTCTACTCCCTTATTGAGGAAGGCCATTTCCCTGAACCTATTTTCTAAAGTTTTCCTATCAAATATTGTTGTATCGAAAATCTCTCCATCTGGCTTAAATGTTATAGTTGTACCGGTCTCATCCGTATCTCCAATAATTTCCAAATCGCTGGTGACTTCTCCCTTGGCAAAAGTCATCTTGTAAATGTGACCATCTCTTTTGACCTCTGCTATTAGGTATTCACTTAGGGCGTTTACTACAGAGACACCTACACCGTGAAGTCCTCCCGAAAACTGATAGGCAGAGTCGTCAAACTTACCACCAGCGTGCAATACTGTAAGGACTGTCTCAAGGGTCGATTTGTGAGTTGTAGGGTGCTCTTTTACTGGAATTCCTGAACCGTCATCCTCGACTTTTATTACATTATCTTTTGTTACTGTTACTTTTATGTAGTCGCAACGACCTGCCAAGGCTTCATCTACAGAGTTGTCAACGACTTCGTAAACTAAGTGGTGAAGTCCCTTTTCGCTGGTCGAACCTATATACATACCCGGTCTTAGTCTAACTGGTTCTAGTCCTTCCAAGACCCTGATATTGCCAGCATCATAATTGTTATCTTGCATACTATTCCTTTCTAATCTTTCCATCTAAGATATATGAAATCTTTTCCCTATCTACATACTCCAAACTCTTGGTATTGGTTGCAGTTATTATTGTCTGAAAGCCCTTGAGGTTTTCTAACAAAAACATAGACCTTTTCTCATCTAGCTCTGAAAAGACATCGTCAAACAAAATGACAGCCTCATCTCCTGTCACTTCCTTAATCAACCTTACTTCCGCAAGTCTAATGTTTAAGATAGCTGAACGCTGTTGACCTTGAGAAGCAAAGCTTTTGGTATTTTTACCATTTATACTTATTTCAATCTCATCCCTATGGATTCCTCTTTGGCTAGTAAGGTATTTAAAATCTAAGTCTCTCGCCGACCTAAAAACTTCCTCATATTCTGTGAGACTTTTAGCTTCAATATCAGCCTTATAGCTTAGTTTTAACTCTTCCTTATTCTCTGTTAGAGATGAGTGAAATTCACTAGCAAATTTATCAACAATTTTAATAAATTTATCCCTAGTCTTATATATCTTGTATGAAAGCTTTGTAAGAGACTTATCGAAAGCCTCTAGTTGTTCTTTAAAGTAGGGAGCTTTTTGTTTTTTCAAAAGCTTATTTCTTTGATAGAGAATCTTATCGTAATCTCTTTTGTTGGCCTTATAGGATAAATCAATTTCTTCTATGATTTCATCGATTAAATCTCTCCTACGATTTGGCCCATCCTTAATTATTCCAAGATCTTCTGGAGTAAATAAGACAATCTTGAAAAGAGATCTTAAATCTTTCCTCCTATCATATTTTACTCCATTTACGAAAATACTCTTATCATTATCCTTTACTTCTATGAAAACTTCCTTAAAAGACCTGCCCTTTCTTATAGTGCCAGCAAGCTTCATCTGGCTTTGGCCAAACCTTACTATATCCTTATCCCTAATCTTCTTAAAGCTTGAAGCGTTAGCCAAATAATAGACACTTTCTAAAAGATTGGTCTTCCCCTGGGCATTATCCCCAATGAAGATATTGGAGTCCTTGTTAAATTCTACATTTTCATAAAAATAATTTCTAAAATTATTTAACTTTAAATCTTTGATCCGCATTATACAATTGTAATCGAAAAATCATCAAATTCGACTGTATCTCCTTTGTGGAGCTTTTTTCCTGCCACAAAGCAAGGAGATCCATTTAATAGGACCCCTTCTTCTTTGATTATAACTTTGGCAAGACCTCCTGTAGGGATAATATTAGTCGCCTTTAGTAAATCTTTTAATTTTATCTCTTCACTTTCAAATTCAATTTTTTCCATAACTACCTCAATTCGCAAGTCTTACTGGAAGAACTAGGTAGGTAAAGTCCTCATCTTCGTAGCTTGAGTTTTCTGGATATATTAGGCATGGATTTAGGGATGATTTGAAGTTTAGCTTTATCTTTGATGAATCACAAGCCTTTACCCCTTCTTGCATATATCTAGCATTAAAAGCTATCTCCAGATCATTTCCCTTTTGCTCTACATCTATAGCTTCCCTGACATCCCCTATCTCTGAGTTTGACTTTATAAGCATAACATTATCTGAAAGCTCGATTTTAATAAGGTTCGCCCTACCTGGATCTGATAAGACTTGGGCACGATCTAGGGAATTGATCAAGTCTCTTTTGTCTAGAATAACGCTAGTTTCAGAAATATCATTTATTATATTTCTATAGTCGATAAAGTTTTTATCAATTACCTTGCATTGCATGGTAGTGCTACCGCTTGTAAATATTAGGTCATTTTCATTCTTGTATAGCTTAGTTGTCAAATCATCTGAAACAATCCTAGACCATTCTAGTAGGGACCTCTTAGGTATGATATATTCACTATCCTCATAGTCTGTTGGATAATCGAGTTTTATCTTCTTTAGGGAAACCCTGTAGCCATCGAGAGCCACCATATTGACGTATCCTTCTTTTAGTTCAAATAATATTCCTGTTAGAGCAAGCTTGGTCTCATCTAGACTTGTAGCAAACTCGGTCTGGCCTATGGATCTTTTGAGGATATCATTAGCTATTTCTATTGGCTTAGTTTCTGGAATGTTAATATCATTTTTATCATAATAGTCGAAGGCTATGAGGTTAAAGCTTGAAGATGAACATTTGATAGAGATCTTGCCATTTTTGTTTTCTATTATAACTATGTCGTTTGGAAGTTTTCTTACTATATTGGAGATTAGACTCGCCTTTACTGCCATTTCTCCTTCTTCATCTACTACGGCATCAACTTTTGTTTTTATAGATATTTCTCCATCAAAGGCTCTTAGTGAAAGAGAGCTAGCAGAACACTCAAAGTATATTAATTCATGTATCTGTATATTGGTACTCTTTGAGACTGCTTTCATAGCAATGGTAATAGCGTTCATTAAATCTTGCTGGTTGATTTTAAATTTCATGGTTACTCCTTAACTTATTATATATACTTAGTAGTATTATTAGTAGGGCCTGTATAAATGTGGATAAGTTTATATAAAGGCTATATTAAGCCGAATATGTCTATTGATAACTTGGGCATAATTAAAGGATAAAACCCCTAGTTTTCCACACTTTCCACAAGATAAAGTTCGTAGATAAAAACTTTTGACTTATCAACAAACTTATCCACAGGCTTATAAACAATCTACTCTGTGATCTCCTTCAAAAGAGTATCAATTTCTTCTTTGAAGTTATCGTCTTCTTCAATTTGTTTTTGAATCTTATCAATGCCGTGCATGACAGTTGTATGGTCTCTGTCAAAGGCGTTAGAGATTGTTACTAGTGAATCTTCCAAGATTTCTCTTGATAGGAACATAGCTATTTGTCTAGGATTTACAATTTCTTTTTTCCTAGATTTTCCCTTTATATCAGATAGTTTGATTCCATATTTATCAGCCACGTACTTTTGTATATCATCTATACCTACGTGTTTTTTCTTATCCTTTACTCTAGTAGCAACTCCCTTTATGGCATCTTCCATGGTTACTACTTCTCTATTATCGCTTTTGGCATAGGCTATGGCAGTAGACAAGGCTCCTTCGAGGTCTCTTATATTTGTATCTATATTTTCTGCTATATAAAAGAGAATATTATTGTCTATATAAGCTCCTAACTGGTCGAGTTTTTTCTGTAAGATTGCAACTCTTGTCTCAAAGTCAGGCTTTCCAATATCAACTATAATTCCCCAAGAAAACCTTGAAATCAACCTATTCTCTAAGTGCTTTATTTCTTTTGGTGGCCTATCAGATGATATTACTATTTGCTTGCCTGTATTGTAAAGGTCGTTAAAGGTGTGGAAGAACTCCTCCTGGGTTCCTTCTTTTCCGGCAATGAATTGGATATCATCTATAAGAAGGATATCAACTGACCTGTATTTTTCTCTGAACTTCTCGTTTTTGGTTGACCTAAGGGCAGATATCATTTCATTTGTAAATTTCTCACTTGATAGATACATCACATAGGCATCATCTCTATTATCTAAAATCTCATGGGCAATAGCCTGCATCAAGTGGGTCTTGCCTAGGCCGCTTTCCCCGTAAATGAATAGGGGATTGTAGAGTCTAGCTTGGGACTTATTTGAAATATTTTCCGCTACAGCCTGGCTAACTCCCAAAGCGTACTGGTTGGACTTACCTTCAACGAAATTTGCAAATATATTTTCTTCTTCAAGTTGGGGTCTAGGAAATGAATTGACCTTACTTATTCGCATCTGACCATTGGGATCATAGTCCTTGCCTAGGGTTAAGACCTTGTTGTAATCGTCGGAATCTTTTGCAATAACAGAAACCTTAAGGTCTTTTCCTGTCTTATCCTTTATATTATCAAGAGCAAGCTGAAGTTGAGGAACCCAGATTTTGTCATAGATAAAGAGGGTATCCTTTTTGGGAACTTCTAGATAGAGGGTCTCGCTATATAAATTTAGGGGCTTTAGAATGCTAATCCATGTATCGAATTGCTGAGTATCGGTTACATGCATTTTCATTTCATTTTTTAATTCATCTGTAATGTATTCTAGATTCGTCATCCATACTACCTTCCTTCTAAAGTTATACACAAGGGATAAAGCTTAAAATATTAAAATCTTATCGAGAAAAAAGAACTTATCCCCAAAAGTGGGATAACTTGTGGATAACTTTTGTGTTGATAATTCTTTTTGCTAAATTTTAGGCTTTATAGGGACAAATCCTAGGAAAAATTTTACTAACTTAGATCTTATCCACAAAAAAAGTTAAAATATCGCAAAAAACATAGTTTTACATATACTTTTACACAGCTAA